>URGP01000012.1 GCA_900547395.1 uncultured Opitutales bacterium | reverse complement strand
TTTCCTTCTTTGCCCTCCTTTTTTTTATCCATTCCACAATCTTTGACGTAGAGCGCTAAAATACGGTATCAAATTTATTAAATATTAATTTCTTCTTTTCCTATTATTGTATTCGAATAATTTTCTAATAACTTCTCGGGGACATTCGTGTGGAATGGGACAAATTTTTTTGGTGCGATGTTTGCAACAAAATCCAATAAGTCTTTTTGCTCCGAATGACCTCCGGTATGAAGTTTTTCAAAAATAACATTTTTATCGTTTATTAAATCTTTGTATTGTCCATGTTTGTCGAACTTTGGCGACAAATATCCGCTCCACATAGAATACCCAAACAATGAACTGTTAATTAAATCTATTGAAGTGGTAAGAAAAACCAATAAAACAAGCATATCACACTTTCAACGCAAACTAAAAATAGGATTTAGCTTGGCATGCGAGATAAAAAATGAACTTGAAAAATTAGGTATAATCGAAGATGTCAAGAAGCGTATAACATTTGAAAACTTGAAACACTAAAATCAGACAAAAATAGTTTCAAGGTAATCGTTGTTATGGTGTCTCTTTTGATATAGAAACACAACATCAAATTTGGCAATTTCTTGGATAGTACTTAATTTTATTTAATAGTTTTTCCTTCGATTTTTTGTTCAAATTTAAACATAACAAAATGATAAACATCTGCCATGACTTTTGCCAAAAACGGCATTAAAGACGGGAAAAAGAAACATATAAACATCATAGAGAAAAACGATTTGATTTCGCTTTCTTTTTGTTCGCTCTCAACTCCCGTATTTATAGAACATAAAAAATAAAAGAAGCTTGTAATTAAGAAAAGAAAAATCGGATAGCTGAAATATGCTCTCACTCCGAAAAATCCAAGGATTTTTAGAAAATAAAATTCAAGCACGTAAAATAAAAACGCAAACGGCACAAATACCACAAGGAACAAATCTACCTCAAAATCCTCAATTATAGTGGCAAAAATAAGCCAAGGCAATATAGGAAAAAGAGCGCAAAAAATATGAAAGCCTATCGGGACATTGTTTCTTAAAGGTGTTTCAAAATCCATAAATGTTTAAATCGGGTTCGTAGCATTTTTGTCATTCCAATGGATCGACACCGTATTTATTTTCTCCGACACTACCCTTTTTAACCATTAAAAATATCGTGCACAGTGTTCCGCCAAACCCTCTAGATATCAAACTAATCAGCATAAAAAGCAAAATCCACCAACCGGACAAATTTATGTCGTGCAAACGGCGAATTGACGCAAATATACCCATCGCAAGAAATGGGACTAAATAAAGCAACAAAACTATAAATACCAATCCAACCAAGGCAAACATTTGGCTATTCGTCATTGGGTTTGTTTCGGGATCGATTTCAAAAAAGCCTATCAAATGCAAGCCCAATAAATAAATTGCACAAACAACTCCACCTATGGCATAAAATATCGTATTGAACATTATAAAGTCTCTACGGCACATTCTGCCTTTACCGTTAAACACAAGATAAGAAGTTAATTTCCATTTATTTGACATTTCATGAACCTTTCCAAATTACAATTATGACTGAATTCCGTAAAAACACTGTCTAAAGCAATAATCCAAGTATATGTATATACTTAAATCAATAATATAAGCAAACATTATAATAAAAATATTCTTTAAATTATAGAAACTCCACTTTTTAATTAAGCCAATTATCGTTAGCACAGCAAACACGGGAAAGGTATATAAGAAAATCAAATCTAATAATAAAAAAAACGAGATTATCCCCATTAACAATTCATCAAACGCAGTCATATTAAACACTCCATCCCTAATTCGCATAAATTGATATTATAAACGCACAAAAAGAAAGAAAATATACAGCAAAAAATATCGCCATATTTCTATTTGAAAAGAATGTCAATTTATAGTGCGAACCAATAGCATAAGAAACCAAGAA
The DNA here is from genome assembly GCA_900547395.1 of uncultured Opitutales bacterium. Lineage (GTDB taxonomy): Bacteria > Verrucomicrobiota > Verrucomicrobiia > Opitutales > Intestinicryptomonadaceae > Intestinicryptomonas > Intestinicryptomonas porci. The sequence goes on along the minus strand of URGP01000012.1, from coordinate 66,477 downwards.
AAGTGGCATGGTCAAAAGAACCAAGCATATCAAAGACCCCAAAAATTCCATAAGCGTCATAATTACCAATCTTTTAATTGATTCGTAATTATGTAGCATTTAAGACAGGCTGCAAGTTTTTATTCGCCAAATTTGCGCTTGGAAAAGCTTGGGCGGTCTTTTGAAAAATTTTTGCCGTCCTTAGGGAACTTTTTTTGACTGTCCTTGAAAAAGCCATTGCTCTTTGGAGAATTTTTGAAGAATCGTTTTTTGCCGTTTCTTTCCGCGTCGAAATCAAAAGACGTCTTTGGGCGGAATCCATTAAATCCGCCGCTTTTGAAAGTGCGAGAGCGCGCTTTTTCGACTTTTATCGCCCTGCCCTGCATCATAAATCCATTTAAAGACTCGATTGCGCTTTTTATGTCGGATTCTTCGGACATTGCAACAAACGCCATTCCGCGCGGTTTTCCGGAAAATTTATCCTTCAAAATTTTTATTTTATCGACTTTGCCAAACGAGGCAAACAGCGTTTCGATTTCCCCAGATTCCGCGGAGTGCGGCAAATTGCTTACAAATATTTCCATATAATTTTTTAATCGAAAAAGCAGACATAAAAAAATTGAATATTGCAAGCAGATTTTAGTTAAAAGGCATATTAAGCTTGCAAAAATATTTTCATAAACGAACATATTTTGGATTTATGAATATTGCAAAAGCCATAAAGTTTTTAACGCTCGCTATTGCGGCTTTGGCGTCAATGCAAGTGGCTTTTTCGCAAGACAAGCGCATGATAGACGATCTTTGCGGCAAGAACATCATATCAAAAGACGAAGCTTCAAAGATTGCAAGGGATTTGGCTTTGGTCTTCCCGCAAAAAGACGGCGCAATAAAGACAAAAGTATGGGGGTTCGCCCAAGTAATGTCGAACTACATGTATAGCGAAACCACCCATGAAAGTGGCGAAGACTGGGGCGGATTTATACTGCGAAGAGCCTACATGGGCTTTCTCGCCGAAATTCCCGACAACTGGAAAGCCGCCATAGACCTCGACTTTTGCAGAAGAAACACAAGTGGTTCTGACTACCTTTTGAACTGCTACGTTGCCAAGAAGCTCGATTTTGATTTCACAAGCGGGACATTGAACATCGGGTTTAAAAAGGTGCAAATGGGCTATGAAGAAATCATAGGCGCTTTCAAAATTCCCACAATCGACACTTCAATCGTTTCCAGATATTTTTTCTACGCCCAAAACAACAGCAGAATCGGCATGGGCATGCGCTACACGGGGCTGTTTTGGGACGGCGAAGTGCGCGGTTTTGACGGCTTTAAATACCACCTTGCCCTGACAAATTCGATGAATAACACCATAATGCTGCACTCGCATTTGTCGGGAAAAGAATCCAATCCTGTAAGCGCAAACAATGTAAATTTATGGGCGGCATTTTTCTATTCGAAAAAACTTTGCAAAGACTTCAAAATAACATTTGGAGCAAAGACAGGGTTCGGCAACCAGGCATTTATCGTTTCAAACGACAAATACGGCTCGATTTTCCAAGTAAATCCCTTTGTGGAGCTAAAATACAAAGACGATTTAACGATGTGGTTGGAATCCGTAATTTCAAACATTGAATACGGTTCTCTCGACAGAAACGGCTACGCGACGCCCGTCGGATACAATTTTAATGCGGAATATTTTATCCTTGATTTTAATAAATACGGAAGGCTCAGCCTCGTGGGAAGGCTTAGCCAAATTTTTACCGACGGCAAAGGGATATTGCCCAAAGACGTCCTTACGGGAGCGAAATCAAGCTCGCATCCCCGACCATTCGACATCTACTTTGACCGCGCAACGACGATATACGGCGGGCTTTGCTGGTACATACGCGACCATAACTTCAAGTTCTTTGCGGGCTACGAATACGCAATCTTCGACCATCCCGTCAACTCGCGGTTTTTCGGAGATATCGAAACTAACATGCACATATTCCGAACGCAAATCCAGCTGAGGTTTTAACTTTTGTATTGTCGAAAAATTCTAACCATATCGTTGAAAGTTTTTACATTCTTTGCATATAAATCAAATTCGTCTTGTGGAACATATAAATAATCAAAAATTTCTTTTTTGTTTAGATTGTTTATATCTTTTATCCATTCAATTAAACGAGCCATTTTTAATGGGACATCTAAATCGGGATTTCCTTTCGTTTCCACAACATATGTTTTTCCATTTGTCAATTTCACAAAGAAGTCTGGAATATAATGTGAAATATCGCCATCTGCATTGACGTAATCCAATTTGAAATTTACAGCCATATAGTTCTTTGCATACGAAACAACATCTAGGCAAAGTTCTAATAATCCGGCAAATTCAAGTTCAAACTGACTATCTCCAATAATCTTGTTAAACGCACTCTTTGTTGGGATTAAATAAGGCTGATCCTTCACAATAAATGGACGCACTCTAGAAATTTTAATACTGTCTCTAATTTCTGTTGTTCCTTTATCACGAATTGTAAGATTATTTATCTGTTCTTTAAAGGCTGAAATTATCGTTTTTCTAACTTCCAATTCTGAAAGATTTCTTAATGTATTTGGGGAATTGACGTCTATTTCTCTATCGAAAAGAAAATCTCTTACAAATACTTTTACTTTTCCATAAAGAATATCGTATCCGCCAAATAAGCGTAAATCCTTCATTATAGCACGAGCGAAGAAAGCAATCGCATCTCTAAAGTCTGAAATTACAAGGCTCGATAAAATAGTTTTGTGGTCAATATCGTTTTGAACAATATCTTCAAAAACAATTTCTCTAATTTCTTCTTCTGTATATTCTCGATAAGAAATTTTGGAAGTTCCAAAATTCACAGGGTTAAGTTCTTCTAAATTTTTATATTCTCGATAAATCTTTGGCGTCATCACAGGGATATCGATATCTAATTTTTTGATATCTTTTTTCTTATTTTCTTTATCGATTTCAATGACGATAGATGTATTTCCACCTTTTCCACCACCGCCCATTGAACCGACTTCCAAAGAGCCACCGTCATTGTTTATAGATTTTACGAAGTCTAAAAAAGCGTCAGTTCCTACAACACTAACAGATTCACGCATTCTACGATCTCTATGCATTTTTCGCAATCCACGCCCCAATGCTTGTTCAGGTAGAATTTTATTTTTAGAACCGAAGGAACGTAATCCAACAATTGTTGTAACATTTTTCACGTCCCAACCTTCTTTAAGCATCATTACAGAAACAACTGCGACATACGGATTTTCCCAAGAATCGATTTCGTTAGCTTGTTTTCTAAGTAAATCTAATTCTTCTTTATTTTTCTTAGAATCGTTTTCTGAGATTTCACCGTTTTTGTTTGTATGAATCGTAAGAACTTTTCCTCTTAAATCAGGATAATTGTCTTCTAAGTATCTTGCGACATCATCACAAGCTTTTGTGTCATCAGTCATTATGAAAATGATAGATTTCTTTCCAACCTGTTCATTTATTTTGTACGACTTACGCCATTCTTCGATACCGAGTTGAATGTAATCAGAATAACGCTCGGCATATTTTATTGTTTGTTTTTCTTGAAGCTTAGCTCTGCTTGCATCATCGGGCATTACAGGGTGTTTTACAACATCTTGCCAGATTGCTTCAGCGAGGGGATAATCGCAAATAGTTTGGACAAATATACTGCCGTTATCATGGCGTGGCGTTGCAGTAAGATCAATTTGTAAAGACAGTTTTTTATCTTTTTGGCAAAGTCTGTTGTGGATGTTTTCTATCGACTTAAACCAAGCCATATTCTCATCGTGAACATGATGTGCTTCGTCATTTATAACGATAAGTTCATCTATATCTTTGAGAATCTCATTAAGGTCTAAAACGGAATCTGTAGTATTAGAAACTCCGCGTTTGCCTAAGAAATAATCGGCTGTGTCTATATCTTCAAAACTTGGTATTGCATCATTACCTTCATAAACGCGATGTATGTTTGTAAGAAATAAATTTCCAGTATTTCTCGAAACCGCAACTTCATCTTGAATATGTAAAACCATATTGAAGTCAGAACGCCATTGCCTGTCGTATTCTCCATTTTCTGGAATAATTGGGTCTTCGCGAAAAATCCTCAGCCCATCAAAATCATTGCGCAATCTATCGAGAACAATAATGTTTGGTGCAATTAAAAGTACATTTCTAGAAAGAGTTGAATCTTCTTCGTATGTTTTATGGAAGTAGCTCCACGCAATAATCAAACTAATTACCTTTGTTTTTCCTGCCCCTGTTGCAAGTTTTAAAACAAAGCGCAGCCACTGCTCTGCAAACATTGCACCCGAAACAAGACCTGTTGAGTCAAACTTCATTAGGTCGTATTTGTCCTGAACTTTTTTAACTTCGTACAGATAAATTACACTTTCAACTGCCTCGCGTTGGGCAAAGTAATAGCAAAATTCAGTTGGATATTCTTCGCCTCTATCTTTTCTGCGTTTGTCGTGCCTGCCGAACCAATAATGCAAAAGGGCTTGCGATGTTTTACTTGCACCTTTGTAGCCATTTTCTCGCCACTGGGCAACTTCTTGTCTAATTTTATAAACTAATGGCGGAAGAAAGCGGAATTTTTCAGCTTTAAAAAGTTTTTCTTGGTCTGAATCTGGATACCATCTGTCATCGGCAGAAAGAATATCGTAAGGATTGGTTGAAAACGTTATATTAAGTGGCATAGCTCTAATCCTCTACATTTATATCAATTACTTTCATTGTGTCGTTGCCGAATATATCGATGACCTTTACGGCAACTTTTCTTCTCCCAACTTTGCATTCATGCCACGGAGTTTTAAGTTCGAGAGTTCTGTCTTTCTTAGTTCTAAAACTCTGCCATTCATTTTCAAAAATATAATCGCCCGTCCATTGCGTTGATTCTTCTCCGGTTGCCGGATCTAAAACTTTAATGACTTCCTTTTTACTTTGGTAGTCAAAGTCGATGCTCCAGTAATCAATCCAATCCGTCCATTTTTTGGTAAGCAAAACAGGCGGTTGAACAACTCCGTTTTTGTCTTTTAATATGGAATAAATTTTTCCGCTATCAACGATGACTTTTGTCTTACCTTTTCCCAAGGATTCTTTTGATGCTTCTAAATCATCTTGGGTGTAAAATACCGAAAAGTCTTCGAGTTCAATTTGAAATGCGCCTTTTTTAAAGTGAGGTTTCAGCTCAATAAAAGAAACATCATAGAATTTTACTTGGTCTTTTTCTATTGCACGCTTGTCAAAAACTTCGCGCGGAATATATTTCATTTTTATGTCAATACCCTTGTTTTTTGCTTCTTCCTGAATAGTCGGAAATAATCCCATTTCAAATTCAAAAGCCAGAATATCAACCCTGCCTATATGTTTTGTGCGACATTCTAAAAGGAGTTCCTCTACATAGAGCCTTGTTACGGGCAAGTTTATCGGACCAATTGCAACAAGCCTATCTGCTTTCTTACCCAAGAAATTATTGAAGCCTTCGACCTTTTGAGCTTTGTAAGCCTTTAAGATTAAATCTACAAAATCTTTTTCTTTTTTTTCGATTTGCTTTTTCCGAGCTTCTGAGCGCAAGTCCTGATTGATACCAATGTAATGTGCTCGTTCATATTTGCCGAGATTAAGAATTTCAAACGCACGATAAGGCTTGTTTTCCGACTTCAGCTGACGCTGAATACCTATCATACGCTTACGAGTTGTATGAATTGCAAATTTACCCAAGTCTGAGCCAATCCATTTGCGGTTGAGTTTTTCTGCAACTGCCAATGTTGTCCCTGAACCCGCAAAAAAATCTGCAACAATATCGCCTTCGTTTGATGAAGTCTTAACAAATATTTCCAATAAAGCTTCTGGTTTTTGAGTTTCATATCCTATACGTTCTGAATTTGTTGATGCCATTGTTGGAACATGAGAAATAACATCATTTATCTTTTTACCTACTTCATTAGGATAAGTTTTGCCATAATATATTTCACCATTAGTTCTTTGTCTTTTTATTAATGCATATCTATTTCCATTTTCATCTATTTTATTATATCTCGACATATTTAAATCTTTGTACGGTTGTCCTTGTTGATTCCAAATATAGCTAGATTTTTTAGAATACATTAAAATTGTATCGTGGGAATGTTGAAATATTTTTTTAGACTCAGTTCCTCTAAATCCTTTATTCCAAATAATTTCATTAATTAAACTATCTTTTCCAAAAATTTCATCTAATAATATTCTTAAAGAACCACTTAATCTCCAGTCGCAGTGGACATAAATACTCCCGTCATCGGCGAGTAAATCTCGCATAAGGACAAGGCGTTCGTATATCATGGAAATAAAACTGTCAGCACCTTTACCCCATGTGTCGCGATAGGCTATTTCTTCAATAATTGTCGGCTCTTTGGTAAAAGATTTTTCTTCATCACCAAAAGTAATGTCGGTTGTGAAGTCGGCACCTACATCAAATGGTGGATCGATATAAATAAGTTTTATTCCACCATTCTTTTCTATTTCTTCACGCATAGCTCCGTTTGAAAGCGAAGACAAAATCAATTTATTATCGCCCCAAATAAGTTTATTTGTCCAACCAGATTTCTGACGCCCGCGTGCATCAAACAATTCCATTTGCGATTCTTTATCTGCATAACGTTCTGAACGCGGTTCATCAACTTGTTCTATCGTTTGAAAAGGCAATACTATATCGCAAACCTCGCGTTTTTTGCCATTCCAAACAAGCTCAACCTCGCGTTTATCCCCAAAAAGAAGAAATCTATATTTATCAGGAAGAGGTTTCCCCTGTTCAATTAAGCTGATAATATCGCGCTTTTCATTATCAGATAAATCTAATTTTACATTTTTCCCGCCAAATGTAAATAAACGTTCGTTTTTTTTACACTCGAAATTCCGATTGAGGTTTCCCGTTTTATCTTCTTTTTCCATAAATTTATTTATGTAAAAAAAAACGAACGTTTTCAATACAATTTTGCCGTAAAAAAGCCCCGAAGTTTTGTCGGGGCTTTTTGAATTTTACACCAAGCCGTTTAGCATTCCGTAGAAGTAGAGCGGTTTTAGCATATACACTTTCAAGTACCAGCCAACCGCCTGCTCTTTCGACATATCCCAGAGATTTAACGGGAAGGATATTTGCTCTTTTTTGTCGTAGTCGAATTCGCACATTATGAGCTTGCCGTATTCGGTCACAATCGGGCATGCGGCGTATCCGTTGTATTTTTCGACAGGCTCTTTGCCTTCCATTATAGCAACCAAATTTTTTGCCGCAACGGGAGCCTGTTTGCGAATGGCAGCCGACGTTTTTGATGTCGGAATTCCAGCAACGTCGCCCACAACCATAATATTTTTATACTTATTGTGGACAAGCGTTTCCTTGTTTGTCGCCGCCCAGCCTTCGGGAGCGAGTTTGCCTTCCGTCCAGCTTAACCCAGACTGCTTAACGAAATCGGGAGCTGTCATCGGTGGCAGAAAATGCAAGAAGTCGTAATCTTCCACAAACGGTTCGTAGGTTCTTTTTTCGACGACTTTTTCAACACCGTTTGCGTCTTTCTGCTTTTCGGAAGAGACGACGATTTTTTCCATGTGGACTTTCTTTGCGGAGGTATCAACGCCCTTCACGCGGACTCTCGTTGAAATCGAAACACCGCGCTCCTTGTATATTTCCAAAAGCCTCGGCGTAAAGTAAGGAACATCGTAAAGAACTTTGCTTGCGGTGAAGAAATCGAGCTTCAAATTTTTGCGCGTTCCCTTTTTGCGAGCGAGGTGTTCGGAAAGCAGACATACTTTCTTGGGAGCTCCGCCGCATTTGTGCTTTGTGTAGGTATCGGTATAAATGCCTCTTCCGCCTTTTTCGACGAATTTCTGCATTCCCTGCCATGTGCGGATTGCACCCTGATGGTCGTATATGCAATAGGCGTCGCCCTGCCCCAAAGTTTCGCGGGTTATGCCTTCAACTCCGTCCCAATTTATCTGCAAACCGGGAGCCAATACAAGAAAGTCGTAGTCTATAACGCCGTTTTTCAAGGTCATGACCTTGTTTTTGTCCGGATCTACACCGACGACGCTGTCTTTAACCCACTTGACGCCGCTTGGCATACAGTCCGACTGCTTTTTGTAAACTTCGTCGGGAGAATACACACCCGAAGCAATGAGGGTAAATCCCGGCTGATAGTAGTGTAAATCGCTCGGATCAATGATTGTGATGTTCGGATTTGAAAGGAGCCTCTTTAAGCGCGCCGCCATGCTGATGCCCGCAGCCCCGCCGCCTATAATCACGATTTTGCCGCTTGCGCTGCTTGACGAACATCCGCTTGCGCCGAAAGCCATTGTTCCAAGCCCCGCCGCCGACATCATTTTTAAGAATTTGCGCCTTGAAATGCCTGAATACTTCATTTCATCTGCGATTTTAAAATCTTTCATATTTTTTTAACTCTTCCTCTTTATATTATAAAAATGTTCAATTTTTCATAAATATGTAAAAAAATCCGAAAAAAACAAGATTTTTCGAATTTTCAAAATTGGCAAAAGACTAATCTTTATTTTCGGCGTTGTTTTGCCATCCGCCGCCGAGGGACTTGTAAAGAAGAATTATGTTATCCAAGGACTGCCTGCGCGATTCAAGCAGAGACTGCTCTGCCGCGAGCATTGTGCGCTGAACGTCAAGCAAGTCCAAAAACTCCAGCTCTCCCGCCTTGAAAAGCTTGAAAGAAAGCTCGTAGGCGTCGATATTGCTCTTTACAACATCTTTAAGAATTTCCGTTTTCTCGCGCTGTTTCACTGAAGAAACCATGGCTTCCTGTACTTCTTTAACGGCGGTTGCAACCACCTTCTCCCAGGAAACGCCCGCTTCTTTTGCAAGCGACTCCTGCAATTTCACGTTGTAATAAGTCTTGCCCGCGCTAAACAAATTCCACGAAACAGTAGGCCCGACGCTCCAAGAGCCGTATTGGCTGTCAAACAAATTCGCCTTCGCGGGCGCGCTGTACGAAATATTGCCCGTTATCGAAAACTTTGGATAAAAGTCAGCCTCCGCCTCTCCTATTTTTGCGACGGCAGAATGAAGCCTGTATTCCGCCTCAATTATGTCGGGGCGGCGTTCCAAGAGTTTTGCGGGGACTTGCACGGAAACGAATTTCTCAAATTCGGGAAGCCCCGAAACGCCTTTAAGCTCCTCTTTGAGCGCGCCTGAATTTAAGCCGAGCAAAAGTTCGAGGGCGTATCTTGCCGATTCCTTTTGCGCTTCGATGGAAGGGATTTGCGAAAGCGTTGACCTAAGCTGGGCTTCGGAGCGCACATAGTCGAGCTTTGCAATCAGGCGGTTTTCCAAACGCTCTTTTATGACTTTCAACGTCTTTTCCTGCGTTTCCAAATTTTTGCGGGTAATAGACAAATCCTCGCAGTAAAACCTGTAAAGAAAATAGGCACTTGCAACATCGCTTGCAACCTTTATGCGAACCGCATTCTTATTCGCTTCCGCCGCCTTGTAATCAGCTTCAACGCTTTCAATGCCCCAGCGGACGCCGCCGAATACATCGATTTCCCATCCGACTCCAAGCTCCGCGGAAGTGTAGCCGCGCGAAGAGCCGCTCATGTTTCCCCTTTCGGCAAAGCCGCCCTTTGCGTCCAAAACGGGAAACAGCCCGCTTTTGGAAATTCCAAGCTGATACCCCGCCTGCTCAACGGAAATTCTTGCGATGTTCAAGTCGAAATTATGCTCCAACGCCCGCTCTATCAAAGAATTTAGAAGCGGATCGTCAAAAACTTCCCACCACTTTTCGATGTCGCCGCCGTCTTCCACCGCCTTGAAAAGAGGGGCATTTTCAGCGTCGAAAAACTTCGGCATTTGCCCGTATTCGGGTTTTTCAAAGTCGGGACCTAGCGCGCAACCGAACAGCAACGCGGCAAAAAACAAAGGCATGTATTTTTTATTCATATCTCAAAGCTTCAATAGGGTCAAGTCTTGCGGCTTTCCATGCGGGATAATATCCGAACACCACCCCCACCAAAACGGAAACACCCACAGAGAGCAATATTGCAGAGTAGGAAACTGTCGAGGGCCACTTCATCGCAGACGCCAAAACCATTGACGCGCCGTGCCCGAAAGCAATACCAATCAATCCGCCCATAAAGCATATCACGACAGATTCCACGAGAAACTGGCGGAGTATGTCGCGCTTCTTCGCGCCAACTGCCATTCTAAGCCCGATTTCGCGCGTCCTTTCAGTCACGGATACAAGCATTATGTTCATGATGCCTACACCTCCCACGATAAGCGAAATGAACGCCACGCAAAGCAAAAGGTTTGTCATGTTCTTGGTAGAGCCCGTAAGGAAATCGGAAAATTCTGACATTGTGCGGATTTGAAAATCGTTTTCCACACCGCTTGCAAGCTTGTGGGTAGAGCGCAAAACCTTCGTTATTTCCTCCACGGCGGAATCTACAAGCTCGGGAGTTCTCGCCCATGCGGAAATGCTGTCAACATTCTGAAAGCGCACGGGCGGCAAATTGGAGTCGGACGACGGCGGATAAAGGCTTGTGGCATCGGGATAAGTTGAAGAAGTGGAAGTTGCCGTGGTCGAAGAGGAAGAAGATACCGATGAAATGGAAGTCTGCCCCGCGCCCGTAAGCCGCGCTTTAACGGCAGTCCACGGAGCTATCACAGTGTCGTCCTGGTCCATGCCAATCATGTTCGCGCCCTTGCTTTTAAGAACCCCTATCACCTTGAAAAGCACGTTTTGTATGCGTATGTCTTTGCCGAGAGGGTCTTCACTCCCAAAGAGTTCACGCTTTACGGTAGAGCCTATAAGGCATACTTTCGACCCTCTTAATACCTGCAATTTTGAAAACATCTCTCCGTCCGCAACCTGCCAATTGCCAATTTCAAGATAATCCTCGTTGACGCCGCTGATGCCGAACGGACTCCAGTTTTTGCCGCCGTAAACAACCTGCCCCCTGACTGAAATCACGGGAGTGGCAAGTTTTACGGACGGGCATTCCTTTAAAATTTCCGAAACGTCCTGCGCCGTCAAATTCGCCTTTGAACCCGCGCCTGAGCTGACCCCGCCCATCATTCCCGCGCCGGGGCGTACAGTTATGGAATTTACGCCCATGGCGGAAATGCTCTTTTTTAAGCTGTCCTGCGCGCCGGCTCCGACTTCCATGAGGGCAATGACCGCGGCAATGCCAATCACAATGCCAAGCGTCGTCAAAAACGTGCGCATGGGATTGCGCAAAATGGACTTCAATGCCGATTTCAATATGCGCCAGTTTTTCATATAATCCTGTCGTCCGTTATTTCTCCGTCAATTAAGCGCACCACCCTCTTCGCCTTTTCGGCGATTTCCGGCTCGTGCGTCACAAGCACGACGCTCACTCCGTCGCATTCGTTTATTTGGCAGAACATATCCATGATTTCCTCGCTCATTCTGCTGTCCAAATTCCCCGTAGGCTCGTCCGCAAATAGGATTTCGGGAGAATTTACAAGAGCCCTCGCGATTGCGACCCTCTGCTGCTGGCCTCCCGAAAGCTGGGAGGGCTCGTGCATCATTCTGTCTTTAAGCCCGACTTTTTCGAGCATTTGCTCACCGCGTTCAAGCATCTGTTTTTCGCTCAAATGATTTGCCGTGTAAAAGAGCGGCATTATGACGTTTTCAAGGGCGGAAGTTCTCGGAAGCAAATTGAAGCTCTGGAAGACAAAGCCTATCTTTTTGTTGCGGACATCCGCCCTGCCGTCGTTGTCAAGCCTTGAAATTTCAACGCCCTCCAAAAAATACTCTCCCGAAGTCGGGCGGTCAAGACAGCCCAAAATATTCATGAGCGTGCTTTTGCCTGATCCCGAAGTCCCCGTAAGCGCAAGCATCTCTCCTTTTTTGACGTCTAAGGAAATAGACTTTAAAACAGGCAGTTTTACATCGCCCACAATGTAGGTTTTGCAAATGTTTTTGAGACTTATCAAATTCATAATCCTTACTTGCCGTTTTTCTTGCGGGCATGCGGAGGTTTTGGCATAAACGGATTGGACGCCGCAGAAGAAGCCGCATCTTCGTTTGAATTTATGCCCGTAACCACGATTTCGCCGCCTTTAAGCTTGTCGGAATAAACGGCGGTAAACGCGCCGTCGGAAATTCCAGTCTTAACTTCCACCTTGAAAATTTGCGAACCGTTCAAAATCCAAATTGCGCCGCGCCCCTTGCCCAAGTTTTCCGACGTGCCAAAAGGAGACCATCTCAATGCGGAATTTGGCACGCTCAATACCCCTTTTGCAGACTCGACCTCAAACTTCAAATTCGCAGTGAGATACGGCAGCAGCTTTTCGTCGGAATTGTCAACCACGACTTCAACGATGTAAGTCACCACGTTTTGGGACATGGTGGCATTCAGCCTGATTTTGCCAACCTTGCCGTAAAATATTTCAGAGGGCATGGCGTCAACGGTAAACGAAACGTTTTGCCCCGGCTTAACATAACCTATGTCGGCTTCGTTTACCGACGCCCAAACTTCCATTTTTTTCAAGTCTTTGGCTATCGAAAAGAGGGAGCTTACGCTCATGTTTGAAACAACCGTCTGACCTATGTTCACTTTTCTGTCGATAACAACGCCGTCAACGGGCGCCTTTATTTTGCAGTAGCTCAAATTGCGCTCCGCCGTTTTCACGTTTGCCTGCGCCTGCTCGATTTCAGCCTGCGCGGTTTTTATGGACGCCTTGCAGACGTCAATCTGGGCGGCGGACTGTTCGTATTCGGAAAGATAAGAATCGTGCGAAGCCTGCGAAATTGCCTCCCCCACTTCGAGGTTTTTAATTCTGAGCCAGTCGCGCTCCGCTCTGTTGAAAGACGCCTTTGCCTGCGCAAGGCTTGCTTTCGCCTGCTCCAAATTGGAGTTTGCCGCGCTAAGCTTAGCCTTGGCAACCAATAAATCCGACTGGGGAATTTGGTCATCAATAAGTGCCAAAAGCTCGCCCTCTTTCACTCGCGAACCGTAATCGACAAGATTTCCGTCAACGTCTTTGCCAAATTCCAAAATTTCCCCCGAAACTCTCGCGCCGACATCGACCAAATCCTCAGGCTCCACCGTTCCCGTCGCGTCTATTGAAACCGTAATGTCCCTTAGGGTGATTTCTGAAGTTTTGTAGGGCGGAATTTCCTCCTTTGGCGCGGAAAAATGGAAATAAGCTCCCAACGCCACAGCCAAAACCGCAATAAAAACAAAAAAATTTCTCTTAGAAAGTAAAGATTTCTTCATAGACAAAACTAAAAAATTTTATAATCGTTTAAACGCGATTTTTTATAAAAAGTTTCATTTTGCAAACCGTAATTTCTTTGAATAAAAAATCTTTAAAAACAAACGTCTAAAAACCGATAAAAAACAAGATTATGCAAAAGAAAATTTTATCTTTCGGAGAAATTGTTTGGGATATTTTTGAAAATAAAAAAATTTTGGGCGGAGCCCCGTTTAACTTTGCGCGCTTTTCACGAAAGTTCGGCGCGGACGCCTACATTTTAAGCGCGGTAGGCAAAGACGAAAACGGCGCGGAAGTATTCAATTTTATGGCGCACGAAGGAATGCCTTCCGATTTTGTGCAGGAGCTTGAAGGCGAAGAAACCGGCAAGGTTCTCGTAAAAATCGAAAACAACGCCCCCTCATACGAAATATGCTCCCCTGCCGCCTGGGATAAAATCGAAATAACGCCGCAGGCGGTAGAATTTGCGGCGCGCTCAAACGCCATCGCATTCGGCACTCTCGCGCAAAGAAGCGACGTTTCGCGGCAAAACCTCTTCAAAATAATTCGGTCATCGTCAAAAAAATGCCTGAAAGTCTTTGACGCAAATCTGCGCCAAAACTTCTATTCAAAGGAAATAATAACAAGCTCTCTGGAAATCGCAAACATTCTGAAAATAAACGAGGAAGAACTGCCCGTCATTTCCCAAATGTTCTCGATATGCGGAAGCCAAACCGAATGCGCGCGCAAGATTTTTAAGATGTTCAACCTAAACTATCTGGTTTTGACCCGCGGAGCCGACGGGCACATTATAGTCTGCGAAGACAGGGAAATAACAGGCAAGAGCAAGGCGGAAAAGATAGTCGATACCGTCGGAGCGGGAGACGCTTTCACTGCGCGCTTTATCTTTGAAATTCTAAACGGAAAGACTGCGGAGGAAGCGTCAGACGCCGCCGCAATCTCTGCCGCGAAAGTCTGCGCAAAAGAGCTTTAATCATTTTTGCGGCTTTCGCGCAAAAAATTGCAACCGAGCCTTAAAAAACGGAAATATCCACTGAAAATGTCTGGGAGGAATGCGGCTTCACAAGCGAAAGCCCGCTCTTATGCTCCGCGCAATTAGGCAGCCCCATCCACGGCTCAACGCAATAAAACGGGCTTTCATCGCTTTCAGTCCACGTCACGACGCTCGCACAAGCGTCGGGCTTCGAGCTTTCGCCAATTCGGATTGCAATGTCCTCTTCCCCGCTTTTAGGCCCGAATTTCACAATGTTTGTTTTGAGCTTGCAGTTAATCCTGTTCCAGAGCCTGCCGTCCGAAAAATCGGCGGGAAACGCCGCTTCCACGGGAGAGAGTTTGCCCGCTTCGTCAAGTTTAAAGGCTTTTTTGGCGTCGCAAATTATGCGGTAGTCTTTCCGCGAAGCCCCGTCGTGCCACGGCATTTTAAAATAAAAATGATGCCCCGCGCACCACGGAATTTCGACATCGGAATTGTTCGCAAGGCGCAGGTCGCAGCCTATCGAAAATTCGTTGAAGCGATAGCTTACAACAAAGTCGTAATCATAGGGATAGTTTTCGCGGCATTGCGCGTCGGGCTTGAATTTTGCCACAAAGGCAAAATCGGTTATATCGACAATTTCAAACTCCCCCTGCCTCGCGTACCCGTGCTGGGGCATATTTAAAATTCTTCCGTCGGGAGTTTTCCACTTGCCAAGCTCTCCGTTTAAGTGGCTCCTGCCGCAAAACGGAAACAAAATCGGATTTCCGCCGCGAACAGAGGCAAAGCCGCCTTTCATGTCGGCGTTGTCGGGCCAATATATAACGTCCCTCAAAGAGCCGTCCGCAAGCGTCAAAAACCAGTTCATAAGGCGCGCGCCGCGCGTCGGAGAGGCGATGAAAGTCGAAGCCCCGACTGTCCATTTATAAAGTTTTTCCCCGTTAAAATCTACAATTTCCATACAAGAAATATAAAAGCCGATTTTTAAAAAATTCTCAATTTGTTTTTTGAATTTTTTTAGAACGCTATTTTTGAGGAATTTTTAAGTAAAGACGCAATTTCTTCTTTTGACGCCGACTTTAAAAGCTTTTTTGCGTCGAAAACCGCACCGCCATTGCGGTTTTTAAATGTTATTTCGGAAAAATCCAACGGCTCTTTCAAGCCGTAATTTTTTAGCATTGTCTCAACCCTTTCCAAAATCGGCCTTGAAAAATCGTCTTCCGAAAGCTCGGCGCAAAACTTGACAAACTTCGGCTTCTTTCCGCCCTTTTTAAAAAAGCCGTAAGATTGCGCCGCCCGTATTAACTTTGCGTCAAATTCATACCTGCACGAAGCGTCGAATACCGCCAAAAGTTCCGGATATTCTTCGCTTAAAGACATTAAAACATCTTTTCGCTTAGCCGCGTCAAACGGTAGCGATAGAACCCTCTCGGCAACGCTCAATCCTTCAAAGCATTCAGCAATGTCCTCGTTAAACAATAGCGTAAACGCCGCATCGGGGCGCGCCTTGCGCAAAGTGGAAAATATCGGCAAAACCGAAACCGCCTCTGTCAATTCAGATGGCATTTTGAAGATAAAATTTGAACGCCTCGGAAGCTCTTTTAAATTAAAATGCTTTAAATACTCCTCAAAAACAACCCTGCGATGCCTTATTTGGAAGCGGTACTTGGGATGGGTCTGAGTCTTCCACCTCTTGTGGAGCCAAAGCCAGTCGCGCCTTGCGGTTTCGTCGCTTTTTATTTTGTTTTCAAGCCATAAGTTCAAATTGAACAAAATTTCTTCAGACTCCGAGCCTTCTATAAATTCCCCGTCGATTTCCGCGCTCCAAAAGCCCGTGCGCTTCGCCCAAACCACGGCGACTCCGCTCCGCCACCTGTGCGCAAGAATTTCCGCAATTTCCGAAGTCGATGCAAGCCTTCCGAAAAACGGCGAAAGAGCTCCCGCCGCCCCCGCGTCCTGGTCGAACAAAACGCCAACGCAACCCTTGTTTTTCAAAAAGTCGTTCGCCGCGAAAAGCCCGTCCTTTCGGGACAGCAAATGGACGCCGTAACGCTCCCTCGTCTCCTTCACCCACGACTCTATTCCGTCGTTGTCAAAGGGGCGGTAAAATACTCCCGTCTGCGGCATTTTCAAAGGAGAAAGCATCGGAAGCATGGTAATGGACTCCATCATGCAAAAATGCGGAATCATCAAAACCAAAGGGCGAGGATTTTCTTGAAGTTTTGCAATTTCCGAATTCAAAAATTCCGAAATGCGTATGCGTTTTTTCAGCTCTTTTTCGCCGATGTACGGGCTTGCCAAAACAAACAGCCCCATTTCCACCATTCGCTTGGCGGATTCGTATGCGATTTCTCGAATTTCGCTTTTTGGCAAGTTCGGGAAGCAGTGCTTTATGTTGGAAAAGGCAACCCTTGCGCGGGAATTTGGCACATAAATTATGAGAAAGCCTATCGCCTTGCAAATGCCGCTTGAAAAAGAGCGCGGCATGAGCGCGAAAAATCTGCCTGTTATCGACAAAAATATCTTCATAAAGAAAAACAATATATAAAACAAAAATAAATGAAAACCGCAAGCCTCAAAAATAAATCCGTTTGCGCAAAAGAGTGTTGAAAAGACGCGGGGATATTGCAATATTCTAAACCATGATTTTATTTGACAAAATTGCGGTTTTGGGCGCGGGACTGCTCGGCGGTTCGCTCGCATGGGCGTTGAAATCAAGGGGACTTTGCAAGGAAACCGACATTTGGTCGCGCTCCCAATCAACGCGCGACAACTGCAAAGGCAAACCTTGGGCAGACCGCGTGTGCGACACTCTGGAAGAAGCGGTGCAAAATGCCGACTTTATAGCAATCTGCTCTACCGCGTCGTCAATTCCGATTATTGCAAAAGAAGCGGCAAAATACGCCAAGAAAAGCGCGCTCATAACCGATGTCGGCTCGACAAAACTCAACATATCCGACATCTGCCTTGAAATTTTCAAAAACGGCAATTTCGTGCCGTCTCACCCGATGGCAGGCTCCGAAAAATCAGGGGCTGATTTTGCAGATAAAGACCTGTTTAAAAACGCCGCCTGCTTTGTCTGCCCGACTTCCAACAAATACGCGACAGAAAAAATCGCGGCAATGTGGAGGGAAATCGGAATGAATGTGCATTTTGTAACTCCCCAAGAACACGACAGAATTGCCGCGGAAATAAGCCATATTCCGCAATGCGTGGCAAGCACGCTTGCAAACTTCGCCTCAAAAGACTTCTCTTCATACAAAACTTTCGCGGGCAACGGATTTAGAGACACTACAAGGATAGCAAAAAGCGATGTTCAAATGTGGAAAAGCATATTGAAGGAAAACGCCGCAAATATTTCAAACGGATTGGACGAAATAATAGGAATGTTGGAAACACTCTCCCGCGCAGTGAAAAGCGGAGACGAAAAGTTTATCGAAGAATTTTTAAAAAACGCAAAAAAAACGCGTTCCGAATTGGACAAATAAAACCATGGACTATAAAATAGAACCTTTCACAAAACCCGCCTGCGCCGCAATACAGGCTCCCGGGTCAAAAAGCATAACAAACCGCGCGCTTTTGCTTGCCGCAATGGCGGGGCAAAAAATAAAAATTTTTAACCCCCTCGTTTCGCGCGACTCCCAAATTATGGTGCAATGCCTTAAAAATTTGGGCTTTGAAATAGAGGAAGGCGAAAATTTCATATCAGTTTCAGGTTCCCCCAAAAAAAGCGCGAATCTCTTTGTCGGCAACGCAGGCACGGCGGCGCGGTTTTTAACCGCATTCGTATGCGCAATAAAAGACGGAGAGTTTGAATTCGACTCCGACGAAGAAATGTACAAAAGACCCATGCGCGGTTTGATTGAAGCTCTCGAACATCTCGGAGCTGAATTTACATTCAAAAAAGAAAGTTTTTCATTCCCGTTTGCAGTCAAAACAAAGGGGTTTTCGGGAGGGGAAATATCGCTTGACGCAACCCGGTCGAGCCAAATTCTATCGGCAATACTGATGTCGCAAACCCTTGCAAGTTCCGAAACTTCCATAACTTTAAAAGGCGGTACGGTTTCAAAGCCATTTGTTGAAATGACGGTTAAAATGATGCGCCAGTTCGGATTTGAAGTCGAATGCCCTTCAAACGGAAAATACATCGTAAAAAATTCCAAAACTTGCAAAATTTCATCTTACACGGTTGAAACCGACGCTACGGCGGCAAGCTATCCCATTGCGCTCGCGGCGGCAACTTCGGGCGCGGTGCTTGTAAAAAACTTTCCCCGCGAAGGATTGCAGGGCGACGTCGGGTTTGCGCAAGTGATGCAAAAAGCGGGTCTTGTAAAATGCCGCCGCGTGGAAAACGACTTGCTCGCATTAAAGTCGGAGCCTTCTGCCGAAGCGTGCGAATTTGACTTTAACGATATTTCAGACACTTTTTTGACGCTTGCCGCAATAGCCCCGCTATTCGGGCGCACAACTAAAATAACGGGCATTGCACACACCCGAAAACAGGAGAGCGACAGAGTGGAAGCGATGGCAAGGGAAATTTCAAAATTCGCGAAAAAAGTCGAGTTTGACGAAGATTCGATAACAATTTTCCCGTACGAAAAATCGGAGCTTGCCAAAAAAATTTCAAGCCCCGTAAAAATCGAAACCTACAAAGACCATAGAATTGCCATGTCGCACGGCGTTGCCGGATGCGCCGACATCTTCGGCGGAAAGGCTTGGATTGAAATACACGACCCGCAATGCTCGTCAAAAACATGGCCCGACTTTTTCAAAATCCTCGAACAGTCAAGAAAGGACAGCATGAAATTTAAAACAGTCGCAATCGACGGCGGAGCCGCAGTCGGCAAATCAAGCGTATCGAAAGAATGCGCAAAAACCCTAAACTATATGCACGTTGACACAGGCTCGCACTACCGCACAATCGCATACATTTTGCTTGACGAAGGCATTGCGCCGTCGCTTGGCGAAGACGCAGTTTCACAAGCATTGAAAAGCGTTGAAATATCGACTCTGATTTTCGGAAATTCCGCAAGGATGTCCGTCGGCGGAAAAGAAATAGAAGATTCTTTGATACGCACCGACAAAGTAAACCAAAACGTCTCTTTGTTTGCCGCAATGCCGCAGGTAAGGGAATTTTTGAAGGGCTACCAGCGTTCAATGGAAGGCGTTGCGAAAGAAAAAAACTTTGCGGGGCTTGTAATGGAAGGGAGAGACATAGGCAGCGTGATTTTCCCGAACGCGGAAATTAAAATATTTTTGGACGCAGACGAGGAAACCCGCCGCAAACGCCGCGCAAACGAGGGTATATCCGACTCCATTTCAAAGCGCGACGCCCTCGACAAAAACCGCAAAACAGCCCCGCTCGTCCGCCCCGAAGGCTCCGTTTTGATAGACACTTCAAACATGTCGAAAGAAGAAGTGATAGCCAAAACCCTCGCCTTGATTGCGGAAGCCTGAAATTTTGCGGAACAAAAAAGCGGGCAGTTTGTCTATAATCTTTAATTTTAATTTCATTTTTACGAATTTAACAATAAGAACATGAGCGCAAACCTATCAGAAATAAACGATAAAGTAAGGCAATCCTCGGATTGGACAACCCTGCTTAGGGGAGAAATTTCAAAAACCGTCGTCGGGCAAAAATACCTTGTGGACAGAATGATTGAAGGCGTCCTCGCAAACGGTCATATTTTGCTTGAAGGCGTTCCGGGGCTTGCAAAAACACTCGCAATAAAAACACTCGCATCCGCCGCCGAAGCGCAGTTTAACCGAATTCAGTTCACGCCCGACCTCCTGCCTGCCGACATAGTGGGAACTTTGATTTTCAACCAGTCAAAAGGCGAATTTGTAACCCAAAAAGGCCCTGTTTTCGCAAACTTTGTGCTGGCTGACGAAATCAACCGCGCCCCCGCAAAGGTGCAAAGCGCGCTACTTGAAGCTATGCAGGAAAGGCAGGTGTCAATCGGAGGCACAACCTATCCCCTGCCCTCGCCGTTTTTGGTTTTGGCAACCCAAAACCCAATCGACCAGGAGGGAACATACCAGCTCCCCGAAGCGCAAGTTGACCGCTTCATGTTCAAGCTGAACGTGGGCTATCCCTCGAAAGAAGAGGAAAGGCTCATATTGGACATGATGGCAAAAACAGACGTCAAAACCGAAATCAACACGGTTGTGACTCCTGAAAAAATAATGCAGTCAAGAAAAGTCGTCGATGAAATCTATGTGGACGACAAAATAAAAGACTACATCGTAAATTTGGTTTTCGCAACCAGAAAGCCGTCGTCGTACAAGCTCGATTTGGATAATTTCATACGCTTCGGAGCGTCTCCGAGAGCGACAATCGCCCTCTCTTTGGCGTCAAAAGCCCACGCGTTCCTGCAAGGCAGAGGCTATGTTACGCCACAGGACATAAAAGACATCGCCCCCGACGTGCTGCGCCACCGACTAATCCCCTCTTACGAAGCGGAAGCCGAAGGCGTCACAACAGAAGCAATGATAAAGGAAATTTTGGACAAAGTCGCGGTTCCCTGATTAAAAAAATGCCCTTAAATTTTTTGCGAAAATGAGCGACTCCGTCAAAGAAATGCTGCGCAAGGTAAGGCGTATAGAAATCGCCACCCGAAAGCAGGTAAGCGACGCGATTGCGGGAGCGTACCACAGCGTCTTCAAGGGACAGGGAATGGACTTTGAAGAAGCGCGCGAATACCAGCCGGGCGACGAAATACGAAGCATAGACTGGAACGTTACTGCGCGGACGGGGAAAGCCCATGTTAAGAAATACCGCGAAGAGCGCGAGCTTACAATGATGCTCGCAGTTGACCTGTCCGCAAGCGGGGCTTTCGGCTCAAATTCGCAAACCAAAAGGGAGCTTGAAGCAGAGCTTGCAAGCGTGCTCGCCTTCTCCGCCGCAAAAAACGGCGACAAGGTGGGGCTTGCCCTATTTACAGACGAAATAGAGCTTATCATACCTCCCCGCAAAGGCAGACGGCACATTCTGCGCCTCATAAGGGAAATTTTGTTTTTCAAGCCGAAACATTCAAAAACAAACATTTCAAATGCCTTAGACGGCATAAACAGGCTTTTGAAACGCCGCGCGATTGTCGTGCTTTTAAGCGACTTTTTGCAGGGGCCCGACGGAGTTTTGCCAAACCCGGATTTGCGCGCGCAAGATTCCGTCTTAAAAGCCCTCGACTTGACCAACCGCCGCCACGACTTAATATGCGTAAACGTGTTCGATGAACGTGAAACTGAGCTTCCAAATCTCGGAACGATAGTACTGGAAGACAGCGAAACGGGTGAAGTTGTCGAGCTTGACACATTCTCAAAAGAACTTACGGACGCATATAAGGCGGAAAATTTAAAAAGAATGAAAGACTTTAAAAACGCCCTCGCAAGAATAGGCATAGACTCCGTCAGGATAGAGGCGGGGAAGCCCTATATTGTCAAACTTCGCAAATTTTTTGAGGAAAGGAAGCGCAGATGAACGGCGTTTTTGAAGAAATAGACTCTTTGACGGGTAAAATCGAGCCGACATTCTGGCAGGAATACTGGGCTTGGTTCGTTGCCGCGGCAATGCTTTTGGCGTTCATTTTGGGATTTCTCACCCGCAAAAAAAACAAGCCTGCCGAAACTCCGCTTGAAAAGGCAATGCTTCAAATAAAAGCGGCGGCGATGTCCGCAACAGATTCCCTTTTCGCGTTCTATGTAAGTGCGGCGGTAAGGGAATACATAAGCGAAGTTTACAAAATGCCCGCCCCCGAACGCACAACCGAAGAATTTTTAAAAATTGCGTCAAACTCCGAAAATCTCGACGAAGGCGCAAAAAAGCAAATAGCGGAGCTTCTCACGCTTGCAGACCTCGCAAAATTCGCGGGTGCGGAATTCGGAAGCAAAGGAAGGTCAAAAATGTCGAATCTCGCCATTGATTTCGTGGAAAGCCAAGACGCAAAAATAAACGCCGCAAAAAAATGAATTTCGATTTCTCAAATCCTGAATTTTTATGGCTCTTGGCAGCCCTCCCGCTGCTTGCAATTCTGAAAGGAAGAACAGGCAAGAGCGGCTCCATTTTGTTTTCAAGCATCGCCATAGCCAATAACGTCGCAAAATTCAAGCGCAGCAAGGCGGGCGCAATTCTAATGTTTTTAAGGCTGCTTGCGCTCGCCCTTTTGATTGTCGCGCTCGCCCGCCCGAGGCTTGGCAAGGGCTATACGGAAAGGGAAGAAAGCGGCATTGACATTGTTTTGGCGGTTGACGTTTCAGGCTCAATGGCGGCTCTCGACTTGTCGGAAAACCGCGCGGAGCTTCAAACCCGCCTTGACGCTGTAAAAAATGTAATTGAACAGTTCATAAAAAAACGCCCGAGCGACAGGATAGGAATGACAATTTTCGCCTCAAACACCTTCGTCGTTTCCCCCCTCACACTGAACCACGACTGGCTTTTGCAAAATATATCAAGGGTTGAAATCGGAATGATAGACGGTTCAAGCACCGCAATAGGTTCGGCAATAGCAACGAGCGTAAACAGGCTAAGAGACTTAAAAGACGCCAAAAGCCGAGTGATAATTCTCCTTACCGACGGCGACAACAATGCGGGCAAAATATCCCCCATAGCAGCCGCCGAAGCCGCCGCAAGTTTCGATACAAAAATATACATCATCGCCGCGGGCAAAAGCGGCAGAATACCCTACGCCGCGGCAGACGAAAACGGCAGGATTATCCGCAACAAATTCGGCAAGCCCCAAATTGCGGGGCACGGCATAAGCCAGATTGACGAAGCCTCTCTCAAAAAAATCGCCGAAATCACGGGCGGCAAATTCTACCGCGCCACCGACTACAAAAATTTGCAATCCATTTATAACCAAATTGACTCCCTTGAAAAAACGAAGGTTAAAATCCACAATTTCACGGAATATAACGAACTGTTTGCCTATCCGCTGATTTTGGCGCTCGCCCTGCTTATGCTGGAACGCCTGCTTGCGAACACCAGATTTAGGACTTTGCCATGACGATTCAATATCCACTCATCGCCCTTTTGGCAGTCGCCTCATTCTTCGCGGCGATTGCTGCGGCGGCGTATTTCAAAAACAAAAAGAGAAATATTTTGGCGCAATTTGCCTCAAAGGAAATCCTGCCCGCTTTAAGCCAAAATGTAAGCGGCGTAAAGATTTTCGCAAAATCCATATTATTTGCCTCTGCAATTTCCCTCATGATGTTCGCCCTCGCCCGCCCGCAATGGGGGTACAAGTGGACGGAAGAGCATCAAATGGGCGTCGATATAATTTTCGCGGTGGACACATCAAAAAGCATGCTTGCAGAAGACATAAAGCCAAACCGCCTCGAACGCGCAAAGCTTGCCATAAACGACGTGGTTGAAAGGCTTGGCGGAGACAGAATCGGGCTTGTCGCGTTTAGCGGTCAGGCATTTCTGCAATGCCCCATAACCCTCGACTACGGCGCATTCAGAATGTCGCTTGATTCTCTCGACACAAACATAATCCAGCGCGGCGGCACAAACATCGCAAGCGCAATCGACGAAGCCGATTCCGCATTTTCGGACTCGAAAAACCAAAAAATTCTCGTCCTTATAAGCGACGGCGAAGAGCTTGAACAGTCGGGCGTAAAAAGGGCTGAAAAAGCCTCCAATGAAAAGGGAATAAAAATTTACACGCTCGGCGTGGGTCTTCAAAACGGAGAGCCTATCCCCGTCCGCAACGAATACGGAAAATTGGAGTTCGTAAGGGACGCAGACGGCAATTTGGTTTCAAGCAAGCTAAATGAAGACCTTTTAAAACAAGTGGCAAAAGCGACGGGCGGCATCTACGCAAACCTCTCCGACGGCGGCATGGACGCAATCTACGAAGCGGGCATAAAAAAAGCCCCGAAGTCGGAACTTTCCGCAAAGATGAAGAAAATAGCAATAGAAAGATTTCAAATTCCTCTCGCACTGTCCATAATTCTGCTGGTACTGGATTTCATTTTGGAATCGCGTAAAACATTTAAAGGCAGGCGCGCTAATCTCGGAGTGATTGCCGCAGTATTGCTGTGCGCCTCATTCGCCTCAACTTCGGATTTGAAAGCCCAAGAAAATCAAAAAGAAAGCGCGCAAGAAAAGGATAACGCCGCCGCGCAAAAAACCGAAGAGCCTAAGACTTGGAGGGATTTTTTCAACGCGGGCATAGATGCTTTTGAAAACAAAAATTCAGAGCATGCAAAAGAGAATTTTTACAAGGCGATAGCATATTCTCAAAACGATATGCAAATCCACGCCAAGAGCTACTACAATTTGGGATGCGTCGGATACGAAGACGCAAAAAAATCCTTTGAAAAAGCCGATGCCCAAAAGACCGTTGAAGGCGCAAAACAGACCGAAACTCAAACGGCATCAGCCCTTGACTTTTCAGGCAAAACCCTGAAAAAGGGATTGGACACCCTCAAAAATTCTGGCGAAGAGGCGTTAAAAGAGCAAAATTTGCAAAACGAAATAAAAGGCGCGATTTCACAATGCGAACAGTCAAAAAAGTCCATAGAAGAAACTGAAAAAACCTTAACTAAAACCCGCGAAGCCTTGAAAAAAACACAAGCAGAAACTCTTTTGTCCCAAAAGAATTTTGAGAATGCGGTTGAGCTCTACCCCGAAATGCAAAGCGCGTCGAAAAATCTTTCCGCCGCGAAAAACGCCGCAAAGAAAATCGCCGAAACAAATTCAGCGTTGAAAGGCGCGTCAGAAAACTTTGATTTGCAAAAAAAAGCCCTCGAAAAAAATATCGAAGAGCTGAAAAAACTCCTGCGCGACGACAACAAGGACAACCAACAAAACGACCAAAATCAAGACAGCCAAAATAACCAACAAAACAAAGACAATCAAAATAACAAGCAAAACGACAAGCAGAATAACCAAAAGCAAGAAAACAATCAGAACCAAGACAAAAATAATTCGCAGGAAAACCAACAAAACAGCCAAGACAATCAACAACAAAACGGGGAAAATCAGAGCAAAAATCAAAACGCCGACCAAAGCGAAAAAGATAAAAACCAAAAAAATCAAGATTCAAAGGAAAACAATAAATCAAACAACGCCCAAGAAAACCAAAAAGAAAACGGTCAAAATTCCGAAAATCAAAACGCCGAAAACAAGCAAAACGAGCAGGCGGTAAATTCCGATATTCAAAAAGAAGAAAATTCCGCCGATAAAAAAGACGAAACACCCTCGCCCGCGGAAGAAAAGCAAGGCAAAGACGCAAAGGAATCCGTGCAAGCGGAAGAGGATAAAGACGGAACGCCCTTCGATTACCGTTCGCAGGCGGGAGTGATGACGCGCCGCGAAGCCGCGCAAGTCCTCGACTCCTTGAAAGACGACGAAAAGAAGCTCCCATTCTCGGGCTACGGAACACAGCGCAACAGATTTGAAGAAAAGAAATACAAGGATTGGTAAGATGAAAAAAGCAATCTCCTCAATTTTAACGATTTTTTTTACCGTTTGCCTAATGGCGCAATCCATCAGCTCAAACGGTTTTAATCCGCCTATTGTGCGCAAGGGGCAAGTCGCGCAATATTCGGTTGTCTTAAAAGACGTCGAAGCGGACATAACCGCTGAAAACATACCTACCCCGCCTGAATTGCAGTATGTCGGCTCGGGAGTTCAGACAAGGATGAGCATCACAAACATGCAAACGCCCGTCCGCGAAAAAATTTTGACGTTCAACTATATCCCCACACAGGACGGAGAATTTGAAGTCAAAGCATGGGAAATTTCAGCAGGCGGCAAGACGTACAAAATTCCCGCGGCATCGTTAAAGGCAAGCCCGAACGCCCCCCAAAACATTTCGACATCATCCGCCTATGACCCGTTTGAAGAGATGGAAGAAATGATGTCGAACTTCGGCTTTTCGCAATTCCCCGGCATAACGCGCCAGAGAATGAGAAAGTCCGCGCCGCAGGAAACATTCGACCTTCAAAAAGAAACTTCCGCAGAAATAAAATTCGCGGCTGAAAAAATTTATGTCGGGCAAGCAGTTCCATGCCAAGTCTCTTTCAAGTTCAGCGGCAAAATTTTAAATTCCGACATAAAATTAAGGCAGCTCACCCCGTCAATAAAAAACAGCGACGCCTTTGTCTGCCAGGGATTTTTAACGGAAGGCAAGGCGGTTGAAACAAAGGACCCGAACTTTCCCGTGGAGTTCGTCTTTTCGACCGTGGTAACTCCCGTAAAGACGGGCAACTTTAAAATCCAATTTGAGGCAAACGGAATTTTTTCTTCCGCGTTCGGCGGATTTTTCAGCTCAAACCAAAACTTTACGCTGACTTCAAAGGAGCAGGCGGTGGACGTTTTGGAGCTTCCGAAAGAAAATATGCCAAGCGGATTTTCGGGAGCCATCGGCGAATTTGAGGCGGAAAACGCAAAGTTGGACGAATCTTCTTTGAGTGTAGGCGAGCCGTGCGTTATGGATATTTCAATTTCGGGCACAGGCAATTTCGACAGGATTTCCGCCCCTAAACTTTCACCATCTCAGAGCTGGAAAGAATACAAGCCCAAAACTTCCTTTAAGGACGAAAGCGGCGGATACGGATTTAAGGGCGTCAAGAAATTCTCATACACCCTTGTTCCAACCGCGCCCGATTTGAAAGAAACGCCTTCCGCCGTTTTCAGCTACTTCAATCCCAAGTCGCAAAAATACGAAGAGCTTAAAATCGCCCCCGTATCCGTAAGCGTTGCGCCGTCAAAGAGCTACGCCAAGCGCAAGGCGCAAACGCAAGATGAAAAAGACCCTATGCCGATTATAGAAGAGACCCCGTCCGCATTGCAGTCTTCAAGCGGAATTTTGGCATCTCCATATTTCTGGCTTGCCCAATGTGCCGCCCTGCTTGCGATTGCATGGATAATTCTTGCCAAAATGAAACAAAACAAGCTTGCCGACGACCCCGTGTTTGCCCGCAAGTCTCTTGCAAAATCCGAACTTAAAAAAGATTTGGCAAGCGCAAAATCTGCGGCGCAAAAAAACAATCCGAAAGAATTTTTTGAATTCGGAGCTCGCGCCCTTCAAAATTCGCTTTCGGTTGCAAGCGGGTTTGACGCGGGCGCAATAACTCGAACCGACGCCATCTCAATAATGAACAGCCTCGGCTTTTCGGAAAACGACCAAAAGTTCGCCGCAAAAATTTTCGACGGCGCAGACGCAATCGCATTCGGCGGATACACTCCCGAAGCAAACGAAACAGGCAATCTCTATTCGGAGCTTGAAAAACTATGCCAAACGCTTTCGCAAAAATAGGCGCGTCTTTAATTTTGGCGGTTCTGCCGCTATTTCTTCTTGCGCAAACCCCGCAAGAACTTTTCGAGCTTGGAACGCGCGCATACAGGCAGTCCGACTATAAATCCGCCGCCGCCTATTTTGAGGAATCCGCGCAAAAAGGCTTTGGAGCCGCCGCATACCATAATGCAGCAAACTCGTACGCCAAAATGTCGCAAAACGGACTTGCGATGCTAAATTACGAACGCGCCAGATACTTAAAGCCCCGCTCCCCTGAAACTGTCGCAAACATTTCAGCCCTGTCGAAAGTTTCGGGAACTCCCGAAAAAAAGCGCAGTTTTGCGGATGTTTTTTTCGGGGAGCTGTCAAACTTTGAATGGGCGATGCTTGCAATATCCTCGTTTTGGATTGGAATAATAATCTCATCAACTTGCGTCATTTTTAGAAAAAAAGGCAATTTTGCAAAAATATCCCTCTTGCTTTCTTCGCTTGCGTTCATTATTTCAATCGCAGGCACGATATATTGGAGCGATATGCGAAACACCGCAATTTCAGTTTCGCAAGACGGAGTTTTAAAGCTTTCCCCCGCAAAAAACGCCCCTGCCATTGCGCCTTTTCCGGAAGGAAGGCGCGGGATAATAAAAGAAAGGCGCGGGAATTATTTGCGGCTTCAAACGCCTGATAAAAAAATCGGTTGGGCAAGCTTGGAAAACGTAAAGCCTCTTCGCTAAAACCATACTTGCATAAAATTTTTTTTGAAGGTGTTTTTTATATAAAAACACAAACCATAAAAAACGGACTTTTCTTATAAAAACAAAAGGATTGGCAGGCAAAAGAAAGCCGCCAATCCTTTTTATTTAAAATGCTTAACGCTATTTAGTTTGGGCAAGCAAATCCGCCTCAAGTTCGGGAGAATCCAAGCCGTAATATTTGCGGTAGGCTATGGCTTCTTTTAAGCCCATATAGCTTTTCATTAGTTTTGAATCGGTCTTGGTTAAATCCACCATTATCAATCCGTCAATGCAGTTTCCGAAGCTCTTGTCAACATTGAAAGCAAGCAGTTTTCCGTTTAAGCGCAAATAGTGTTTCAGCAAAACGGGTATGCCTTTGTTGTCCATTTCAATTTCGGAAATAAGAGCTGAAATTTTTTCAACGTCCTTGCCTACCCTTGAAATTGTCTCTTTTTCCAAGCCGCTCAAAAGCTTGACTTTCGGGGGAGTCTTTGGCTTTACGAACTTTGAAAATTCCAAAGAAGTCTTGTTCTCTGAAAGATACTGGACCATCAGGTCTTTTGAAATTGCGTTGTATTCGGTCGTTATGCTTACGGGACCGTACAAAGTCTTGTATTGCGGATTGCGCGAAATGTACACCCCTATGCCCTTCCAAAGAATTGCCAAAGTCGAGCTTTTTTTCTGGTATTCGCTTACTATGAAACTGCGCCCCATTTCAAGGGAATTGCCCATTTTTTCAAAAATTTCGGGCTGCATTTCAAAAAGAGTCGAAGAGTATAACCCCTGCACTCCCATGGATTTTACGATTTTATCGACATGCCCCACCCTGTAAGCTCCCGCAATGCTTTTATTAGCCTTGTCCCACAAGAATATGTGCATGTAGTATTGGTCATACTCGTCGGTATCTATGCTCTTTCCCGTGCCTTCTCCGACTTCCCTGAACGTCTTTTCCCTCAAACGCCCGATTTCAAGCATGGTCCATTTCATCTGCCATGAATACGCCGCGTAAACTCCTATTCTCCCGCCGTCAATCAATTTGCAGGATTCGGGAAGAGAATTTATTTCAGCCTGCATTTTTTCGGAATCGACAGGCAAAATAAGGTCTTGAAAAGAGCTTGAAGACGGAAGGATTTTGCGCACGAGCTTCTTTATGTTCTTGCCCGAATCTTCCATTTTGGTTTCGGAATTTTTTTTGCCCGATTTTTTTTGCGGCAATATGTACGCGCTTAATCTCATCCACGCAATCAATTCTTCGTCGGTTTCAAAAGTCGAAACCTGGCGCGGGGAAATCGGAGTTCCGACATGCACCTTTATTACGTTTTTTTTTGCATGGCGCATCATTTCTCTTATTAAAAGAGCTGTACGCAACATTGGATGGACAAGCCCGACAAGCTGAAAGAGGTTTGAATTTCTGTTGTCAAAGAAAACAGGAACAATTGTAGCCCCCGTTTTGCGGGCAATGGATGCAATGTTTTTGTTCCATTCGGGGTCGGTAATTGTAAGGTGCTTCAAATGCAAATGCGACACCGTTCCGGACGGGAAAGTTGCCACGCAACCGCCTTTTTTAAGATGGCTTATTGTTTCCCTGAGCGCGCTTATGTTTTGCGATGCGGCTTCCTTGCCCCCAAATGGGTTTACCGCTATCAAGTGCTTTCTAATCCCTACAAAAAAGCTCAAAAGGCTGTTTGCAAGCAGTTTCACATCGGGGCGCACGGAGCATAAAACAGCGCCCAAAACAACGCCGTCAAGCCCGCCCGTAGGATGGTTTGCCACAACAATCAAAGGACCTTCGGAGGGAATTTTTTTAAGCTCTTCTGCATCCGCAAAGTAGCGCACGCCCATTGCGTCCAACGCCTTCAAGAAGAAATTTCTGCCGTCTTCATAAGAAAGAAGCCTCGCGTTTGCCGCGTTGAAATCGCGTATTCCCAAAAAAGCTTCAACGGGATATGAAAATACGGAATACAACCCCTTCAAAAATTTGTTTTTGATTTTTGACTTTAAATCAAGCTTATGTTCGTTGTTTTCCATAAGAAATCAAATATTCATAAGCTTGTATTCAAAGGCGTCGCGCAAGGCTTCCCAAGCGGCTTCTATGACGTTGTCGGACGCGCCGACAGTGCCCCAAATAGAGTCTCCGTCCTTAAATTCCGCCTGAACCCTGACAACCGCGTTCGCGCCAAGACCGCTGTCTAAAACGCGGACTTTGAAATCTATCAAGTCAATATCCATAATCTGCGGATAATGACGCACCAACGCCTTTCTGAAAGCCAGGTCAAGGGCTCCGACGGGACCGTGCGCCTCGGCAACCATATGCTCCAAAATACCGTTTACTTCTAGCTTTACGGTCGCTTCGGAACGGGTGATTTCCTTAAACTGGTCGCGCTCCACCATTACCCTGTAATTGTGGACGGCAAAGGCGGGCTTTGTCTTTTTCAAAAATTTTGCAAGAAGAAGCTTAAAAGAAGCGTCAGCCGCCTCATAGCCGTATCCGTTAAATTCAAGCTGTTTGAGCTCGTCCAAAAAGTCCTTTATCTTGGGGTCTTTCGCGTCGATTTCCATTCCAAGCTCCTTCGCCTTCATCATGACGAGGGCTCTGCCCGACATGTCGCTTACCAAAACGCGCGTTTTGTTGCCGACAAGCTCGGGAGAAATATGCTCGTAGCTGCGCTTTACCTTATTTGCGGCGTCTGCGTGAACGCCGCCCTTGTGAGCGAACGACGAAGCCCCGACATAGGGCTGGCGCGAATCGCTGCGGGCATTCGCCATTTCGTCGGCAAATAAAGACAAGTCGCGAAGCTTTGAAAGGTTAGGCGCGCAGTTTAAATCGCAATTCAGCTTCAAGACCAAATTTGGAATTATGGAGCACAAATTCGCATTTCCGTTGCGCTCCCCGAAACCGTTTAAAGTGCCTTGAACCATTGAAGCTCCCGCCTGAACCCCTGCAAGGGAAACGGCAACGCCGACTCCGCTGTCGTTATGGCAATGCACGGCTACGGGAACGTCTTTCGAGAAATCGCATACGTCTTTTACGATGCTCTTAAATTCCTCAACCAAAGTTCCGCCGTTTGTGTCGCAAAGGCAAAGATAATCCGCCCCGCCGTCGATTGCCGCGCGCAATGTTTTCAGCGCGTACTCGCGGTTGTCTTTAAAGCCGTCGAAAAAGTGCTCTGCATCATAAATCACTATGCGCCCGTTTTTCTTTAAAAACTCGACGCTCTCCTTTATCATTTTCAAATTTTCTTCGGCGGTGGTTTTTATGACCTGTTCGACATGCAAAAGCCACGTTTTGCCGAAAATGGTGACGCACGGCGTCTTGGCATCGAGCAAAAGTTTAAGCTGATTGTCGTCCTCAGCCCTGATATTCGCCCTTCTCGTAGAACCGAACGCGGATATTTTTGCGCGCTTCAATTCCAAAGACGAAACCTGCTCGAAAAAAGCCATATCGCGCGGATTTGACCCCGGCCATCCGCCCTCGATGAAATCCACTCCGAAATCGTCCATTTTCTGCGCGAGGCGCAGCTTCGAGGCGACAGTCAAAGATATGCCCTCGCCCTGCGTCCCGTCGCGCAAAGTAGTGTCGTATATAAAAACTTTTTGCTTCATTTGCGTATTCCGCGCTCCTTTATGATTTCCCTTATCAAATCCGAATTTGCCCCGCATTCCATGCGCTCGATTTTTCTCTGCTTCAATTCCTCCAAAATCGGAGACTTTGCATCGCGCGAAATCGCGCTTTTTATGACTTCGGGGAATTTTGCGGGATGCGCGGTTGACAAGACAACGTTCACGCCACCGTCGAGATTTTCAAAACCGCAAGCCGTATGCGGGTCTATTATTTTTCCGTACTTTTCATAAACATTGCGAATGTTCTTCTTTATGGAAGAATCGTCGCATCTAACCGAAGAAAACACATCGGCGTTGAAATTTTCAAAAATCCATTTGCCCGAAGACTTAAACGCCTGCATTATTTCGCGAACCTTGCAAGTATCCTTGTTTTCCGCAAAATAAATAAATCTTTCAAAATTTGACGAAACTTGAATGTCCATCGAAGGCGCATAGCTCGGCTTGACTTCGCCGACTTCGTACACACCCGTTTTAAAAAGGCGGTATAAGATGTCGTTTTGGTTCGTGGCAACCGTAAATCCGCGCACTTTCATGCCCATTTTGCAGGCGAGCCAGCCCGCCAAAACATTGCCGAAGTTGCCTGTCGGCACAACAAAACGCGCGCTTTGCGCCCGGTCGGGCGGCAGCTTTAAATATGCGTAAACATAGTAAACGCACTGCGCCAAAATTCGCGCAAGATTTATGGAATTTACCGCCGCCAGACTCCATTTTTTCTTGAAATCGGCATCGCCGAAGAGCTCTTTTACGATTGCCTGCGCATCGTCAAAAGTTCCATCTATTGCAATCGGAAAGACATTCGAAGCCCCAGTGCAAGTCATTTGACGCTCCTGCAAAGGAGAAACCCTGCCGTCGGGATACAAAATGAAAATATTTACGTTCTTTTTGCCCAAAAGACCGTTTATCGCCGCACTGCCCGTGTCTCCGCTTGTAGCTCCCAAAACGTTTATCACCCTGCCGGACTTTTCAAGCAGATATTCGTACAAATTGCCCAATAACTGCAAGGCGAAATCCTTAAATGCCAATGTCGGACCATGATAAAGCTCCAAAAGATAGGTTTTGCCGTCTAACTTTGAAAGCGGGGCAATTTGAGCGTCATCGAATTTTTTGTATGAAGCATCTATAATTTTTTCCAAATCGCCCTGCGGAATGTCGTCCGCAAAAAGCTTAAAAAACTCGAAACAAAGCTTTGAATAAGGCAGTCCGCGCCAAGATTCGAGCTTGCCGGAAATATCGGGCAAAAATTCGGGCACAAACAAGCCGCCGTCGCCCGCCAATCCTTCCATGACTGCTTCGGAAAAGCCAAGCGGCTCAACTTTGCCTCTGGTACTTACAAATTTCATAAAAAATTCTCCGCAATTAAAATAAAAGCAATGCCCGATTATTGCAACAATCGGGCATTATGCCAAACAAAAAATATGATTTTGGCGCAATTTTACTTTCGCAAAACGCAAACGCCCGATTATTTGTCCAAACCAAATGCGGTGTGAAGGGCACATGCCGCCTCGTCCGCCTTGTCCAAATTGATTGCGACGCAAATTTTGATTTCGCTTGTCGTGATGAGCTGGACGTTGATGTTCTTTTGGGCGAGCGCGGAAAAGAAAGTCGCCGCAACGCCGCTGTTTGAACGCATTCCTATGCCCACAACACTGACTTTTGCGATGTCGCCCGTAAGCGAAACTTCCGCGCCCATCTTCGAGCATGTGTTTTGCAGGATTTTTTCAGCCTTTGACGCGTCGTCTTTTGCGACGGTAAAGGTGAGGTTTGCCATTCCCGCCCTGCCGATGTTCTGGACAATCATATCCACTCCGATGCCGCTTGCGCCTAAATCTTCAAAAATTTCAGCGACAGACCCCGGCTTGTCGGGAATGCCTGTGATTGTTACTTTTGTCTGGTTTTTATCAACCGCCACGCCGCTTACGACGAGGCCTTCGAGTGTTGGTACTTCTGCCTTCACGATTGTTCCGCTGTTATTGTTAAAACTTGATCTGACTTCAAAAACGACATTGTATTTGCGGGCAAACTCGACAGAGCGCGCCTGCATTACCTTTGAGCCGCTCGAAGCCATTTCGAGAAGCTCGTCGTAATCCATGACTTCGATTTTTCTCGCAGACTTCACTATGCGGGGGTCCGCCGTGTAAATGCCGTCAACGTCCGTAAAAATCTGGCAGATATCGGCTTTGAGCGCGCCCGCCAAAGCCATAGCCGAAAGGTCGCTTCCGCCGCGGCCGAGAGTTGACACATGCCCGTCGGGGTCTATGCCCTGAAAACCGGCGACAATCACGACATTGCCGGACGCGAGCTGTTTTTTAATGTCGCCGCCCGTGACTTCTATTATGCGCGCGCGGGTATGGTTGAAGTCGGTAAATATGCCCGCCTGAGCTCCCGTTCTTGAAACCGCCTTGACGCCGAGGGAATGCAAAGCCATTGCGACAAGCGCGATGGTTTCCTGCTCCCCGACAGCCAAAAGCATGTCCATCTCGCGCTCGTTCGGCATTGAATTCAACGCTTTTGCGCGCTCTATGAGCTGGTTTGTCACGCCGCTTCGCGCGCTGACAACCACGACAACGTCGTTGCCCGCATCGACATTTTCTTTGATGCGCTGCGCAACGACCTTAATTCTTTCGACATCGCCAACAGACGTGCCGCCATATTTTTGCACTATCAGAGCCATTCGGCAACCTTTCAGAAAAATTGGGATTTTCCGCACCTTGCAAAACATCCCTTTTTGAAAAATTTTTAGCGTTTAATAATGGATATAGTTTCCGTTCAGTCAAGTTTTAATCTTGACCGCGTTTTAGCATATTTTTTACCCTGCCGGCATAAATGCGCGCAAGCCTCTCTTCAACATCGTTCGGATTGCCCGAAGAGCTTACGCAAACGCCCGAACGCTTGTAATACTTGGAACGCTTGTCCAAGAGCTCGCAAATCCTTTGCATGGGGTTTTCGACATTCAAAAGAGGCCTTGTTTTCGAAAGGCTTACGCGCTTAAAAATAACCTCTGGCTCCGCAAAAAGCACGATGGAAATCCCCTTGCTTTTGACAAGCTCGGGCATTCCGTCCCTGCACACCAAGCCGCCGCCGCAGGATACGACGCACCCTGTCTTGGGATGCCCGTTTTCGATGAAATCGCGCTCCATCTCCCTGAATTTTTCCTCCCCGAATTTGGCAAAAATATCCTTTATCGGCATACCGCTCGATTTTTCAATTTCTTCGTCGCTGTCGATAAACCTGAGATTGAAGCGCGCGGCAAGCCTTTTGCCCATGGAGCTTTTGCCTGTCCCCATGAAGCCGACCAAATAAAGGTTGGGCAACGAATTTCCCTTTAAGACTGCTCTTCCATGCTTCATTGTTAAAACAAGCTAAGAAAAACAATTTTAATCGCAAGAACTTTTTGCGGCGCAGCTATTTTTCAAATTTGGCTTTCCTGCCAAATATTTTGACGTCAAGCCATGCCTTGACCCACGCCAAAAGCTCGCGGGAGTTATTGCGCAAGCGGTACGAAAATTTTGCGTTTGGATTTGCCGCGCAAGCCGCGCTTCCCTGCATTGCGTTTGCTTCGCACAAAAAAAGCGCGCGCTTGCAGTGCAATTTTTGCGAAACTACAAGCAGTTTTTCGCAATTAAAAATATTTTTTGCGCGCCTTACCGAATCGAGGGTGCGAAATCCCGCATAGTCTGCAAAAATCGCGCTTTCGGGAACGCCGAGGGCGACAAGGTCGCATTTCATTGTTTCAGGCTCGTTGTAATCTTCCCTCGAATTGTCGCCGCTTGCGATTATCTTTTTTACCTTGCCAAGCCTGTAAAGCTCCGCCGCAGTTTCAATCCTGCTTTTGTAATACAAATTTTCGTTGCCGTTTTTTAAATACTTTATCGACCCCAAAAGCAAAGCCCATTCATATTCGGACGCATCCTTCGGGTTTTCGCAAACTTCGTAAGAGTCAATCAAAAGCCACACATAAGAAGCGAACACTCCGATTAAAACAAACGAAACGACAATTAAACGAATTGCATATCTAAAAAATTTCTTCCCCATTCGATAAATAAATGTAAAAAATCCCGCCTTATGCAAAATATTTTTGATTTTTTACGCAGAATATTTTTTGACATACGCCTAAACCATATTTGCCAAAGCCTCGCAAATTTATAAATCTTCCCCTAAAAAGGTATTCTATAAGGTTTTTTAGAAACCCTTTAAAATAAAGAGAAAAATTTTTTAAAATTTTGTTGACATCAGTAAAAAAATTTTAAACACTATCAAAATAATAATGATTAAAACAATGGAATCAAAAACATCATCCATAACTCCTAAACCCCTCAAGAAAGAGATTGAAAGAAATATTTTTCTTCTTTCCACCGCAAAACGAATGTGTATCAACCGAATGTAAAAACAAAAAAAAAGTAAATAGACGAAGAAAAAAAAGTCTCCGCTGCATCTAAAAAAAAATAAAGCAAACCCAAGTAAACACATTCAATAAAACCAAAAGGAGAAAAAAATGAGCGAAAAAAATTACAGATACGAAACATTGGCAATTCACGCAGGTCAAATTCCCGACCCCGCAACGCAGGCAAGAGCGGTGCCCGTTTACAGGACAACCGCATTTAACTTCAAGAGCGCAAAACACGGCGCGGACCTATTTGCCTTGAAAGAATCGGGCAACATTTACGCAAGGCTGATGAACCCTACAAACGACGTTTTGGAAAAAAGGCTTGCGGCAATAGAAAGCGCAGCGGCGGCACTTTCGCTCTCATCGGGAACAGCCGCAATAGCATTCGCCATAACAAACATCTTAAAGCAAGGCGACGAACTTGTATCGGCAAACAATCTCTACGGCGGCACTTACACGCAGTTTGCGTCGATTTTGCCTGCCTGGGGAATAACGACGAAATTTACAAAAGTCAACGACTTCGCCGCGGTGGAAGAAGCCATAAACGAAAAAACACGGGCAATATACATCGAAACAATCGGCAATCCGAAGCTCGATTTTGCCGACATCGACGAATATTCAAAAATAGCCAAAAAGCACCACTTGCCGCTCATCGTTGACTCTACATTCACGCCCCCCGGAATTTTCAAGCCAATCGAACACGGGGCAAACATCGTAATCCATTCGCTTTCAAAGTGGATTGGCGGACACGGAGCGGGCATCGGCGGCATAGTGATAGACGCGGGCAACTTCGATTGGACGGACGAAAAATTCGACTTGTACAACAAGCCCGACGGCGGCTATCACGGTCTTAGATTTGCCCATGATTTGGGAGATTTAAATCCTCTGGCATTCATTCTACGTTTAAGGACGGTAGGACTTAGAAACGTGGGCCCCACCCTCGCGCCCGATGCGGCGTGGATATTCCTGCAAGGGTTGCAAAGCCTTCCTCTCAGAATAGAACGCCACAGCCAAAACGCGTTAAAAGTCGCGCAATATCTTGAAAGTCACCCGAAGGTTGCATGGGTTCGCTACCCGGGGCTTAAAAACGACCCGTCACATGAAATTGCGAACAAATACATAAAAGGCGGGCTTTACGGAGGAATGGTTGTTTTCGGGCTTAAAGGCGGCTACGATGCGGCGGTAAAAGTGGTTGACAACATTTCGCTTTTCAGCAACCTTGCAAATGTAGGCGATTCCAAGAGCTTAATCTTGCACCCTGCAAGCACTTCCCACTCCCAGCTTTCAGACGAGGAACAGCTTTCGAGCGGACTTACAAAGGATCTCATAAGGCTTTCAATCGGCTTGGAAAATTCTGACGACATAATAGAAGCCCTCGACAAAGTTTTGATTTAACAACAAAAATTACCAAATAAAATGAAAATAGCAAACAACATTCTCGAACTTGTCGGAAAAACTCCGCTTGTCCGCATAAACAAACTCAACAAAACCGAAGCTGAAATTTTGGCGAAGCTCGAATTTTTCAACCCGTCGGGCTCGGTAAAAGACAGAGCCGCCCTCGCAATGATTGAAGACGCCGAAAAGAAAGGCGTCTTGAAAGCGGGAGGGCTTATCATAGAGCCTACAAGCGGAAACACGGGTATCGGGCTTGCGCTTGCGGCGGCGGTAAAAAACTACCGCCTAATCCTCACGATGCCCGACACGATGAGCGTCGAGCGCAGAAAGTTTCTGCTTAGCCTCGGCGCAGAGCTTGTGCTGACAGAAGGCGCAAAAGGCATGAAAGGCGCAATAGAAAAAGCCCTTCAACTAAAAGAGGAAAACCCAGGTTCTTTCATTCCACAGCAGTTTGAAAATCCCGCAAACACAGAAATCCACCGCCTGACAACCGCAAAGGAAATCTGGGAAGACACAGACGGATTGGTTGACATAGTCGTAGGCGGAGTCGGCACGGGCGGCACGATAAGCGGCATAGGCGAAGGCTTAAAGCCCCTCAAGCCGTCCGTAAAAATTTACGCAGTCGAACCCGATACTTCCCCCGTACTTTCGGGCGGCAAGGCGGGCGCGCACAAAATCCAAGGCATAGGAGCGGGATTTGTCCCCAAGATTTACGATTCAAAAGTGGTTGACGGCGTAATCAGGGTAAAGGACGAAGACGCAGGCGACACTGCCCGAAAACTCGCAAAGCTCGAAGGCATACATACGGGAATTTCGGCGGGCGCGGCTGTATGGGCGGCATTGGAACTTGCAAAAAAGCCCGAAAATGCGGGAAAGAAAATTGTCGCAATAATCCCCGACACGGGCACGCGCTATCTCTCAACTTGGCTTTATTCCGAATAAAAACCTAAAAAAATTGCATACCCCACAAAAAAAAAGAAAAAAGTGGCGCCGAAATTTTCGGCGTCATCTTTTTTATCGCAACATCGCTATTTTGCAACTTGTGAAACCCAACCTGCATTAGCCGCATATAAATTTTTTTCGGAAAAATTCCAATACAGCTCAGGGTATTCGACAAACTTTCCTTATCCGACGGCAACGCCGCCCTTATAAACGAAAAATCCCCCAACCGACTAAACCGTGAATTGAGGGGAAGTGAACAGATAAAATGATGGTTTATTCTTTCATCCATGGAAAAATCTTTTCGAGATTATCGTCTGATGGAATGCTTAAAAATTTACTTACCAACCAATAAACAAAGAATACCACTCCAAAACAAATCAGGTAGGAGATTATGGTAGATAACAATGTAGGTTCAGTATCCATCTTTTTCTTTCTATAGTTAAATTATCGCTCAAAAATTCGTAAAATCAATAAAAAGCGGTAAAATTTTTCAGCTTTGTTTTTTAAATTTTGAATTTAAGGAATTTGCCGTTTGAAAATCATTCAGAATTATCGGCATGGGAGAATCCTTAAAAGAGCGCATCGAGCTTGCATTTGCGATTTCGGAAATAGAACCCGATTCCATACCGCTCAACGTATTGCAACCAATCAAGGGAACTCCGCTTGAAAACACTCCCCCGCTCCCGCAAGACGAAATTTTGACGGCGTTTGCAATGTTTAGAATAATAAACCCGAAAGCCCATATAAGATTTGCGGGCGGAAGAAGCGCATTCATCGAAAGGCAAAGAGACGCGCTAAAAGCGGGAGCAAGCGCGCTTTTGGTGGGAGACATGCTGACAACCATCGGAAGCGACATAGAAACAGACTACAAAATGCTTTCAGAAATGGGCTATGATTTTTTAAGGACAAAATAATCAGCGTTTTAAAGCAAGCGCAAAACTTTTTTTAAGAAGGGAATTGATTTCGCTTTGCCTGATTCCCGAATCAAAAACAAGCGTCATCCAATTTTTCTTGTTCATGTGATAGCCAGGGAAATAACGCCGACCGTCCAACTTGCAAAAATCAGCCTGTTCCGCCCTCAAATCCAAAATTTCAACCTTTTCATCTCCTTCAAGCCCGAGTTTGTTTTCGGGACAAGTCAAAAAAGCCGCAAACCATTTTTTGTTGTCAGGACGCCTTGCTATGGCGCAATCCGGAAAATTTTTCCACAAAAACTCAAGCCCTACGCCAAATTCTTTGCGCAAAAAATCCGCGGTTTTCTTAGATTGGGAAGTCTTGAAAGCGAAATTTGCGCAGCAGTTTTTCGCGATTTTTGCAAGCAAAGCGGCATATTCCCCGCGCACTTCCACCACTGTCTTTCCGCTTGCGGCGGGGACGAGATGAAGCTCGTAAGGCTCGTTTAAATTCTTGTCATATACGGCGGCATGAAAAGTTTTTCCGCCTGAAATTTTTATCTTAACGCAAAATCTTCCGCCTAAAATGTCTTCTTCAAGGAAAAACGATGAACGCTTTTTTTCAAAGCCAAACTTCAATAATGCGTCTATTTCAAAAATCTTGCCTGAAAAAATGTCGGAGGATATGTAGTCCATAAGCTAAATGCAGTAATCCGCCGCATTGTCCTGTCGGTTTAAAATATCCTGCAAGGTAATGGATTCAAATTCGCGGCGGATTTTTTCATTGGCTTCGCTCCAAATTTCACGGGCGGAACAATTCGCGCTTTTTTTGCACTTTTTGGGGCAACCCACGCAATCCACAATCGAAAGCGGACCTTCCATGGTCTCGATAATTTCCAGCAAGGTGATATGCTTTGGAAGCCTTTTTATTTTATATCCGCCCTTTGCGCCGCGCACCGAAGAAATCATGCCCGCCTTGCGAAGCTCTATGATAAGCCTGCTTACATATTTGTTTGAAAGCCCCTGCGACTTGCATATATCGCTTATCATTCGCGGCGTCTCGCCGTCGTTGCGAGCCAAATCAAGCATTATCCTCAGCCCATACCTGCCCTTTGTGGAAATTTTCATGCCTAAAAACTACATATTTAGTAATATTTGTCGAGCAAGAAAATGCCAAAGAAAAAATCACTCGGAATTTTTCAGCACAAACTCGGAGGCTTCGCTTAGGGCATTGCAATAAGCTTCTTTCATTTCGGGTTTTGTTATGAATAAATGCGTCGCGCCTTCTATACAGCGGTAGCGCACGTTTATACCAAACTCGGCAAGCCTTGATGCAAATTCCAATGCTTCGTCCCTCAAAATGTCGCATTGTGCGGAAATTATCAAAGAATTGGGAAAGCCATTTAAATCCCGCGCCAAAAGCGGAGACGCATCTTCGTTTTGAGACGCCGCTTCGTTCGGAAGATAAGCCTTTATGAAAGTTTCCATCAAGTCCGCGTCAAGGCAATACCCTTTTGCAAAGTCGCCCCACGACTTTCTTCCGCGCCCCAAAGACAAGTCGAGGGCGGGATAAAACATTATTACGCCGTCAACGCTATCCTTGAAATGCAGCGCAGTTGACGCCGCCAAATGCCCGCCCGCGCTGTCTCCCACAAGAAAAATTTTAAGCTCCGACGAGTTTGAAATATTTTTTCTCACCCATTCCACCGTCGAAACCGCGTCTAAATTTGCGGCAGGATATTTGTTTTCGGGCGCGAGGCGGTACTCGGGGCAAACCACGACCGACTTTGTCTTTGCGGCGATGTCTTGGCAAAACATAGAACACGATTCGGGCGCGTTTATGCACCACCCGCCGCCATGATAGTAAACAACCACTCTTAAATCTTTACCGATTTCCTTAGGAATGAAAATATACAATTTGCGCTCTTCCCCGCCGAAATTCACCTTCGCGATTATATGAAAAACATCGCTTCTATCGGATATCGGAACTATTCTTCCAAGCCTGATTTTATCGAGATTTTCAAGATCTCCCGCCATCGCGTCTTCCAATGCCTTTTTTCTGCAACAATGCAAAATTTTCGGGCAAAGAATTTATAAAAGAACGCGCCTCTTCCGAAACTTTCGGAAGAGTTTGCGCATCGTTTATGCTATAATAGGAGTTTTTCATGATTTTAGAATTCGTACTTGGTGGCAATCGCCCAAGCTCCGTTTTCCTGCGTATTTAAAACGGTTCCCAAGTGCCCGTAGCCGACGGTAAGCGTTGCGTGCTTAGATAATATCGCGGCAAGCCCGATTGTCCACCAGTCACCTTCCCTGCCGATAAGCGTATGTCCGCCAATTCCTACAGTTGAATACTGGTTGCGCTTCTGCCTGTATTCAAAGGCGAAGAAAAGCCAATCCGTTATTCCGAAAACCGCATTGCCTTCAAGCGAAAGCTCATAGTCGCCCGAATATCCCAAATATCCCAAATTTGAAGCGTCCGAAGCCCTTCCCGTAATAGAAAGAATTAAAGGATGCTCGTAAATCAAGAAGGCTTTCGTGGCGGTGATTGTAAACTCGACGCCATAATCCCTGTCATATCCTATTTGAGACAAAAGACCGCCGAGATTTTTGTTGGTTTCATTTATGCCGTCATTAAACTTTCCGTGAACTCCGAGAGTTATAGCGGGCAAAAAGCTTGTTCCGAAAGCATTTTCAAGCAAAAGATTGTAGCGCAAATTTACGCTGTGAAGCCATACATCGTTTCTTGCAATGTCAACTCCCGCATACTTCAAGACGTCGCGCTGCAAAGTGCCTGTTCCGAAACGGCTCGCGTTATAGCCTATTTCCAAACGCCCAAACAGAGTTTCAGAAACGCCGAAGCTTTCCACATTCTTATGCCCCGCATTGACGTAAGTAAGCCCGAACGAAGGCAGTCCGACCTGAGTTCCCTCCGCGCCGGGATTTATGAGGTATGCTATCGGTGTAAGCACAACGCCGCCAACGCCGTCGAGCGTAAGAAGCGGCAAGGGCGCGCCCTTTTCCTTTGGAGCCGCTTCGCCGCCTTGGGCGGGAACTTCCTGAGTTTTTTGGGTTGCGACTTCATTTGAAGCTGCAAAAGTTAAAGACGATGCTATTAAAATCGAAGCC
Organism: uncultured Opitutales bacterium; assembly: GCA_900547395.1. Classification (GTDB taxonomy): domain Bacteria; phylum Verrucomicrobiota; class Verrucomicrobiia; order Opitutales; family Intestinicryptomonadaceae; genus Intestinicryptomonas; species Intestinicryptomonas porci. Next base: position 23,927 of record URGP01000012.1, on the reverse strand, counting down.
AATATTGCTGTTTTTGTTTTCATTTTGTTTTCTTTCTTTTTTATAGACTATTTAAGTGGTAGTGTTTTATTTTAAATAAAAATCCGAAAATAAATATTCATACGGCGGTTTAAAAAACTTGGCGGATTTGAAAATTCCCCTAACCGCCTACATCATTCGGATAAAACAGTACGCAAATAGATACAGCCCTTTTGAAAGATAAGACAAAAGAGACTTTTTTGAAACTGAATTAAGCTTATTAAAAAACATAATACACTATCAATTTGGAAGTCTTTTTAAATATGTCAACAAAAAAGAACGATTTTTTTAAAAAAAGTTTAAAAGCGTTTTACAATGCAAGAACCAATGCTCCACCTAAAATTAAAACTCCGCCAATGATGGTCTTTACGCTTAACGGATCTCCCAAAAACACAAACGCCAAAATTATCGTAAACGCCACACTTATCTTTTTAAGCGGAGCAACCTTTGAAGCCTCCCCTATTTGCAACGCCTTGAAATAAAAGAGCCAAGAAATGCCCGTTGCCATTCCCGAAAGCACCAAAAAAAGCAAAGTGTGCCTTGAAATTTCCCTTATTTCACGAAGAGGAACCGTCGCAAAAACTATCCCCCACGCAATAAACAAAATGACGACCGTTCTAATGGCAGTCGCCAAATTAGAATTAACTCCGCTTACCCCCACTTTTGCAAAAATCGCCGTAAGCGCGGCGAAGAAAGCTGATAACAATGCATATGTCTGCCACATGAAAACATTATCCCAACGACATGTTAAATTTGTCAACATCAATGAATTTTCTTTAAGCGCGATTTTTTATTTCCGAAATGAAAAGTAAATCCGCTAAAAATTATGGAAAAAGACAAACTAACAAACAACTTCGGGCGCCCCATATTCGAGAGACGTTAAAATTCACAAAATTTCTCTAAAACTACTCCGCTATTTTTAAAACAGCCAATATGATAACCCAATAAGTCTATTTTTCGGACAGTCAAATACCGTGTAATCCCTTTATCCATCAACAAAAAAGCCCCTAAATGCTTAGATTTAGGAGCTTTCAAAGCCATTCCCCGATAGAGATTGTGCTCGTGACTTGGTTGGCTTCGCCAATCCGCGTCAGCTCGGCACTCGCTTCGCTCGGCTCTTTTTGCTCCGCAAAAAGCCACTGTCTCGGGCTGTCGCTTTGCGACACCCTCGGCATCGAACCATTGGGGGATCTCATTCCTATCGAAAAACAAAAAAGCCCGCAAACCCTTTATTTTAGCGGATTTGCAGGCTTTTCAAGCACTTTCCCCGATAGGGATTCGAACCCCAACCAAAGGAACCAAAATCCTTTGTGCTACCATTACACCATCAGGGAGTGATTTTTTAAAGCATTTGAAAGTACCAAAAAAACTGTTTTCGTCAAACGTTTTTTTCCAAAAAATGAAAAATATTTCAACGCGAAACGAAAAGCGCAGGCTATCTCGTAATAAGCAATGTCGAGGGCTTTGTCGCGGTAAATTTCACGCTTTCAGCAAAGGGAACTACAATATTTTCGGAAAACTTCACCTCTTCGCCTTCGTCGTCAGACAGTTCGCCTTCCGCAACGCTTACAATTCTCATTGCCTCGCCCGATTTGATTTCATAGACTTCGCCCGCGTTCAAGCGAACAACGTCAATTCTGAACTCCTTGCACTCGCACATATTGCCGCTGCCTTCAACGTGGATTGGAGACGGCTCGAAGTCCGAAAAGTCAATGCTTGCGATGGATTCTTCCACATGGAGCTTGCGCGGCTTGCCGTCCAAGCCCACCCTGCCCCAGTCATAAACCCTGTAAGTCGTGTCGGAGTTTTGCTGTATTTCCAAAATCAAGTTGCCGCCGTCTATTGCGTGAATTCTTCCGCTTTGCACGAATATCGAATCGCCCTTTTTAACGGGGAAGCGATGCACGAGCTTTTCGGCTGAATTATCGGCAAGGCTTGCCACAAAATCCGCCTTAGTCGCTCCCTTTTTAAGACCCGCAATCAATCCCGCGCCGTCCTTGCAGTCGACAACATACCAGTTTTCCGTCTTGGGTTCTCCTCCAAGCAACGCCGCAACCGATGCGGGCGGGTGGACTTGCAAACTCAACCTTTCCTGGCAATCGAGCCACTTGACGAGTATCGGAAATTTTTTGGAGGGGGCCCAGCCCTTTCCCATGATGTATTCCGCGTCTGATTCTATGGCTTGGCGGATAGTCTTTCCGTCAAACTTTCCGCCGACAATAAGGTTTTCGGCTTCGGGTCTGTCGCAAATTTCCCAAGCTTCGCCGATGACCTTGTTTTCAGGAATTTCCCTGCCGAGCTTTTTTTCAAAGTCTCTGCCGCCCCAAACGCGCTCCATATAGATAGGTTTAAATCTTAAAAATTTCATGAAAACAGACTGCCACTCTTTGCGATGCTCGTAAAGAAAAAATTATTTGCTTGCTCCGCTTGGCAAAAAAAACACCTTGTCTTTTCTTATGGATTGTTTTGATTTTTCCCATATTGATGGAGACCCCGTGCAAATTTCTTTTCTTTTGATTTGCGGAATTATCGTAGGAATGTCGAAAACGGGGATACAGGGCATCATGACGCTTGCCATTCCCCCAATGGCTCTGGTTTTCGGCGGAAAGGAATCCACGGGAGTAATTTTGCCGATGCTGTGTTTTGCAGATTTGCTTGCGGTTATTTACTACCGCCGCCAAGCCGAATGGAAATACATTTTAAAGCTTCTGCCGACCGCAATCGCGGGGTTTTTCCTCGCGATATGGGTTGACAGCATGATTGACAAGACGATGTTCGGGAAACTGATGGCACTATCCATTTTTGCGGGATTTTTGGTGATGTTCATAACAAGAAAAAACACCATGGAGGAAAACCAAAAGATATTTTCCAAATGGTGGTGCGCGGCAATTTTTGGAATTTTGGGAGGATTTACCACAATGATTGGCAATGCGGCGGGCCCGATTATGGCGGTTTACCTGCTTTCAATGAGGCTTCCGAAATACGCATTTGTGGGAACAAGCGCGTGGTTTTTCCTGATAGTAAACTACCTCAAAATCCCGCTTCAAATTTTTGCGTGGAACAACATAACGCCGCAAACATTGACACTAAACATAATTGCAATTCCAAGCATATTTTTGGGGGCGTTTTTAGGCGTACTGTTTGTAAAGCATCTTCCCGAAAAAAGCTACCGCGGCTTCATAATATTTATGACGATTGTTTCAACCCTGCTTTTGCTTTTTTAAGAACAAGCTTTCGATATTACAAAAAAAAAGCGCGGGGCAGAAAACCCGCGCCATAAAAATTTCAGTTTTTTGAAAAGAATTTTTTGAAGAACAAAATGTTGTAGTCTATGGCGTTATTCCAATAGGCATTGTTGTGAGCGCCGGGGCGGGCAAGATAGTCGTGGTCGATTTTCATCTGCAAAAGCTTGTTGTGCAAATTCAAGTTTACCTGGTAGAAAAAGTCCGAAAAGCCGCAGTCGATGTATATCGCAAGCTCCCCGTTTTTCAAGCCGTCCACTTGGTTTATGACGGTATGCGCGTCCCAAACGTCCTTATTGCTTGAATATTCGCCCAAATTTTTCGCCATGTCCCAGTTCTTGGGGAACGGGCGAATGTCAACTCCGCCGCTGATTGCACCCGCCGCGCCAAAAACGTCCTTGTGCCTCAACGCAAGCCACATCGCGCCGTGTCCGCCCATGCTAAGACCTGCAATCGCCCTGCCCTTCGGGCTTTTGATTGTGCGGTATGAGCTGTCGATAAAATCAACAAGCTCTTTTGCCACATAAGTTTCATACTTTAAATTTTGATTTACGGGGCTGTCCCAATACCAGCTCGTAGCTCCATCGGGCAAAACGAAAATCACCTGGTTTGAAGTGGCAAGTTCGGGCAGGTTCGGCTTTATGTGGTACCATGTTTGATAGTTGCCGCCAAAGCCGTGCAAAAGATAAATCACAGGATAGCTCTTGCCCGATTTTTCGTAATCGTCGGGAAGAATTACAAGGGCGGGAATTTCCTTTTTCATGACGCCGCTTTTTGCCGCCACGGTAATCGGAGCTTTTGCAAAAAGAGAGCCTGTTAAAATTGAAAATAATACGAGTATTGCTGCAAGCGTTTTCATAAATTCGGACATTTTTCAAAATCCGGCTCTTTCGGCAAGAAAAATAAAACATCAAAAAATTGCTTGACTTCATCTAAAAAAATTCGATTTATAGAAAACATTATGAATATCAACGCGCAGTCGTTTGCTTTTAGCTTTTACTTTTATTACGGTAGAAAGGTCAAGTTCTAACGGCAGACGGTTGTACGCATATCAAATTCATAAAACCCGGACGTTAGAACAAGCGTTCGGGTTTTTTATTTTACCAAACACAAATCTCAAAAATCATGAATACAAACAAAAGCCTAAGCGACCTCGCCTCCTCAAACAGGCAAACTCCGCTTAACATATTGGACTGCACCATAAGAGACGGCGGCCTCATGAACGACAGCCGTTTTGACGACAAAGTCGTGCGCGCCATTTACGACTGCTGCGCCGACAGCGGAATAAATTATATGGAAATCGGCTTCAAAAACTCAAAGAAGCTCTACTCCCCAGACAAATACGGCGCGTGGAGATTTTGCGACGAAAGCGACATCTTGCGGATTATCGGAGACAGCAAACGCGAAGTAAAGCTCGCGGCGATGGCGGACACAGGAAAATCCGACTACAAAACGGACATTCTGCCAAAGGACAAATCGCCCATAGACCTAATCCGCGTAGCCTGCTACTCGCACCAGATAAATGACGCGCTCGACATGGTAAAAGACGCGAAGGACAAAGGCTACGAAGTTTCGCTAAACCTCATGGCAATCTGTGCCTTGAAGGAAAGCGAACTTAGCAGGGATTTGGAAATTTTAAGCGAATCCGACGCCGACATAATCTACCTTATGGATTCCTTCGGTTCGCTCTTCTGCGAAAACGTGCGCTACCTGATGGAGAAATACCGCCGCAGCCTCTCCGCCGCAGGAAAGAAAATAGGATTCCACGCCCACAACAACCTACAGCTTGCATTCGCAAAGTCGATAGAAGCGGTTGAGTGCGGAGTAGATTTCATAGACGCAACCATGGCGGGTCTTGGAAGAGGCGCGGGCAACTGCGCAATGGAGCTTATGCTCGGATATGTCGGAAGAGACGTCCGCCCAAGCTTAAAATGCGTGCAAAACCATATAGAGCCTATGCGCGAAAAACTCGGCTGGGGCTTTGCGAACTCCTATATGATTACGGGCTTTTTAAACGAACACCCGAGAGACGCAATGGCGTACCAGGAAGCTGAAACGCAAACCGACATAACCGAATTTTTCGACAATATGCTATCTAAAAAAGCGCAATAAAAAACAATGCCGAAGATTAAAAACTTCGGCGTTTTTTTATTTCTCTTTGGGAAGCTCTTCGCTGTTTTTTGAGCGGTAATAGGCAAGCGCGTGGTACTTGCGGGCAAGTTCGCGCATTTTTTCAGGGCAGTCGGAAGATGAAAGCCCGATTATTTTGCCGTCCGAAACAATGGCCTTGACGTATAACGGCGGAACTTTGCGGGATTTCTCAAACATCGACTCGCCCCAAGTTTTGTATTCAAAACCTTTCGGGGCAATCATTTCCACAAGAGTGGGAAAGATGTCCAAATGCTTTGCGAAATCTTTTTCAAAAGCGATGTCCTGAACGCCGCGCCCCGCAAATATAATCGGAACGACATGGTCAAATTCGTCAATTTTTCTGATTTTTTCGGGCTTGTAGCGCGAGGGATGGTCTCCCGTAATCACGAATATCGAATCGGGATACTTTTTAAGCATTTTTTCAATGAAAATTCCCAGATATTTGTCAGTGTACCAGGCATGCCAAATTTTGTTGTCGTCTTCGCTCTTCAAAACCGCAGGACAATTTTCCGCCTTTAAATCGACGTCGTAAGGCTGATGGTTTGAAACCGTCAAAACCATATTGAACGAATTTTCGGGGATTTCGGATTTTTCAATAAACTCAAACAAATTCCTGTCGCGCACGCCCCATTCGACCGTGCCGAAAACATCGCCCATTTTCTCGCCGCCCACAACCCTGTCAAAGCCCATAAATGAGGCAAATTCTCCAAGCCTGAGCCAAGTGCTCTGCCCTCCGTAATAGAAAGTTGAAGAATAGCCGAGACGCTTCATAAACTTCGCAAACGCAAAATCGTCCGTTTTCTTCAAAACGCCCTCAACTGAAATTCCGCAATAAGGGATGCCGCTTATTATCGACGAAACAGTCGCCATTGTGCCGTTTCCGGAAGGAAATGAGCGTCTTGAAAACACGGAATTTTCAAGCAGTTTTTTTGTGTTCGGAATGATGTTGTAATCCGGCAAATCTTCAATCAGGGGCCATGCGGAGTGGCTTTCGCATATTATGACGAAAATGCGCGAAGGTCTTTCAATCAATGCGCCCTTTGAAACCCTCTTTAAAGGCTCGTCAATCGTCTTGAATTCTCCCCCGAAAACGCTGTTTAGAAAATGCGGCAAATCCTTTTCCCTTGCGTTGAAGTTTTTAAGCCCGCCAGAAAGCTTTGCCGTCAAAAATCTGAAAACTTCCTCTTTAAGGCAATATGCGGAAGTCGGTATTAAGTTATTCATGTGCTCGTCGGCAGTTACGGCAATATCGCGAACCTGCAAGGGTCTGCCTGAAATTCTCACGCCGCGCAAAAGCACAAACAGTAAAAACGCATAAACCGCGCAAAACAACACGGATTTTTTAAGCGGAAGCCTTTCAGATTTTTCCGACTTTTTGCCGAAAATCGCATTTACAAAAAATACCAGTGCAGCAAAGAAGGCTCCAAAGCCCAAAATCATTAAAGATTCGGGATACTGTTCTTTTATCGTGTTAAAAATTGCCCCTGCGTCGTCAAAGAAAATTCCGAAAATCCAAAAATTGAACTGGCTCTTGTACTCGAAAAAATAGCAGGCGTTTAAGACTGCGAGCGAAGCGGCAACCATTATGGCAAAAACCGCATATGTTTTTTTAAGCCTTAAAAATTCCCTGCCTGAAAACATGCCTGCTATTGTAATTACGGCTGTCGGCAAAATGAAATACGCCGCCGACATAAAATCGAACTGAAGCGAGCGTTTTATCCACGCAAGCGTAATCCTGCTTTCCTCAAATTCGGAAAAAATAAAATAAATCGAAAGCCTGCCAAGGCAAAAAACCAAGGCTATTATTGCAAACAGCATTGCGTCTCTTTTCAAATTTTTCATGTCTATTAAATATTTTTCTCCCACCTGCCGTCCGCGCGCTTTTTCACGGCTTTTGAAAGCTCCAAAGAAAGCATTACAGACAAGACTTCGGGCATGGAAAGCTTTGCAAGAACCGAAATCTCGTCTGCCGCCAAAGCGTCGCCCTTAGACAAAACAGAATAAACGGAAGCCTCCGCCGAGCCTTCCTCGAAATTAAACTTTTTCGCGTTTTCGGAATTTTTAAGACCAAGCTCAAACTGCCCCGCATAGCCTAACTCGCTTGCTATGTCTTCAACGCAGGTTGCAAGGCGCGCGCCCTCGCTTATCATGAGGTGGCACCCCGCGCTTGTTGGCGAATCTATGCGCCCCGGAATTGCGAAGACGTCCCTTCCGTTATCGCACGCAAGGCGCGCCGTAATCATTCCGCCGCCCCTTATATCGCTTTCGACAAGCAAAGTTGCGGAAGTCATACCCGCAATTATGCGGTTTCGCATGGGGAAAGTCTGGCGGTCGGCGCGGGTGCCGAACGGATATTCCGAAATTACCGCGCCTGTTTCGATTATCCTTCGGTACAAATCCACATTTTCAGGCGGATAAACAATGTCAATGCCACACCCCAAAACGGCGACGGTTTTCGCCTTTACGTCAAGCGCGCCCTGATGCGCAAAGCTGTCTATTCCGCGAGCAAGACCGCTTACTACCGTCAAACCCAAAGAGCCAAGCCCCGCCCCGAATTTCCTCGCAACCAAAGAGCCGTATATGCTGCAATTTCTGCACCCGACGATTGCAATGGAAGGAGCGTTCAAATCTGCGTTTCCCGCAACATAAAGCCCTACGGGGGCATCGTAAATCGTGCGCAAGAGCTGCGGATACCGCCCGTCGTCAATGCAAACATAATCGGCATTGAAAGCCTTCAACTTGCGCTTTGCCAAATCTATGTCAACCTTGTCCCTTCCCTCGATGAAAGCGTCGGCGATTTTAGCCCCAACCCTTTCAAGCTGCATTACATCTGACCTTGAAGCCTTCAAGGCGTCTATCGGAGAGCCGAATTTTGAAATAAGCTTTTTGATGGTGGTTGCCCCGACATTCGGAATTAACGACAGCCTCAAATAACTTTCTGCCAAATCTGTCATAAACTAAAAAATCTCCCTGAAAAAATCGAACGCGCAGCTCGAAGAATATGCGTTTTCTCCGTATTTTAAACAGGCTTTTTCGGCAATTTTTCCCGCGATGAAAGCCGCCGCGCACCCTGCCTCAAACGGGGTAAAATCCAAATCCGTTCTCGCCAACAATCCGCCTGCAATGCCCGCCAAAATGTCTCCGCTTCCCGCGCGGGAAAGTATTGGAGAACCCGAAATGTTAAACGCAAAATTTGCCCCGTCCGCAATTCTCGACAATTCCGACTTCAAAAGAACCGCAATTTTGCTTGACTGCGAAAAATCCGACAAGCCGCCGTCATCAACAGATCTTGCAACTCTCAAAAACTCTCCGTGGTGGGGAGTAATCAACGTTCTGTTTTCCTTCGCGCTTGCGATTACCGATTTTGAAATTGCATCGGCATCGAGAACAACTTTCGCCTCCGTATGCTTCAAAACTTCCGAAACCAACGCCAATGTTTCGGGATTGCCTGAAAGCCCCGAACCCGCCAAAACGGCAGTTTCCTTTCCCTCCCGCTCCCTGAAAAGAGAAAACGTTTCAAGAGACAAAGAGCCGTCTTCGGTTGTCGGACACGGAATCCAAATCGCGGCAGGCTCGGCGGCGGCAAACGACGGCGCAAGGTTTTCGGGAACAAACGCGCTGACAAGCCCCACCCCGCTTCTTATTGCCGCCTTAACATTCATTAAAGCCGCACCCGCATAGTTTCTCGACCCAGCAAAAACAAACAAATGCCCGTAGCTTCGCTTGTCGGAACAGACATTGCGAAGTTTTAAAAGCGGCTTTAAAACCCTTTCGCTTACAATCGATTTTTTTGTTTTAAGATTAGGTAAAAATCCCAAGTCGGCATATCGAAGCCTGCCGGCAATACCCCTGTTTTCAGGATTGAAAAGAGGCGCTTTCGCAATTCCCGCCATTACGCACAAATCGCTTTTAAAAACCGCGCCGCAAGGCTCGTCCGACATTCCCGCAGGCAAATCAACGCTGACTTTCAACTTTGCGGAAAGCGCGTTTGCGGACACAATCGCCCTTTCCAACCCCTTGCGAAGCGGAGGTTTTAAACTCATGCCCGCAAGCCCTTCCAAAACCAAATCGTATTCCCCCGAAATTTCAGAAACTTCAAAAACCGAATTTTTGAAAGAAAACAATTCGCCGCAAATTTTTTGCGTATTGGGCTTTAACCTGTTTTTATCCGTAAAAAACACGTCGATTTTTGAAGACGGCAGCCTGTTTAAAATTTCCAGCGCCGCGCCAATAGCGTCGCCGCCGTTATGCCCCGAACCCGACAGCACAAGGATTTTCGGAGAAGCTTCCAAAATCCTGCCAAATTCCCCTAAAATAATTTCTGCAATTTTTTTTGAGGCTTGGCGCATTGCAAAAAGCTCCTTTTGGGCATCGCCCTTAAAGAAATCCGCCTCGAATTCCGCGCTTTCTTTGCAGGTTAAAATGCTGTCGCAAAAATTTTCCATAAAGCTATTCCTCGGCAATGGCGATTGCCTCCGCGTAATCTTTCAAGTGCGTTATGCTTATTAAAATTTTAGAAGCCCCGATTTCTTTAAGACGCTTTGCGGCAACATCGCCAAGCACCGCGCAAGGCGCGCCGTTTTCACCGTTTTTTACCCCAACGCTTTTTGGCGTAATTCCGCCGCTAAAGCCCGTGCCGAGAGCCTTTACAATAGCCTCTTTCGCGGCAAACCTCGCCGCATAGTGGATGTCGGGAGACTTGAATTTCCCGCAGTACTCAATTTCAAAATCGCAAAAATTGCGCTTCAAAAATTCGTCGCCGTAACGAAGGCGCATCGAGGCAATTCTCGCAACGTCAACCAAGTCTATGCCAACCCCTACCGCCGACATTATTTAAGAAGCTCCTTCATTCGGCGCACCGCCTCTTCAAATCCGCAAACAAGAGCCTGTGAAACTATCGTATGGCCTATGTTAAGCTCGTTAAACCCGCCCAAGGCAACGATTTTGGAAACATTAACATAGTTTAAGCCGTGCCCTGCGTTGACGGTCAAGCCAATAGACCTTGCAAATTCCACCGCGTTTTTTATCCGCAAAAACTCCTCTTCAAATTTTTTAGGGTTTCCCCATGCGTTCGCGTACGCCCCCGTATGCAGTTCTATTACGGGAGAGCCTATTTCCTTTGCCGTTTCTATCTGCTTGAAGTCGGGGTCGATGAAAAGCGAGCAGACGACGCCGATATCAGATAGCGCGGAAACGGTTTCAGAAACTTTTGCGCGGTGCAAAACGACGTCCAAACCGCCCTCTGTGGTGACCTCCAAACGGTTTTCGGGAACCAAGCAGGCGTAGTCGGGGCGTACTTTCAAGGCGACTTTCAATACGCCTTCCGCGCAAGCCATCTCCATGTTAAGAGGCACTGAAATATTCTCGCGCAAATTAAACAAATCTGCGTCCGTCATGTGCCTGCGGTCCTCGCGCAAATGGGCTGTGATGGAATCTGCGCCGCCCTTTTGGGCAAGTCGGGCAAGCTCCAAAATGTCGGGTTCTACCACGATTTTGGAATTTGCGCCGACATCGCGATAGCGCGCCTGGCGCAGAGTCGCGCCATGGTCTATGTTCACTCCTAATTTAACACTGTTTTTCATTTGAAATTTCTCCATAGCGAAGGCATGAAAAGAGCCAAAACCGCATAAAATTCAAGCCTGCCCATAATCATTATTATCGACAACAAAAATTTGGATGAAGGGCTTAAAAAACCGAATGTCTGCGTCGGCGAAGTCTCGTTAAGCCCGGGACCTATGTTCGATATTGCGGAAACAACCGTGGAAAGGCATCCGCCAAAAGACATCTTAGGCTCCATTGCCGAAAGCATTATCATTCCCAAAATCGCAATTACGGCATATAGCGAAACAAACGACAAAATGTCGCGCACCTGCGAATCGGACATTGCCTTTCCGTTCATACGCACCAACCGCACGACGTTGGGCCTAAACGACTTTTCAATATCGTTTAAGCCGATTTTTACAAGCGCAAGAGCCCTGAAAATTTTCAGCCCTCCCGAAGTCGAACCCGAACAAGCTCCCGTCACAAACATAAAGAAAACCAAAACGTGCGTGATGGGAAGCCACGTCTGGTAGTCGATGTCGGCAAATCCCGTTGAAGTTATTATTGAAACGACCGTAAACATTGAATCGGTCATATTTTTAAACAGTTTCGCAAAGCCGAAATGCCCGAAATCCGCCGTGGATAAAAATATGCCGGCAGCCAGCATCAAAACTATCGCGGCATAGACTTTGAGCTCGCTGTTTTGCAAGACTTCCCTGAACTTGCCTTTTAAAATCATTATTATGACGGCGAAATTCATACCGCCTATAAACATGAAAACAATGGCAATCCATTTGATTGAAACAGACGGGTAAGCCGAAAAGCTGTTGTTTTTAACGCTGAATCCGCCTGTCGAAACCGTCGTCATCATGTGACAAACAGCCTCGAACATCGGCATTTTTGCAATATAGTAGGCAAAACAGCAGAGAGCCGACAAGCCGACATACAAGGCTATTATCCTGAAAACCTTGCTTTGCAGCCTTTCGCCTTCAATCATGGAGGCGTCCCTGTTCGACTCGCTCAAATAAATCGCCTTTGCACCCGTGCCAAGAGACGACAAGAGCGCGACGAAGAAAATGACGACGCCCAAGCCTCCTATCCACTGGGTTAACGCCCTCCAAAACAAAATGCTTTTGGGGAAAGACTCCACATTGCCGAAAACGCTCGCCCCCGTTGACGTAAATCCGCTCACAGACTCGAAAAAAGCGTCCGCAAAACCGCAATTTAAAATCAATAGATATGGCGTAGAACCCAAAATCGAGCATAAAATCCACCCAAGCCCTACAACGCACAAGGCTTCTTTTCTGAATATCTTTTTTGACGAATTTCTTGCGGGCAAATAAAATATCGCGCTGAAAACCACGGCGATTGCAACAGACGCAATCCAAGATTCGTACGCCCCCGCCTCAACCGCGTTTTCAGAATAATACATGGAAACGCACAAAGCCGCCCCGAATGCGACTGAAATGGTCGCAAATATGATTGAAAGCAGCTTGAATATTATTGAGTAGTTCATTTTTCAGCCCACCAGAAGAGAGACCAATTTTTTGACGTTCTCTTTGGAAGATATTGCAATCAGCCTGTCCCCCGCGCTTATGACATCGTTTGCGGATGGAACTTTTGAAGTGTTTTTGTGCATCAAAGCGGCGATTATGCAGCCGTGGGGCAGGTTTGCCTCGAATATTCTCTTGCCCGCGCACTTGCTGTTTTCCGAAACCCTGACTTCGATAAGCTCGACGTTTTCATCGTCAAGCTTGCCGACTTTCGCGTACTTTTCCTTTGAAAGATACCTGAAAATTTCGGACGCCGTCACTCTTCGCGGAGAAAGCACCAAGTCAAGCCCCATGATTTCAGACATATTGCTTAAAACAGCTTCGTAGTCGGGCTTGTTTATGGTAAGGTGAATGTGCTTTACGCCGAGTTTTTTAGCTTGAAGCCCGGTCATGATGTTTTCCTCGTCGTCGCGCGTGCAGGCGACGAAGTAGTCGGCGTCTCCTATGTCTTCTTCTTCCAACAGTTTAAGAGAGGTTGCCGTGCCGTTTATAACCGTTATTTTCGGAAAATTTTCAGCAATGGACTTGCACAAATTCAAGTCGGGCTCGATAATCCTTACTTGAAAGCGCGGATGCGACAAAAGCCTCGCAAGAGAAATTGCGATGTCGGTTGCGCCGTAAATCACGACGCTTGTTTTCGGGAGCGATTTTTCGCCCGTGAAAATTCTGCTTTTCTCAAAAAGATTTCGGGAAGAGCCCAAAACTGTCACAATGTCGCCCTCGCAAAGTTTGGTGTCGGCAGTGGCGATAAACATTTTGCCGCCGCGCTGAACGTAGCCGACCCTCATTTCATCGGGAAATTTTATATCGCGCAAAGGCTTGCCGAGAAGTTTCGACTCCGCCGCGACTTCAACCCTCTGCACTTCGATTTCCCCCCTCGCGAAATCTTCGACCGCAACGCGCTCGGGATTGCGTATCGCCTTGGCAAATTCCACCGCGCAAAGAGCCTCGGGATTTAAAAGGTAGTCGATGTTGAAATAGTCCTGATAGTTTAAAACGGAATTGTCGGCGTAAACCTGGTCGTGAATTCTGGCGGCGGTGAATTTTGCGCCGAGCTTGCTTGCTATCGCGCAGGCAACTATGTTTATCTGGTCGTGCGATGTCATCGCCAAAAAGAAGTCGCAAGAGCCCGCGCCCGCGCTTTTCAACACTTTTGCGGAAGCTCCGTTTCCCGCAACCACGCGCACGTCCTGCTCTTCTTCGAGGCTCAAAGCCGTCTCTTCGGAAGTTTCTATCAAAGTTACGTCGTCGTCCCTCTCGCTCAAAAGCTGGGATAAATACCTGCCGACTTCGCCTGCGCCTACTATTACAATTTTCATTTTATAAAAAATTTGCGTTTTAACCTATCAAAGAAACTCCGTTAAGAAAAGCTTTTTATTTGACCCGCAAAAGCGGATTATTTTGCTTGCAAACATCGCCTTTGATTTAAAAATAAGCCCCATGTTAAACGAAAAAAATCCTGAAGTCCTCATTATAATGGGCAGCAAAAGCGATTGGGAAACAATGCAGCACTGCGCCAAAACCCTCGACAATTTAGGCATTGCCTACGACCGCGCAATAGCCTCTGCACACCGCACGCCCGCAAAGGCGGAAGAGCTTGCCCGCACTGCGGAAGGGCGCGGGGTAAAGGTAATCATTGCAGCCGCGGGAGGCGCCGCGCACCTTGCGGGCGTCCTGGCCTCGCAAACGCATCTTCCCATCTTGGGAGTTCCCATGAAAGGCTGGGCATTAGACGGCTTGGATTCGCTTCTTTCAACAGTCCAAATGCCGAGAGGCGTTCCCGTAATGACTTTTGCAATCGGCAAGGCGGGGGCGGTAAACGCCGCAGTCGCGGCACTGCAAATCCTCGCGCTTTCAAACGCCGACAGGCGCAAAACCCTGATTGAGTTCAGGGAAAGGCAGACGCAAGAAGTTCTATCCGCAAAATTTGAAGACTAATATGGCAAAATCAACGTCGGAAAGAAAATCAAAGAAAAATGAATTTGGCTTGAAACTGCTTGGCAAAAAGCTGAACAAGCCCTCCAAAATTCTCGAAACATTCCCAAACCGCGACAAAAACCGCAAATACGCCGTCGAGCTTACGACAGACGAATTTACCTGCCTTTGCCCCATTACAGGACAGCCCGACTTCGCAAAAATCACAATCCGCTATATCCCGAACGAAAAGATTGTGGAAAGCAAGTCGCTTAAATTCTACCTTTGGAGTTTCCGAAACGAGGGATGCTTCCATGAACATGTGGTAAATGTCATTTTAAACGACTTGGTTTCGGCAATGCAGCCGCACTGGTGCGAAGTTGAAGGCATTTTCAATGCAAGAGGCGGCATCGCGATAAAAGTCAACGCCGAACACGGAAAAAAGGAATAAAAATGAAACTGAAAACCTTGATGATTTTTTTGCTCGCCCTTCCCTTTTCACTTTCATACGCGGAAAAAATAACGGCGGAAAGCTACGCATTCCCGTACGTCTTGAAAATCGACTCAAAAGACGTGGTGTCCAAAAATTCGATAACCCTGTCCCGCGCCAATTTTGAAAATCCGAACGCAAACCGCGCGATAAAGGACGCCCTTTTTGCAATCTTAAACCAGACGGAAAATTTCGACAACCACATCTTGGACCCAAAGGACATAAAGAAGGCAAAATCATTTTTAAAAAGACTTGGCGACCCCAAAAAGGCTCTGATAACAAACTGCGTTTTTTGGAATCCCAAAAGCGACGCCCTGGCTTTCTTCAAAAGCCCCGAAAGCAAGCTGCGCCCCGACATGAACTACTTTGCCTTAAAACTCGACGGCGGAATTTGGAAGTGGGACGTATCCGCAAAAAACAACCTTATTTCAATACTGTCCGAATCGGTGAGAAACGCCAATCCATCGCGTTCAAACAACGAGCCGTTCTTTTCGGACATCGAATTTATCGACATATCAAACGGCAAAAACGCGGACTTGCCCGTGCTGAAATTTTACAAGGAAGCGCAGGCTGAATTTTACAGGCTTAACCTGCCCGCATACGCTGAAATAATGACGCCTAAATCGAGAGAAGTCTATACCGCGCAATATCTTTCAATGACTTTGGACGAACAGAAAGACGCGCTTAAAGAATACATAACATACCATAAAAAGTTTAAATTCATCGCAAAGTTCGATGAAGCTTATGTCATCGTGTTCACGCGCGAAAAAGACGGCAAAATAAACTCCTATGACGCCGCGTTCATAATCGAAAAAGACGGCAAATTTATGCTCGCCAATTTCGGGCAAAACCAGGGCTTTGTAGCCGATATGCTTATTTCCATAGCGCGACGCGGCGCGGAAAAATAAGAAAGCGCAAATTTCTATTTCACGCCGCAAGAAAAAATTGCGGCGTTTTTTGTGTTGCCATTTCAAAATTGATTTTTAAAATAAAATGAAACTTTTTTAGAAATCGGACGTTTTATTTTGACAAACACACTATGTTGAAAAAAGCATTCAGGGGGATTTTTTTCGGAATATCGATGGCGACCGTCGCGGTATGCCCCGAAGCCTCTTTGTTCGCGCAAAAGAATAATTTGGGCGAAAATCAAAACGGCGCAAAATCCGAAAAAAAATCAAACATTCTGCGCCTTGAAATCGAGGCAAAAGAAAATCTTTTAACTGTGGGTACTCCGTCTAAAATTACAATCACCGCCCATTTTAAAGACGGAAGCCCTCCGCAAGACATTACAAGCACAGCAAAAATCAAACCAAGTGCGGACTTGGAAATCGAAAACGGCGCAATTACGGCAAAAAAGGCGGGGTTTCACACGCTGAACGCCTCGCATGAAAGGACATTTGCCTCTGCGGCATTTTACGCAAAAAACGAAACTCCAAAGACCTCTGTAAAAAAATCGAATAAAGCAAAAAAGGCAACTCCGCGTCCGCTGTCAAAAATCGATACATTCATAAACGAAAATCTGGAAATTTGCGAAGTTGAACCCTCCGAAAAATGTTCCGACGGCGAATTTTTAAGGCGGCTTTACCTTGACGCAACGGGGCTTCTGCCTGACGCAAAAACAGCCGAAGATTTTTTGAAGAGCCAAGACAAGGCAAAGCGCGAAAAGGCGGTTAATAAAGTTATTGGTTCACCCGAATTTTTGGATATGCTTTCAATGCGCCTTTCCGATGTTATGCGCATAAAAAGCGAATTTCCAAGCAACCTCTGGCCAAACGCCGCGCAAGCTTACCACACTTGGATAAGAGATTCGCTTGAAATCGGCGTTCCATATGACATTTTGGCGCGGGAAATGCTGCTTTCGTCAGGAAGCAACTTCAAAAATCCGCCCGTGAATTTTTATAGAGCAGTAAACGAAAAGAACGCGGAAAATTTTGCCGAAGCCGCCGCCCTCGTATTCATGGGAGTGCGTACAAACTGTGTCAAATGCCACCCCCACCCCGAAGAATCATGGACGGAAGAGGACGGCAAAAAGTTCGCCGCAATTTTCAAGCACCTGTCGTTTAAAAAATCAAAGGAATGGAAAGAGGAAATACTGACCTTTGACATACCCGGCAAAAATCCCCAAGAATTTCAAATATTCGGCGAAAAAATAACTTCGGAAGAAGGAAAAGACCCGCGCGAAGCCTTCGTAAAATGGCTTACCGACGAGAAAAATCCGTACTTTGCGAAAATCGCCGTAAACAGGATTTGGCACTGGATTTTCGGCGCGGGAATTACAAACCCTGCCGACGACCTGCGCCCAAACAAAATTTCGTCAAACCCTAAACTTGAAAAATATCTTGAAGACGTCTTCGTAAAATCGGGCTACGACTTAAAGGCGGTATTTAAGGAAATATTTTTGTCTGACGCCTACTCGCGCTCAAGCCGCACAAATCCATCAAACGCAAATGACGACACCCTGTTTTCGCGCCACATTCCCGCGCGGCTTGACGCGGAGAGCTTAAACGACATAATTAGCGGAATTTTCGGAGTTTACCAGCCGTTTAAAAGCATAACGCCCGAACCCTACGCGTTCTGGCCCGAAGATTTCAGGGCAATCCAACTGCACGACGGCAGTGTTTCAAACCCGTTTTTAACCCTGTTTGGGAAACCTGGCAGAAATTCGTCGCACCTAAACGACCGCTCAAACAAGCTTTCCATGCAGCAGATTTTGCACTTGCTCGGCTCTTCAAACATAAATTCAAAGCTCGACAAGTCGCAATTTTTAAAAGACCTCGCAAAACAGCCAATTCCGCCGCACAAAAAAATAACAACCCTTTATTTGACTTTTCTTACAAGATTTCCCACACAAAAAGAGCTCGATGTGTCAAAAAAATATTTGGAAGAAAACGCAAAAACGACTTACGAAGGCTTAAAAGACATCGCTTGGGCGCTAATAAACACAAAGGAATTTCTATTTAAACTCTAACGCAAGGCTAAAAAATGAACACCCAATATTTATGCTCGCGCCGCGATTTCATTAAATTCGGCGCGGTGACGGCGGCGGGGCTTGCACTAAACCGCCTTTTAAGCCCGTCTCTTTTGGCGATGGACGCCCCTAGGCAAACGCCCAAGGCAAAGGCGGTAATTTCAATTTTCCTTGCGGGAGGCCCCTGCCACATCGACACCTTCGACCCAAAGCCCGAAGCCGCAAGCGGAATAATCGGCCCATATACGAAAATATGCCCGACCAATGTTGACGGCATAGTAATTTCCCAAACAATGCCGCTTACCGCTAAGTGCGCCGACAAATATTCAATCATTCGCGGAATGACCCACAAGGACAACTCGCACGAAGTTTCAACCTACATGATGCTTTCGGGTGTTCCCGCAGGCGGGGAATTGGTGTACCCTTCGATGGGCTCAATCATTTCATCAAAAGTCGCAAGAAAATCGGGAGCGGATCTTCCCGCATTCATCTCAATCATGGATCCCTATTCAAGGTTTGACGAATCAGGATTTATAGGCGAAAGCGGAAGATCGTTTGCGGCGTCGGGCATAATTTCGCGCGCGGATTTGGAGCTTGAAAACAAGAAAAAGCCCCGCCCATCGAAATTAAAAAACGACGCGCTGCGCATACAATCGCGCAGAGACTTGCTTTCAGCCCTCGACAATCTTGCCGAACTTCCCACGCAGGAAATGCAAAACACGGACTCCCAGCGGCAGACGGCGTTTTCAATGCTGGCAGGCAACGGGAAAAAGGCTTTCGACTTGTCGCTTGAGCCGCAAAAAACTCGCGAAGCCTATGGAACGGCAAAAAGCGGAGCCGAAAAGTACTACGGACAGCAGCTCCTGCTTGCGCGAAGACTTGTCGAAGCTGGGGCGACTTATGTAAACGTAATGCTCCACGGCTGGGACACGCACAAAAAGCACTTTGAGGCGATGTCAACACTTCTGCCCGCTCTCGACAAGGCTTACGCCGCGCTAATAAACGACCTCGATGAGCGCGGGCTTCTAAAAACAACAATCGTAACGCTCGGCGGAGAGTTCGGCAGAACTCCAAAAATCATGTATAACACCCCTTGGATGGGCGGGCGCAACCACTTCGGGGCGGCATTCAGCTGGCTTGTCGCAGGAGGCGGCTTCAAGGGCGGAAACGTTGTCGGAAAGACCGACGAGACAGGCTCAAACGTAGTCGAACGCCCCGTATATCCATGGGATTTGAGCGCGAGCATTTACGCGCTTGCGGGCGTTGATACAAATTCTCCTCTCCCCCACCCGACGGGTTGTGTAGCGAAGGTCGTCCCCGCTGAAGTCGGCGAAAAAGATTCGGGCGGAATGCTTTCAGAAATTATGGAAATTTGATATGCCGCGATTTATAAAAATACTTCCCGCTTTGCTTCTGATTCCTCTTGCGGCGTTTGCAAAACCGCCGTCTGTAATGTTCGTCTATCCCGCAGGCGGAAAAACCGGCTCTACATTTAAAGCCGTAATAGGCGCGCTCGACGCCGACTTCGCAAACGGAATTTCAATTTCGGGCAAGGGAGTCTCCGCAAAAATCATAAGCATAAACGAAATGCCTCTCGAACGCGCACAGGCGGCGGCAAAGAGAAACGAAGCAAAGGGAATGAAGTTTATCGAAGCCGAAATCAAAATTTCAAAGGACGCCGAAACAGGAACGCGCGATTTGCGCCTGACAAGCGCCGAAGGGGCTTCAACGCGGTATTTTTTTGAAGTCGAAAATTTATTGGAAATACTCGAAAACCCGCCGCATTCCTCAATAAAAACCGCGCAAAAAATCGAGAAACTGCCTGCCGCCATAAACGGGCAAATCTACGAGGGCGACAGGGATTTTTACGAGTTCAAACTCGAAAAAGGCAAAACCTACGTCTTCGACCTTCATGCCCGAAAAATCCGCCCTTACCTCGCAGACGCAGTGCCCGGATGGTTTCAGGCTACCATGCGCCTTTACGGGCAAGACGGAATCTCTCTCGAATATGTCGATGACTTTCAAAATTCGCCCGACCCCGTTTTAATTTTCACTCCCGAAAAAACAGCGTCCTATTTTCTGGAAATAAAAGACGCGCTCTACCGCGGGCGGGACGACTTTGTTTACAGGCTCAGGGCGGGAGAGCTTCCGTTCATAAAGTCGATTTTTCCGTGCGGCGGCAATTCAAAAGAAATTACGGAAGTCGATGTGGACGGCGTAAACCTTCCATCAAAAAAGCTTAAAGTCTCAAAAGATTCGAAGGACTTGAATTTAAAAGAAATATCTCTTTCCAAAAATTCAATTTCATCAAATTCGGTTAAATTTGAATTTGAAGATTTGCCCGAAATCAAGGCGGAGGCGAATTTGCAAATTCCGCAAGAGCCGCTCAAAATTCCGTGCGTCATAAACGGGATTTTTAAAAACCCATACGATAAATTCCAATTTCTTATCAGGGCGAAAAAAGGCGAAGAGCTGACATTTGAAGTCCTCGGCTCGCGCCTGGGATACCCCGTTGACAGCCGCTTAAAGCTTGTCAATTTAAAAAGCGGAAAGCAAATTGCCTTTAACGACGACTTTGACGACGCCTCTTTCGGGCTTATAACCGCCCAGTTCGATTCCCGCATAATACACAAATTTGCAACAAGCGGAGATTTTCTTCTAATTCTTGATGAAGCCCAAAATAAAGGCGCGGACGACTGCGTTTTCAGGCTCAAAATAGCAAAACCAAAACGAGATTTGCAAGTTTTGCTCACACATTCAAATCCGCAACTGCCAAAGGGAAATTTCGCCCCCCTCGGCATTTCAGCCGTAAAAAAAGGCGGCTGGGACGGAGACATTGAAATTATCGCAAAAGATCTTCCCGAAGGCATAACGGCGGAAAAATGCGTAATTCAAAAGAAAAAGAACTTTGCCTTTTTGGTTCTTAAAGCAAAGGAAACATGCAATGTTAAAAACTTTGAACCGAAGCTTTTTGCCATCGCAAAATTCGGAGACGAAACAAGGGAAATACCCGTAACGGCTTCGGAAGAGCTTACGCAGGCGTTTTTTATCACGCACACACTTCCGATAGAAAGCGCGAACGTTTCAACTCTGCCCAAAGCCCCGTTTAGGATTGAATGGGGAGAACTGCCGTCTTTGCCAGCAACAATCGGGGCGGGCAATACGCTTGAACTCAACTTAAAACTCGTCCGCGAAAACGGCTTTAACGGCAACATACGCATAACCCCCTACAAAACCGCCCGCGGCTTGCGCTTGCGCCCCATAACAATAAAGCCCGACGACCCTGCGGAGTTTCAGGTTTTCTTGCAAGCAAACAAAAATCTGCAAGGCGTTTTAAGCGATTTTCTGTATCTTTCGGCAACATCGCGCAAGGGCAAAAACAACTATATCTACACCGCGCCACCGATAGAATACAAAATAATCGGCAGAAAGCAGACGAAGTTCAACGCAAAGTAAACTGCAACAAAATACGATTTTTGTATTTTAAATGTCAAACTTAATTTTATATTTGATACACAAGCGCACTTTCTATTTAGAAAATAACCATGAATTACTCCTTTTTCAAGAAGCCGATACTTTGCATAACCTTATTTTCGATTTCCGCAATGCTCTTTGCGCAAAAGAAAGAGCCTGTCGATTACATCAACACAATTATAGGAGCGTCCACTTCAAACTCCGCCGCAAAATCGGGGCACGGGCTGGGCAAAACTTTCCCGGGCGCGGCAACGCCTTTCGGGCTTGTGCAGTTAAGTCCCGACACAATCACGGGCGGCGACAACGGCCCGGGATATTCCTGGCATCATTCGACAATAGAAGGTTTCAGTTTCACCCATATGTCGGGCATAGGCTGGTTTGGCGACTTCGGAAACTTCCTCGTTATGCCAACGACAGGGGAAATCCGCACCACAAAAGGACTTCCGCCACGGCAGGACTTGAATGTTCCCAATCCTGAAAACAAACAAATAAAAGGCTGGCGGTCAAAATTTTCTCACGATACGGAAATCGCGAAAGCGGGATACTACTCTGTAATTCTCGACGACTATTCAATAAAAGTCGAGCTTGCCGCAGCTCCTCGTTCGGGCATGATGAAAATGACCTTTCCAAAGAGCAATCAATCGAACATCTTGATAGACCTCTCCCGAAGAATAGGAGGTTCAAGCAGCGAACAGTTCATTGAAAAGGTAAACGCAAACACCATAAAAGGATACATGAAATGCCCCCCCGAAAACGGCGGATGGGGAAACGGATCGGGCAAGGGAGACTATACCGTGCATTTTTACGCGCAATTTTCAAAACCGCTCGAAAACTGCGGCTATTGGGAAGTGAAATATCCGGAAGAACTTTTAAAGAAGCGCAAAGTTGACTCCCACCAAAAAATAGAATTTTACGAAATGGCGGCAAACGCCGAAAAAAAGCCCCTTGAAAAATCGGCGCAAGGCGCGCATATCGGCTTTTTTGCAAAGTTTGAAACAAAAGAAGCGGAAGAAGTGTTTTTGAAAGTCGGCATTTCTTTTGTCAGCATTGAAAACGCGAAGCAAAATCTGCAAAACGACATAAAAGACTGGGACTTTGAAAACCTCGTCAAGAAAACGCGAAAACAGTGGTCGCAATCCCTGTCGAAAATGAAAGTTGAAGGCGGAAGCGAGCGCGACAAAACAATATTTTACACGGCATTATACCATACAATGATAGACCCGCGCGCCGCAAGCGACTTCAACGGAGAATACATTGCAGCCGACAAAACTGTAAAGAAAGCAGAAGGTTTTACTTACCGCACAATATTCAGCGGTTGGGACGTATTTAGAAGCCAGTTCCCGCTCCTTACAATCATACGCCCCGACATCGTAAGCGACCAGATAAACACGTTCGTCCAGCTTGCAGAGCTTACCCCGACGCACAAGGCAATGCTTCCGCGCTGGGAGTTCATGAATTCCTATTCGGGCTGCATGGTCGGAGACCCCGCAATATCGGTGATTGCCGACGCATACGCAAAAGGCATACGCACCTTCGACGCCGAAAAAGCCTTTGAGTTTTGCAAAAACACCACGCTAAAACGCGACGGCAACAATTACAATTTCCACAAAATCGGCTACTGCCCGAACTTGGTATCGCAAACGCTTGAAATTGCGTACGGCGCATGGTGCGTCGGCAAACTTGCGGAACTTCTCGGCAAGGAAGAGGATGCCAAAAAATTTTATGAAGCCTCTTTGAATTACAAAAACATTTGGGACGAATCTGTAAAATGGTTCAGGGCAAAAGACAAAAATGGCAGCTGGACGCCATCAAAAATCAGAAAAAACGGAGAATGGATTGAAGTCCCTTTTGATAAAACACGCCACGACCAAGGCTGTGTCGAAAGCAACAACTTCCAGCAGGGCTGGTTTGTTCCGCACGATATAAAAGGCTTGAAATCACTTATGGGCGAAGAGTTTTTCCTGCAAGAACTCGAAACGTTCTTCGACAACACTCCCGAAGACTTTATGTGGAACAACTACTATAACCACCCGAACGAGCCAAACCACCAGGTTCCATTTATGTTCAACCACACATCAAAGCCCTACCTCACCCAAAAATGGACCCGCAAAATTTGCGACAAAGCATATGGCGACGACGTTTTGGGACTCGTCGGGAATGAGGACGTAGGGCAAATGTCGGCTTGGTATGTTCTTGCATCGGCAGGCATACATCCAATCTGCCCGGGAGACACCCGCTACGAAATAACAAGCCCCGTATTCGACAAAATCGAATTTAATCTCGACAAAAAATACCATAAGGGCAAGAAGTTCACAATCATCGCCAAGAACAATTCGCCCGAAAATGTCTATATAAAATCGGTTTCGCTGAACGGAAAGCCGTTAAACAGGCTTTGGATTGACCACTCCGAAATCTCAAAAGGCGGAACATTGATATTGCAAATGGACAAAAATCCAAACAAAAAATTGGGGCTGAAATAAAACTGATATTTGCAAAAGTCCATAAAAAAAGCGCGGTTTTCTGAACTGTACCCCAAAATTCGGACAATAAAAAAATCGGGGTTAGGAGATTTTTAT
>URGP01000011.1 GCA_900547395.1 uncultured Opitutales bacterium | reverse complement strand
AATCTTTTAATAAAAAGAGCATCCAGAAATTATATCTCTGAATGCTCCTTCTTCGCTTTTTATGCCTTTTTGTCAGCAGTCTGAGCCGTTAAAGGCTCTTTTTAAGTTTTATTCAAACCCGTTCGGATGCGCAAAATGCCATTTGCAGGCGGTGCGTATTATGTCTTCCACATTCGCGTATTTTACGCGCCAGCCAAGCTCTTTTTTGGCTTTTGACGAGTCCGCATACAAGGCGTCGGGGTCGCCCTCTCTCCGCGGGGCAAATTCGTGCGGAACTTTCAAGCCGCTGACTTTTTCGATGCCCCGTATTATCTCCAAAACCGAATTAGGCGTGCCCGTGCCCAAGTTGTAGTGCAGGAACTTTCCGTTTCCTTCAAGGAGCTTGAAAGAGGCGATGTGCGCCCTGCTTAAATCGTCCACATGCACATAGTCGCGCAGGCACGTTCCGTCGGGAGTGTTGTAGTCAGAGCCGAAAATTTTAAGCGCGGGACGCTTCCCCATCGCGGCATAAATGGCAAGAGGTATCAGATGGCTTTCGGGAGAGTGGTCCTCGCCTATCGAACCGTCCTCCGCCGCCCCGCTCGCGTTAAAATAGCGGAACGCAACAGCATTCAAGCCGTACGCCCTCGCGCAGTTTTGCAGGAAATGCTCTACGTCAAGCTTTGTCTGCCCGTATGGGTTTATGGGATTTTGCGGCAAGTCTTCGACTATCGGCAGAGACTTCGGTATTCCGAACGTCGCGCAAGTCGAAGAAAAGACGAACTTTTTGACATTATGTTCTATCATCGTTTCGATTAGCGATATGACGCCCGAAAGATTGTTTTTGTAGTATTTTATCGGCTCTAAAACCGACTCTCCCACATTTATGAACGCCGCAAAGTGCATCACAATGTCGATTTTTTCCCCGTCCAAAATTTTGCCCACAAGGTTTTTATCAGCCAAATCCCCCAAGTAAAAATTAACGGACTTGCCGAGAGCCTGCCTGTGCCCGTAAGACAAATTATCCAAAACAACAGGCTCATGCCCCGCTTCTATTAACTGCCTTACGCAATGGCTTCCGATATACCCCGCCCCGCCGATTACAAGAACTTTCATATGGTCTTTCCTTTTAAAATTTGTTAAAAAATTCTCGCGCCGTCTCCCGCGAAACACTCAAAAATTTTCGGCCTTGCGCCAAACTTTTGCTCGTACCCCATTGCGACTTCCTCCGCCTGTGCTTCCGTAAAATCTTCGGAAACAAGAGCCATTACAGCCCCGCCGAAACCGCCGCCGCTCAACCGCGCCCCGTAAACATTTTTTTGGAGCTTCAACAAATCCACAAGCTCGTCAAGCTCGGCGCACGAGTTTTCAAAGAGTTTTTTTGAGCTTTCGTGAGAGGCAAACAAAATCTTGCCAAGAGACGCCATGTCGCCAACCCTCATGCACTCCTTTGCAAGAAGCACCCTTTCGTTTTCTTCTATGACGTGGCGCGCGCGCTTATAGACGACCTCGCTCATCTTGTCTTTTTTTGCGTTCAAATCGCGCATCGTAAAATCGCGCAGCATGCGCTCCTTGCCGCCCTCGGACAGGATTTTTGCGGCTTCAAGGCATTCCTTATGCCTTGCCGCGTAAAGGCCGTCAACCAAAGCGTGCTTTTTCGTGGAATTAAAAAGATAAAATTTGCAATTCGGGGCAAGCGGCAAGATTTCATATTCCTCAGTCTTGCAGTCGATAAAAACGACGGAATTTTTCTTTCCGAAACAGGAAACTCCCTGATCCAAAATTCCGCAAGGCATTCCCACAAAATTGTTTTCGCTTTTTCTTCCGATTGCCACCGCCTGCTTTTTTGAAATAGGAAAGCCATAAAGCTTTGATAAGGCATAGCAAGACGCCATTTCTATCGCCGCGCTCGAACTCACGCCCGCGCCCTTTGGCAAATCGCTCGCGTCCGTAAAATCGAAACCGCAGTCCGCTTTAAGCCCCGCTTCAAGCAGAAACTTGAAAACGCCAAGCGGATAATTCACCCAGTTTAAAGAACGCGGCAAAGGCGTTATTGCGCCCATGTCAAGGCTCACCTTCTCCCCCGTGGAAGAGTTGGCAAAACATATTTTGCAGTCGCTTCTTTTTGAGACAGAAACGGCGATGTTTCTATCAATGGCAACCCCCATCACAAAACCGCCGTTATAATCGGTGTGGTTGCCGACAAATTCAATTCTTCCGGGAGCGACCGCGACAACTTGCGGCTCTGTGCCGAAAAACTTTTTAAACTTTTCAATGGCCGTTATTTCCACCATAAAATTTCCTCAGCTGAAATAAACATACAATGACGTTGTAATCACGAGCACCGCCGCGCCCATTATGTAAACCGACTTCGAGTGCTCGATGTTTATCTTTTCGTTCACGGGCATTTCGACTTCCTGTTTAAGCGGCTTTACAAGCGTCATAAGCATCATAATCAAAAGTATGAGAACGAAAGTTATCGCCATTCTGTTAAGGAACGCGACTTCGGGCAGGCATAGTTTAAGAATGCCGTAAATCACGGGGCTTGCAATGATGCCGACTGCGCCCGCAAAGCGCGGGGCTTTCTTGGAAAAGAGACCGAACAAAAATACCGCCAAAATCCCGGGCGAAAGAAAGCCCTGAAACTCCTGTATGTAAGTAAAGATGTTGCCGAAAGCGGGGCTGTTCAAAAACGGCGCGATTATGCATCCCGCGACAGCAAACACCGCCACGCACAATCTGCCCGTAAGCACCTGAACCTTGTCGGAGGCGTCTTTTTTCACAAAACGCTTGAAAATGTCTATAGTAAATATCGTGGAAGCCGCGTTAAGCATCGAGGCGAGAGAGCTTACTACTGCGCCGAGAAGTGCCGCAAAAATAAAGCCCGTAAGCCCGTTCGGCGGAACCAAATCCTTTAAGAGAAGCCCGAAAGCAGTGTCGTATTTATACCCGACAAGCTGGCGCGTTTTGACTTCGCCCAAGAGCTGGCTTTTCAAATTCGGATTTTTAAGTTCCGGATTTTTTTGAAACATCGACTCGTTCCATCCGTCAACAAGCCTGCGCAAATCGGGGTTTTGTTTTGCCCATGCCATGTCGTAGGAATAGCGGATGTTCTTCAAGGCGTCGGCATTTCTCAAATCAAAATATTGCCTGAACTCCTTTTGGATTTCGCCAATGCCTACAACCGCCTTGCCGTTTACTGCTGAAGATTTTGAGATTAAGTTTTCCGCACTTTCAAGCTCGCCTGCGGGGATTTCTTCAAAATTTTTGTATTTGGCAAAATGCTCTCCCGCGTACGCAAGCATTATCGCGTTTGCGTTTGACGCCTGTATTTTTACGTCAGACGAGGCATAACCCGCCATTTTGTCGGCATACAAATTAAATGCGATAAGCCCCGGAAACACGATTAAAAACGGAATCAAAATTTTCATGAACGCCGCAAACATTATGCCCTTCTGCCCTTCCGCCAAGCTCGACGCGCCGAGAGTGCGCTGCATTATGTACTGGTTCAAGCCCCAATAATAGAAATTCGGAATCCAAAGCCCGATAATAAGAGCGGTCCACGGAACTTCGCTGTTGTCGGCGGGCAAAAACATTGTGAGCTTGTCGGCATTCGCCGCCGAAAATTTTTCAATGCCGCTTGAAGCGTCCGTAATGTTTTTGAGGGCGTCAGTTCCCGCTGTGTGCGCGATTTTGGAAACTTCCAGCGCGCCCATGGCGTCAAAAGCAAGATAGGCAATAATCGCTCCGCCAGCAATCAAAGCCGCCCCTTGAATCAAGTCTGCCCAAGCGCAGGCTTTCAATCCCCCCACAAAAACGTAAACCGCCGCCACAATGCCTATCGCCCAGGCAAAAAACGAAACGTCCATCGGAATTCCGAAAAACGTGTGCCCCGCAAACATTGTTGAAGCAGTAATCGCGCCCGAATAAATAACGCCCGTCACATTGACGGCAACAAGCACAACAACCATCATTAGCGACATCACCGTGCGCGAAAACGTGTCGAAGCGGTGCTCCAAAAATTGCGGCATTGTATATATTCCGCTTTTTAAGAATTTCGGCAAAAAGAAAAATGCCACAAAAACCAAAGTTATCGCCGCCATCCATTCATAGCTTGCAATGGCAAGACCCGCAGGACCCGCCGCGCTCCCGCTCATGCCGACGAACTGCTCTGTTGAAATATTTGCGGCAATGAGCGAAAAGCCTATGAGCCACCACGAAAGCCCCCTGCCCGCCAAAAAATATCCCTCCGCGTTTTCGCCCGACTTGCTCCTGCCCATATAAAGCCCGACGAACAAAACGAGCGCGACAAAACCTATAAAAATTGCTATATCAAGACTGCTGAACAACATAATTTATTTTCCGTTTTAAATTTGGTAGTGCATTCCCCCGATAAATATCGGCTCGAGAATGAATAAAGAAACAATTTTTCCGCCCGATTGTAAAGTTTTTTATTTTCTATTTAAAATTTTGAAACAAAGTTTAAAATTGACAAGCGAGATTGCGGCGTTTAACCTGTAAATTATGTCTCTAAAAGAAAGAATCATTGCCGCATTAAAAAAATCCATACTTGCGCCAATGCTGTTTGCGTCGGCATCGTCAAGTTTTGCAGCCGCGGAATTTGACCGCGACTTTTCTCCTTCGGAAGGAATTTTGGCACCTTGCGAAAAATCTTTCAGGGATGAAATATGCCTTAACGGATACTGGCAGTTTCAGCCCGTCAAAATACCGAACGGCTTTAAATTCGGAAACGGAACTCCCCCCGAACTTGAAAAGCCCGCCCCCGACAAATGGGAAAGCGTGAAGATAAAAATCCCGTCGCCTTGGAACGTCAACAAATGGGGAGGCGGCAACAAAACGGGCGAAGGTACAAACCTGCCCTACGCGCCAAGCTCGGTATATTTCCCAAGCTATCCCGATTCTTGGTGCGACGCCCGCATGGGGTGGCTCAAAAAAGAAATCGACATTCCCGAAAACTTCCGCGGCAAAAGGCTGTTTTTACATTTCGACGCCATTGCAGGGCAGGCTCAAGTATTCGTAAACTCTAAGCCCGTCGGCTCGCACTTCGACCAGCATCTCGGCTTTGAATGCGACATAACAGACGCGGCAAAAATCGGAAAAAATGAAATTCTAATCGGGATACGCCACTCAAAACTCTTCGACAAGCACCACCCGAAATACAAGATGAACGCGACATATCCCGCCGGCTCAAACACCGACGACTTAATCGGGATATGGCAGGACGTATTTCTAATTGCAAAACCAGAAGTTTTTGTGGAAGATGTGTTTGTTAAGCCATTGGTATCGAAGGGAATTCTTGAAATCGAAGTCTCCGTGAAGAATTCATCGAAAAAAGATTTTGAAGGGCTTGTTTTTGCTGACATAAACGAATGGCTAAACGGCGCGGCGCAGGACTTGAAAAAATCAAACGCGCTAAATTTGGACGACGGAAAGCCTCTCGGCAAAAGACTTGAAACGGTGCTTAACGCCCCCGAACCGAAATGGTCGCTTGCAAAAAATCCGTCTTTAAAGATTTCTCCGCAAAAAATTTCCGTAAAAGCGGGCAAAACCGCCAAAATAACTCTTTCGACATCGCCCAAAGACGCCCTGAAACTATGGTCTTTAAACGAGCCAAACCTCTACGCAGCCCTCGTAAAAATCAAAAGCGCGAAAGAAAACCTCGACATAAAATACACGCGCTTCGGTTGGCGCGAATTTTCGATTTCCGGCTTCGATATCCTCTTAAACGGCGAAAAAATCAAAGCCTTCGGAGACCTCCAACACCCGTTCGGACCCTATACCTGCTCGCGAAGATTTATATACGGCTGGTACCAAATGATAAAGTCGTTCGGTGGCAACGCCGTCCGCCCGCACGCACAGCCATGGCACAAATGCTACTACGACATGGCTGACGAAATGGGGCTTATGGTGCTTGCAGAAAGCGGGCTTTTCGGCTCTTCAATACGCCCGAACCTCACAGTGGACGAAACTTGGATTAGAACCGAAGAGCAAATAAAACGCCTCGTGAAACGCTACCGAAATAATCCTTCGGTTCTGGGCTGGAGCGTCGGCAATGAAATGTTTGCAATGAGCCTGCCGCACTTGCAGGTCAAAAACTTTGAAAAATTCGGCAGAATAAAAGACGAAAAGCAGGTAAAACAGGAAGACTTGCAAGACTACAAACAGTACAAGGCTGACTTTGCCAAGCTTGAAGAAGATAAAAAGCTTTGGGAAGAAAAACTCGCAAACCTTGCAAAAGTCCCGCAAACACTCGACCCGACGCGCCCCTTCATAACAATAGATGGCGACAGAGACCTTTCGGGCAGTCTTCCCGTATGGAGCAGACATTTCGGCGACGGCGACATATCAGGCGGAGTACTTGAAGCAAAGAAAAATCTAAACGCCCCTAAACCAATGGTTGTAGGTGAATTCGGAGCGACATACTACGGCAACCCAAGCCGCGTTTACAAGTATTGGGGAGACGAAGTTTTCTCGTCTTATGCAGGGCGCAACAAGGCTCTTGCGGGCGACCTGTACAGGGCTGTGAAAGAGGTCGCAATTCCCCATCTTGCCTATTTTTCGCCGTCAGAAGTCTGCTGGTTCGGCATAGAGCATCTGCCATACGGATATAACGACTTTTCAAGGCTTCCGAATTTGCAAGACGGGGTTTTCCCGAAAAAAGCATACATAGAGGGCAAACCGGGATACCAGTTTGAGCGCATACCGCCGTACATTTTCACGATAAATCCCGCAATAGACAAGTCTTTGCCGTTTATGCGCCCCCTCGCCCACTACAAGGCGTTGAAAGCCGCAATCAAAAACGAGCCTTGCGAATTTGCGGAAGTCAAAATGCAAAAAATATTAAATCCGCAGGCGTTCAAGCACCCTCAAAACGCAAAGCCTCTGCCGCCCGCGAAGTTCGCCGAAGCATTCTTTGTCGGAAATGAAAATTCCGACTTGGCAAAAGCGTTAAGAAGAAGGGGCGCAATCTTAAACTTTAAAAACGACAAATTGCCATTTGTAATTGTCGATGCCGAAAACCTCACAAAAGAAGAGGCGCAAATTTTAAAGAAAATCTCATCAAATACGTTTGCAAAAAATAAGGACGCAGTAATGCTTTTTATGGTCGCTGAAAAAGATTTAAGCGAAAGCGCAAAAGAATTTTTTGAAGATAAAATCGAAGTTGTGAAACATACGGGAACTGCAATGGACAAGGGAAAGAGCGAAATTGCAAATTGCTTTAATTTGTTCGACCTCTACTTTTCAGAACCGCAGTCGGGAAATTTTGAAGAGCGCAAAATCTTTAAACAAATAATTTCAGGCGATATTTTAAAAGGAGCTAAAACCGCCTTTGTGCCGTCAAATATCGACTGGTCGCTCTTTGACGCTCCCGAAATGCGAAAGTGCGCCCAGACAATCCTATACGAACGCCTGCAAAAGCCGCAAGGCGCAATCTTGTTTGAAAAAAATCTAAAAAAAGGCAGGCTCGCAGTGTCGTCTTTAAACTATAAGCTTAAATCGAACCAGTCCAACCTGCTGATAAAAAGCGTCCTTAGAATTTTGGGGCTTGCAACGCAAAGAGGCGAAGCGTCGGCTGAAAAAGCCTCGGTCCACGACCTCTTAATGGACGGACCGATAGACTGAAATAACCTGCACACACAAAAGGCTGTCTGATTTTTTTAGACAGCCTTTTTTATTGAAACAAAGATGTTTTTTATTAGCAAAGAATCATTAAATTTTCACAAAACATTCGGCATTCCGTATAACACGCAAGACTGCGGCTTAAACGAGACACAAAAAAACTGCGGTAGGAGCGTACATTGAAGTACGTGACTACTGCAGTTATTTTTCGTAAAGCGGAGTATAAGCCGCAATATTACGCGTTATAGAAGTTCGGCAATTTGGACTGCGTTAAGTGCCGCACCCTTCCAAAGCTGGTCGCCCGCAACCCAGAAAGACAGACCGTTTTCAAACGCCAAGTCCTTCCTTATCCTGCCAACGCCGCACTTAACCTTGCGCTGGTAGAAAAGAGGCATCGGATACTTCAAGTTTGCGACATCGTCGTTTAGTTCCGCGCCCGAAAACTGCGAAATCACTTCGCGCGCGCGCTCGACGCTGACGGGCTTTTCAAACTCCGCGTTAATTGCGACGCTGTGCGCGCGCATTACGGGTATTCTTACACAGGTCGTGGAACATACGAGGCTCGGAAGCCCCAAAATCTTGCGGCTTTCGTTTAGCATCTTCATTTCCTCTTTCGTGTAGCCGTTGTCTTGGAAGACGTCGATATGCGGAAGGGCGTTGAATGCGATTTGATACGGATAAACTTTTGAAGTGATTTCTTCGCCTTTCGCGTACTGCTTAACTTGGTTATCAAGCTCCTGCAAAGCGGCTGCGCCTGTGCCTGAAACCGCCTGGTAAGTCGCGGCAAAGAACCTCTTTAAGCCGAATTCCCTGTGTAGAGGGCAGAGAGCCATCAGTGAAATTGCGGTCGTGCAATTCGGGTTTGCTATGATATTTTTATGCGTCTTAATCGCTTCGGGATTGACTTCGGGAACAACCAAAGGCACATTCGGATCCATGCGGAACGCGGAAGAATTGTCGATTGCAATGCAACCCCTCTTCGCGGCTTCGGGAACGAGAAGTTTTGACGGAGTGCCGCCCGCCGAGAAAATCGCAATGTCGAGTTTTTCAAAACTTTCGGGCTTTGCTTCTTCGATTACGAATTTGTTGCCTTCAAACTCCACTGTTTTGCCTGCGGAGCGGGAAGATGCAAGCAGGGTAAGCTCGCTCATCGGAAAGTTTCTCTTGAAGAGAAGCTCCAAAAGTTCTTGACCTACGGCGCCTGTTGCGCCAACAATTCCAACTCTATACTTTTTTGACATGGATATTATTGATGAAATTTTTAAAGTTTGTGCAAAACACAATGTTAAACCTACAAAGCATTGTATTTTTGTAAAAATTGCCAAGCAAAAACTTTATCTTTTTGAAGAAAAGTCTCTAATTGCGGAATATCCAGTTTCGACTTCGCGCAATCCGCCGTCTTGCGTGGAGGGTTCTCTCGGCACTCCTTGGGGGCTTCACAAAATCGACGGCAAAATCGGGGACGGATTGCCTCTTGACACGGTTTTTCGTGCAAGAAAACCCGATGGTCTCTTGTCCGAACAGACTGACGAAGAGAAAAAGAAAAACCTCATACTCGGCAGAATAATGCGCCTTAGAGGGCTTGAAGAAGGCTTGAACAGCGGCGGCAAATTCGACACATACTCGCGCTATGTTTATATCCACGGCACAAACCAAGAGGACAAAATCGGCACGCCCAACAGCCACGGCTGCATACTGATAGGCTCTCAAAATCTTAAAAAAATTTTTGACGAAACCGAAGACGGCTCTATTGTGTATATAGAAAAATAAGGGAATTTAATGCAATCAATTCTGGTAGTCGATGACGAAAAGCATACCCGCCAAGGGCTTCAAATGGCTTTGTCTGAAAATTACGATGTTTCATCTGCCGCAAACGCCGACGAAGCCTTGCGCCTGATGCAAACCCAAAATTTCGATGCAATAATAACGGATCTTAGGATGTCGGGCAAGTCGGGCTTAAACTTAATAGACGAAGCAATCCGTATGCCAAACAAACCCGCGTGCATAATGATGACCGCATACGGCAACATCGACGTGGCAGTAGAAGCCATGAAGCACGGGGCGAGCGATTTTCTGACAAAACCTATAGACATAGACCGCCTTGAAACAATTTTAGCGCGCGCCCTCGAAAAGCGCAACGCCGTTAACTCCTCTCCCATTTCCGAAAAGAAATCGAAAAGCAGTGTTTCAAATTCAGAAATAATCGCGGAAAGCGGCGCAATGAAAAAAGTTTTGGAGCAGGCTCTGCGTGTCGCTTCTTCAAGGGCGACAGTTATGCTCACAGGGGAAACAGGTACGGGCAAAGAGCTTATCGCCGAATTTATCCACAAAAATTCCCCCAGAAAAAACGCAAAATTCGTTCCCGTCCACTGCGCCGCAATCCCGTCAAACCTCATCGAAAGCGAACTTTTCGGATACGAAAAAGGAGCTTTCACGGGAGCTTCAATGCGCAAAGAGGGACGTTTTGAAACGGCAAACGGAGGAACTTTGTTTTTGGATGAAATAGGAGAAATAGACTCTCCCACGCAGGTAAAGCTTTTAAGATTTTTGGAAACCCGAAAGATAGAGCGGCTTGGCGCGGTGGAGGAAACTCCGCTTGATATACGCCTTGTGTGCGCCACAAACCGCGACTTAAAAGCCATGTCCGCCACGGGAGATTTCCGCGAAGACTTGTATTACAGGCTTAATGTCGTCGAAATAAGCCTTCCGCCGCTTCGAAAGCGCAAAGAAGACATCGCGCCCCTTGTGAACTTCTACATAAAAAAATACGCCGAAGAAAACGGCGCGAAAAACGTAAGCGTATCGCCAAGGACAATGGAAATACTTTCAAACTACCAATGGCCGGGCAACATAAGAGAGCTTCGCAACTTCTGCGAAAACGCGGTGGTTTTGCGCACTTCAAACGTCATCGATGAAAAGTCCCTCGACGCAAGGTTTTACGAAACCGAACCCCCCATTGAAAAAGATTTGCCGCCTCTTACTTTCGACAAAAAAGAAAACGAACTTGCCCTCATAAAAAAAGCGGTTGAAAAATGCGGCGGCAACAAAAGCAAGGCGGCGGAACTTTTGGGCATAAGCCGCAGAACGCTCCACCGCAAGCTGAAAAGCTGAAAACCATAGCTAATCCGCAAAAAAAACGGCTCTCTTTAAAAGAAAGCCGTTTTTTGTTTGGAAGAGATTTTAGCTACACGCGAACAGCTCCGTTTGCGGCAGAAGAAACGTTGCGGGCATAAAACTGCAACGCCTTGGAAACCACGCGGTCGCGCTTGGGAAGATAGCCTTCCTTTTTCATGGCTTCCCTGCGCGCATTCATTTCGTCCTCGGAAATCAAAAGCGAGATTGAGCGGTTCGGAATGTCAATGTC
Source organism: uncultured Opitutales bacterium (assembly GCA_900547395.1). GTDB lineage: Bacteria > Verrucomicrobiota > Verrucomicrobiia > Opitutales > Intestinicryptomonadaceae > Intestinicryptomonas > Intestinicryptomonas porci. The sequence continues at coordinate 68,507 of URGP01000011.1, read as the reverse complement.
AATCATGTCCCCGTTTTTGATTAGCGCAATGTCGCCGCCGTCCGCCGCTTCGGGAGAAGCGTGCCCGATAGAAAGCCCGCTCGTTCCGCCCGAAAATCTGCCGTCGGTCAAAAGCGCGCAAAGCTTGCCAAGCCCCATGCTCTTTAAGAAAGTCGTGGGATAAAGCATTTCCTGCATACCCGGACCACCCTTGGGGCCTTCGTACAAGATTACGACAACGTCGCCGGGCTCGATTTCACCGCCCAAGATTGCCTTGCTTGCGTCGCCTTCGGAGTGGAAAACCTTTGCGGTGCCCTTGAACTTCAATATGCTCTTGTCAACGCCCGCAGTCTTAACGATGCAACCGTCGCGCGCAATGTTTCCGAACAGGACTGCCAAGCCGCCGTCTTTTGAGTAGGCGTTTTCAATGTTTCTTATCGCCCCGTTTGCGCGGTCGGTATCCAAAGTGTCGTTGTATGCGGACTGCGAGAAAGCCTTGATGTTGAACTTTCCCCCGCCCGTTGCCTTGTAAAAATGCTTGGTTTCTTCGTCGCAGGCGGCAGACAAAACATCAAACTTCTCGAGAGTTTCCGAAAGAGTTTTTCCCATGACGTTTTTAACAGAAACGTCCAAGAGCCCAGCGCGGTTTAATTCGCCCAAGATGCCGTAAATGCCGCCTGCGCGGTGCACGTCCTGAACATGCACGTTTGGCACGCTCGGCGAAACCTTGCAAAGGTGCGGAGTAACTCTTGAAAGGGAATCTATGTCGCGCATTGAAAAGTTGACTTCGCCTTCGCGGGCGATTGCAAGAAGGTGCAAAACGGTGTTCGTGCTTCCGCCCATTGCGATGTCAAGCTTCATCGCGTTTAAGAATGCGGCGCGGGTCGCTATCGAGCGCGGCAAAATCGAAACATTTTCCTTGTCGTAATATTCGATTGCCATTTCGACAATCCGCTTTGCCGCCTTTTCAAAGAGATTTTTGCGCTCCGTATGAGTCGCAACGGTTGTGCCGTTGCCCGGAAGAGCCATTCCGATTGCCTCCATCAGACAGTTCATCGAATTTGCGGTGAACATTCCCGCGCACGAACCGCAAGTAGGACAAGCGGCACGTTCGATTTCAAGAGCAGTCTCATCGCTAATCTTCGGGTTTGCGCCCGCAACCATGGAATCAATCATGTCAATCTGCTTTTCAACGCCGTCAACCACGATTTTTGCGGACTCCATGGGGCCTCCGCTTACAAATATCGTCGGTATGTTGAGGCGCATTGCCGCCATCATCATTCCAGGCGTAATCTTGTCGCAGTTCGAAATGCAGATTAAGGCGTCCGCGCAGTGGGCGTTTACCATGTATTCAACGCTGTCTGCAATAAGCTCGCGCGATGGGAGAGAGTAAAGCATTCCGCCATGCCCCATTGCGATGCCGTCGTCGATTGCGATAGTGTTGAACTCTTTTGCTATGCCGCCGAACTCCTCTATCTTTTGGCATACGAATTTTCCGACTTCGTCAAGATGGACGTGGCCGGGGACAAACTGGGTGAAAGAATTGGCGACTGCTATGAGCGGCTTTTTAAAATCGCCCTCTTTTACGCCCGTCGCGCGCCAGAGAGAACGCGCCCCCGCCATATTCCTGCCTTCAAAACTTTTTTTGGATTTTCTTGTAAACATAAATTTTTTTGTTGTGAGATTATAAAATGACTTTAATTCTATAAGGTAAAGTTTTTTTTACATGGAATTTAATCTGAAGAAAATTTTAAAGGCATTGTTGTTTTCGACAAGCGAATGGCTCTCCATAAAAGACATCCAGGCAGTCATTACCCGCTACCACGAAGAAAACGACAAGGCGCAGGAGCAAAACGAAGACTCCGAAAGCGGGGAACAAGGCGTGATTGACGAAATCATAGCCCAAGTCCCTACCCTGCTCACCGCCACGCAAATCAGAGAGGCGATAGACGCTATGTCGGGCGAATTTGAAGAAAACCGCGAAGTTTACAAAATTTTGCAGGGTCCCAACGGCTTCAAGCTCTCGATTTCTCCCGACTATGCAGACTGGGTGAGGCTGTTAAGAAACGACCCCCGCCCTCAACGCCTGACGCAGGCAGCTCTTGAAACCCTCGCAATAATAGCCTACCGCCAGCCTGTCACAAGAGCTGAAATAGAAGCAATAAGGGGTGTCAGCGCGGATTCCGCAATCGCAAGGCTTTCCGACAAGGAGCTTATACAAATAACAGGCAGGGCCGACCTGCCCGGGCGTCCCCTGCAATACGGCACGACTTCCGCCTTTTTGGAATTTATCGGCATAACCTCTATAGAGGAGCTTCCCGCCTCCGACGTTTTAAGCCCCAATCAAATTTCGGAATGGATACGCAGGGCAAGCAACCCGAAAGAAATCAAAAACGAAGACGTCGGGCTTGCCTCTGAAAAAGACGGGGCTGAAATTGCAAATCTGGATGCGCCAAGCACAAATAAAAATTCCGAACTCCATCAGGAAAATCGGGAAATTTCGGAATGATTTTTCTTTAAAAAAAATTTCCCGCACGCTTTAATAAAAAAGTAATTGGAAAATTTATGGACAAAAACACTTTCAGAGAGCAAATAGACAGCCTCGACACGCAGATATTAAACCTGCTTGAAAAACGAATTTCATGCGCAAAAGAAATAGGCAGGATAAAACTCGAAAATGGCGAGAACATCTATGTGCCGAGCAGGGAAAGCAAAGTATTTGAAAATCTTGTCAAAAAAAACGCGGGCAGAATAGACGAAGAAGCCTTGAAGGCGATTTACAGGGAAATCATATCAGCCTCAATTTCGGCTGAAAAAAAACTGCAAGTTGCATATTTGGGGCCCGTTGCGACTTTCACCCAGCAGGCGGCAATAAAAAACTTCGGCTCAAGCGTCGAATACCGTGCAATGCACTCTATCCCCGACATTTTCACGTCCGTCGAACTCGGAGAATGCGACTACGGGGTTCTGCCCATTGAAAATTCCACGGAAGGCGCGGTTTTCCACACAATGGATATGCTCGCAGAATCAAAGCTCATGATTGTTGGGCAGATATATCTAAAAATCGAGCAATGCTTGATTTCGCGCGGTAAGCTTGCAGAAATCCGCAAGATATGCTCTAAAGACCAGGCGATAGGTCAGTGCAGAAACTGGATACGCCGCAACCTGCCGAATGCCGACATAGAGTATGTGGAAAGCACGAGCCTCGCGGTAAAACTCGCCCATGAAAATCCTGAAATCGCGGCAATCGCAAGCGAAGTCGCGTCCGATTTTTACGGGGTGCCCGTCATTGAAAAAGGAATTCAAGACAAGCACGAAAACATAACACGCTTCTTGGTAATCGGGCAAAAAGAGCCGTCAAAGGCTGAAAACGTCGAATACAAAACGAGCGTTGTCTTGTCTTTAAACGACCGCCCGGGAGCTCTTTGCGACATGATTATGCCCTTTAACCGCAACAACATAAACCTAACAAGGATTGAGTCCCGCCCAAGCCGCAAAAAAGCGTGGGACTACCTGTTTTTCATCGACTTTTTGGGGCATTGGGAAGACGAAGCCACCAGAAGGGTCTTCAAAGAACTTGAAATGTCTCTTCCAAAAATCAAATGGCTCGGCTCTTATCCCGTAAAATAGCAGGGGATTGTTTGAAACGGCAAAAAAACGGCTCGGGCATAAAGCTCAGAGCCGTTTTTGTTTTGCGAAAAAGCAAAATTACTTTTGAGAGTCGATTTTATGAAGCGCGAAAGCGTACGCCCCGACTGCGACGGCTTCCGAAGTTCCGAGCTTCGAAACACCGATGCCGATGCGTTTTACGGGGTCGAATACCACTTCCCTGTCAGAGCCGTAAACCTTGATTTTCTTTTCGCTTCCATTGACAAACTCGGCAAGTTCGCCTTCGTCTTCAAGGTTGTAAGCCTTTTGCGCAAGACGCGGCAAAACAGTGCCGTCGTACTTTTTTATTGTGCCGTTCATGCGCTTTAAAATTGAATTCATAAAGAGCCTGTGCCCGTAAGACAAACCGCCGCCGATTACAATCAAAGAGTCGAACAAAGTCGCGGCTGTCGAAAGAGCGTCTCCCATGACATGCCCCATTTCCTCGTAAGCTTCAACCGCCGCCTGCCTGTCGCCTTCAAGCTTGCCAAGCGCAATGTCTTCAATGTCTTTCGGCGAAAGCGCGGCGTAGTCTTGCGCGCCTACCCTGCGGGCATACGCCTTTTGAACCGCGCGTATGCAAGCCCCCTCTTCGGCAATGCAGTCGGGATGCAAGCCGTTTTGCAAGAGCCAAACTTCCGTCGCATTTGAATTGTCGCCGATATAAAGCTCCCCGTCGGCAACCAAGCCTCCGCCAAAACCCGTGCCCAAAGTGACGCCGAAGAGTTTTTTATAACGCTTGCTGCTTCCCGCCTCTTCAAGCTTCTTGTTGACGTACGGCAAAAAGCCCGCGATTGCCTCTCCGTAAACAAACAAGTCGCCGTCGTTATTGATGAAGACGGGAACGCCGAATTCGTCCTTTAATACGTCAGCCAATGCAACGCCGCCTGCAAACGCGGGCAGATTGCCGACGTTGTAAATAATGCCGTTCGGATAATCAGCAGGCCCCGGGAATGCGAAGCTTATCGCGGCAGGCTTTTCGCCAATCTGCCCGATGAGCCTGCGAAATCCCTCTTTCATATTCGCAATGGACTTGTCCAAATCCTTCGACTCCGAAGGCAGGCGCACGCTCTCCCCAAGCTGTTTGCCGCCTTTCATTGCGACAAACACGAAATTCGTGCCGCCCGCATCAAGAGTCAAAACCACTCTGTTGTCATTTTCGTAATTCATAAAAATCTTCCTGTTTTTAATTCTGCTTGTTTTTAATTCTGCTTGTTTGAAGGTTTTACCAAAAAACCAACCGCCAAAATGTAAACCGTGCAAAGCGCGGGAACGATAAAGCCTATTAAATTGCCGTCTCCATTTGAAACAATCTGAACCGCGCCATTTACAATTTCTTCTGTTTTAGTATCAAACTTGTCGGCAAGCCTGCCCATGACAAGCGGAATAAACGCGCCGCCGCAAATTGCGGTAATCATAAGCCCCGAAAGCTCGTTCGACTTTTCGGGCATTTTGTCTATGGCAATGGAAAATATCAGCGGGAACATGTTTGCAAAGCCGAAAGCTATCACAAACAACGCCGCAATGGTAAACGTTTTTCCGCCTTCCGCAAGCATCGCAAAACCCGCCAGGGAAAGAATAGAAGTAAAAATCAAAAACGACTTAGGCGTAATCATTTTAAGAATTACCGCGCCCAAGAAACGCGCAACCATAATTGCTATGTAAAAATATGTAACAAACTGCGTTGCCGACTCCATCGAAAAGCCGAACTTGGACTTAAAGTAAACGGGCATTCCCGACCCTATGCAGACTTCCGCGCCGACATATAAAAAAATCCCCGCAACCATCATCAAAACAAACGGATTTCCCAACATCGACAGGCAAGAGCCTATCGACGCCGCGCGTTCGGAAGACTTTTCCTCAATTTTTAACGACGCGACGGAAATTATGGTAATTAAAATGGAAACGGCAAAAATCGGCAAAAGCACGGGCCAGCATTTTTCCTCGGTGTAGCCCTTCAACGCCGCAATGGTGAAAACCGCGGGAGCAGTGAAAGAGCCTATCGCCTTGACAAACTGCCCAAGCGAAAGATTGCTTGAATACTGCCCCTCGTCGGAAACATCGCGCATGATGGGATTTCCCGAAACCTGCAAAATAGTAGCCCCCGCGCCAAGCATCAAAATTGCCGAAAGGAAAATCGAAAATTTATCCACTCCCAAAACCATCACAGATGCGACGCCCGCAAACGCTATGATTAAGCCCGTCAAAAGCGTTTTTTTCTTGCCGATTTTAGACTGGATTATGCCCATCGGGACAGACAAAAGCCCGAACATTATAAACCCCGCAAAGGCGATTAAATTCGCCTCGAAGTTGTCGAGTTGGAATTTTCCCTTTGCTATGCCGACGAAAGAATTAACCGCGTCGCCAAAGCCCATGCAAAGGAAAGCAAAAAATATTGGCAGTGTTTTAAGTTTCATAGAAAGTTTTTGTTATAAAGCTTAAATTATGTTTTTAAATTATTTGTTTTTCAATAAAAAACAGAAAAATAGCAATATTTTTAGAATAACGCCCCGTTCCGCAAAAGCGTGCAATTTCGAACAGGGAATTTTAAAGGTGCAAAAAAATCCGCATCAAAAAGAATCAATGCGGATTTTTGTAAAAACGCCCTGCTTTTTAGAACACCGTAATGGTTATGTTCTTAAATTTCAGGTTTCCCTTTTCGCAAAGGAAGCCCGCTTCGCCTTCGCCCGCGACTTCATAACCCGACTTCTTTGAGATGTCCTCCCACTTGTAAGTCAGGAAATTGCGGTCGGCATAGTGCCCGCAAAGGTTTGTGTTGGGAGTAACCCTTACGCCGTTTTCTTCAACGAAAATCATAATTCTGGACCAGCGTCCGTCTTTTGTTTCGTTAAATTTGTTGCCCGGCTTAATTACGCCGTTTATGGGGCCTATCGAAGTTTCGCCTTTGTCGGAATTGAGCTGGCAAAGCTTTATGCGGACAGCCTTCGAGACATCGCCCTTGGGCGCGCGCACGAATATGCAGCCTTCTCCCGCTTCGTCGGCGTTAAATTCAAGGGAAATTGCGTAAACGCCCTTTGCATTTTTTATAACCAAGGGAGCGCCTTCCGAGCCTTTCAATTCGCCTCTTTCAATAGTCCAGTTCTTTTGCGCAGATTTTGCGGCAGACATGTCGTCCTTAAAAATAGCAACCGAAGAAGGCCACTTTTTTGAGTTCGACTTCGCGCTGTCAACCTTTGAAAGAACTTGCGCTTCCTTTACGAAAACTTCCTTTTTCGGAGCGGCAAAAGCTAATAGCATCGAAGCCGCCGCGACAACTGAAAATACAAATATTTTTTTCATCGAGAAAACCTTTCAATTAGAATACTCTATATTCCTTGTGAATGAACTTGTTTGCTTCGGGCAAGCCGCGGCAAACGCCCTTTTTGTAGTCCCAATCAATGGTCTTGTTGCCCAGGCGAAGCGAAAGAACGCCGAGAAGTCCCCATTCCGTCAAGTCCATAGAGTGCTCGACAAAGTTTGAGCCGGGAGTGGGTCCGCCCTGGCAGGCGCGGATAAATTCCATGCGGGCATTCCTGTCCGGAACGCGCGCATACTTTTTCGGCGGGCGGTTCTTGCGGAAAACTTCCCATTTTTCAGCGGGCAGCAAGCGCATGCGCGTGCCGTAGTCGTCGGTGTCAATAATCGCGCCCTTTGTGCCGACATAAAGCATTCCCGTGCGCGGAATATCTTTTTCTTCCTTGAACAAGCCGTCGGGCAAGTCCTTCAAGTGCGGGCGGCACTGACCTTCGTACCAATTAAAGACGACAGGCTTCGGACGCGTTTTTGACGCCCCGATTTCGTACTTTACCTTTGCCCATTTGGGGCATGAAAACTCCGTTGCGCCTTCCGATTCCGAAGAAACTTTAACGTCTCCGCGCAAGTCTATCGCGGTGAAAATCGGGTCGAACATATGGCATGCCATGTCGCCGATTGCGCCTGTTCCCCAATCCCACATTCCGCGCCAGTCAAAAGGAACATAGTCGGGGTTATAGTTGTAGTATTTTGAAACGCCGAGCCACAAGTTCCAATCAAGAGTTGAGGGAACTTCAAATTTCTTTTCGGGGTCGGGATTTGGCAAGCCCTGCGGCCAAACGGGACGGTTTGTCCAAATATGGACTTCCGTAACGTCGCCGATGACGCCGGATTCAATCCATTCCTTCAATTCGCGGCATCCGTCGTAAGCATGCCCGTGGTTGCCCATTTGGGTCACCAAACCGGTTTTCTTTGCAAGTGCCTTCAAATAGCGGGCTTCGCCGATTGTGTGGGTGGCGGGCTTTTCGACATAAACATGCTTGCCCAAATTCATTGCCATGACGGCGGCGGGAAAGTGGGTGTGGTCGGGAGTGGCAATCAAAACAGCGTCGATGTTGTCTTTCTGCTCTTCAAGCATCTTGCGGTAATCGCGGTAGCGCGGGACGTTCGGCTCTCTCAAAAACCAAGCCGAAGCCCTGTCGTAATCGACGTCCGCAAAAGCCGTAAATTGCACGCCTCCTGCCATAATGTTTGCGTCAACGCCGCCCTGCCCGCCGCAGCCGATGACTGCAAGGCGCACCTTTTTGTCAGGACTTACCAAGTTTGTGTGCGGCGATTTCCAGTTTTTGTCAACAACTTCCTCTTTGCCAAACAATGACGGTCCGAGTGCCAAACCCGCGCCTGTCAAAGCCGTTGCTTGCAAGAAGTTCCTACGCGATATGATATTCATATACTCCCCTTTTTTATTTTCAGCATGGTTAAAATATTTATTAAGACGCAAAAAACGACTTTATGCGCCCGTCAAAATACATCTGTTTTGTTAACAAATAAAAAGTCTGCAAAAATATCCTTAAAAGTCAAACATTTTAACAAAAAAAGGCGCATCTCAAACGGATGCGCCCTTTGCAAATTTACGATTTGTCAAAACATGGAACAGGCAACCGTAACCCCCGCCATTACGATGGCAACCATGCTCATAAGCTTTATCAAAATATTCAAGGACGGCCCCGAAGTATCCTTGAACGGGTCGCCAACCGTATCGCCTATTACCGCCGCCTTGTGGGCTTCCGAACCCTTGCCGCCGTAATTGCCCTGCTCGATAAACTTCTTGGCGTTATCCCACGCGCCGCCGCTGTTTGCCATGAAAACCGCAAGCACAAAGCCCGCCGCAAGCGCGCCAGCAAGCAAACCTAAAACGCCCGCAACGCCGAAAACAAGCCCGACCAAAACAGGGGCGAAAACAGCCAAAAGCGCGGGGATTATCATTTCCTTTTGCGCGGCTTTTGTAGAAATTTCAACGCACCTTGCATAATCAGGCTCCGCCTTGCCTTCCATAATGCCAAGCTTTTCCCTGAACTGGCGACGGACTTCATTTACCATCTGGGTTGCCGCTCTGCCGACCGCGTTCATTGTGAGCCCGCAGAACAGGAACGCCATCATTGAGCCTATAAAAAGCCCCAAAAGCACGCGCGGATTCATAAGATGCACTTCGTAAACATTCATGAAATCGACAAGGTTTGCGTTTTCCAAAGTTTTGCCAAGCTTGCCGAGAGCCGCAACAGCAGCGTCCGCCTTGCCGCCTCCGCCTACTCCGTGGGCTATGCCCATGCGGATTTCTTCGACGTAGGAAGCAAGAAGAGCCAAAGCAGTAAGCGCGGCAGAGCCGATTGCAAAACCCTTGCCCGTTGCGGCGGTAGTGTTGCCGAGGGCGTCAAGCATGTCGGTGCGCCTGCGGACTTCCTTGCCAAGACCCGACATTTCGGCGTTGCCGCCCGCATTGTCGGCAATGGGCCCGTAGGCGTCCGTCGCCAAAGTTATGCCCAAAGTGGAAAGCATGCCAACCGCTGCAATGCCTATGCCGTACAAGCCGCTTGCCATGTTTGAAATATCCCAGTTTGCGGCAAACATGTAAGAAAGTGCAGTGCCAACAACAATCAAAAGAACGGGATAGCAGGTGGAGAACATGCCGGTTCCCATTCCACCAATTATGACAGTGGCAGGGCCTGTCTGCGCCTGTTCTGCAATCCGCTTTGTGGGCGCATAAGCTTCGGAAGTGAAGTATTCGGTAACTTTGCCAATCAAAATGCCTACAACAAGACCCACGATAATCGCCGCCCAGTTGCCCCACACATTCGGAAGATTTAAAAATTTCAATATCGCCAATGACGAAAGTATTATCAAAACCGAACTTACGTTTACGCCCTTGCCGAGCGCGCCCAAAAGCTGCTTGCTGTTTGCCCCCGACTTAACCTTTACGCAATAAATGCCAATTACCGACAAGATAGTGCCAACCGACGCAATTAGCATCGGCGCAAGAACAGCCTTCATCTGCGTTGCGGGGTCTGACATAAATGCCGCCGCACCCAAAGCGGCAGTGGCAAGCACCGAGCCGCAATAAGATTCGTACAAGTCCGCCCCCATGCCCGCGACATCGCCTACATTGTCGCCAACGTTGTCCGCAATGGTAGCGGGATTGCGCGGGTCGTCTTCGGGAATGCCCGCCTCAACCTTTCCGACAAGGTCAGCCCCGACGTCGGCAGCCTTCGTGAATATGCCGCCGCCAACGCGCGCAAACAATGCCTGCAAGCTCGCGCCCATGCCGAAAGTAAGCATTGTGGTGGTAATTATCACCATCTTTTTGGACGCGCTCGCGTCTTCTATAAAGGCATTCAAAATCAAAAACCAAACCGAAATATCCAAAAGCGCAAGTCCGACAACCGTAAGCCCCATGACAGCCCCCGAACGGAAAGCAACCCTTAGCCCCTTGTCCAAAGAATGGTTTGCCGCCCATGCCGCCCTCGAGCTTGCGTAAGTCGCCGTCTTCATTCCGAAAAAGCCCGCAAGCCCTGAGAAAAATCCGCCGGTGAGAAATGCCACCCAAACCCACTTGTTCTGAATGCCCGCAACCCAACCCAAATAGGCGAAAATCGCCGCAATCACAACAAACACGATTCCCACAATCTTATACTGCTGTTTCAAATAGGCAAATGCGCCCGCGCGGACGTGGGAGGCGATTTTCTGCATAATTTCAGTACCCGCCTCCTCTTTTTTCATGCTTTTGTAAAAATATAAAGCAAAGCCGAGAGCGACTATTGAAGCGATTGGCACAAGCCAAAATATTGGAGGAATGGATGCAAACGGACAGGAAGAAGCCGTATCGGAAGCGGATTGTATAATTTCAGTCGAATTCATTTTTGTATATTGTTTTAAAATTATAAAGTTCTAAAAGTATATTCGGTATGTTTAAAAATTACATGGTTGATGCGCCAAAGCAATAATTGGCATTTGAAGCGTCAAATTGCGGTTAAGATGCGTTTTTAGGAAAATTTTGCGAAGGAATGTACAAAAAAACGTATTTGGCTTGGCAAAATTTTTCCAAAACGGAATATGAACCCAATTTCACGCTCCAAAAAAAATCATGCTCCAAATGTGGTGAGCGCAGACCTCCACCATGTGTAATACTTGTCGTCAAGCTCCTCGCGCGAAGGCATGGGATAATATATAAACTCGTCTCCCGCGCCAACGTAAAAGCCGCGCTTTACGGTTCTGAAAAGAAGCTCGCCCACCATGTTGCGCACGACAACCTTGTTGTTTTTGCCGCTTTTTAAGCTTATTTCACGAATGCAGTCGCGCAAGTGCGGAATGTTTTTATATGGCAGATTCTGGGCGTCGCCGTTTTCGGGATCTTTTTCTAGCCCTCCCAAATTTAAATCGCAAAACGCGATTTTTGCCATGTTCACGAGCCTTTCGGGGCTTGTCAAGCGGCTTGCGTACTCCTTCGGGTTTAAGACGCTCGCAACGCGCGGGCGGGCGGGCGCCAAGTCCTGATAAAGAAAAAGCTTGTCGGAATCGGGAACGAAATCCGCCTTTTTAAGCTCCAAAGTCCTGCCGTCGGCGGTAGTGAGGTACAAATTGCGAAATGCCGAAATCGGGACGTGCTCCAAAACTCGGTAAACAGACAAATAAACCGACTTGTGCGGAGTCCCGTCGGAATGCGGAACGCAAAGCTCGTCGAACTTTCCCATCGGGAAATAGTCGCTTTTGAAATCGGGATTGATTTCAAAGAATATGGCTTGGTCGAACGAGCGGTGGTAGTCGCCTGTGGCGTAGTACGCGCCAAACTGTTCGGGAGGCAGGTTTGAAGCAATCAAGGCTTCGGGAGCGAGAGATAAATACAAGAACTTTTCCATAAAAATCAAATGTAGGGCTTATTTTATTCCTTGCAAGAAAATTTTATTTTTCAAGGTACCGTAAAAATTTAATAAAAAAATGTTGAAAGAAAAGCGGCTCTGCTCTTTTATGTCAGAAGTATGTTGAGGATATTTTTTTTAACGCTTTTTTCAATGGCTCTGTGCCTTTGCGCGCTCGCGCAAAACGCCGAGCCGAAAGCAGTGGACATTACCAAGAATTGGGACAGCAAAGCTCCTGTTTACAGGATTTCAATTTCAGGCTCCGACGAGGCGGCAAACCTCGCAAGGCGCGCACTTTCAACGCACGGCTCTTTCAGGCTCACAAACGCCGACGCGCATTTTAACATATCTTTTTCAAAAGCCCAAAACAATTCCGTCGAAATTAAAATAGACGGCTCAAAACCTTTTTCCCAAATAGTTTACGGCAAAAATACCGCAAACGCCGTCGCAAAAGCCTGCGATTTGGTCGTTAGGAAAATTTTGGGAGAGCCGTCATATTTCACGGGAACTCTCGCTTTCGTTTCCGACAGGACGGGTCATACCGAAATTTATACTTCGGACATTCTCTTCCAAAATATCCGCTCCATAACAAACGACAATTCCGATTCCCTGCTTCCGCACTGGTCGCCCGACGGCTCAAAAATAATCTATACGGGCTACTACCGCACAAAGCTGATGGATTTGTACGAAATAAACTTAGCCTCGAAAAGCCGCAAGACATTCGCAAACTTCAAAGGCACCAACACGGGCGGAGCATTCAGCCCCGACGGTTCGAAAGTCGCAATGATTTTGACGGCGACGGGCAATGCGGAAGTCTGGACGTCATCTTCCATGTCAAACGCAAAAAACAACTTGAAAAGGTTGACAAAAACCTCCGCCGCCGAGGCGAGCGCAAGCTGGTCGCCCGACGGCAAAAAGCTGATTTTTTCAAGCGACGCACTCGGAGGTCCCCAGCTTTACACAATGCCCTCTGACGGCGGCGCAATGAAGAGAATACCGACAAACATCAGCGGCTACTGCTCCGAGCCCGACTGGAACAAACGCTATCCCAACCTGATAGCCTTCACGACCGCGCAAAACGGGGCTTTTCAAATAGCGGTTTACGACTTTGAAACAAAGGAAAGCAGAGTGATAACTTCGGGCGGCTCATCGAGCCTGCCGAAGTGGACAAACGACGGAAGGCACATAATATTCACGAAAAACCACGGCAAAAGCCGCGCCCTTTACATAGTCGATTCAATCACGCAAAAGCAAACCGCACTGCATTCCAAAAATCTCGGCAACTGCGGAGAAGCCGACTTCATTTTAAAAAATTAAAAGCGCGATAAAATGGTAATTTACACCTTAGACTTGGAAGGCGTGTTCATCCCCGAAATATGGATTGCCGTGGCTGAAAAAACGGGCATCGAAGCCTTGAAGCGCACCACGCGCGACGAGCCTGACTACGACAAGCTGATGCGCTACCGCCTCGGCATTTTGGATTCCCACAACATAAAAATTGCCGACATTCAAAACGTAATCGGGCAAATGGAGCCGCTGGAAGGCGCAAGGGAATTTTTGGACTGGTTGAAAGGCGAAGGAAGAGTCGTAATATTATCCGACACCTTCGAGCAGTTCGCAAAGCCGCTAATGGCAAAGCTTGGCTACCCAAGCTTGTTTTGCCACTCGCTCGAAATAGAAGATGGCGGAAGAATTTCCGGCTACAAGCTTAGAATTTCTGACCAGAAGAGAAAGTCGGTGGAGGCATTCAAAAGCCTGAATTTCAACGTTGTGGCATCGGGAGATTCCTACAACGACTTGTCAATGCTAAGAGCCGCCGACAGAGCCGTTTTGTACCGCCCGACAGAAAAATTCGCAAAAGAAAATTCCGACCTGCCGACAGCCGAAAACTACGCGCAGTTGAAGGAAAAATTCACGGAGCTTTCAAAAAATCTTTAACAATCGAAAACTATGGCATCAAAGAAAAACGCAACCGATAGATACGCATCCCGCGGAGTTTCTTCTTCAAAAGAAGAAGTGCATGCGGCAGTTGACAAGCTCGACAGGGGGCTGTTTCCGAACGCATTTTGCAAAATCACGAAAGACTACCTTACGGGTTCAAAGAGCAAGTGCAACGTAATCCATTCAGACGGCAGCGGCACAAAGTCAATCATAGCCTACCTCTATTTCAAGGAAACAAACGACGCTTCCGTGTTCCGCGGCATTTCACAGGACTCAATCGTGATGAACATTGACGACTTGCTTTGCATCGGCGCGCTTGAAGGAATTGTAATTTCAAACACCGTAAACAGAAACGCCGTAAATTTCCCCGCAAAAGCCCTCGCCGAACTCATTGGCGGCGCGGAAGACTTCACAAACAAACTCTGCAAGCTCGGGGTTAAAACTTACTCCGGCGGCGGAGAAACCGCAGACGTAGGCGACCTAACAGGCAGCGTGGTCGTCGATTCCTGCGCAGTGGCAGTTCTCGACCGCAAAAAGGTTTTGATGCCCGACGGAATAGACGCGGGGCTTTCGATAGTAGGTCTTGCCTCTTTCGGCAAGGCAAAATACGAAGATTTTGAGAACAGCGGCATCGGCTCAAACGGGCTTACGAGCGCGCGCCACGACATGCTCTCGCCCTACTACCGCAAAAAGTACCCTGAAACTTACGACGCCAATACGCCAAAATCCCTCGTTTACTGCGGTCCCTACAAACTTGAAGACAAGCTTCCCGAATCGGACATGACAGTTGGCGAAGCCTTGCTTTCACCGACGCGCACCTATGCCCCCGTCATCGCAAAAATAGTGAAAAAACACCCGAAACTCATAAAGGGCATAATCCACTGCTCGGGCGGCGGGCAGACAAAGTGCATGCGCTTCGGGAAAAGCGTGCATTTCATAAAAGACAATCTCTTCACTCCGCCCCCGATTTTCAGGGCAATCCAGCGCGCAAGCAAAACTTCGACCGCTGAAATGTACAAAGTTTACAACATGGGGCACAGAATGGAAATATACTGCAAACCCTCCGATGCCCAAAAAGTAATCGACATTGCAAAGTCTTTCGGAATCGAAGCTAAAATCGTGGGGCGCACGGAGCCAAGCAAGCGAAAAGACGGCAAAAACCATTTGACTCTTTCGGCAAACGGCGAAGAAATAAAATACGTTCAATCTTAATAAAAACCCAAAAATCCGTTATTAAATTTATGAAAACATCAAAATACATGAAAATCGCGGGAGCGGCTCTCTTGGCATTTCTCGCCTCACCACTAACAAACGCAATGACAAACGAAGAAAAAGAATACCTCAAACTCTATGGAATGATTGCCTGCGAACGCGTCGGCGCAAACCAGCTCCAGCTTACGCCCGAACAGACAAAAGTCTTCATAGAAGGCATTGAAGCGCGCATTAAAGGCGAGCTGATTCCCGAAAGCGCGCAGGAAATCGCGCCGAAAATGAACGAATTTTTACAAGCCCAGGCTGAAAAGGCGATTCAGGCGGAGCTTGAAAAGAACAAGGCAAAATACGAAGAATTTTGGAAGAAAATCGACGCCGAAAAAGACATCGTTAAAACCGAAAGCGGCTTGCGCTACAAAATCTTGAAAGCGGGCGAAGGAGAATTGCCGACAGCGGAATCGACCGTAAAGGTCAACTATGTCGGCACTCTTCCCGACGGAAGGGAATTTGACGCGTCCGCAAAGCACGGCGGTCCTGCTGAATTTCCGCTTGCAAACGTTGTTCCCGGATTTCGCGAAGGCTTGCAAAAAGTCGGCAAGGGCGGCAAAATTATGCTCTACATTCCCGCCGAACTCGGCTACGGCAACCGCTCAATGGGCATAATCCCGGCAGGCTCTCCGCTTGTATTTGAAGTGGAAACAATCGAAGTAAAATAAAGCTTTTACAAAAAGCAGGAAAGCGGAGTAAAAAAACTCCGCTTTTTTTGTCTTAAAAATTTAGAAATATTTTATATAAAACAGTCTGATACTTTTTAGGAAAATAAAAAAATTGCAGGGTTAAAACCGCCCTGCAAATTTCGCTTAACAGGCAAAGTTATTAAATTTTCTTTCCCTTGCAAAACTTCATAACAACCATAGAAGTGCCGTCATCTGATTTTTTGCAAAAATAAAGAATTCCGTTTTCAAGCATCATATAGTTTGTTTGGGCAAGAGCTTCGAGAAATTTATTTTCATAAGCGGCATACTTCCCCATTCTTCTTGTTGAAAGCATTTTCGTAAATTCCACATCGTTTAGACCCTTAAACTCCAAACCACCGTTAAAAATGTTGCAGCCCGACATTCCACGGACATCAAACCCGCCGTCTCCCTTTGAAAAAGAAATATAAACGGGTCCGAAGTCTGTTTCGTTATTATGGGGGGCTGAAACTCCTTCCAAATTCGCGACATACATGGGGTTCCATTGAACTCCCGTAATTTCGTCCGACATCATGTATTCGCCTATTGTGGAGCAGGCGCAAAGCAAAACCAAAGACAACGCCGCCAAAGATTTTGAAATTATTTTCATAACACACCTTTCGTTAAATTTTTCATTTTAAAAGTTTTTCGTTTTCAAATTTATCAAAAACAACGCCATGATCAATCTTATATCCGTTCAAAAATTGGCTTACCGAAAGCATTTTCGCGCACGGAGCCTGAATTTTTTGAACATTCAAAAAACCCTCCGCGCAAGAGATTAAAATGCGGTCTTTCGAGACGCTCGCAACCATTCCGAATTTGATATTTTTGCCGCCGCTATTTGCGAAAGCCTCTCCGATTTTCAAAACTTCCCCGTTTATTGAGACTATTCCGCAGCCGAAAGCGCGTATGCGCAAGTCGAGCTCGCGCGCGCTCTTTGAAAAATCCAAATACAAATCCGACTTTGAAATTTTGCGCGAATATGTTGCATTTTCTTCATTTTGCGGAGTAAAAGCCAAAGTTTTTTCCGCGATTTTATCAAAATTGCGCTCCAAAAGCCGCGCCGCGTCAATCCCGATTTTTTCGCGAAGCGACTTCCCCGTTTCGCGCGGGGAAATTTCAGTTTCGACAACATCAGCAACATCGCCCGCGTCCATTTTTTTTACAATGCGCATAAGGCTTACCCCCGTGGAAGTTTTGCCGAGAGCAATGGCGGTTTCTATTGGCGAAGCCCCGCGCAGTTCGGGCAAAATCGAGCCGTGCAAATTAAGACATCCCAAAGGGGCGAAATTCAAAAACTCCTCTTTTAAAATCCTGCCGTAAGCCATTACAACAATGCATTCCACCCCCGCATTTTTGAGAGCCTCAATGACATCTTTATCGGGCGATTTTTCGGGGCGCAAAAGCAAAACGCCGTGCGAAACAGCCCATGCGCTGACATCGTTTGGAGACACCTTGCCGCCCCTACCTTTAGGTTTGTCGGGGTTTGAAACGATTGCGACAAGCTCGGTTTTCGGATTTTTCCAAACCGACTCTATCGCGGGTATTGCCACCGCATCGCTTGCCATAAACGCAATTTTCATAAAGCCTCTATTTCTTTTTGCGAAGAGCCTTAATTTTTTGGCGCATCGCCTCTTTCTTTGCGATGAGCTTTTTCAAGGAATGCTTTTTGCGCGGATCTGTTTTCTTTTTGTCAACAGGCTTTTTGGCGCGCTTAGGCTTTTCGGCTTTAACCTTGCCTATTTTAACGTTCTTCTGCGCCAAACGCTCATCCGCGGCAATTTTCGTTTTGCCAACAAGGTCGAGTTTTAGAGAAATTCCGCCAAGCTTGAAGTTTTCGCGTATGCTGTTTTCCAAAAATTTTTTGTACGCGTCAGTCAATATGTCGGCATTGTTACAGTATAAGCGCAAAGTCAATGGGCGACTTGAAGTTTGAAGTGCGTAATAAACCTTGAACCTGCGCCCGTTGACATACTTTGGCGGATTGTCCGAAATCAAAGTTTTAAGAAGCACGTTTACCTTCGATGTAGGAAGCGGCTTTGCCATTTTCCTGTAAAGCTTTGCCGCCCCTATTAAAAGCCCTTCCATTCCCTTGTCCTCCTTTGCGGAAACGAAATGAATGTGAGAACCGCTCAAAAAGAACAGACGTTCGCGCACAGCCTCCTCAAACTTTTCGCGGAATTTTGAAATGCTGTCGTAGCCCCTTACACCGTCTTTTTTGAAGGCGTTTACGGCGTAATCCCACTTGTTGACGACAAGCATGACCGCCGCCCCCGTTTCCATAATTTCGCCCGCAAGCTTCTGATCGGATTCAGAAACGCCTTCCATTGCGTCGATTACAAGCATCACGACATCGCACTTGGCAATCGCCTCTTTGGTGCGCATTGTCGAAAAGAAGTCAAGCGAAGTGTTCACCTTGCGGCGTGCACGCACGCCCGCAGTGTCGAAAAACTCGAATTTCAAGACGTCGCCCCTGTCGTTTTCAAAATCGATGTCGCATTTCACGCAGTCTCTCGTCGTGCCTGCAACATCGCTTACAATCAGACGCTTTGAGCCGAGCAAGCGGTTGCCGATGGAGCTTTTGCCGACATTCGGGCGTCCCGCAACGCAAATTTTCACGCGCTTTTCGGCTTCCTCCAAAGGCTCTTCGTCTTTAAGCTCGCCCAAATAAAATTCGACAGCCTGCCAAAGTTCGTCCATTCCCCTGCCGTGTTCGGCGGAAATCGGACAGACGTTTGAAAAGCCGAGCTTGCAGAAATCAGAGATGCGGGAATCGTGTTCGGGGATGTCAGATTTGTTTACGGCGAGGATTGCATTCGTTCCGCTTTTTCTGATTTTGTCGGCAATCTGCTCGTCAAGAGGCATAAGCCCCGACTGGGAATCGACCACCAATATTATCAAGTCTGCGGCAGAAATTGCAAAATCCGCCTGCTCGTTTGTCGCGTCGGCGATGACTTTTTGCGTCATTTCGGCGGTTGCGCCGATGCCGCCCGTATCCATCAAAAGAACGCCGCAAGGCAGTTTTTCGGCAACAATGTCGCGCGTGACGCCGGGCATGTCGTGGACAATGCTTACCCTGCGCCCCAGCATTCGGTTAAAGAGGCGGCTCTTGCCCACATTCGGACGCCCGACCAAGGCTATGCTTTTACAGTTTGACATCAAATCACCCTTCAAGTTTAGGCAGGATTTTTGCAATTCTATCGGTTGCCTTTATGATATTTTCGTAGCTCGTGGCAAAGCTCGCCCTCAAATATCCCTCGCCCGAAGAGCCGAACGCGCTTCCGGGAACCATCGCCACTTTCGCTTCGTTTAAAATCAGCTTGGCGGTTTCCATTGAAGTTTTTTTGAAACGCTCGATGTTCGGGAACGCGTAAAAAGTGCCGCGCGGCATAAAGCAGTCCATACCGAATTCGTTGAACCTGCCGACAATGAAGTCCCTGCGCTGGCGGTACTTTTCGCGCATAAATTCCATGTCTTTTCTGCCGTTTTTAAGAGCTTCCACCGCCGCTTCTTGCGAGACTATTGAAGCGCACATAATAGCGTACTGGTGCGCCTTCATCATTGCGTCTATGATTTCCTTGGGCCCGCAGGCGTATCCCATTCTAAAACCGGTCATTGCAAACGCCTTTGAAAATCCGTGTATGAAAATCGTACGGTCTTTCATTCCGTCAAGAGAAGCGATGGAAACGTGCTCCCCTTCATAGGTAAGCTCCGCATAGATTTCGTCGGAAATGACGAGAAAGTCTTTTTCCTTTGCGAATTTTGCAAGCTCTTCAAGCTGGGCGCGGGTTGCGGTTCCGCCCGTCGGGTTCGTGGGGAAATTCATAATGAACGCCTTTACCCCCGGCTGCCAGGCGCGCTTCACGTCCTCAATGTCAAGCTCGAAACGGTTTTTGCCGTAAGTGTTTACGGGAATTGCAACACCGTGGCAAAGCTCGACGCTCGGCGAGTACGAAACAAAACAGGGAGCGTGGTACATGACTTTGTCGCCCGGCTCGATTATGGCTCTGAGCGCGACATCCAAAGCTTCGGACGCCCCTACGCTCACCAAAATTTCGTTGTCGGGATTGTAAGAGACGTTGAAATTCGCTTCGACGTACTTTGCGATTTCGGCACGCAAACTCTTCATCCCCAAATTGTCCGTGTAGGAGGTCTTGCCCTTTTCGAGAGCGAAAATCGCCGCTTCGCGGATATGCCATGGGGTTACGAAATCAGGCTCGCCTATGCCAAGCGACACGGCGTCCTTCATGGTTGAAGCGATTGCAAAAAAGTCGCGTATTCCTGATTTTGGAATTTGCCTTACATGTTTTGCAACAAATTCAGATGCAGATCTGCCCATTTTTATGTTCCTGTTCTATTTCAAAAAAATACAGCCGCACCGCCTCTCGGCAAGCGCGCCGCAAAGAAATCCGCCTTTAAATTCTACGGCGAAACCAAAGGTCTGTCTTCGTTCGAGTTTTCGGTCGTTAACATAAAGCCCTGCTGCTTGTAGGTGCGCAAGAAGAAGTGCGTCGCAGTCGAAGTCACGCCGTGAATGCTTGCAAGGCGTTCGTAAACAAAGCTTGCGACTTCGCGCAGGGAGCGGGCCTTTATAAACAAAAGCAAGTCGTACGCGCCGCTCATCAGATAGCAGGACTCGACCTGCTCGAATTTGCTGACGCGCTCGGCAAGGCGGTCGAAACCGCCGTCGCGCTCGGGGCTTATTTTAAGCTCGATGGCAGCCCTGACAACCGACTTCCCTTCAAAGTCGGGATTGAACACGGGTCTCCACCCGAGCAAAATTTTGTCGTCAACCATTTTCTGAATTGCCGCTTCCACTTCGGGCTTTGACATCGACAATATTTTGCCGATTTGCTCCGTGTCCAAAGCTTCGCCTTCCAATAAAAGTTTCAAGACCTTTTCCATAATGGGAAACAATCTTGCACACATCTTTAAGTTTTAAAACTCTTTTTTTAGATTTTCGGCGAATTTTTTTGTTTTAGGCGCAAAAAGACAAAAATACGGGCTTTTTCCCAATATTTGCTTGAACGTGGAGACTTTTTTTATTCCCATTGCATCATGGGAAAGAACAGAACACATTTTTATTTCAGAATTGCCGCATTTATGGCACTTCCGCTTTCAATGCTGTGCGCATGCGCCAAAAGCGGCCCTGTAGCGATAAATCCGATAGACATAAACTACAGATTTTCGCAGATAAAAAACGAACCGCCGCGCAGGGAAGCCGCAGACCCCGAAATTATCTTGTACAAGGGCAAATACTATCTGTTTGCTTCGAAATCGGGCGGATACTGGTCAAGCGACGACTTGGCTTCTTTTAAATACATAAAGTTCCCCAAGAACTTCCCGACCGAAAACTACGCCCCCACCGTGGCTGAAATAAACGGAGAAATCGTATTTTTTGTATCGGGGCACGATAGCTTTTGGACGACTTCCGACCCCGAAAGCGGCGAGTGGAAGAGAATAAAAGTCGATTATCCCCGTAGGGATACCGACCCCGCTCTCTTTAAAGACGACGACGGCAGAGTTTACATATATTTCGGCTGCCACCCGAAAGACCCGATTATGGGAGTTGAAGTCGATCCAAAAAACAACTACAAAATGATTGGCGAACCCGTCGAGCTTATCGGGCACGAATTTAAGACAAACGGCTGGGAAAAATCCGGAGACAACAACCAAGACGACAGGTCAGGCTGGAACGAGGGTGCAAACATGATAAAGCATGGCGGCAAGTACTACCTGCAATACGCGGCTCCCGGCACACAATGGCGCAACTACGGCGACGGCGTATATGTTTCCGACTCCCCTCTCGGAAAATTCGTTTATCAGAAAAACAGCCCCTTCTCCGCAAAACGCGGCGGATTTATCGGCGGAGCGGGGCACGGCGGAACATTCAAGGACAAATTCGGCAACTACTGGCATGTGGCTTCAATGCTTGTTGGCATACACCACGGTTTTGAACGTCGCCTCGGGCTTTTCCCGACATTCTTCGACGAAAACGGCAAGATGTATTCCTTAACGGAATTTACCGACCGCCCATTTGAAATTCCGCAAAAGAAAATTGATTTTTCAAAGAAAAGCCTGTCCAAGAACTGGAACATCCTGTCATACAAAAAAGGAGCGAAGGCGACTTCCGAATTTGGAGATTTCTCCGCAAAGAACGCGGTTGACGAAAAAATCGAAACGTTCTGGTCTGCAAACACGGGCAACAAGGGCGAAAGGCTTGAAATCGACTTGGGGCAGGTTTGCAAAATCAGCGCGCTTCACATAAACTTCGCAGACGAGGGCTTCAATACTTACGACGGCGACCCTGTCCCGATTTACCGCTACAAAGTGCTCGCCTCAAAAGACGGCAAAAACTGGGTTCAAATTTTGGACGAATCCGAAAACCAAAAGGACTCCCCGCATTCGCTCAAAGTCTTGAAAAATCCGCATAAGGCAAGATACGTCGCAATCGAAAATTCGGCGAACTTAGACGGCGGAAAATTCTCGATTTCCGATTTCAGAATTTTCGGAAGCGCGAATATCAAAAAGCCCGCAAAGGTGGAAAACATTACCGTTTTGCGAGACTCAAAAGACCCGAGAAACGTTGAAATTTCCTGGGGCGAAGTTGAAAATGCAGAAGGCTATGTTTTGCGCTACGGCATAGAAAAAGACAAGCTGCATACGGCATACACCCTGCGCGAAAACAAGTTAAAAGGTTCCTTCTTAAATATCGGTACCCCGTATTTCTTCACGGTTGAAGCATTCAACCAGGCCGGATTTGGCAAACTGTCAGACATCAAGGAAGCCAAGTAAAAAATTAGCAAAATCCCAAAAACGGAAAGGCGGGGACTGCAAAAACAGTCCCCGCCTTGTTTTATTGACTATAAGAAGAAATCACAAAAGGGAATAAAGGTACAAGAAGTAGAGTGTTGCCGCAGTGCACATCAGCATCAAAAGAGAAATGTTAAGCCCCATTTTGTACGAGCCGTTGTTTTCGCTTTCGGAAGTATCCATTGCCATAAAATTCAGCTTGTAAAATCTAAAACACAAGAACGCGAATATCAAAACAAGGCTTGTGGAGACCAAAAATCCCTGCGAAAACACGACTTCCACAAAGAAATCCAAAAATCCGTATTCCGAGTATGAGTTCATCTTTCCTTAGAAAGAGCCTTCGGGCATAAAGCCCGAAAGCCCCGTATCCTATTTTATACCTATAAAAAAATTACTTCCTTCTTCTGTACGCCGCAAACGCAAGAGCAACCGCGCCTAAGATTGCCGCATACGTCGAAGGTTCGGGTATTACGTTGCCTGCTGTAATTTTATTTCCGTCAAGAACCACATCATACATATTTCCGTCTGCATCGCTCATTATGATATTGTTGTTGACAGCTGAAAGCACAACGCTTGTGTTGTCGCCAAATATTGACGAAAGGTCAAATTCCGTACCCTCTGCGAGTTCGGAAAGAACTATATTTAACGAATCCAAAGTAAGATTTACGGAATCTTCAATAGATACGCTTGAAGTTTCAAAAACCGTAAGTAATTCACTTTCAATGGAAGAATTACCCGCTATATCAAAAGTCCTGCCTTCACCAACAATAATTTCTTTTGCAATCAAAGACGCGTCTTTAACATTTACAGATGATGTGTCAAGTGCCCCGTCAACGTCAAGCTTTGCACCTTCGTTTAAGTTTATTTTCGTTGTATATACTTGAGATCCGTTATCATTCTGCTGTTTTAAATCTCCAACGATATTTAATACGGTATTCTCTCCGCTTACGTTTATAGTTCCACCCCTTACATAAGTCTTTTTTTCTGCGTAAATAAATTCACCTTTTTCGGAATCATAGTCAACAATGCCATAATAAGTATGGGTAAACGAAGCTGTTACATTTGAGCCGTTTATAACATTAAATTCGGGCAGTTTCCCTGCTGATTCATAACCGTACAAATCAATATATCCCGTCTTCAAAGTGGAATTATCTACGGTTATTTTGGCAGAATAATCTTTATAGAAAGTAGATGCTGTCGATGTTTGCAATTTACCACCCGTAAAATCTACTTGTGTGTTTTTAAACGTAAGGCTTGACCCCGCTTCAACGCTAAAACCTTGAAGATTATCGGGATTGCTTGCACTTACCGTAAAACTTCCCCCTTCCACAACCATAGAAGAAGCATCTCCTATTTGGCTCATGTTTGAGGAATTTAACATTGTATTGCAATCCTTTAACAAAAGGCTGCTGGTATCTCTAACATATAAACGTTCTTTTAACGATAGAGTTGAATTTGATATTTCTGAAGTGGATTTTCTCCAATTATAAAATGTGGTTGGCTGGGAAAAAGTAAGAGAATCCACTAAATATGTTCCATATTGGAAATATAGTGCCGGAGTATCCACGGTGTCATTAGAGCTGTTCCAGCCTTTATTAAAATGGATATTGGAAGCATCTGTATAGGTTTTATCTGAGGATTCAACAGGATTGTCATAGTTAATCGCATTTGCATTCATTACAAATGCAAAACATAAAATAATCGATGTTAAGTTCTTCATATCTGCATTCTTTTCTATTATGATTTAAAATAAATTAGCAAAAAAATGCGTATTTAGAATACGGATTCCTTTGTGTTTTCATAATATAATAAATATAAGCATCTTAGTATTTTTGACTGTTTACCTTTGCATAGGCAAAATTTGAAAAACCGCCCCGCAAACCCTTTAAAATAAAAAAATGTTGACAACCGTATTCTAAATACGCATGCCTCGGGATTTAAGAGGCGTTTTTTATTGCTTGAAAAGCAGGGGCAATTTTGAGAGAAATTGAAAATACACAATTTGAATTTTTTTAAGACATGTTACAAGCAGGCATAGTAGGATTGCCGAACGTCGGCAAAAGCACTCTTTTTAATGCGCTCACCCGCTCCAGAAAAGCGGAAGCGGCAAACTATCCATTCTGCACGATAGAGCCGAATGTCGGCGTCGTGGAAGTGCCCGACGCAAGGCTTGCCGTATTGAAAGGCATCGCAAAAACAAACGTGGTAATTCCCGCCGCAGTCGAATTTGTTGACATTGCGGGATTGGTTGCGGGAGCGAGCAAAGGCGAAGGGCTTGGCAACAAATTCCTTGCAAACATACGCGAAGTGGACGCAATAGTGCAAGTCGTGCGCTGTTTTGAAGACGACGACATTCTGCATTCACTCGGCTCGGTCGATCCTATAAGGGATATTCAAATTATTTTGACAGAGCTTGTCCTCGCCGACCTTCAAAGCTGCGAAAAACAGCTTGAATCAAGCATTCGCAAGGCAAAGAGCATGGACAAGGAAGCCATAAAAAACGCCGAACTTTTGAAGGCTTTGGTCGCCCACTTAAACGAAGGCAAGCCCGCGCACACCCTCGAATGCTCCGATGACGACAAAGAGAGAATGAAGCAGTATTTTCTCCTAACCTCGAAACCGACAATCTACGCCTGCAACGTGTCAGAAAGCGACTTGGCAAATCCCGATGCAAATTTGTACGTCCAAAAAGTCAGGGAGTTCGCAAAAACAGAACACGACGCCGAAACATGCGTAATCTGCGCAAGAATTGAAGAGGAGCTTTCGGACTTGTCTCCCGAAGAGGGAGCGGAATATTTAAAGGAGCTTGGTGCGCAAGACAGCGGCGTTTCGGAACTCATACGCAAGACATACGATCTCTTGGGGCTTGCAAGCTTCTTCACGGCGGGAGAAAAGGAAGTCCGCGCATGGACTTTCAAAAAGGGAATGACTGCCCCGCAATGCGCGGGCGTAATCCACACCGACTTTGAAAAGGGATTTATCAAGGCTGAAGTAGTTTCATACGAGGACTTGGCAAACGCAGGTTCCGTCGCAAAGGCAAGAGAGGCGGGGCATTACCGCCTTGAAGGCAGAGACTACGTTTTTAAAGACGGAGACGTCGCGCTTTTTAGATTTAACGTATAGCGTGAAAATTCTGCTTAAAATATTCTACCTCGCCTCTTCGCCGATACTGACAGCGTTTTTGCTCGGGTATTCGGTATTTTTCATATTTTTTGCGACACTCGAAATCCCGAATATCGGCATTGCGGCGGTTCAGGCGAAATTTTTTGAGTCTTGGTGCGCGCTCGCATTCGGATTTATTCCGCTAATCGGCGGAAAAACCGTCGGCATTCTGGCGATTTTAAACATCTTGGCGTCCGCCCAGAGATTTACAAGGCGCAACATAGAAGGAATGGGCTTTGCAATGACGCACATCGCCCTTGTGCTTTTAATCGTGTCGGGCTTTTTGCAGGCGGCGTGGAGAAAGGAAGGCGCAGTCGTTTTGCAAGAGGGAGTACCCCAAACTTCGATTTTAAAATCTTCAAGCGGACAGCCCGCATTGCTTTCAACGCTTCCGTTTTCCATTGAGCTAAAAAAATTCGCGATAGAAAACTACGAAAATAGCGACATCGCAAAAGACTATTCGAGCCTTGTGGTTTTCAGGTATAAGGACATAGCAATCGAAAAGCTCATAAAAATGAATGAACCCGCAAGCTTCGGCGCGTGGACGTTCTACCAGTCAAGCTACCGCGACGGCGGCAAAACAAGCGTATTGCAAGCCGTAAAAAATCCCGCGGGGCTTCTGCCAACGGTTTCGGTTGCGCTTATAATGTTTGGAATGGCTTTCACTTACGCCATCAGAATTTTCAAAAAATCCAAATGAAAAAAATCGCCATAATATTTAGCTTTGCCGTTTGCATTGCAATAATCTGCTTCGGATACTTTTTCGGCAAGCGCGGCGCAATTTTAAAAGACGGCGCGGCCCTTTCCGAAATGCCCGCAATGAAAGGCGGTAGGCTCATGCCCCTTTCAAGCGCAAGCGCGGACATCTTGCGCTTCATATACGGCAAATCAAGCGTAAAAATCGGCGGCAAATGGGCGTCGCCAACCGAATGGTTAGTTTATATTAACGCCCGCAAGCTTGAAGCTTCGGAACAAAAATTTTTCAGCACCGATAACCGCGAACTTCAAAACCTTCTCGGCATAAAAGGAAGATACTATTCATACCAAGATTTTGAAAAAAAGTTTGAAGAGGCGTTTAATGCCGCAAACTCGCAGGATAACTCCCCGTTTACAAAGGCGTGCAGGCTTGCGATAGAAAAAATCGCCGCCTACGAAGCCGCGTCAAACGCCCTGTCGTTTTGCCTTGAAGGGGCAACTCCGCGCGAGACGTTTGAAATGTGGAAAGCGATGACAAAGCGCGCGGCGGCGGAAATAGAAAGCGCGAAAGCCCAAAACAGAAAGCCTGACTCCGCAATTCTTGCCGATGTTTACCAATACCTGCAAGCCTTTCAAGAAATAAAGTCGCGACACGACGAGCTGAAAAATTCCAACATTTTGGTGGTCTCAATGAGCGGCGGCTGGCAAACTCCACTCGACGCCCTCTTGGATACCGCCCCGTCCGAAAACAAAATCGAAACATTTTCGCGCTACGGCGACATTGTGGAGTGCGTTTCCAAAAACAAGCCCGAAGAGGCAGGCATGCACATAAAAGAGCTTAAAAGCCTGCTGAATCCGCCATTTAAAATCAGGTTTGAAAACTTCGCAAACCGCCTCGACATTTTTTACAGGGGAGCGATTTTATACGCGGTTGCCGCAGTGATTTTGCTTGCGGGAACAATATTAAAAAGATGCGCAAACATCGCATTTGCCTCGGGCGCGGTTTTTATTTCATGCGCGTTTTTAATGCACGCATTCGGAATGCTCGCAAGAATGTACATACAAATGCGCCCACCCGTTACAAACCTTTATTCCTCCGTGATTTTCACGGGACTTGTCGCGGTTGGAATTTGCATTTTTCTGATGCTAAAAAAAGGCAAAAAAATCTACGCAATGATTGCCGCCCCCGCCGGATTTTTATCGCTTGTCATTGCGCTCAACCTGCCCTATTCGGGCGACACAATGGGAAAGATGGCAGCGGTTTTAAACTCAAACTTTTGGCTTACGGCGCACATCGTGCCGATGATGTTAGGCTATTGCGGAGTGTTTTTGGCGGGATTTGCGGCGTCTTTGAAGCTTCTTTTTAACGCCGCAAAGCTCGGAAAAGTTTCGGAAGAATCCAATTTTGAAACGGCAAAAACCGTGTATGCCATAATGTGCTTTTCAATGGTGTTTTCGTTTGCGGGAACAATGCTTGGCGGCGTCTGGGCAAACATGAGCTGGGGGAGGTTCTGGGGGTGGGACCCGAAGGAAAACGGCGCGCTGATGGTTGTGCTTTGGTCGGCTTTTGCAATACATCTTTACGCCTTTAAATACGCCAATGCCCGCGCGTTTCTCGCGCTTGCATGTATTGGCAACATTGTCGCGGCATGGGCGTGGTTCGGCGTAAACATGCTCGGAATCGGGTTGCATTCCTACGGATTTATGAGCGACGGATGGCTTTATCTCGCACTCTTTGTCTTGGCGCAATTTTTAATATCGCTTCTTGCGTTCGTAAAATGCCAAGCCGCGCCGAATGCAAACCATGAAAAATATTTGAGCCAAACCGATTTTTAAAATCTGAAAGGAGAAAAGTTTTCCATTTCCCTGCCGAATTTTGAATACACCGGCTTTGCCATGGGAGTTGAAATGCATGTAATCCAATCCAAGCCGCACTTTTTAAGCTCCGCCAAGACGGATTCCGCGAGGCTTTGGGCAATGCCCATTTTCCTGAAATTCGGATCGACAATCAAGTCTAGGAGATACGCGTCGCCCACTCCGTCCGACAATGCCCTGAAAAAGCCGACCATTTGCCCGCTTTCATCGAACGCCCCAAATGCGCAAAAGCTGTTTTTAATTGCCAAGTTTATCTTTGACGCATCGTCTTTTTCAGAAATCCATCCTTCAAATTCATAAAGGCGGGCAACGGCTTCGGAATAATCTTTTTCAAAAGGATTTAACTTTAATATTTTAATTTTTGAACGCATATTGCGATATTACAATCTTGATAAAACAAAATTTCAACAATGATATTGGCAGAGTTAAAAATTCCCGAAAAAACCGCGTTCGACGCGAACGCCCTTAAAGACATTTCAGCGTCCGACAAA
Organism: uncultured Opitutales bacterium; assembly: GCA_900547395.1. Lineage (GTDB taxonomy): Bacteria > Verrucomicrobiota > Verrucomicrobiia > Opitutales > Intestinicryptomonadaceae > Intestinicryptomonas > Intestinicryptomonas porci. The sequence goes on along the minus strand of URGP01000011.1, from coordinate 39,794 downwards.
GCGCAAATATGCGCCCTTATCGCAAAAAATCCATGCGACAGCTGCGAAAGAAATTTCGCCAACCTTTTCATGTGGCGCAAAATGTATAAAACGCAAATTGTAAAATCTGGCGGCTCCGTTTTGCCATACAACAGCGCAAACCGCGTCATAATGTTCCCGATTGGCGAAGAGCCTTCGCCAAAAGAGCTTTTTGAAAAGGCATTAGCATTCATAAGCGCAAAAAAAAGCGACGACGGCTTCATATACGACATTCCGCCAAGCTACGTTGAAAAGAACTATTCGGAACTTTCCAAATATTTTGAAATAGGAGAAGACGAAAACGAATTCGACTACATATACGACTTAAACCACCTGATAAATTTAAACGGCGCGCTGCTGCGCAAAAAGCACAATTTAATAAGGCAGTTCGACAAGCTTTACCCGAACGCCACCTTTCGGGAACTGAACGCGCAAAACGCAAACACCGCATTCGACTTCATGCTTGAAATAAACCGCCAAAAGGAAATTTCAATAACCTACGGCGGGTTGAAAAACGAAGACGACGCGCTAATGTGCGCAAGGGAAAATTTCGAGTTTTTGAATTTAAGGGGCATTCTGCTCTTTGCCGAAGAGGGCGTTCTTGCGGGCGTTTCAATATTTAGCGAAATAAACCCGCAGATTTACACCGTCCATTTTGAAAAATGCAACCCCGCGTTCAAGGGCGCCCCGCAAAAGTTGGCATGGCTTGAAGCAAACGAAATAAAAAGGCTCGGAGCGTCAAGAATGAACAGGGAACAGGACTTGGGCATTGAAAACCTACGCCATGCAAAGAGGTCTCTCGACCCCCTTTGCCTTTACAAGCGCAAATTTGCAAGAGTTAAGACAGCGTAAAAACGCCGCGAAATCCGCGCCTTAAAAAACGACTATTTTTTTAAGGTGCAAAGCTTCCGCTTCGGGCTTTTCCAAAACGACTTTTATAAATCTTGCAGTCTTTTTTTCTTTTAGATTTATATGCCAGCGTTTTTTGGCAAGCTTGCTAACAAATATTTTCTCCCAATCTTTGCCGTTTGAAGAAATGTAAACTCCGATTGGCGCGGTTCGAAACGCCATGTGGTCGGCGCGGTTTGAAAGCTGAATGCCCGAAATCTGCTGCGGAGTTTTCAAATCCACAACGACATTCGGGTGTACCTCTTTCAAGGTATGAAAGGCGAAGTTTTGCGCGCCCTCCGTAGTGAAATCGTTTACCTTGGGCGACCATCTTTCGTCAACCGAGCTTAGTTTCACATCCGCGCCGTAGCTTATGACTTTCCCCGAAGGCTTCGGAAACAAGCTCTCGTCCTGCAAATTTTCACCCTCTTTCATTTCCGACATCGGATATGTATAGGAGATTTCCTCTGCCAATTTTTCAGGCGTCATATCTTTATCAACCAAGCCGAATTTAAATCTGAACTTAACAGAGCCTTTAAAGAAATGCCTGTATTTATCGAGAGTTTCGGGGCCGTGGGAGCTGTTCCCGATGCCAAAAACATTCCATGCAATCCTAAGTTCCGAATTTGAATTTTGCGGAAGTTCATGGGGATGGTTCGCATTCTTCATTTCAACCTGCGAGTTCGGCAAAATTGCAAAAGGAAGAGGCCTGTCAAGCGCGACAAACGCCAATTTGTATTTTGCTTTGTCGCTTGATAAAATCATATTTCTTACGTCTTCGCGATTGCCCGTATCCTGCGTTTTCGGGAAGAGTTCGAGGAACGACTTTACATCCGAAGAATAAATGCCGACATCCGCGCCCGTTTTTCTGTCGCAATAATTTGCCAAGGGCCCCCTGCCGTAATACTCGACGTTTTTAAGCGACTTTTCGATGCCCATTCGCACGCCGATTCTTGCCAAATTGAGCTTTTCGGGCAGGTCGTTTACCTTCGTAAACTTGCTGTCAACCTTAACTCCCTGCATGCCCGGGGAATATTTGATTTCCGACAAAAATCCCGCGCCGTCTTCATTTAGCAGGAACTTTTTGCAAAGCACCGATCTCCCGTCGAAAACAACTTGCGGCTTTTCGGTTTTTAGATTGTCCAAGCCGTACATTTCATAGTCGCGCATAGGCGGCTTCATGCTGTCAATCCAAGCCTGCGAAATATCGAAATCAAGAGGCTCTGTGATTAGCGGCGATTTATCTTTTGAAGAAACAGCACAAACCAAAGCGGCGTCCTTTTTGGAGAATTTCAAATCTATGGCATTTGAATTGCTAAAACAGGATGCTCTAAACACAATAAAATCTTTGTTTTCCGACAATTTTTTGAAATTAAAATATCCGCAAGAAGAAGCTATATGCGCGCTTCTTCCGACATGCCGCTGGTGCTTTGCAACCACCTTGCCGCTTTGCTTTTCTTTTAAAGAAATATTTATAAAGTATTCGCCGTTTAAATTTGAATTTTCCACCAGCTTCTTGTCTTTTTCGATTAAATCCGCCGCGTCAATTTCTATTTCCGCGCTCTCCCACGGTGCAATATTTAGCGGCTTTTGCGCCCTTTTCGCCACAACTTTGCCGTTTCGCAGAACTTCGACTTCAAAGTCAAATTCGTTTAAATTTGTCGCCGTAAATTCGTTTGAAACCTTGAATTTGAACGGGCTTTCCGAGTCCTCAAACCATGCGTTTTGGTGAACTCTTTTAATGTCGTCGAACTTGCCCGAATATGTGCGGTCGGCAAAAATCACGCCGTTTAGACAGAAGTTGTTTGAAGACGGCTTCGTGCCCCAGTCTATCCCGTAGGTCAAATACTTTTCATTCGGATTTTCCTTTAGCGGCATCAATAGCGACTGGTCAACCCAATCCCACAAATATCCGCCGTTTAGCGAAGGGTCTTTCCTGAATTCGTCAAAAATCTCCTTTAAATTGCCCGTGGAATTGCCCATCGAATGCATGTACTCGCAAAAGATGAAGGGGCGCGTTTCATTTCTCATTTTTGTCTGGTACCACTTGATGCGCGGAAGCCCGCCATACATGCCCGAAACGAAGTCGGTCGGGCTGTTTAAACGCTCGTTTTTTAAAGTCAGAGGGTCGCGCATTTCGACTTCGGAATGCACGGGACGCCCGCCGCCAAATTCGCGCGCGAAGTCAAGCATTACCTGATGGTTCTTCGTAAAACGCCATGCGTTCTCGTTGCCCAAACTCCAAATAATCACGCACGGCACGTTTCTGTCGCGCAAAACCATGTTCTTCATTCTGTCAAGCGACATCGCAAAGAACCATTCGTTGTCGCCCGGAATTTCGTCCCTCAATCCGTGGGTTTCAAAATTCGCCTCGTCCATAATAGTGATTCCGTAGCGGGTGCAGAGCATCAAAAATTTATCGTCGGGCGGATAGTGGGAAGTGCGGACGGCGTTTATATTGGCTTCGCGCATCAGCTCGATGTCTTTTTTCATCCACTTGAAATCGCATGCCTTGCCCTTGTCGGGAGACCACGCGTGGACATTCGCGCCCTTTATCAGAAAACGTTTGCCGTTCAAACGGCATGTCTTGCCGTCTATCTCAAATTTTCTAAACGCAATGTCTGCGGCGACGGCTTCGGAGACCTTGCCGTTTTGCGACTCTTCCAATATCAGAGTGTAAAAATCGGGCTTGTCCGAAGACCACAATTTAAAGTTTTTTACAAGTCCAGAAATTTCTGCTTTTCCGCCGCTTGCATTTGCCGACTTTTTGAAAACAGCATTTCCGTTTTTATCTACTATGGAGGCAGAAACTTTCGAGTTTTCTCTTCCGCTCAAAAACACGGTCAAGTTTACTTTTGCCTCGTCCAATTTATCATTTAGCTTTATGTCTGCAAAATAATCGCGGATGTAAGTTTTGGGGCGGCTAAGCAATACGACGTCTCGGATTATGCCCATCATGTGCGGCATGTCCTGCATCTCGTAATACGCCCCCGTTGTGTTTTTGAAAACTTCGACTGCCAGCGAATTTTTGCCTGATTTCAAAAACTTTGAGATGTTGAATTCAGCAGGCGTAAAACTGTCTTCGCTGTATCCGACTTTTTCACCGTTTACATACAGGAAAAATCCCGTGCGCACCCCGTTAAACCTTATGATTGTTTCGCGGTCTGCCCAGCCTTTCGGAAGCTCGAAAGACGTGCGGTAAACAGCTTTTTGGCGGTGCATTTCGGGAATGAACGGGCTTTTTGCTGCTTGCGACATTTCCTCGCCCTTGCCCTTATGAAAGCCTTTAAGCCATCTGCCGTTTTTGTCAAAAAACATTTCGAGATTGATGTTGGCGTAAAAAATGCTGTCGTATCCGCAAGCCTGCCACGAATTTGGAACTTCGATTTCGCTCCACTTGGAATCGTCAAAATCATAATTGAAAAATTCAGGCGAAACTTCTTCGGGCTTTTCGGCAAAAAAGAACTTCCACTTGCCGTTTAAGACTTTCGCCCTGCCCGTGTTCTCATAGAGATTTTCCACATTCTCATCGCCTTGCGAAACGGGAACTTTTGAAGAATCGGCATAGGGGACGAAAAACGCCCGCGCAGGCTCTTTGTTTATGCGGAATACGGAAATGTCGTTCCACGCGTTTTGGGCGTCTTTTAAATCGATGCCAAGGCATGAAGAGCCGAGGCATAGCAGTGTCATAATAACAGTGTTTATTTTCATGTGGCAGGTTTGTTAAAAAAATTAAAAAAGCGACTTTGCGTTTTCGCTTGAAATGCGCTTAAACCAAGCCTCGGAAAGCGGCAGGCTCTCAAAGCGTTCTATCGCGCCCGCGCCGCCGTTTGAAGAGGCAAACAAAAACTGAGAAGGCGGAACAACTGTTTTTATCAAATTGAAAAATTCATCGGGAATTTCTCCGTCCAAAAGATAAAAAACTTTCGACATAAACGGCGCGTAAATTCCGCCGTCCCCGCTTTCAACGCCCCTCATTGCCAGGCTCGAAAGCAGGGCGGCTCCGTAATGCGGCAAGATTATTTTCAAACCTTCAAAATTTTTAAAAATTCCGCTTTCAGCCAAATTCATCACGCACTGCGCCAAAAGCATATCCCCCGTCTCCAAAGAAAATTCGCCGCCTTTTGCATTGGCAAAAAGATAAACGGGCTTTCCCGCTTCGGAAGCCTTCTTCAAGGCGAAAATAAAATGCTCGGAAGATGCGTCTTTTAAAGAGGATACAAAAAGCGATATTGCCGCGCACTTATCGCCCGACAAAACTTCGTCCAAATACTTGGAAACACTCAAGCCGCTCGAAATGCGCGCGCAGTACTTTAATTCGCCCCCGCCTTTGCAGAATTTCAGAAGCGCAGCATTCTTGGAGATTTCCGCGTCCGAACTTTCCGACAATGCCGAAAAATCGCAAATTACGGCAGACTTGAACATCGAAGCGTTTTCGGGAGCGCACAAAGCGTCAAAAATGTCCGCGCCGCTTGCAACGTTTCCCCTCGCCCTCTTTACATTTTCAAGCGTGGCATAAGGTCTGCGCTTCAAGGCGGACGCCGATTGGGGCAAAAGAGCAAACGCCGCAAGCGCCATAATGGTTTTTTTGAAAAAATCACGTCTTGAACTGTTTTCCATAGGCAAATTTTATATGACAGAATTATAGAAGCACGAACATCGGCAAATCAAGGTTTTTTACAATTTGCCCGAAGAAGCTTATTTTTAACAAGAAAGTTTTTTTGTTTGCCAAATTCCGAAAATGGACAATGATAAAACGTTAAATTTACAACATTTTTTACTCTCACATTTACAAACATAAAAATTATGGAAGAAAAAATATTGACAGGGAATGTACTCGTCGCCCAATCAGGCGGCCCGACAGCCGTAATTAACGCAAGCTTGGCCGGCGTTGTGACGGAAGCATTGAACCACGAATGCATCGAAGAAATATACGGTGGCTTAAACGGCGTTGAAGGCATTTTGAAAGAACAGCTCATAGACTTGGCGCAGGAATCGCAGCAAAACATACGCGGTTTGCGCCATACCCCGGGCTCCGCGCTCGGCACTTGCCGCTACAAGCTGACGAAAGAAAAGGACTTTGTCCGCCTTATTGAAGTCTGCAAGGCGCACAATATCCGCTACTTCTTCTATATCGGCGGCAACGACTCCCAAGACTCCGCAAACAAAATATCGCGCTGCGCGGAAGAGCAAAATTACGAAATGCGCGTAATCGGCATTCCCAAAACAATCGACAACGACTTGCCGATGACCGACCACTGCCCCGGCTACGGCAGCGTTGTAAAATATCTCTGCACCCAAATCCGCGAACTTGCAGCCGACCATGAAGGCATGGGCAAGCACGACTTGGTTTCAATCGTGGAAGTAATGGGCAGAAACGCGGGTTGGATTGCCGCCGGAACAGCCATCGCAAAGCGCAAGAACCAGATGGACGACCCTCCGCACATCATTTTGCTTCCCGAAGTCGCATTCAATCCCGAAGCTTTCATAAACGAAGTGCAGAATTGCCTGCAAAAGAACAAGTACTGCCTCGTTGTTGCAAGCGAAGGCATTAAGGACGCAAACGGCAATTATGTCGCGGCAGCTGACGGAAAAATCGACAATTTCGGACATGCGCAGCTCGGCGGCGTGGGCGACTATTTGCAAAACCTCGTCCAGACATCGCTTTCAGGCGTAAAAGCGCGCTCCTGCAAATTCGGGCACGCCCAGCGCGCAGGCTCTCACTGCTCTTCTTTGACGGACTCAAACGAAGCGTTTATGTGCGGACAGGAAGCCGTAAAGGCGGCTGTCAGCGGCGAAACGGGCGTAATGGTTGCGCTCGTACGCGGCGATACCGACAAATACTCTTGCGAAACAAGCCTCGTTGATTTGAACGAAGTTGCAAACGTCGAAAAGAAGTTCCCCGAAAACTGGATTGGCGAAAACCAAATGTCCATAAGCTACCAGTTCACGCGCTACATTCTGCCTTTGATTCAGGGCGAAGTCCAAGTTCCTTTTGAAAACGGGCTTCCCTCTTATGTAAGGCTTGCAAACAACATGGTGGAACAGCTCCTTCCTCCGTACGAACTCTAATTTTAAATTCTTAAAACTACGCGTCGGAATAAAAAAATTCCGGCGCAATTCATTTGAAAAAAAGATGAAAAGAACACACACTTGCAACGAATTAAGACTGTCAGACGCAGGCAAAGACGTAATGCTCATCGGCTGGGTTGAATCATTGCGCGACCACGGCGGAGTGCAATTTTTGGATTTGAGAGACCGCGAAGGCATAACGCAAATAGTATTCCATCCCGAAAAGAAAGAGCTTTTCGAGCAGGTTCAAAAATTGCGCAGCGAAAGCGTAATCCAAGTCTCGGGCAAAGTCTGCAAAAGGGAAGAAGGCACCGCAAACGCGAATTTGCCGACAGGCGAAATCGAAATCAACGCGGAAAGCATGGTTATCCACAATATCTGCGAAGTCCTGCCCTTCCCGCTTGACGAAAACGCCGACAAGGTAAACGAAGACTTGCGCTTGCAATACCGCTTCCTCGATTTGCGCAGACCACGCAACCTCAACCTTTTGAGAATGCGCCACAAGGCGTCGAAGGCAATCCGCGACTATTTGGATTCGCAAAACTTCACGGAAGTTGAAACTCCCGCTCTCTTTAAAAGCACTCCCGAAGGCGCGCGCGAATTTCTCGTGCCGAGCCGCTTAAACCCTGGATGCTTCTACGCCCTCAGCCAGTCTCCGCAGCAGTACAAGCAGATGCTCATGGTTGCGGGCATTGAACGCTACTATCAAATGGCAAGATGCTTCCGCGACGAAGACTTGCGCGCCGACCGCCAGCCCGAATTTACGCAGGTTGACATAGAGCTTAGCTTCGTTGACCGCGAAGACATGTACTCTCTTATCGAAAACATGCTGAAAAAAGTCTGGAAAGACGTTCTCGGAATCGACATCCCGACGCCTTTCCCGCGCATGGGCTATTACGAAGCGATGAACCGCTATGGCGTCGATAAGCCCGATACGCGCTTTGAGCTTGAAATCCAAGATTTTACGGAAACTTTCAAAAGCTCGCAGTTCAAGGTTTTCGCATCTGTCGCAAACTCCGAAGGCGGCGCAATCAAAGCTTTCAACGCAAAAGACTTGGCAGACTTGACGCAGGGCGAATTGAAAAATCTTGAAGACATCGCAAAGACTCTCGGCGCAAAAGGTCTTGCGTTTATCAAGGCAGAAAACGGAGCCTGGAAAAGCCCGATATTGAAATTCCTTTCAGAAAGCGAACAGAGCGAACTAAAATCGAAGCTAAACATTGAAGACGGAGACATTGTTTTCTTTGCCGCGTCAAAATGGGAACAGGCTTGCGCGATTATGGGCAGAATTCGCCTTGAAGCCGCGAAACTTCTGCAAAAGCGCGGCAAGCTGGAAATCCCCGCAGACAAGTTCAATTTCCTGTGGGTGATAGAATTTCCGCTCATGCTCTGGGACGAAGAGCAAGGCAGATATGTTTCGGCGCACCACCCGTTCACTTCTCCCGTTCCCGAAGACGTGCCGTTCTTGTTTACAGCCCCCTTGAAGGTTCGCGGACAGCACTACGACATCGTTTTAAACGGCATAGAATTGGGCGGCGGTTCAATCAGAATCCACCAGCCCGAAGTTCAGGAAATGGTGTTTAAAGATGTGCTTAAAATCCCTGCCGACATCGTTGAATCGCGCTTCGGATACATGTTAAACGCGTTCAAGTTTGGTGCGCCCCCGCACGGCGGCATCGCGCTCGGATTTGACAGGCTCGTTGCAATACTCACAAACCGCCCGAGCATTCGCGACATCGTGGCATTCCCGAAGACTCAAAAGGGTCAGGATTTGATGGCGCAGTCGCCGTCGGCTGTCACGGAAAAGCAGTTGAAAGACTTGTTCATCGCAACGAATTTGCCCGAATAAGATTATCTTTAAAAATTCATATTTTTCACAAAACGGCTTGGCGGTTTCGCTTAAAGCCGTTTTTTTTCGTTTTGCTACCATCGCAATGCCCGTAAAATTGTTTGACATTTCGGTTAATTTTTAAGGTAATGGCAATAGAATTTCTATTTTTTACAATGAATGGGGAACCAACAATTTCCATCTTTCAAAAGCAATATGCCTCCCATTGAAAATTTTACATTTGAAAACCTCTCAAAAACAATAAAATCGGCGGCGGATTGGCTGAACGAACGCCAGGCTCCCGACGGCATGTGGTGCGCCCCGCTCGAAACAAACTGCTGCATGGAAGCCCAATGGCTCATGGCGATGTATTTTATCGACTTCAAAGACCCAAAAACAGAAAAAGTCATAAGGTACATTTTGGATCGCCAGCGCGAAGACGGCTCGTGGGACGTATATTACGCCTCGGAACAGGGAGACATAAACACGACGCTTGAATGTTATTTCGCGCTCCGCCTTTACGGGCATAATCCCGACTCCGAATACATGGCGCGCGCCCGAAAATGGCTTCTGGAAAACAAATGGACGGAGCGCATAAGGGTCTTTACCAAATACTGGCTTGCCCTCTTTGGGCAATGGCCGTGGGCTTGCACTCCCGTGCTTCCTCCGGAAATAATTTTCCTGCCAAGCTGGTGCATATTTAACATTTACGACTTCGCGGCATGGGCGCGCTCCACGATGATACCCATATCAATTTTAACTGCCCGCCGCCCGATAAAAGAGCTTCCAAAAAATCTCCAACCCGACGAACTTTTCCCCGAAGGAAGGGAAAATACGGATTATCGAATGCCAAATAACAGCGATTTTCCGCTGAGCTGGACAAATTTCTTCATGAAGCTCGACAATATGCTTCATACCTACAACCGCTTTCCTATAAAGCCGCTCAGAGAGCAGGCAATAAAGCTTGTCTTGCAATGGCTCTTGGAACACCAAGACGAAGACGGCGCGTGGGGAGGCATTCAACCGCCGTGGATTTACGCCATAATAGTAATGCATGTTGAGGGATTTTCCACCGACCAGATAAACATGTCGAAAGCAATCGATGCCTTCAATTTGCACTGGCAGGTGAAAAGGGGCGAAGGCACGATGCTCCAAGCAAGCGAAAGCCCTGTGTGGGACACAATACTTACGATGATTGCCCTGATGGATTCGGGCTACACTCCCGAAAACTGCCCGCAGCTTTTAAAGGCTCTCGACTACATTTTATCGAAAGAAAACAGGTTTTATGGCGACTGGTCGGTGAAAACGGGCAAAAAAGTTGAAGCTTCGGGCTGGGCTTTCCAAAGGGCGAACAATTTTTATCCCGACATAGACGACACTGCGGAAGTCATAATAACTTTCAAAAAAATCCAAAATCTCATTCCCCGCAACACGGAAATAGCCTGCAAGCTCGAAGCCGCACTGCGCAGGGCAATCAACTGGATTTTCGCAATGCAGTCGAAAAACGGCGGATGGGCGGCATTCGACAAAGACAACACGCGCGAGCTTGTCACAAAAATCCCGTTCTGCGATTTCGGCGAAGTTCTCGACCCCCCGAGTTCCGACGTCACAGCGCACGTTGTCGAAGCCCTTTCCATGTGCGGATTTTCACGTTCCCATCCCGCTATGGCGCGCGCCCTCGAATTTATTTACAAGGAGCAGGAAGACGACGGCTCTTGGTTTGGCAGATGGGGCGTAAACTATATTTATGGCACTTGGTCGGTCTTAACCGCGCTCGCGGCAGTCGGGGACACGAAAGACACCCCCGCAGTCAAAAAAGCATTCGCCTATTTGCTCTCGAAGCAAAACGAAGACGGAGGATGGGGCGAAAGCATAGCCTCTTACATGGAGCCGAAATATTCGGGAACGGGCATACCCTCGACAGCCTCCCAAACGGCATGGGCGGTTATGGCGATGTTAGGCTTTGACTATCCTGAATATGAAGACGCAATAAAGCGCGGCTGCGCATTTTTAACATCGTCGCAAAATGCCGATAATACATGGGACGAACCCTATTACACGGGGACGGGCTTCCCCGGATACGGTTTGGGAGCAAAAATAGATTTGAGAAACGGCAAGGCATTGCCTCAGGGCAAGGAACTGGCGCGCGGATTTATGCTGAACTACAACTGGTACAGGCATTATTTCCCCCTCACTGCGCTCGGCAGGGTAAGAACAAAATATTTCGGGAAAATTTAACAATACGTTGCGATGAAAAAAGTTTTGGGAATTGACATTGGCGGAAGCGGCGTAAAAGGCGCGATTGTTGACATAAAGACGGGCAAGTTTTTGACGGAGAGACTGCGCGTGCCAACCCCAAAGCCATACAGCCTTGAAGGCCTCTTGGACGCGATAGACGAAATCATCAAAACTTTCAACTGGAACGGCGTCGTGGGATGCGGCTTCCCGGGAGTCGTCCGCCAGCAGATAATAGAGACGGCGTTAAATTTGGGTTCGCCCTTTTACGGCGTAAATCTTGCGGAAGAAATCGGCAGACGCTCCGCCTGCAACGCTTGGGTCATAAACGACGCCGACGCGGCGGGCATAGGCGAAATGCGCTTCGGCGCAGGGAAAAACCAAAACGGCTCCGTCTTGATGCTCACGGTCGGCACGGGCATAGGTTCAGCCCTGTTTACAAACGGCAATCTCGTCCCCAATTTGGAATTTGGCAGCATAAAGATGAAAGACAAGAAATCGGGCAAAATGGTGCTTGCCGAAACGCTATGCTCCGACGCCGCACGCAAAAGGCTCGATTTAAAATGGGAAGTCTGGGCGGAGAGATTTAACAAGTATTTAAACTACATACAAAGCCTCATAAACCCCGACCTTATAATTTTAGGCGGCGGAATTTCGTCCAAGCCCGAAAAATTCTTCGATTATCTCGATGTCAAATGCGATTTGGTTTTGGCGTCTCTTGAAAACCGCGCAGGGATTGCAGGCGCGGCGTTCGAAGCGGGAAAAAGAATTTCATAGCCCCCAAAAAAACAAGGCTTCTGCAAGCCTTGTTTTTTTATGTAAAACTATTCGTAGCGCAAAGCTGTAATCGGGTCTAAACGCGCCGCGCGAAGCGACGGGTAAACTCCCGAAACAATGCCTATTGAAATGCTGAAAAGCATTGCGTACATCATGGAATCAAACGGCACTGCCATTTCTTCCGCGCCCAAAATCTGCTTCAAGACAAACACGAGAGCAACGCTCAAAATCATTCCGAAAAGCCCCCCCAAGAAGCTTATGACAACCGATTCCGCCAAAAACTGCATGAAGATGTCGGACGACCTTGCGCCAAGTGCCTTTCTCACACCGATTTCCCTTATGCGCTCGTTTATCACCGCCAACATTACGTTCATAATGCCGATACCGCCCACAAAAAGCGAGATGAGCGCGACGCCGCCCAAGCCCATTTTCCATTTCATTTCGCGCGCCTTGTATTTTTCAAGCTCCGCCTCGCGGGTCGTAATCGAAAAATCCTGAATGCCGTTATGCATTTGGTTCATAGTGTTTTCCACTTGCGAAACCACATCGGAAAGATTGCGGGCATCGCGCACTTTCATGTAAATCGTGTTTACGCCCCTGTCGCCGCGGTAGCGCATTGCAGCCGTCGTAATGGGGATATAAATCAGGCGGTTTTTCCTCGCCAACACATTGCGCCCGCCCACAATTCGCTCGTAGTGCTTCATGACACCCACGATTTGGTAAAGAGAGCCTTTCACGCGCACAAACTTGCCTATCGGGTCTTCCCCAGGAGCAAATACAACCCTTGCGTATTCACTGCCTACAACCGCAACCGACGCATAAGAGCGCATGTCAAGCTCGCACAAGTTTCTTCCGCGCTCTATTTCAAGCTGACCTATGTCAACATTGTCGCCGAATATCGCAAACACGGGCATCCATGTCCTGCCGCGCTTGCCTCGCACGCGCTCATGGCTCACCCAGATTTGGGGGCTTATGTACTCAATCAAAGGCACGGCATACCTAATGGCATAAGCGTCGTCTATCGTAAGCCCCTTTGAAAGAGAAGCAATGTCAGCCTGCTCGTCGGGAACGTCCTGCCTAACGACTTCAATAAGCTCCACACCGCCGCTTTCCTCAAACGCCTGGCGCGAATCCCTCATGAGATTGTCAACAACGCTCATCATCGCAACCAGTGCCGCGCACCCCAAAATAATGCCTATCATTGAGAGCATCGAACGGATTTTGTGCGACCATATTTCGCCCAATCCGTTTGAGACACCGACAAAAAATTCAAAAATGAAATTCATTTTGCAAGCGCCTTTCCCTTTTCTGTCAGAGAGTCTTCGATAATCATTCCGTCGCTCATTCTTATGACGCGGTGCGCGCTTTTTGCGACGTCAAGGTCGTGCGTAACCATTACGATTGTCTGCCCCTGCGCCACAAGATCATCAAACAAAGCCAAAACTTTTTTAACGTTCTTAACGTCAAGCGCGCCCGTGGGCTCGTCTGCAAAAATCACACGCGGACGGTTCACCAATGCCCTCGCTATCGCAACCCTCTGGCGTTCCCCACCCGAAAGCTGGTTTGGGATATGGTTTTGGCGGTGGAGCATTCCAACCCTGTCGAGGGCTTCTCTTGCCATTTCCTCCTGATTCCGAATTTTTTCTCGCGAATAAGAAAAGGGCAGCATCACGTTTTTTAAGACGCTTAGGCGCGGCAATAGATTGAATGTCTGGAAAACGAAGCCTATTCTGTTTGACCTGTACCATGCGCGCTTGTTTGCGGAAATTCTCGAAACGTCCGCGCCGTCAAAAATAATTTCCCCGTCGGTGGGGGTGTCCATAAAGCCCAATATGTGCATCAGAGTCGATTTCCCCGACCCAGACGCCCCCAAGATTACGGCGTAGTCATTTTCGCAAATCGTTAAATCCACGCCTTTCAAGGCATGGACATCCTCGTTGCCCAAGCGGTAAATCTTGCGCAGCGTCCTTGTCTGCATAATTATGCGGCGGTTTTCCGGCATGTCAATTTTCGTGATTATCCGTTTTTTCCTCTTTCGGGAAGTCTGAAATTGCGTTGGTTGCTACATAATTCTTTTTGGGGTACGAAAGCGCAATAATGTCGCCCTCTTTCAGCCCGCGCTTGATTTCGACATAGCGTATGTCGCTAATGCCGGTTTCAACGCGCTGCCTGCGCCATGAGCCGTCTTCGTTTCTAACAAACACATACTGCCAGGCGGCGTCGGCATAAACGGCGGAAAGCATGACCGCACAAACGTCGCTCACCCTGCTTACGGGAAATTCAACATTCGCGCTGATGCCGGGGCGGACTTTTCCGTCGGACGATTTAAAGCCGACTTTCACGGGGAAAACCCTCGTGTTGTTTTCATTCTTCGCGTAAGGAGATTTTGAAAGGACTTCCCCCGTGTACGTCAAATCCTTCATCGACTCAAAAGAAATGATAGGCTGTTTGCCGTTTCCGATTTTTTCGATTTCGATTTCGTTGATTTTGACTTCCGCGTACAAATTTTCAAGAGAGCTTACCTTCATCAAAAGCGTTCCCGAGTTTACAGAACCCGCCCCGACAATGACCTGCCCCAATGTCAAATCCATATCGGTGACAGTCCCGCTTTGAGGAGCCACGATTGAGGTTTTTGAAAGGTTGTCTTTCGCCTTTTCCCATTCGGATTTTTTTACTTCGAGCTGAATTCGCGCCTTGTTCAAAGTGGTTTTCGCGTCGTCATAGTCTTTTGCGATTGCAAAGCCCTTTTTCATAAGCTCTTCCTGGCGCACGAAGTCGCGCTCCGCCTGCTCAAGCGAAAGCTTTTGCAAATTGTACTCGTTGTTAGCCATTGATTCCTCCGATTGAAGAGAAGTCTTGTCAAGCTCAACAAGAAGGTCGCCCGCCTTAACGATATCCCCGTCCTCGACCAAAATACGCGAAATTTTGCCGTTTATTTCCGAACGGATTTCCGTGCTTACGATAGGCTCGACAAAGCCTGTCGCCGTTATTTTTTCGTAAATATCCACGCGCTTAACGGGTTCGGTAGGCGTCGGGTCGAGAGCTTCCCTCGCGCGGATTTCCAAAATGTATTTTCCCAAATAAAAAGTAATTAGCGCGATTGCGCCGACAATCAAAGTTCCCAAAAATATTTTTTTCATATAGTTTACCCCTTAATCTTTTGAAACCGCTTTCGTGGAAGGCGGAAGCTCGTATTCGCCCAAATCGCCCCATGTAAATGAATGGCGCCGCAAAATTGTGCCGTCAAGCCGCGAAAGCTTTGCGCGCGCAAGAATGACGGAATAGACCGCGTCGAGATAGCGGCTTTTGGATTCGTCCAAATCCCTCTGCGCCTGCAAAACGTCGCGAAAAGTGACAAGACCTACGTCATACAAAGCTTTCTGTTGGTCGAAAGACTCCATGTTGAGCGCCAAAGTCCTCGCCGCACTGCGCCGTGTTTCAATGCCCGCCTCCAAATCGCGGTATGCGGAACGCAGGCTTTGCATCAAATCCTGGCGAACGTTAGACAAGTTGACTTGCGACTGCCTCAAATTTATCTGCGACTTTACCTTTCTTGCCCGCTCCTCGCGCAATCCCCACGGGAGCGCGAAATCCACCCCCGCATTCCAAGAGTAGCCCTTGCGCTGTGCAGCGTGCTTGTAAGAATCCAAATAATTGTCGTCCTTGCTCAAAACCGACGCGCCCGCCCGCAGGTTCAAAGTGGGATTTACGTTGTCATCGGCAACTACGTATTCAAGCCTGCTGCGCTCAATGGCTTCCATTGCTATTTGCATGTCGAGGTCAAATTCGAGCGCGCCCGAAACAACGCCCTCGAAATTCGGCATTTCAATGTTATCCTGCGGCAAAACCGCAACCGCGAACATGGGGTTGTTGTCAAATTCGAGCTTGCCGAAAGTCCCCAAAAGCTCGTCGTTATTCTGCTGTATGAGCTGTTCGGCTGAAATCATTTTTTCCTCCGCCTCCGCGATGTTGGCTTCCGCCTGCAAGACGTCCTGCCGGCGAATAATCCCTACTCCGAACTTCGCCTTGTTCTCTTCAAGAAGCTTCTTTGCAAGCTCCAAATTGCTTCGGCGCAAATCCCTGAAAGCATAAGCCGCCGACAAATTCCAGTAAGCGACTTCCGAATTCAATATCGTATCCAAAATCTTCTTGCGCAGTGCAAGCTCGCTTTCCTTGCGGTGGGAGCGCGCTATTGCAATGGGAGCCAAATTTACCGCAAAACCCGCGCCCTTTAAGACAGGCTGGGTCACGTCAACGCCAATGTTTGCGACATAATACGGATTTAAGGAAGCGTCGTGCGAATTAGTCTCCGTCCTTGAAGAACCTGTCCAGACTTTCACGTTTGCGCCCGTTTCCACTTTTTTTTGCAAATTCAAATTGTAATTCAAATAATTGTTGCGCGGAATAATCGCGCCCTCGACATAAGACGAAGAGCGGGAGTCTTTGGAATCCGTGTAAGTAAATGAAAGATTAAGCTGAGGATCAAAAACCGACTCCTCTATTTTTACGTCCTGCGAAGTTTTTTCAGGCTCAAAACGGGTGTAAATCAAATTCAAATTGCCGCGCATTGCCGCGTCTATGGCATTTTGCAATGTAAGGGGAGTTTTTTTAAGCTCCTCCGCACTCGACACGTCGGGGTCCACATTTTTAATGTCAATATTTTTTTGAGAAGCCTCTGCGCCGCCCGCCACAACAACTTCCGATTTATCGGGAACTTCCGCATTGACAGCCTGCCCTGCCGACAAAAGAAAAGACGCAGACGCCGCAATAAACATCAACTTTTTAAAAACCCCTATATACATATATCATTTTCGATAAAACCACTTTGACCCTGCCTACGCAAGCATTTTTGAAAATATTTTTTAAATTTTAAACGATTTTTGAAAAAGAATTACGATATTCTAAAATATTGACTTTTCATCCTGTTTTTGAGATTTTTGTATCGTATATATTTAAGGACAAAATTTATCATGAGCAAAGAAATTGAAGAATCTTGCGAGTTTATGCTCGATTTCACGAAACTAAAAAAAATCGCGAACTGCCCAGAAGATGTTATTCCCGCAGTGGCGCAAGACGCCGACAGCGGCGAAGTTCTCATCATAGGCTATGTAAACCGCCTCGCGCTCGAAACCGCCCTCAAAGAAAAAATGGCGACGTTTTGGAGCACTTCGCGCAACGAACTTTGGATTAAGGGAAAAACCAGCGGCGATTTTCTGGAAATAGTAAACATACTCGTGAATTGCGAACAAAATTCAATCGTTTACCAAGTCCGTCTGAAAGGCAAGGGTTCCTGCCACACAAAGAACGCCGACGGAACTCCGCGCAAGGGCTGCTACTATCGCAAACTCGTCCAAAAAGACGGCAAACTCGCCTTGGAATTTCTGCCAAGCTACAAATAATTTTTGAATTGCAATTTGATTTGAACAGAATTAAATTGTAATCCACAAAAAAACTAAAAATACACTTCTTATGAAATTTAAAATCAACAAGGAACACTTTTCCATTGGGTTGAAACAGGTTTCGAACGTAGTCAGCTCAAAGCCGCAAATGCCCGTTTTAAACAACGTCTTGATAAAAGCCGAAAAAGGCAAAGTGCTTTTGACAACCACAAACCTCGACTTGGGCATACGCTGTTCCATAACGGCGGACGTCGAAGAGGAAGGCGATATTACCCTTCCCGTAAAGCGTCTTGAAAAAATCGTTGCAAGCACGCCCGAAAAGGAAATCACAATCGAAAGCTCCGACGGACAAACCGCGCGCATACGCTCAGGCAGATACGAAGCCCCGCGTTTCAACGGTTTAAAAAGCGAAGATTTCCCGCCGCTTCCAAGCTTTGTTGACCAGCATACGTTTGAGTTCAGCGCATTGGAGCTTTCCTCCATGCTCCGCTCGGTTTCCTACGCGCAAAGCAACGACGAAAACCGCTACATATTGAATTCTGTCTATTTCAACTTCGACGCGGGCAAACTCACGCTTGTGGCGACCGACGGACGTCGCCTTGCGCTCATCTCGCGCGATGTTCCCATGTCAGACGGCGACGAAGGCAGCATAATCCTTCCCGCAAAAACTGTTGCAGAACTCGAAAAACTCCTTCCGCAAGGCAAGTCGGTCAGAATTTCCTTTAACGAACGCCAAGTCGCTTTCGACATAGCCATTGCCGACGATTCCGAAAGCAAGGGACTTGCGGGTTCAATCTACCTCGTTTCAAAAATCGTTGAAGGCAGCTATCCGAACTACAAACAGGTAATCCCGAAGGAAACCGACCGCCGCATAAAAATCGAACGCGAGCTTATGTCGGAAACTGTCCAGCGCGTTTCAATCATCACAAACGAAAAGCAAAATTCGGTAAAATTGAAGATTGGCGAAAACGCGCTTGAAATTTCGGCTCAAAGCGTTGAATTCGGCGAATCGCGCGAAGTAATCGACGTTGAATATTCGGGCCCCGAAGTGCAAATAGGATTTAATCCCGAATTTTTGCTAAGCCCTCTTCGCAACCTCACCAAAGACGAAATATTTTTTGAATTCAAAGATGAAATGAGCCCGGGCGTTTTCAAAACTCTCGACAATTTCATATGCGTTGTGATGCCGCTTCGCGTGTAAGCAATTTAATAAACAAAAAGCACTCGAAAAGGGTGCTTTTTTTGTGCAATCTGACTGGTTTGGGATAAACCAAAACATTCCCCAAATGATTTGGCGCACAAAGAATGCACGCTACCTAAAATCTATCAATACAGAAGAATGGGGTTTTAACGAAACGCTTTTCAAAAGATTGCCCGTCCAAACTTCGCGAAATTCCGACGCGCCTATTCCCAAGCTTTCCGAAGTCCGCGCAAGCTCAATATCTTCCATAACGGCATCTGTTCTGTTAAATAGCGCAATGTAGCCGCCGACTCCGACGCGCTTTTCAGCCGAAATCGCAAGAAAGCCGCCTTCGTTTTTCAATACGCGCACATTCTTCGAGTTTTTATGAAGATTTAATGCACGCCTGTTTGTTAAAAGAGACATCGTAAATTCATCGCAACTTGGCAAGTCTCCGCCGAACATAAGGGGGCTTTTGCATATCAGCATTAAATTCATAAGCGTTAACTGTTCGTCCCTCGTTAACCTTGAAAACCTGTCCTTGCCGACCTCGGCGCGAATGCCTATCCTGCCGAGCGGAAGCATGTCGCAATCGGGATAACCGCCGCTTGAAATATGGCAAACCCAGCGCGAAGCGGCATCCATAAGGCGGTTTACCTGCCCCCAGTCATCCCATAAATCGGGAACAATGCGCCACATGTTCGCATTTGCCTTTACATGCTCTGCGCAATTTGTCGGAGTTTCCCCTGGAGAAACGCTTAAAACGATTTTTCGCCCGCACCTGTCGATGGCGCGCCTTATCATTTCAATTTCTTCCGCATGATACGGATTTGCAAGATCGTCGATTTTCAAAAAATCCACGCCCCAAGAAGCATAAAGCGAAATAACGGAATCGTAATACTCCTGCGCTCCCGCCTTTTTAAAATCAATCGTCTTATTATCTTTAAGCCACCAGCAAACAGTTTTGTCGGAAGCGATTTTATCGGCGGTAATTCCGCCTGCGCCTTTTATGGGCGTTTTGTTTTGAACGGCTATGTTGGGAACGCCTCTCATAACATGTATGCCGAACTTTAAGCCTTTGGAATGGACATAATCAGCAAGAGGCTTAAAGCCCCTGCCGTTTTTCGCGCTCGGAAATCGGTTTTCGGCAGGCATATACCTGCCCCACCCGTCAAGAACAAACTCGGGGTCTTTTTGGTTGTATCCGCCCGACGACGGATTTTTCACATACCACCTTATGTCAACCACGACATATTCCCAGCCAAAAATTTTCAGATTCTTTGCCATAAAGTCGGCATTTGCCCTGACTTCGCTTTCAACAACGGTAGGCCCGTAGCAATCCCAGCTGTTCCAGCCCATCGGCGGCGTTTTCGCCCAATCCTTGAAATCCGCAAAGGCAGTTGAAAACAAAAATACCCCAAGCAATACATTCCATATCCTCATAAAATAATTTTATGAGCGAAGGTTGGCAAAAGAAAGCTTTTTTTGCCTTTTGAAAAACAAAAATTTGTGCTTTCAAAAACAAATACTGCATAAAGACGCCAAAAAAAAGGACGCCGATTGGCGTCCTTTTTGGCTTGCGAAAATTTGAATTTCGCAATTAAAAGCATTATTTTGTGGCTTCGTCCAAGATGTCGCCCAAAGAGGTGAGATCTTGATCCTTGCGGATTTTGTCGAATGCCGCAACTTCTTCGGCGAGCTTTTCAGCATCGTACTGGGCGGCCTTGATTGAAAGACCGATGCGGCGTTCGTCGCGGTCAATCTTTACAACGCGGGCTTTTACAGTGTCGCCGACTTTCAAAACGTCCTTGATTTTTTCAACGTGGTCTTCGGAAATCTGGCTGATGTGAACCAATCCGTCGATGTCGTTTTGAAGTTCAACGAACGCGCCGTAGTTGGTAATCTTGGAAACCTTGCCTTCAACGAGATCGCCAATCTTGAAGATTGAATCGATTTCTTCCCACGGGTCAACTGAGAGCTGCTTCATGCCCAAGGAAATGCGCTGGTTTTCGGGATCTACAACCAAAACGATTGCGTCAACCAAGTCGCCCTTCTTGAGAACTTCGGACGGATGGTTGATTTTGCGTGTCCAGCTCATATCCGAAACGTGAACCATACCGTCGATGCCTTCTTCAAGCTCGACAAACGCGCCGTAAGTAGTGAGGTTGCGAACCTTGCCCGAAACGTGCGCGCCGACCGGATAGTTGTGGACAGCCATTTCCCACGGATTTTCTTCGAGCTGACGCAAGCCGAGAGAGATTTTCTGTTCTTCCTTTGAAATGTTCAATACAACGGCTTCAACTTCGTCGCCGACCTTCAATACTTCAGACGGCTTCGAGATGCGCTTTGTCCAAGAGAATTCCGTAATGTGAACCAAGCCTTCCACGCCTTCTTCGAGTTCGATGAACGCGCCGTAGTTTACCAAGTTTACAACCTTGCCGGTTACATGCGCGCCGATGGGGTACTTGCGTTCGATGCCGTCCCACGGATTTTGCATTGTCTGCTTCAAACCCAAAGAAACGCGTTCGCGTTCGGAATCGACTTCGATAATCATTACGTCGATTTCTTCGCCAACCTTCAACATTTCCGACGGATGGGAAATTCTGCCCCAGCTCATGTCGGTTATGTGCAGCAAGCCGTCGAGACCGTCGAGATCGACGAATGCGCCGTAATCTGTAATGTTCTTGACAACGCCCTTGCGGATATCGCCCGCCTTGATGTTGGAAAGGAGGTTGCGGCGTTTTTCCGCGCGCTGTTCTTCAATGAGTTCGCGGCGGGAAACAACGATGTTCTTGCGTTCCAAATTGATTTTAACAACCTTGAAGTCGTATGTCTGGCCGACATACTGGTCGAGATTTTTCGGCGGCTGAATGTCGATTTGCGAAGCGGGCAGGAAGGAGTCAACGCCGATTGAAACGATGAGACCGCCCTTTACTTTGCCCTTTACGCGGCCTGCCAAAATTGCGCCTTCGGAGCAGGTTGCGAGGATATTTTCCCAATTCTTCTTCTGCTGCGCCTTGTCGTAAGAGATAACAGGGTTGCCTTCTCTGTCTTCGAGCTTTTCCAGCAAAACTTCAATTTCTTCGCCGATTTGAAGGTCGTTTATGTCTGCGAATTCGTTAACAGGCACTACGCCTTCACTCTTGCCGCCAATGTCAACAACGACTTCGTTCTGGCGGATTTCGATAATTTTGCCCTTGATGATAGAGCCTTGTTTTAGGTCTGCGAAGCTGCTGTTTGCAAGCAACTCTTCCATTATGTTACTCATTTTTTTCCTTAAAAACGTCTTTGGGGCAACGTGCCTTGCGGACGGGTTGAGGTTTATTTTTTCATTGAATGCCGCGGCAACCGCGCCGCAACATTTTTATCTTCGCTTAATTGCGATAAAGATAAAGGTTTGAATATTCCCACAGGATTTTGCGCATTGCAAGAAAAAACTTCCCCAATCAACATATTTTCCGCGATAGACTTTTTAACTGTTTTGAGCTTAAAAAAGACTCTTTTCGGGCGATTATAAATATGAAACAAAGATTTCCCGATTATGACAAAAAAAACAAGAAAGGCATTTATGACATTTGTAAAATACTTAAAAACCGCAATAATCTCGCTTGCAATCGCCCTCGGCGTTGCCTCATTGGAGGCGAAAGAAACATACACTTCAGATGTCTCCGCGCTTCCGCAAGAGGCAATATCGTTTTTAAACAACAACTTTAAAGGCGTAAACATAACGAAAATCAAAATTGAAACAGGCTGGTTCAAAAAGACGACCTACGATGTCGATTTGGAAAACGGCGTTGAAATCGAATTCGACAAAAACGGCAACTGGAAGGAAATCGACAGCAAAGTCGCCAACTTGCCGCTTTCCCTGCTTCCCAAACAACTCGCAGAAGCCGTCAATAAAAAAGTTCCCGACGCTAAAATCGAAAGCATTGAGCGCAAAGGATACGGCTACAAAATCGAGCTTAAAAACGATGTCGAACTTTTGGTTTATGATGATTTGAGAGTGATAAAATCGCAAAAAGATTAAAAACAAAAAAGATTGATTTACAAAAAAAGCATCGCAAAAACGATGCTTTTTTATTGTCCCGTTCAAAGGCTTATTTTTTCCAATCCATTCCAATGTCAATCCAAACAGACTGGTGGACGAGCGCGCCCGAAGATATGAAATCAACGCCCGTTTGCCCGACTTCTTTAATAGTATCGAGAGTAATCCCGCCGGAAGCTTCCGTCCAAGCCCTGTCGCCGACAATTTTTACGCCCTCTTTCAGTTCCTCCAAAGAGAAATTGTCAAACATCACCACGTCTGCCCCTGCTTCTAAAACGGGGGCTATCTGAGAAATGGAATCGACTTCGACTTCAACCGCGTAGCCTTCGTTCATGGCTTTTGCCCTGCGGACGGCTTCGGCAAGATGCGCGCCCGAAACAGCGTCGGAAGAAGCGAGATGATTGTCCTTTAACATTACCCTGTCGAAAAGCCCCGTGCGGTGGGTGTACGCCCCGCCGCATGCAACCGCATATTTTTCGAGCGTTCTGAAACACGGGGTGGTTTTGCGGGTGTCGAGAATTTTTGACGAACTTTCGCCGAGAGCTTCAACATACTTTGAAGTCAAAGTGGCGACTCCCGAAAGGTGCTGCAAGAAATTCAGCATTACCCTCTCAGCCCTAATCATCGTCCGTGCGGGGCCCGAAATTTCCGCGACAGCCTCTCCCTTTTTTACTTTTTCGCCGTCGCTTGCAAGAAGCTTTACGGAACAGCCCCCCTCTCCGTCAAATTTTGAATACACGTCCAGTATTATTTTTATCAGCGGCAATCCGCAAAGAGTCATATCCTTTCTGGCGGCAAGGACTGCGGAGCCTCCGACATTCGGAGTGAGAGTGTCGGTAGTCAAATCGCGCTTGTCTTTCGGCGCGGTTTTAAGCCCTGCGCCGCAAATATCTTCGGCTCTCGCAAGGCGGACGATTTCAGCCAAATAATTTTCGTCAAGCTCCGCCCATGAGAGGCGGCGCACAAGGTGGTCGATAAATTTTCGGTTTTTCATAACTAATCTTTTATGTAAAATTCTTCACGGCACGCCATCTGCAAATTAAACGTAAGCGGACGCCCTTCTATTCCCGCGCTTTCGCATTTCCAAACTCCGCCCGCGCCTTCTATCAAGGAAAGCCCTGCGGCGATGTCCCAAAGGTTTATGCCGCGCTCGTCGTAGCAATCTGCCCTGCCCGACGCAACCCAAGAGCATGCTATCGCCGCACTTCCGCACATTCTGACTTTTTTAAACGCCTGCATTCTCTTTACGAAAAGGCGCATATTTTCATCAGAATAATCCGTGATGCTCGGAAAACCCGTCATAACGACAGCCTGCTCCATTGTCTTCGCCCATTTTGGCTCGACTTTCACGCCGTTTAAGAACAGCCCGAACTCCCTTCCGCCGCTGAAAAGCTCATTGCGCGTGAAATCGTAAACCGCCCCCACGACAGGCTGCATTCCGCACATAAGCCCGATGCTTACGCACACGCTCGGAATGCCGCGCAAAAAGTTGAAAGTGCCGTCAATCGGGTCAACCACCCAATAAGGCTCCGTTCGGGAAATCAAAGTTGCGTCCCCGCCTTTTTCTTCGCCAACGACTTCAATGCCCGTATCCTTTAAAATGCCGCGGATGAAAATCTCGCTTTCGACGTCCTCTTGAAGCTTTACGTCGTTTGCAGCGTCGCTATTCACGCGCCTTTCGACAATTTTCGACAGGCGTACGCCCGCCTTCAACGCGGCGTCTTCCGCGAATTTCAACATTTTAAAATTATCCATAATGTTTTGAAATAATGAATTTGGCGTCAGGAAATGGCAAGTATTTTAATCGCAGGGGAAAAATGCTTGTTTTTGCCAAAAGAAATCCGATAATTTTTAAAATATAGCTTTCATTTTTTAACCCGCCAACACACAAAGACAAGATGCAGCAAAAACAAAACACGTCCGCAGGCGCGCAAACGAAATACCCGTATATAAACAGGGAACTAAGCTGGCTTGCATTCAACAGGAGAGTGCTGAACCTATGCTCAAATCCGAACTTTCCGCTGCTCGAAAGGCTGAGGTTTTTGTCGATAGTAAGCTCGAACCTCGACGAGTTTTTTGAAATACGCGTAGCGGGGCTTATCCAGCAGATAGAATCGGGCGTGATGACGGCGGATTTCGACGGACTCGGTCCGAGAGAGCTTTTGCGCAGAATACACATCCAGACGCAAACGATGTCCGCCGACAAATACAGGATTTTTTACGATGAAATCCAGCCGCTTCTGCAAAAAGAAAAGATATTCATTCTGCCGATGTCGAAATGCTCGCGTCAGGAGAAGATGTGGCTTGAAAAATATTTCGACGCAAACGTGTATCCCGCGCTAACCCCGATGGCGGTTGACCCCGCGCATCCTTTCCCGTTTTTGAAAAACAAGGGGACCTACGTCATGCTTACCGTGGCAAACGCGCAGATAAAGCGCGCCCCCGCTGAAACCGCGATAGTGCACACCCCCCAGATTTTATCGAGAGTAGTCAGAATTCCCACAGAAGATGAAAACGAATACCGCCTCGTGTTTTTAAGCGACCTTGTAAAACACTTTTCGGAAAAGCTCTTCCCCGGATATAAAATCAGAAACCGCGCGCTTTTCAGGCTAACGCGCAATTCAGACCTCTATATCGACGAGGAAGAAACCGAAAATCTTTTAAAGACAATCGAAAACGAATTGCATAGGCAAAAGAAAGGCGCGGCGGTAAGGCTCGAAGTCGAAGACTCAATTTCAGAAAACAACTTGAAGCTTCTCCTCGGCGCGCTCGACTTGGAAATCGACGACGTATATAAAATTTCAAAGACGCCCATAAATATGATAAGGCTCGCTTCCGCCTACGATTTGATAAGCAGGCCCGACTTGAAATTCCCGTCCTACAAGCCCGCCCTGCCTCCCGAATTTAAAGACCCGAACGCGATATTTGATGCCTTAAAAGAAGGCGACAGGCTTTTGCACCATCCATACGAAAGCTTCCGCCCCGTCGAAGAATTCATAGCGCGCGCCGCAAACGACGAAAACGTCTTCGCGATAAAGCTTACCCTCTACCGCACAAACAGCGATTCGCGCATTTTAAATTCGCTTAAAGACGCGGCAATGAAAGGCAAGCAGGTAACAGTGCTCGTGGAGCTTAAAGCGCGCGGGGACGAAGAAAAAAACATAAGGTGGGCAAGGGAGCTTGAAGAAATGGGCGTGCACGTCGTGTACGGCATAGTGGGGCTGAAAACGCACTGCAAAATCTGCCTTATCGTCCGAAAAGAAAACGACGGAATGCGCCTTTACGCGCATATCGGAACTGGCAACTACAACTCGAAAACCGCAAAGGCTTACACCGACTTGTCGTATTTTACCGCCGACAAATCCTTGTGCGAAGAAGTCGCGCAAGTATTCAACACTCTGACGGGCAAAGTCGCAAATCCGCAATTTAAAAAACTGATTGTCGCACCCTTCAACTTCCATTCAAAATTTTTGGAGCTTGTAAAAAACGAAATCAAAAACGCAAAAGACGGAAAGCCCGCGAGAATTATCGCAAAGACGAATGCGCTGATAGAGCAAAGCGCAATCGACGCACTCTACGAAGCCTCGCAGGCGGGAGTCAAAACAGACCTCATCGTGCGCGGAATTTGCGGGCTTGTTCCGCAGGTTAAGGGGCTTAGCGAAAACATAACGGTAAAGAGCATCGTCGGCATTTATCTTGAACACAGCCGAATTTACTATTTTGAAAACGGCGGAAACCCACTCCTTTTTGCGGGGTCGGGAGACCTTATGCCGCGCAATATGTTTAGAAGAATCGAGTGCATATTTCCGATAGAAAATCCCGCCATAAAAGATCGCGTAATTGAAGAAATTTTGGGAAGCCTCTTGAAAGACAATATGTATTCGGACTACCTGCACCAAAACGGAGCTTACTACAAGGACGCGAAAATGAAATCCGCCCCTCAATTTTCGGCGCAGGAATTTTTCATGCAAAAAGAAAAGCCGAACATTTAAGTTCGGCTTGTCAAAAAAAATCCTCGCAAAATCTTATTTTTCGTCGGGTTCAACCCATCGCCCCGAAGCCTTTATGAGGTTAATCAAATGCTCGATTGCCTCTTCCTGAGGGATGTTGATTTCAACACACTGCTTGTTTTTGTATAGATTGATTTTCCCGGGCGCGCCTCCGACATAGCCGAAGTCGGCGTCGCTCATTTCGCCGGGGCCGTTCACGATGCAGCCCATTATACCGATTGTGAGACCTTTAAGGTGCGATGTCCTCGCCTTGATTTTCGCGGCGGTTTCCTGAATGTCGTAAAGGGTTCTGCCGCAACTCGGGCAGGCGATGTACTCCGCCTTGCTTTTTCTTGCACGCGCCCCCTGCAATATGGCAAGGGCAAGCTCGGCGTTGCGCTTCGGAGATTTTGAAATTTCCAAAGATGCAATGTCGCCAATGCCATCGGTAAAAAGCGAACCCAAATAAATGGACGCCTCCGTAAGTTTTGAAGATTCGTCGGCATTGGGCATCAAGCTTTTTGAATCGTCGAATTTAAGCATGACGGGGCAATCCAAATGCAATTTTTTTGCTTTCGCTACAAGCATTCTCGCTTCGCCCACCGAATGCCTTCCGCCTGTCGGAGCGGAGGGAACAAGCACCACAGAGCCTCTCGGAGCATTTCTTATGATGCCCGAAAAATCTATGAGTTTGTCGGCTTCAATTTCCGCCGCAACGACCTTGGCATGCTTTAACGCGTCTTCCAAGTCGCAAGGCTCTTGGCACTTCGCAAAGTAAAAATCGCCACACTTGTTCGAGCCGTCGAAAGAAAATTCCGCATGCTCATCTTCACCGCCAAACACCGCGACTGACGGCACGCTGTCAGCTCCGACTTTAATGCCGTTAATTTCGACTTCATCGCACTTGCGACGGTTGTAGGAATAAAAATCCAAGTCTTCGTCAATCTGGGCGACTGCCTTTTGCGCGCGAACCTTGTCTATCAGGCGCGCAAACTCTATCGCGACGGGAACTTCCTCAACGGGATCTTCCGTAAGCGAAACTCTTATGGTATCGCCAATGCCGTCGAACAAAAGCCCGCCAATTCCGATTGCGCTTTTTATGCGGGCGTCTTCGCCAAATCCCGCCTCGGTCACCCCAAGATGCAGGGGATTTGCAAAGCCCTCCTCTTTCATCATCTTGACGGCGAGGCGGTAAGTTTCCGTCATTATGCGCGTATTGCTCGCCTTGAAGGAGAATACGAAGTCGTTAAAATCCATGTCCCTGCAAATGCGCGCAAATTCAAAGGCGGCTTCAACCATTCCCAAAGAAGTGTCGCCATAGCGGCTTATTATGCGGTCGGACAGGGAGCCGTGGTTTGTGCCGATGCGCATTGCTCTGCCAAGCTCCTTGCACCTTTTGACAAGGGGAGCGAACTTGTCGCGAACTTTTTCAAGCTCTTCGGCGTACTGCGAATCCGTATATTCCACATGCCCCGAAAGCTTTTTGTCGCTGAAATTGCCCGGATTTACGCGGATTTTTTCGACATGCTCAACTGCTTCCATTGCGGTTGCGGGGAGAAAATGTATGTCCGCAACAAGTGGATTTTGAAAACCCGCCGCCTTAAATTCCTTTGATATGAATTTGAGGGCTTTTGCCGCCTCCAAATTTTGCGCGGTCAGCCTTATTATTTCGCAGCCCGCCTCGGCAAGCTGAATGCATTGTTTTACGGAAGAGGCGACATCAATGGTTTTGGTGTTCGTCATCGACTGTATGCGTATGGGATTGCCGCCGCCGATGCCGACGCCGCCAACCATAACCTCGCGCGTCTGAAACCTGACGCAGTTAAATCTGGATGTGCAATAATTTTCCATAATTTTGTTATTCTTTAAAATTTACATCGTTTACATAATATGCGCGGTATAGGCTTTCCAACGCTTCTTCGGAATTGTCGCCGCTCCAGCGCATTATGTCAAAGTAGAAAACATAAAACATTAAAAAAACGAATATAAGCATGAATATGCCCTGCAAGCCCGCCACTATCCCTTCGGGGATTTTTCTGCGCATAAGCTTTGCAATGGTTGCAAACAGCATATGCCCGCCGTCCAAAACGGGAATGGGAAGAAGATTTAATATCGCCAGATTTATGTTTACCAAAACTGCGAATGAAAGCACAAGCATCATGTCTATAAGCGAAAACTTGTACATGACCCTGCCTATGCCCACGGGACCAGAAAGGTGCTTTAAGCCTATGTCGCTCGAAGGGCTTGCAAGGCTCTTTAACGCGCCCCAAGTGCGCACAATGTTTTCCTTGAACTGCTCGGCGATGTTCGGATGCAAAACCGCGCGCTCCTCTTTTATCTCGTAGCCCATAAGCATTTTGTAGCCCGCAGGTTCGATTTCTGAAGAAATTACGGGAGGCAGGGTTATTTCACGCATGTTCGAACCGTCTGGGTTTGAAAGAAGCATTTTTGAATAGACGTTTGAAGACGCGCTTATGCGCTCGCGCAAAACCGACAAGTTTTGAATTTCCGCGCCGTTAAACTGCAAGAGGATGTCGCCCGGCTTCGCGTTTTCCAAAAAATCAAGGTTTCTGTTCACCCAAAAAACCGCGATGGAGCCGCTTGCGTAAGCGTCCAAATTTTTTGACTTGTCAGAAGAAAGCGACAAAAAGTCAACCGCCTTTTTCCCGCCTGATGCAAACAAACTGCATAGCGGTTTTGTGATAAAAACTTTCTTTGGCGCGATTTTCAAATTTTTAATTTCACCGCCTCTTGAAACTTCAACAGGCACTTCCTTTTCCGACTTCCTTAAAAGCGCGCCTACATGGCTGTTCGAGTAAACTTTTACGCCCGCAACCTTGCTTACGACGTCTCCCGCCAGAATGCCCGCTTTTTCCGCAGGAGAACCTTTCATAACTGCCGCAACTTTCATTGAAGTTACAGGGTAAATGCCAATCATTCGTATTTCATCGCCCGTTTTTGAATTGGTCTTTACAAGGACGGGGTTTAGTTTGACGCTGAACACCTCTGAGCCGCGCTCTATTTTAAGATTAACCTCAGGTTTGCCGTCTTCCGACCTGCCCGTTCCCATTGCGACAAGTTCGGCTATGTTTGAAAAATTTTCGGGCTTTACGGAATCGACTTCCAAAATTTTGTCACCCTCGCGAATGCCCGCCAAATACGCGGGGCTTTTCAAAGTTTCGTTATCTGAAACAATTTCTTCGGGGACAAAGCCGACTTGGGTCGAATTTAAAGATACGGAAGCGGGAATGCCGACAATCCAAATAATTGCAGCCAGAACCAGCGCAAACAGCAAATTGAAAAATGCGCCCGCCGCAGAAACTGCCATTTTGTCGAAATAAGAAATTTCAGGAAGAGTTCTTGCAAGCCGCTCTTCTTCGCTCATTCCGTCCGCGCCTTTTTCGCCGCCGCCTTCAAGCCTGCCCATGTCGGCAAGCTGCGGAAGCGCGACATACCCGCCGAACGGCAAAAGGGATATTCGGTATTCGCAGCCGTCCTTTCCCTTCCAAGCGCAAATTTTGGGTCCGAAACCTATCGAAAATTTCAAAACTTTCAAGCCCCTCCATTTCGCCGCAAGAAAATGTCCGAGTTCATGCACAAAAATAGAGCCGCCGAAAAACACAACCATTACGGCGATGCCGAACGCGCTTTCAAAAATCGAGGAAAAATCAGGCATTGCAACGCCTTCCAAGCTCTCTTGCTATTTCTTCCGACTTTGCCCTCGCTAATGCGTCGCGCTCCAAAAGCTCTTCAATGGAATTTACGTCTTTTGAGTCTATCTTTTCAAGCGCGGAACCGACAACCTTGGGAATATCAAGCCATGAAATCTTCCCCTTTATGAAGTTTGCGACCGCGACTTCGTTTGAAGCGTTGAATATGGCGGTTGCCGTGCCGCCCGTTTTCAGGGCGTCAAAGGCATGCTTTAAGCACGGGAAGCGCGTTGTGTCGGGCGGCGCAAAGTCGAGGCTTAGGCATTTGGTAAAATCCACGGACGGCAAAATCGGATTTCCCCTTTCCGGCACAAGCAGGCTGTGTTCTATGGGGAATGTCATTGAAGGCGGCGCAAGATGCGCCAATATCGACCCGTCCTTAAAGCGAACCATCGAATGGACTATGCTCTGGCGGTGCACGACAACTTCAATCTGCTCGGGGCTTACGTCAAACAGCCACTTTGCCTCAATCACTTCAAGCCCCTTGTTTGCGAGGGTGGAAGAGTCTATCGTAACCTTTACGCCCATATTCCAGTTGGGGTGCTTCATCGCGTCTTCCGGGCGAATTTTTTGCATTTGCTCAAAAGTATAGTCGCGGAACATTCCGCCGGACGCCGTTATTATGAGGTTTGCGATATCCTCTTTTCTCTCGCCCTGAATGCACTGGAAAACAGCATTGTGCTCGCTGTCAAGAGGCAGCATTTTCACGCCCATGCGCTTCGCTTCCGCCATCATGAATTTGCCCGACATAACCAAGATTTCCTTGTTTGCAAGGGCAATGTCTTTCTTGCATTTTATGGCGGAAAGAGTGGGGATTAAGGCGTCCGTTCCAACGACTGCCGCAACAAGAGTGTCAAAGCCGTCCATCGTTGAAATTTCTTTAAGACCCTCCGCGCCCCTGTAAAGAGTTGCGCCGTCAAACGCGTCTTTACCTTCCTCAAACGCGGCTTCGTCGGAAATGGCAACGTGCTTTACGTTGAATTCTCTTGCAATGTCCGCAAGCTTTTTCCAATTTCTGTTTGCGGCTATGCCCACAAGCTCAAGCCTGTCGGGATTTGCGCGGAGCACTTTCAAAGTGCTGTCGCCAATCGAGCCTGTTGCACCCAATAAAACTATTTTTCTCTTCATACCAAAAAAATCAAAAAAACTGCCCTGCGGAAATTATAATAAGATAAATGCCATTACGGGCGTGGTTAAAATCAAAGAGTCCGCCAAGTCGAGCGCGCCCCCTATGCCCGGAAGCGTGGAGCCCGAATCTTTCACTCCCGCCTTGCGCTTCAATGCCGACTCCACAAGGTCGGAAAGAAGCGCGACAACCGCAATAAAGGCGCACACCGCGCCGATAATCCAAACAGGAGTTCCATTAAAACTCTCCTTTAACAAATAATGCGCCATCGCCATACCGCCCGCGCATGACAAAAATACACTACCCATCAACCCCTCGTAAGATTTTTTTGGCGATATTGAAGGTGCGATTTTATTGGTGCCGAACCGACTTCCGAACAGATAGCCGCCAATGTCGGAAAGCTTTATGACAAGTATCGCCCAAACAGCCATTTTTACGTCAAAGAACGCGATTTTAACAAAACAGCTCAGCATATAGCCTAACGCCATAACTGTCAAAAATTCAGGAACAAGTGTTTTTATCGGATAGTCTCCGTAAGGAGATTTTAACGCCGCAACCGCAAAGAAACCAAACAAAATTGTTGGAGACAGCACGCAAAACAAAGACATGTTTAAAATGGCAGGCAAATGGGAATTTAATCCCGACTCCTGCAAAATTTTTTCGATAAATATTATGGCAATCAAAGAGCCGACAACCCAAAAGCGCGGAGCAAGCCCGCACTTCTTTTCGATTTGGCATGCCTCGTAAGAGGCGAGAAACGCCAATGCCAAAATCAAAGCGGAAAAACCGAATGCTTTGCCGAAATAAATCGAGCAAGACAAAATTAAAAGAAGAAATATTGAACTTAGCGTGCGTTTAATCATTTGTTTTTAATTGTTCTGTTGTGAAACCGTAGCGGCGTTCGCGCTTTGCGTATTCGCATAAAGCCTTTTCAAGCTGGCTTGCGTTGAAATCGGGCCAATATACATTTGTAAAATAAAGCTCCGAATACGCCGACTGCAACAAAAGATAGTTGCTAAGGCGCATTTCGCCCGAAGTCCTTATAATCAAATCGGGGTCGGGCATTTTGGCGGTATCCAAATTCTCGGCAATATCCTTCCAGCAAACCTTACCTTTTTTTTCGATTTTATTGACGGCTCTTACAAGTTCGTTGCGCGAGCCGTAATTCAAGGCAAGCACCAAATTCGATTTTGTGAAGTTTTCCGTCTGCTTTTTCAGCGAATTTAAGGCGTCTTGGCAGTCTTTCGGAAGGGCTGATATGTCGCCTATTGTCAAAAACCTGACTTCTTTTTCAATGAAAAGCTTGCCGTATTTTTTTAAAGAAACCAAAAGAAGTTTCATTAGAGCCTTGACTTCAAGCTTGGGCCTATTCCAGTTTTCGGAAGAGAAAGCGTAAAGAGTGAGATACTCAATGCCGCTTTTTACCGCCTCTTCAACAACTTCCAAAACTCTCTTTGCCCCCTCTTTATGCCCCGAAACCCTCGACAGACCTCTTTCTTTTGCCCATCTGCCGTTTCCGTCCATAATAATCGCCACATGCCTCGGAATTGAGCCACATCTTGCAATTTTTTTGGGAGTTTCTGTTTTTCTTCTTATCATAAAATATAAAACGACCTTTAAATTAACATCATGTTTAAGATTTTTGCAAATAATTTTTACCGCAAAGAAAATGGTTGATTTCAGGGCTTAAAATCAAAATTATAAAGATTATGAAAAAATTTGCATGCGCCTTGATTGCGGCACTCGCGCTTTTTGAAGCTTATCCGAAAGTGTCTTTCTTTGCCGACCCCGCCCAATACGGCATAACACCGATAGATTCAGACGACCCTTTTTACGTCAACCCCGTCGCAATTACGGGACTTTCCGAAAAACCGCTTACGCAGCTTTTGGGAATAGACGTTGAACACTGCACAAGCTTAAACGTGGAATACGCCTCCAATATGGTGTCCGACGGAATGAGGACTTCAAACAACACTTTCGCGTTGTCGCTGTTAGACAGGGGCGAGCTGTTTGGAGGAGACGGCTACACGGAGCTTGACGCATATCTGCCGACCGATTCGCAATTTGCAAGAATGTACCGATTTTTGGGCGGATGGAAGTACAATCTCACAAAAGACCTTCACGTCGATCTTGGCGGAACTTTGATTTACGCGTCAAAGAGAATTTCGGGAGCGGGAATTACGGGGGCGGGAACGCACTTTACGGGAGACATCTACGCGGGGCTTATTTTTGAGTCGCTTTTAAATCCGTTCGCCTACTACTGCTACAACTTCGACTACGACTCAAACAAGATAACAATAGGCGTAAATCCGAAATTCGACCTCTCGAACATAACAAACATCGAAAATCTCTCGCTTGAAATAGAGGCTTACTGCGGATATGTGAAAGCCAACCGCTGGACTGCCGACGACAGGATTGACGGCGCGCTTCCGCACAACAATTATTTTTATGTACAGACTGAAGCGCAGCTCGTTTATGTTCTGGCAAACCGCTGGCGTTTTACGATTGGCGGAGGCTATGCCCATAACGACGGCGCGCGCGACATAAAAAACCTTTCAAACAGCCCGAACAACCTGCTTTGGATAAACACTTCAATCGGCTTCATATTCTAAAAGACAATGAAAAACACACTTCGCTTTATTTTGGCAACTCTAACCGCGTTTTTGGCATGCGCCTGCTCGTCGCCATCGCTTGAAAACAACGCGCGCAAAGACTGGTCATTCTTTGACGACGCAAGCGGCGACACTCTCGGCTACGACCGCAACTCAAACGTAAAAATCTCCTATGTGCGCACCCGTTACATAAGCGACATGGAAACGCGCTCAATCGGCGAAGCCCTCACGGGAGACGAATACACGCACGGCTACCTTACCCTGCGCTCCGACCCCGACTCGCGCGAAGGAATGTATTTTTTCATCATGACGGAACTCGGAGTTTCAAAAATTTCGGACGGCACCATGATAGAAGTCTATGTCGATTCAAACCAAACGCCGAAGGTCCGCGAATTTAAATTCGTCGTTCCAGAAACGCATTCGCTTCTAAGAGAAATAAAAATCGGCATTACGGGAAATGAATGGAAAGGCAAAAACGAAAAGCCTAACGCCTATAAAATCGCAATAAAAACGCCTGCGGGGAAGACCATAGCAGAATACAAATCCTGGCTTTGGAGCTTGGGTGAAAAATGAATTTTTCGGCACCCTTTGAAATAGAGAACTCCCCGTTTTTCCTGCCGTCCGATTTTAAAGAAACGCTCGACGGCGGGCAGTCTTTCAGGTGGAGGGAAGTCGGCGAAAACGCATTTGAGGGAGTTTTTGAAGACATCGCGGCAAGGCTTCTCTTAAACGGACGCGGCAAAGTTTGCGCCCAAGTCCCCGAAGGGTTCGACCAAGAAAAATGCGCAAAAAAAATAGCGGATTTTTTGGACGCCGAGCGAGACTATGCAAAAATCACAAAAAACCACAAGGACGAGAGGGTCGCGAAAGCCGCCAAGAGATTTCCGACCCTTCGCATTTTGCGCCAGACGCCGCAGGAAGCGATAATCTGCTTCATCTGCTCTTCAAGCAAGCGCATAGTCCAAATAAAACAATGCGTAAGCCTGCTTTCCGAAAAGCTGGGAGCCGAAATCGCCCCGAATTTCCACGCACTGCCAACCTTTGAAAAAATCGCCAAAGCTCCCATTGAAATTTTAAGAGACTGCAAGCTGGGCTTCCGCGCGGACTACTTAAAGCGCACTGCTCAAAAAATAGTTTCAGACAAATTCAACCCCGAAAGCCTGCGCGAAATGCCATACCAAGAAGCAAAAAAATACCTTCTCTCACTTTCGGGAGTCGGGGAAAAAGTTGCGGACTGCATTCTGCTTTTCGGGGCGGCAAAATTCGAGGCATTCCCAGTTGACACATGGATTTCCAAAAGCATGGCGGCTCTATACGACTTGAAAACACCCAAGGACGCGCGCACATTCGCCTCAAAACAGTTTGGCGCAAACGCGGGCTACATACAGCAGCTTTTGTTTGCCGACATACGGTCTAATCCTTAAAATGCTTGGGATACCTCGCTTTAAGCTCCTTTTTTATGCCAAGCCACGAAGTCTTCCAAAACTCTTCCAAATTTTGCGTTATTTGGACGGGTCTGCCGTTCGGCGCAAGAATTTCAAAAGTGGCAGGCATTTTTCCGTCTAAAATTTTTATTTTTCGCCCGTCAAAATCGTAAAGCTCGGAAAATTTCGCGGATACAACCGCCCTTTTCAAAGGCAGCTCGTAGCGGATTTTTACAGGCTTTCTGCGAAGCGGCAAATTTGCAAATTCGGGCGCAAGATAGTCGAGCATTGCCGCTTGTTCGAAAGACAGCCAGTCTTTCAAAAACGGAAGGACATCGGCGTTTCGAATTTCCGAATAGGAATTTTTTGCAAGGCACATCTGTTCGAAAATCATGCGCTTTGCCTCTTCGTCTATCTTTGCAATTCCGCTTTCGGGGCATAGTTCCGACACGAAATTAACCCTGTCTATAAAATTTTCCTCAGCCTCCGACCAGTTTTTCAAAACGAGCTTCCCCTCCAAAATCATGTCGCAGAAAATCTTTGCGCAAACATCGGGCGAACTCGGCGCGCCGCTTGATTTTTCCAAAACCATGTCCCTGAACTTCACGAGTTTTAGCGCGGCAACCCTCTTTGAATTTTCGTCGAAAGAAACGCTTTCCACCTCTGAAAAATCGTTCGGGAAAAGCTCTGCAATCCATTCTTTTTTTAGCGGCACAATGCCTGACGCCATAATGGAAACGCGCCCGCCTACATTTTGCTCGGCAAGTTCCAAAGCCGCAAATATCTTTGAAGCGTACTTTTTCGACGAACGCCTCACCTCTCCTCTACGCCCCCCCGAAATGGCGCAAGCCAAAGTGCCCTCGTTTAAGCGCGCGCACACCCTGTCCGAAAACGCGCTTAAAACGGATTTCGCAAGCTCCGCATTCAAGTCGCCCGAAGTCAGGCTTTTTTCCTCGCCTTTCAGCAAGTTGAAAAAGTCCCGCGACACTTCAAAAACCCTGCGGGCGTTCGCCGCGTGAATTCCGTAAGTTTTGCAAAAAGTTTCGTCGAAGTTTCTGCTCCGCGCAAGACGACAGATTTCGGAAATTTCGCCAAGCTCCGACGCGCATTCGCCAAGCATTTCGTAAAGCTCAAATTCACTCCGCTCGTTTGCGGTGTCCATTTTAACGCGCCCGACATCCATAACCGCGGCAAACATTGCGGCGTCTTTCAAAACGCCCCTGCCGGCCGCTTCAATCAGCATTCTTCCGTAGCGAACCTCTGTCGGCAAGCGCGAAATTTTGACGCCAAGCGGCGTTGCATTAAAAAATTCATCGACTGCGCCAAGCTCCTTTAAAATTTCAAGAGCAGCCGCCGTCTTTTCTTCGCTTGGAGCGTCCAAAAGAGGCAGAGCCGAAATTTCCAAACCCGCGACTTTAAGCCACAGCAAAATCTGGCTCAAATCAAGGCGGAGAATTTCAGGCAAAAGATACGGGGAGAAATCGGACTCTTCGCTTTTTCGCCAAAGCCTGACCGCAATGCCCGCGGAAGTTCTGCCCGCCCTTCCCGCGCGCTGAACCGCGCTCGCGTGAGAAATTCTTTCCACATACAAAGTGTTGACACCTCTTGAAAAGTCGTACCTCGCGACTCTTGCAAAACCCGAATCTATCACGAATTTAACGCCGTCTATCGTAAGCGAAGTTTCGGCTATGTTGGTTGCGACAACAACCTTGCGCCTTTCCGATTTTGCCACAGCCCTGTCCTGCATGGCTCCGCTCAAAGAGCCGTGCAGAGGCAAAACTTCCATTCCGCGCGACGACGGCATTTTTAAAATTGCGGAAATTGTGCGCGAAATTTCATAAGAACCGGGCATAAATATCAAAAAATCTCCCGACGGATTTTCCCTCGCAAGCCTTTCAAATTCAAGCGCCGCCCTGTCCCATATTTTTTCGGTCTGCCCCCTGAGCGGAGCATACTCGATGTCAACGGGATATAGCCTGCTTTCGCATTCAAGGCTGACCGCGCCGTCTCCAAGAAATTTCAAAATTTCATCTGCATCAAACGAAGCCGAACACACAAAAACCGCCAAGTCTTTCCGCCTTGACAAAACCGACTTTAAGACAAGGGCAAAAGAAATGTCGCTAAACAAATTGCGCTCGTGGAACTCGTCGAAAACAACCGCGCCCACACCCTTCAAATCAGGGTCGGACAAAACCATTCTGGCAAGCACGCCTTCAGTCACGAAAACGATTTTGGTTTCGGGCGAATAATTTTTTTCCATCCTGATGTGCCAGCCCGCAAACCCGCCCGCAGAAGAACCTGCGGATTTTGCGACATACTTTGCAAGAAGCCTTGCCGCAACCCTGCGCGGCTGCAAAACCAAAATCCTGCCATCTATTTTTTCGGCAAGCATCATAGGCAGACGGGTGGATTTGCCCGAACCCGTCGGGGCGCGGACGACAAATTTTCTTGCGCCGCCTTCAAGAGCGCAAAAGAGTTTGTCTTTAATTTTTTCTATTGGCAAATCCATAACTTGCAAAACAAAGAGCGCGAAAAACGCGCCCCCGAAAAATCGAATTTAAAATCGCGCAAGCCTATTTCAATGTTTCAATGTCAAGCTTTGAAAGCATTTCTTTCGTGATTTTGCGGGCTTCGTCCGTTGAAGACGCCCTTGCAAGCAAAACCGCCATTCTGCGATGACCCTTAACCTCGGGCTTCCCGAATATGCGCATATCGGTTTTGGGAAGAGCCAAAACTTCTTCAAGATTGCCGAAAACCACTTCATTGCAATCCCCTTCGACAACGACCGCCCTGCTCGCCGAAGCCCCGAAATGCTCGATTTCAGGAATGGGCAAACCTAAAATCGCGCGGGCATGCAAGGCAAACTGCGACAGGTTTTGAGAAATCATCGTGACCATACCCGTGTCGTGCGGGCGCGGAGAAACTTCGCTAAAAATCACCTCGTCGTTTTTTATGAAAAGCTCAACGCCGAAAATGCCGAATCCGCCAAGCGCGTCCGTAATTTTCTTTGCATACTCCTGCGCGCGGGAGACGGCTTTTTCAGACATCGCCGCAGGCTGCCAGCTGACGCGATAGTCTCCGCTTTCCTGCCTGTGCCCGACGGGCTTGCAAAAAGAAGTTCCGCCGATATGGCGCACGGTAAGCATTGTTATTTCATAGTCGAAATCAATAAAGCCCTCGACGATAACCTTCCCTGCTCCCGAACGGCCTCCGCTTTGCGAATAGTCCCAAGCCTTTTTGATGTCGGCTGAAGTTTTCACAACGCTCTGCCCGTGCCCCGAAGAACTCATTATGGGCTTTACGACGCATGGAAGACCTATCTTTTTTACGGCTTCCTCAAATTCTTTTTCAGTGCTTGCAAAAACATACGGGGAAGTCCTCATGCCCAACTTTTCCGCGGCGAGAGTTCGTATGTTTTCCCTGTTCATCGTAAAATTTACAGCCTTTGCGGTCGGCACGACGTTAAAGCCCTTTTCTTCAAGCTCGATTAGCTTTTGAGTCGCGATGGCTTCGACTTCGGGTATTATAATGTCGGGCATTTCCTTGCGGATTACGCCTTCAAGGGCGTCCGCGTCAAGCATTGATATTACATGGGAGCGGTCGGCTATCTGCATCGCGGGGGCGTTTGCGTACTTGTCCACTGCGACAACTTCAACACCGTAGCGTTTCAGCTCTATTGCGACTTCCCTGCCAAGTTCGCCGCTGCCCAAAAGCATGGCCTTCTTCGCGCTTTTTTTGAATACCGTTCCGATTTTTACCATAAGAAAACCCTTATTTTTATCGCAATAATCAAAACGCCTTCATTCGGCAAAGTCAAACATTAAGGAATTTATCGTTAGTATTTAAAAGAAGTTTCCGATTAGTAAAAAAACAATTCAAAAAAAAGGCAAAAAAATGAAATCCGACAAATTCATAGGCTTGATTCTCGCACTGGCGGGATTATTCTGCATCACATTCCCAATCGCAACCTCAATATCCGTTGAAATAATCGTTGGCGCATGCTTCTTCGTTGGGGCAATATTTACGCTGTTTCAGTCTCCGCGGCAAAAAGGCGGATGGGACAAGGCGATATATCTGGCAATCGCGGTATTGTACGCAATCGGCGGCTTTATAATGCTCGCCTACCCCGTGCAGGGAACATTTATGCTTACAATGGTAATCGGCGCAATATTTTTGACGCAGGGGATTTTCACCCTCTTCTACTGGGCGGCAAAGAAAAAACGCCACGCAAACACATCGATGACCCTGCTAAACGGCATAGTAAACATCCTGCTTGGCGCGATAATCCTGCTAAACATAAACGCGGGGCTTGGATTTATCGGGCTGCTTGTGGGCATCAACCTGCTCTTTACGGGCATAACAATACTAATGCAGCCGAGCATTCCCAAAGAAGAAATCTGAAAAACGCCGTTAAAAACAAAAAAATCGGGGAAAGCTGAACTGTACCCCAAAATTCGGACAATAAAAAAAGCTGTGATAGGAGATTGCAAA
>URGP01000010.1 GCA_900547395.1 uncultured Opitutales bacterium | reverse complement strand
TTTGCAATCTCCTATCACAGCTTTTTTTATTGTCCGAATTTTGGGGTACAGTTCAAAGCGCGGTTTTTTGGCATAAAATTTTCGGGAGAGAAACTACATTTTGATTTCGTCCCAAATTTTGTTGTATTTTTCGTTATCCGCGCCCAAGTCCATAATGACTTCGCTCTTGTTCAAAACTTCCTGCGGAATATTCATTGCGGGAGCGTTGCGCAATTCTTCCGGCATAAGCTTGCGGGCTTCGGTATTCACCGCGTCGTACTGCGAAAATTCCATATTTTGAACTGCAATTTTAGGCTCTGCCATGTAATTCATAAAAGCATGAGCCAAATCCGCATTCTTGGCATCGGCGGGAATTGCCCAGTCGTCGCAAGAAATCGAAAGCCCTTCCTTCGGGAACATGAGTTTAAGATTCGGCTTTTCCAAGAGAACCTGCGCAAGGTCTCCGCTGTAGCCGTGCACCAAAACGTACTCGCCCGTTGCGATGCCCGTTTTATAGCCTTCGTTGTCAAACTTGGCAACATTTTCGCGCCACTTCAAAATTGTTTCCTTTGCCTTTTGAAGCTCCGCTTCGTTTGTGGAGTTGAAGCTGAACCCGTTTACTTTGAGCGCAATGCCGATAAGCTCCCTTATGTCGTTTAGCACGGTGGAACGCTTTTTAAATTCGGGATTTGAAAAAACGTTCCAAGTGTCGGGCAGATTTTTGATTTTGTCGGCATCGTATGCGACAACCGCATAGCAAACCATGTACGGCATGGAATAATCCATGTTCTTGTCGAGCGCGTTGTTTTTTAAGAAATCTTTATCGATATACTTTTGGTTGGGGATTTTGGATTTATCGAGTGGCAAAAGCATTTTTTGGTCGTTCATTATTTTTGCCATATAGCTCGAAGGCTGAATGAGGTCGTAGCCCGAACCGCCCGCCTTTATCTTGGCGTACATCATTTCGTTTGAATCGAAGGTGTCGATTATGACCTTGCAGTTAAACTCTTTTTCAAAACTTTCAACAGACTCGGGGCTTATGTAGTCCGACCACATGTAAACATGCAAAACGGGCTTTTTGGGGCCGCAACCAAAAAAAGCGAGCGCGCAGGCGCAAGCCAAAACTATCGAGATGATTTTTTTCATTTATGACTTTTCTTGTTTGTTATTATTTGACCGGCTATCGCAACCGTAAAAGTAAGCGACATAAAAATTACCGAAAGCGCGTTGATGATTGCGGGGCTGCCGTGCTTCATCATCGAAAAGACCTTTACCGGCAAAGTCGTGCTTCCAGGGCCTCCCACAAAGAAAGTCACCACAAAGTCGTCCATCGACAACGTAAACGCCATCATTGCGCCCGCCGCTATTCCGGGCCACAACAAAGGCAGGAGGATTTGGCGGATTATCCTGCCCCAGCCCGCGCCCAAGTCCTGAGCGGCCTGTATTATGCTGAAATCGAAATCTTGAAGCCTCGCAAGAACAGTGAAAGCCACATAGCTTACGCAAAATGTTGTGTGCGCAATCACAACCGTGGCAAGCCCCAAGTCCGCGCCAATGCTCACAAACAATAATAGCAGGCTTATGCCCATCAAAATGTCGGGCATAATGAGAGGAGCGTAAACAAGAGTATAATTCGCCTCTTGAAGCTTGGTTTGAAAGCGGTGCAACGCCCAAGCCGACAGTGTCCCGAGAATGGTTGACAATATCGTCGCGCAAAACGCGATTATTAGGGTGTTCAAAGTCGCGTCCAAAATCGCCGCATCATTAAAGAGAGCCTCGTACCACTTTAAAGAAAATCCCTTCCACTCCCCGCCAAACCTCGACGAATTAAACGACTGCATGACAAGCGTCAAAATGGGAATGTACAAAAACGCGAGCGCAAACAGCGTCACCAAAAGCGAAGTAAAGCGCGATTTCATCTTTCCCCTCCCATTCTCGCCTTGATAAACGACTTCAAATTTTTGCGGTTAAACGCAAACCAAACGGCTATCGGCGCGATGATGATTATCGCAAGCACAGCGGCATAGGCGGCGGCTTCGGGCAGATTTCTGTTTTGCATTGCTCTAAGGGCGATTTTGTTGCCAATCAATTCGTCCGAAACACCGCCAATCAAATCGGGAATTGCGTAAGAGCCGAGTGCGGGAACAAAAACAATCAAAAGCGCGGTTATAATCCCCTTTTTTAT
The DNA here is from genome assembly GCA_900547395.1 of uncultured Opitutales bacterium. Classification (GTDB taxonomy): domain Bacteria; phylum Verrucomicrobiota; class Verrucomicrobiia; order Opitutales; family Intestinicryptomonadaceae; genus Intestinicryptomonas; species Intestinicryptomonas porci. The sequence goes on along the minus strand of URGP01000010.1, from coordinate 103,947 downwards.
CCCGGGAATAAACACGGAGTAAAAAGCCTTGAACCTGCTTGCGCCCAAGTCTCGCGCCGCCTCCAAAAGCGCGAAGTTGAATTTTTCGGCAGCCGCATAAACGGGCAAAATCGCAAACGGCAAAAACGTGTAAACCGTAACCGCAATGACAGCCCCCATGTTGTTAAGCAAAAACACTTCGTCAGACATTCCGCAGAAAATCAGACTCTTGCGCAAAAATCCGTCGGGATGCAAAACGAGTCTCCACGCGAAAATGCGGATGAGAAAATTCGTCCAAAGCGGCAAGACGAAGAAAAGCAAAAGCCAAGGTCTTATCTTTCTGTTTGCGCATGCAATGAAATACCCTACGGGGACGGCAAACAATATGCAAATTACGGTAACCGCCGCGCTTACCCAAATGGTGCGCCACAAAATCGCGACATAATTTGAAGATGCGACCCTTTTTACCGTCTCCAAAGTCCATTCGCTGCCAATGCCTCCCGCAGAATCCGCACAGTGGAATGCGATTGTAAAAATTAAAATTGACGGGATTACAAAAAACAAGACGAGCCATAGCGCAGTAGGCATTGTCAAAAAGATTTCCACAAAAGATTTTGACGAGGAAGGGCGCGCCAAATTATTTTTTAAAGGTAAATCCGCCATTTTTCCCGCCTCCCGCTAACTTTCGCCGTTTTGAGACACGCCGACAAGCATGTTTACGTCGTCCTTGTGCCATGCAATCCAAACTTCGTCGTTCCAAGTCGGCTGACGCAAGTCGAGATAACACCTGTTGTGCTGTTGGCGCACGCAAATTCGCTTGTCGCCGGCAATGACCCAGTAATTCGTCTGCGCCCCCTGATATACAATGTCAACCACTTTCGCCTTTATCAAATTCATTCCGCTTGCGGCTGAATCGGCGGGGCGTTCCATGTAAACTCGGAACTTTTCGGGGCGCATGCTGATTGTAACGTTTGCGCCGACATCGAGTTTACTTTCGTTAAAAAACGCAAATTCGCCAAAACCGAACAAGTCTATCTTGCAATATTCGCCGTCCAAACGCTCAACGACTTTCCCTTCAAAGAAATTTGTGTCGCCGATAAACTCCGCGACAAATTTCGTGCGCGGGCTTTCGTAAATTTCGGCGGGAGTTCCGATTTGCTCGATGCGCCCCTTGTTCATGACCGCAATTCTGTCGCTCAAGCTCATTGCTTCGGTCTGGTCGTGGGTGACATAAATAAAAGTGATGCCGACTTCGTCGTGAATTCTGTCAAGCTCCAAAAGCATGTGCTGGCGGAGCTTCAAGTCCAACGCCGCCAAAGGCTCGTCCAGCAATAACAGCGAAGGGCGGTTAATCAAAGCCCTCGCAATCGCAACCCTCTGTTTCTGCCCGCCGCTTATTTGGTCGGGACGCTTAAATGCATGCTCCTCCAAGCGTATGAGTTCGAGCATGTTTTTTACGCGCTTTTCAATTTCAGGCTCCGGAATTTTTGCAATGCGCGGTCCGAAAGCTATGTTGTCGTAAATATTGAGATGGGGAAAAAGCGCGTAGTTTTGAAAAACGGTGTTGATTTTGCGCTTGTTGGGCGGGAGAGAGCTTATGTCTTTGCCGTCCAAAAAAACTTTTCCCGATTCCGGTTCTTCAAAGCCCGCGGCAACTCTAAGCATCGTTGTCTTGCCGCAACCGCTCGGTCCCAACAAAGAAAAGACCTCGCCTTTATTCACATTCAAGCTTACATCATACACCGCGCGATGAGTTCCGAATGTTTTATTTATATTTTCGAGCTTAAAGAAACTTTCCATCTCTCATAAAAACAAAAATAATTTATTTTTTAAGAGACAAAATTCAAACCATTTTTTTTATTTTTACAAACGTTTTTTGATATTTTTTTACATATCTGAAATTTGGGAGAAAAAATCCCTACTTGCCGCAGGCGCATTTTTTGCAATAGCCAAAGACGATGTATTTTACCGACGTAGCCGAAAAGCCCGATTTTTCGCACAATTCTTTTTCTATTGAACCGTCAAGCTTCATGTCGAAATCAAAAATTTTTCCACACCCGAGGCATATTGCGTGGTGGTGGTCTTCCAAATTGAAATCGTACCTGTCCGCTTCGCCCGCGAAACTTAAACGCCTTAAAAAACCCATGTCGGAAAGAGCGTTCAAATTTCTGTAAACAGTGGCAATTCCGATGTCGGGCAATATTTCCTTCATCGCCACAAATACCTCCGCCGCGCTCGGATGGTCAAGCTTGCCCGAACGCATCAGCTTCAATATTTCATCTTTTTGCCTTGAATATTTCATTTTTAATTTTTCTGACTAAACAATTAAGATAATCATTCTCACTTTTCAAGATAAATATTCAGCACCTAAAAAAATACGCAAAACAAATATCGGCATAATTTGCAAAAGATTTAAAACATGAGAGCGACGTTGTAAAAGACAAAGCACACCGCATATGCAAGAGCCGTAAGCCCCAATACCTGCATTGCCGCAAGCTTGGCAGAGCGCGTCTCGGAGTAAGTTGCCGCAACGGTCGCAATGCACGGCATGCTTATCAGGATAAAAAGCAGTATCGACATTCCCTGAAGAGGCGTGTAGTCGCGCTCCAACTTTTCACGCAAAGACATAGAATTTTCGGCGTCGCCCTCGCCTACTCCGTAAACTATGCCAAGCTGCGACACAAAAACTTCCTTTGCCGCAATCGCACCCAAGAGCGCGCTCGAAATTTTTGCGTCGAAGCCAAGAGGTCTTAGCGCGGTTTCCAAAAACCTGCCCGCCCTGCCGCTAACGGTATAGTCAAAAATCTCCGCCCTGCGCTCGCCGAGAATGGAGCGTTCAAGCTCGGCTTTCTTTTCGTCCGACAAAGAAGCGTCGTTTTGCACTTCAGCAATCATCGCGTCATAATCTTTTTGAAGAACGGTTTTTTCCGGGAATGTCGCCGCCGCCCAAAGGATGACGGAAGCCCCCAAAATCAAAGTTCCCGCCTTCTTTAAAAAAGCCCAGGCTCTGGAACATATTTGAAGCAGAGTGTTATACGGACGCGGAAAGCGGTAGGCGGGCAATTCAAGCACAAACGAAGAATCCGCCCCTTTGAAAAAGCTCAGCCTCAAAAGCTTTGCCAAAACAAAAGCAAGAACAATTCCCGTCAAATATATGCAAAACATCGCAACTCCCCTGTATTTTTCGGCAAAGAAACAGGGAATGAGCAAAATGTAAATAGGAAGCCTCGAACCGCAACTGAAAAGCGGCAAAACCATTATGGTTGCAATGCGCTCGCTCCTGCTTTTTAAACTCCTTGTCGCCATGATTGCGGGAACGGAACAGCCGAAACCCACGAGCATGGGAATCAAACTTGCGCCGCTAAGCCCGAAACGACGCATCAGCCTGTCGCATAAAAATGCGGCGCGCGCCATGTAGCCCGAATCCTCCAAAATAGAAAGAACCAAAAACAGCATCAAAATATTCGGCAAAAACACCAAAACACCGCCGACTCCGCCTACAATTCCGTCCACAACAAGCGACTTGAAAAATCCGCCGCCGACCCAAACAGAGTTAAGCCAAGAACTTAAAGCGGCAAAAGCGTCTTCCATATACCCCATCAGCGGATCGCCGAGGGCAAAGACAAACTGAAATGTCAAAAACATCAGAATAAAGAATATCGGCAAACCCAAGTATTTGTTTAAGAAGAGCTTATCCAACAAATACAACTCCTTAGGGCTTTGAGTTTTGGTATTTTTGCCAAAGAGCGTTTTTCTTGCGATGTCGTTTGCAAGCTTAAACCGCGCGGCAGCAATCAACCCCGCGGGAGTTTCGCCGAAGTCGCTTTCGATTTTTCCGCAAGTAAATTCTATGGCGTCGGCAAGCTCTTTCGATGAAGCGCGGATTTTTTCCAAAATGGACTTGTCGCCTTCCATTGCCCTTATCGCGAGCCAATGTGCCCAATCTGCCGACTCTTTCGGCAGGCTTTTGCCAATCAAGTGGGAAATTTGCGAAACATCGCTGTAAAGCGGCTTGTCCTTAAACTTCGACCACAAAAAATTAGGCTCGCGCTTTTTCAAAAACGCATCCAAAAGGAAAAGCTTTAAAGACGCCGCCGATGAAGACTTGTAAGCCACGCTCTTTATTGCGGGAACGCCCAAAAGATTTGAAAGCTCCTTTTCGTCGATAAACTGCCCCTTGCTTTCAAGCTCGTCCGTCATATTCAAGACGACCGCCATCGGCAGCCCCATTTCCGCAAGCTGGATTGTCAAAAATAAGTTGCGCTCAAGATTTGACGAATCCATTACATTCACAATCAAGTCGAAATCGCCAGAAGACAATGTGTCGCGCACAACTTCCTCTTCCGCCGACGAAGGCGATATGTTGTAAACGCCGGGCAGGTCTTCGACTGAAATCTTTATGCCGCCCACCTCAAAAGTTCCCGTTTTTCTTTCGACTGTGACGCCCGAATAATTGCCGACGTGCGCGTTGCCGCCGACAAGGGAATTAAATATCGTGCTCTTTCCGCAATTCGGATTGCCTACCAGTAAAAATCTTAAAACTTCACTTTCCATTTTCTGTTAGCCACCTCTAACTTTGCATTAAAAAAAAATCAGACAGGTTTGACTGTTATTGATTTTAACTGCGATTTTCTTAAAGAAATTTCAGCCCCCCTGACTTTCAAGACGACAGGATCGCCAAGAGGGGCGACCCTTGCAATCTCGACCCTGCTTCCAATCACAATTCCCATGCCCGCAAAACAAGCCACATCGCCCAACGATTTGTCAACCGCAAGTATGATTCCCGCCTGCCCCGTTTTTAAAGAAGAAAGCAAAACCGCATGCTTGCAATGCCGCGCGCAATCCTTTTCCCCGAAAGACGGGCAAGAAGCGCACGGATTTGTGAGCCCTTTCACGAATTTAGAGAATTTGCTCATGATGGAGTCGTCCATAATATGCTCCATCTTGCAGGCGACCAAGTCGGCTTCGCTCGCCTGCACGCCTAAAATGTCGGTAAAAAATTCGCGCAAAAGCGCATGCTTTTTGCTTATGGAACTTGCATGCTCTTCCCCGTTTTTGGTGAGGGAAACAGGCTTGTACTTCTCGTACTCCACAAGCCCCTTTGCCGCCAAAGAATTTAAAGCCGAAGTCACCGAAGGGCGTTTTACCTTCATTTCGCGCGCAATGTCGCTCGGGCGCACAGTGCCTTCCCGCGAAGAAATGTTCTGGATTACTTCCAAGTAATCTTCCAGATTTTCCGATAACTTTTGACGCTCTTTTGCCATTCTTTTATCCGAACAATAGAAGTTAGGATTGCCTAACTTGTCAAACTTAATTTGAAAAATTTTACAGCTGCTTATACGGATAAATTTTCTTCAAATCTTCCAAAACGGCTCTCGGATTTTCCTTTTCCTTGGGCATCCAATGGTTTTTCCAAGCATACTCACCCTCTTTTGTGCCGCGACACCGTTTGCACAGGTTTTTATATGCAATCTGGATATATTCGGGATTTTTCAATTTCCAATGCGAAGACACATACATCCTTGCCGCCAAAGACTTGTCGGGCATAAGATCTGCGGCTTTCAAGGCATGGTCAAACGCCGTGTACAAGTATTTGGGATCAGTACGCGCTTCGTAGCGGTATTCAGGTCTTCCGCTGTCGTAAAATTCCAAAAACATTTCAGCCGCGCCCTCGCAATAAAGCGTGAATATTTCCCAGTTCGCAACCGACCTGATTTCTGCGGGCTTTGATTCGTCTTTTGCGATTTTCATTGCATCTGCGAAAGTTTCCATAAATTCGACGTATTTCTTGTCGCCGCTAAAATATTTTCGCGCATTATCCAAAGAGTTTTCCTCTTTCAAAATTCTAAGAGTCAAAATAGCCCGCACAAAATTTGCCTTGGGCGACTTGTCTTCAATATTGGCATCTGCATAGTTTTTGAGCTCTCCAAAAGTTAGCACCTGTTCGCAAATATAGGCGGCGTCCAAATAGTAATCCGCATTAAAGAAGCATTCCATCGCCCCGATTTTATCCTGCAAATTGAATTTCAAAAGCCCGTATTCCGCGATGAGCCGCGAGCGCATGGGGTCTTTATTTTCAATATTTTCTAAAACCAAATGGCGTTCGCTGTTAAACTCGCCGTCATTTGAGCGCAAGCAAAAACCGTTTGGCAAAAAACCCCAAAAGTAAAATTCATCTTCTTTAAATTTTGCCAAACTGCCGTCCGAATAGTTTTTTATGAGATCCGAAATAATTTGAGATGCCGCTTTGTAATCTTCATTTCTTATCAAAAACTTAGACTTTACCCAGCGGACAAGAGGCTCGTTTTCATCGGCAAGCGACAATACTTTTTCCGCCTTTTCATATTCGCCCGCGTTGTAAAGCGCAAAGGCAATTTTTCCGCCAAAGGGCTTAAAGGACAGTCCTTTTTTCTCTAAAATTTCAACCCAAAGCAAAAGCAAATCGCGCTTATCATACGGGTTTCTGCCCGACACAAAATAAGAAGTCGCAAGTTCCGCAAAAACGGGATTTGACGCCATTTTTTCCAAATTCACTTTGACACACTTTTTAAGCGCAATCATCAAGCTTTCCTCAGATTCTCCCCAAACAATTTCGGTATATTCGCGATCTTTTAAATCCGACAGATTTATGATTGCGTATCTGTCAAAATAAATTTGCAAGGCTTCAAAATATTCCGCCCGCGCCAAATGCCACATTGCAAGATAGCCGTGGCTTTCAAAAGCGAGATTTTGAGGGTCGGGACACCCTTCGTCAAAAAGTTTTTCGACATTTTTATACGCAGTCAACACTTCCTCCGATTTTGGATTTTTCTTTTGCAAAGAGCGCATCACCATAAATGCGGCTTCCATTTTGCGCACATTTTCAGGCATATTTAAGGCATTCTCAAAATGCTTTTTTGCCTCGTCATATTTTTTTTCGACATACTTAATCGCGCCAAGTTCGTACTCGAAAAGCTGGGGCGATATTTTGCCTTTCAAATTTTGAAATTCCGCAACGCAAGACATGAATTTTGAGATAGCAATGCCTGTATTGCCGCTATCTTCCCAATAAAAATCCCTATGGGAAGAAATTTCCTCTTTGTATTCGGAAAGGCTCTTGCGGTATTTAACGTAAATCGGATTTTCCTCGTCGGGCGTTTTTTCGCGCGGCCGCGATGCTTCATATTTTGCCTTCATTTTCGGATTTTGCAAAGCCCCTTCCATATTGTTTCGCAAATTGTTTTTTAAGCGGAACAAATACCCGTGCGCCAACGCGGCATTGGGATTATTCCAATTAATATCAAAGCTGTTTTCCGGTCCGCAATAAACGCAAGCGAAAGCACATTGCATAGATGCAAAAGTTAAAACCGACATTAAAAATTTTTTCATAAACATTCCTCTTTATATATTCGCGGCAAAATAAAAAATCTCTCATTTTTTTATCCAGCCTATTTTAATTTTTTTATTTGGCTTTAATTTAAATGTTAAATCATCGCCGTTTTTCAAAATAACTCCGCCGTCGGTTCTGCCATTAAAAACAAAACCGCCTACGCCCTCGCAGTACTTTGCGTTTTCGATTTTGCAAAACGCCTCAAAAGGCGCGCATAAATCCACATTGCCCGTGTTTTCAAGAAAAACATCACAAACATTTCCCGCTTCCGCCGTAAAAACCCTGTGCGACAATTTTAATTTTTCCCCTTTTGCAAGAGATAAAAGCGTTTCGAGCGACCAGTTTGAAATTTCATTCCCGCACGGAAGCCTGAAATAGATTTCCCCGCAAAAATTTTTCAGCTCCAATTCTTTGATTGAAAGCGAAAGCTTTTCGACTTCAAGGGGATTTGAAGATATTTTTTTAGTCCTAAGAGAAGCCCTTTCAGAAACTCCCGCAAAATTTTCAGACAAGACTTTGGATAATTTGCCGTTTTCGCCAATCTCGACAAAATGCGAATAAGTGGGAAGGGCAACCATAAAATTTTTCCCGAATTTGTCTGCGCGGCGAATTTCCGAAAGCGCATTTTCAAAATCAAAAATTTTAAGCCCGCCGCCGCAGTTTGCGATGTTGTGGATTTGGAGCGTAAAATAATCGCAATGCTTTACCGCCTTTTCAAAATTTTTCGCGTTCATTTGCGACGGAACTGCCGTTATTGAAAGTGGCAGATTTTTTGGCAAAACAGCGCGTATCTCTTCAAGCCACAGCGCGTAAAATCCCAGCTTGGATTCGGGACAATCAAAGTCGATTTGAATTTCGTCAATTCCAATGCTCTCCGCTGCTTTGAATGCGCAAAAACGAACTATTTTAGAAATTTTCGGGGCGAGAGCGGCATACTCTTTTTCTGACGCCGAAAGCCCTGAAATTCTTATGCAGGCGATTTTTTTTACTTTTAAACCGCGCAAATAATCCGCATTTATAGGAAGAAGCGCAAGGCGCGGCTTCTTGCCTCTGTCAAAACTTATCTTTGCCTGCAAAAAATTTACGGCTTCAAAATGCCGCGCCGCAATTTCCAAAGATTTTCCCGTATCTTCATCGTAGCTTTGACGCCACAAATAAACTTGCGCGGCTTTGCAAAATTGCGCGGCAAAAAACGCGCAGAAAATAGCAAACGCAAACCTCAATCCCCCAAACATTTTAACAATTTCAAACGGGAATTTTAACGACGACTTTTTGGACTTCGCAAGGTTCTCTTCCCGCGATACAACCCGGACGGTGCGCGTCTTCGGGGAAAAACACCGCAAATTCTCCCGAATGCAGAATGCAAAATTCCTCCATTTCGCCCTTCAAAAATTCGGCGTCTTTTTCGCCATCGTAAGCTTCGGAAACTTCGAGGGAGTCTTTTGAGCCGAAATGGATTTTTTCTTCGCCTTTTGCCAAAAACTGAATGTCTATAAACTTCCTGTGGACTTCCGATTTTTTTTCACATGCGGGCGCGGTTTTGTAGGTTTGGCAGAGATAGCGCACGCCGTTTTCTTCAATGTTTTCCGCTTTAAAATTCTTTGCAATTTCAGCAAGGACTTGGAAAGCGCGCTCAAAACAAGGGTGAATTTTTGAATACTTTTTTGAATTTTCGAGTTTGGCTTTTATCATGATTCAAGCTCTAAATTCTTTTTTGAAAAAATCAAATTAAATTGCGCAAAAAAATCCGACGCATTTCGAGCGTCGGATTTTCGAATTTTTCAATGCTACTTGACCTCGATTTCGTGTATCGACCAATAGCCGCCGCTTTGCTTGTTGTTTTCAATGCGGAAATATTTAGCCTTCACGGGTTTTTCGAGCTTCAAAGTGTCTTGTTTCATGTCGCGCTTGTAGTTGATTTTTACTGAATCCATTTTTTCAACGGAATCGCCCGCAAAAACGGTCGGGCTTAACACCCTGTCGCCCGTGGAATCGCCAAGAAGCAAGGCGATTTCTGAAACAGAACGCGGATTGTCGAATGCAATCATAAACCACTGCCCGGGCTCGCGCGCGGCGTTTGTGGACCAGCGGGAATTTATGTTGCCGTCAAAAGCGTCCTTCGGGTTTGCGCCGCTGCTTGAGCTTGCGGAAATTCCGTTTGCGACTTTCTTTAATCCTTCCTTGTAAACTGATGGATCATTTACGAAAACGACTTCGTGTATGCTCCACCAGTTGTCGCCTTCGCCGTTGTTTTCAACGCGAACCATCTTGACTTTACGAGGCTTATTAAACTTCAAAATTACAACGCCTTTTTCCGTTTTTACATCGCACTTCACTTCATCAAAGTCGTCCAAAGTTTCTCCCGCAAAGAGTTTCGGGTTCAAAGTTACGTCTCCCGCAGAATTTGCCGAATTTAAATGGATTTCGCTCAAGAACCTCACCTTCGGAAGTTCAAACTGAATCCACTGCCCCGGCTTGCGGCTTTCGCCTGAGCTCCACCTCGAACCGAGATTGCCATCGAATGCCGACTTCAATTCGCCGGAATTTTTAAAGCAAGTGCCTTTAATTCCGTTCGGCAATTCTTCCATTTTGAAGTTTGCCAAATTCAAGCGCCTCAATTTTTCAACTTTCTTTGCGTCCGATTTTTGCACGGCGTTTTTGATTATGTAGTCGGCGGCGGAATGGTCGGGCAATCCCGCATTTGCCAAGATTGTCACGATAGCCGACTGCACCGCCTTGCGCCCTTCGGGATTTTTCAACGATTTATCAAGGGAAACCAGCGGTTCAAGAGCGGTTTCGTTGTTCCATTTCGATATTTCCGAAAGAGCCTGCTTTTGCATGTTCGACTTGAACGCGTGCAAGCACATTTTTACGCCCGCATCGGAATTGTTCGCCGATGCAAAACGCATGAATTGCGACTTTTCGGCAGGCGTTTTGGCGGAATCGAAAAGCTTTGTCGCGGCGGCAACCATGTCGTCGTCGCAAGCGCGGCGCGAGCAAGTCACCATCAAGCCCATCGCAGGACGCTTCAAGCCCTGCGGCAATGTGTTGTAAATCTCGGCGGTTCTCACGAAGACTTCGCTGTTTTTCAAAACCGCGTTTTTAAGAGAATCGAAAGCTGCCGCCTTCACGCTTTCGTCGGCATTGCCCTTGATAATGCCAAAGATGAAGTCGGCGGCAGAAGAAGAGTCAAGTTCGGAAATCACAACCTTCATGAAATCGCGCTCCCTGCCTTCAAGCTTTTCGGAAAACGTGGTAAACTTTTGCAGCTTGTTCTTGATTTTCGCGGAAGCAAGAATGAACGCGGCATTGCGGAAATCGTTGTTTCTTTCATATAGGGGAACGAACGAAACCGCCTTTGCAATACCGTCTTCAACGCCGAATTTTGAAATCGCTTCGGTTATGGCTACGGCTGTTCCCGCAGTCTTTGGTTCGACTTTCAAAATATCTTCCAAGCCTTCGCCGCGCTTAACCAATGCGTAAATCATTTCCGCCTTGTCCTCTTCGGGAAGATTTACAAGCGACAATTCAGCGGGAATTTTGACGCTTTTGTTTTCGCCCAAAACTCTGATTACGTCGCGTGTTAAAACGCCGCCTGAAACCTTGCCTTTTTTGACAAGCTCAATAGCTGCCAAAGTGCGCAAGTTGACGGGGGCGTTTTTGTCGGAGGCAATTTCATTGGCAAACTTTTCAAGCGCAGGTTTGTTTAGTTCGCCGTTTGCAAAAATAAGCTCCGCGCAAAGGTTTTTCACCATCGGATTTTTTGCGGACTTGTAAGCATCAGCCAATGCGGGCAAGGTGTTCGGAGTTCCCAAACGGGCGATTGCAGAAGCCGCAGTCCAAGCCATTTTTGTGTCTCCGGACTTGTTTGCCGACGCAAACTTGCCTTTCAAAAATTCCAAAATAGAAGAATCTTTGTGGTACGACAACGCCGTGACGGCATCGCGAGCGATATAGTCCGCCTTATTAGAGGAAAGCTTCTTCAAAACCGAAACCGCGTCCTTATCCTTTGAACGAGCCAAAGAGATGAACAAACTTTCAGTGTAAAAGCGCGACTTCGGGTCTTTGTCAACACAATCCCTTGCTATGATTTCGCCCACGTCCGCCGCGGTAGAATTTACGGCTGTAACCTGCAAAAGTTCGGACAAAATTTTGCGGTAGCGGTTTGTTCCGCTTTTCGCCTTTAATTCCGAGACGCAAATTTTTTCGACTTGCGAAGCCGTTTCAGGAGACTCGGATATCGCCTGATACGCGCGGAAGAACACTGTTTCTATCGGACCGAGAGAATCTCCGTAGTCGATGTCGCGCAAAGTTTTAACAGCGTTGACACTTGCGGCGGCGAGAGCTTTTTTCTGAACTTCGCTTCCAAGCGGAGTTGCATCTGCTGACAAATCGCCCGATGCGTACTGCAAGCCGCGCATGTACATCTCGCAAATTTTGGGATTGCGCCAATATACATCCAAGCGATGCCCGAACGCTCCGTAGAAAATTCTGCCCTTGCCGAATTTCTTTACCCACGAAAGCCCGAAGTCTTTGTTTTTGCGGCGGGTTTCCAGCATGGGGTCTCTGCCACCGTCTTTCGGGCTTCTGTCGAAGTCAAGCGAAAGCAAAATGCGCTGCTTGTCGCGGTCGTAACCGTACTCTTCTATGAACGTGTAGATTTCATCTTGGATTTTAAACTCGTTGTTTTCCCACAAGCCAAGCAAAGTAGGATGGGACGGGTCTTCAACCAATACTGTCACCGCCGAATTGCCCGCACCCCAAGGGTGCCCCGCAAACCTGCCGCCCATCATGACGGGATACGCAGGGAACTTTTCGCCGGGATTTGAATTGTCCTTGCAGTCCATGGCGTCGCATGCCGCGTGCATTCCCATAATGCCGCCACCTTCTTCGACGTACTTTATGAGATTGTCGCGATACTTGATGTTTGCGGCGGTATCGGCATTCTTTTCCGCACCCGACATTTTTTCGCGCTCGTCCCTGTAAGATTCAAAGAAACGCCCCGTGCAGTTGTTGATGATTACGCAGTCGTACTTCTTTAAATTTTCAAGCTCGAAGTCTTTTACATCTTCGGAAAATTTTACTTTCCACATGCCGTCCGAACGCGCCACGAGAACTTTCATAAGCTCGTTGAAAGCGGGAATGCCCTCTGTGTGGCGGAAGCCCTCCGTTCTGCTCCAAACAAGGAAGTTGCGGATTTTTTTAGGCTTAACATGAAGTTTTTTGGGCGCGGCGTCGGCGGTCATTTTAACCTGCTCGGCAGTCAAGACCACGTCGGGCCTTTCATAGTGCTGGGCAAATGCCGCTCCCGCAAAGAGAGCGCCAAGTGCCATGATAAAAGATTTTTTCATAAAAATTTTCTAATTATTTTCCGTAATAGGGGTTTTTCTTTTCGCCCAAAGGCTTCAAGTCCTTCTTGTTAATCTTTGTTTCCCCCGAGGCAAACAAAAGACCGCGCATATACATTTCGCAAACTTCGGGATTGCGATAGTAAACGTCTTTTCTGTGCCCGAATGCGCCGTAGAAAATTCTGCCCTTGCCGAATTCCTTTACCCAGACCAAGCCGAAGTCCTTGTTTTTGCGATTCGTGCGGGTCATCGGGTCCGCACCATCGTTTAGCGGGCTCTTGTCGTAGTCGATTGAAATCAAGATGCGCTGCTTGTTGCGGTCGTAGCCGTAAGCTTCGATAAACGTGTAAATTTCGTCTTGAAGCTTAAAGGAGTCTTCAGCCCAAATGCCCTTTACGATTGGGTGTTTCGGGTCTTCAATAATGAAAGTTTCCTCCTTGTTGCCCGCGCCCCACGGGTGTCCCGCAAATCTGCCGCCCATCATGACGGGATATGCGGAAAACTTTTCTTCGTTTTTCACATCATCCCAGGCGTCGCACTTTTTCAAAATGTCGATAAGTTCGGGAGATTTTTCTTCAAACTTGTGCTTGTTGTCGCGGCAATCCATAGCATCGCATGCAGCATGAGCTCCCATAATGCCGCCGCCTTCTGCGACATAGCGGATGAGGTTGTCGCGGCAGATGTAGTTCATCTTTTCGTCTTCCCTCTTTTCATCGCCTGTCATGCCTTCGGTCTTTTCGCGGAACTGGTCGCCCTTGTAGCCTTCGCGAACTCCTCTGTAAGATTCAAAGAAACGCCCCGTGCAGTTGTTTATGATTACACAGTCGTACTTCTTCAAACTTTCGAGAGTTTCAAATTCCTTGCGGTCGTCTGTAAAGTGCATTGCAAGCTTTCCGTTCGACTTCTTTTCAAGGCATTCCAAAAAAGTGCGAAGCGCAGGAATGCCTTCCGTATGGCGGAAACCTTCGGTTCTGTCCCAAACCAAAAAGTTGCGGACTTTTTTGATTCTCGGAACCTTCGGAGTGGCTTCCATCGTTTTTGCGATTTCCTCTTCGGTCATCACCTTGTCGCAAAGATATTCCGTAAAGATTTCACCGGTATTCTTGTCTTTCTTGAAGTTTACGTAGTTTGTGGTTTCCTTCTTGGTATTTACAAGGGGGTCGAAATCTTTCGGAAAAGCCGAAGTTTTCTTCGGAGCTGCCAAAACAAATGCCGACGCAATAAATGCCGATGCCAAAATCAATGATGTTTTTTTCATGTTAAGACCTTTCTGTTGTTTTTTTTAAATTTAAATCAACGCCCATTCTCCGCGATTTGGGCGGACACGAAGCTTGTTTGCCTCGTCGTCGTTTACGAATTCCCCCTTGCGCCAATCCCATTCCAAGGACCTGCCCAGGCGGTAGGCGATATTGCCCATGATGGAAACTTCCGCCGAAGTCATGCCGCCTTCAACGGGAGCGGTAACGGGAGCACCGTTAAAGACTGCGTTAAAGAAGCAATCGCGGTGCTCGTTGCCGGGAGCTCTCCGGCGGACAATGTCGCCATCTCCGATTTTCATGTCGTAAAAGTATTTTTTGTTTGCCCAGAATGCGTTCATGCCGCCTCTGTCGGCCGCGACAACGCCTTCGGTTCCCACAAACACCACCGCATAATCGACGGGGCAGACATCCTTCGACGGATTTCCCTTGAAAATTTTCGTTCCCGCTTCCGTTTCGTAATAATACTGCCTCTTGCCAGGCGTTCCGGGAAGGTTTGCGTTGTCCAAAACAACGACGCGCTTCGGACCTTTTCCGTCCAAGCCCAAACCCCACATCGCGATGTCGTAGTGGTGCGCGCCGAAGTCCGCCTGATTTGAGTTGCCGTAGTCGAGGTGGTCTCTCCATGCGGGAAATCCATGCTCGTTATACGGATTCGGATTGTCGGAAAGCATTGGCAAAAGCTCTCTTGAATAAGGATTGTAGGGAGCGGGTCCGCACCACATGTCCCAATCGACGCCTGCGGGGACGTCTTCATATTTCCAGTTGCGAGTTGACGCCAATGAATAGTTAAGCCTGCACCAGCATTCCTTTATTTCGCCCAAATACCCGTTTTGGACAAGCTGGCAGGCATGGCGGAAGCCTTCCATGCTCCGCTGTTGCGAACCTACCTGGAAAACAACACCCGCATCCTTTACCGCCTTGGTTACCCTGCGGGCTTCTTCCATTGTGAAAGTCATTGGCTTTTCGCAGTAAATCGCCTTGCCCGCGCGCGCCGCCAAAATCGACATTATTGCGTGCCAGTGGTCGGGAGTAGTGATATACACCGCGTCTATGGACGGATCCGCCAATATTTCGCGGAAGTCCTTGCAGCATTTGGGCTTGTCGAACGCGAATTCTTTTCTTGTGTATTTTTCGACAATTCTATCAGACCAATACTTCAAACGCTTGTCGTCAACGTCGCAAATTGCCGTAACGCGAACATAAGGCAAGTCTGTAAGGCTGTTCAAATGCCCGTCGCACTGTTTGCCGATGCCGATTACGCCGAGATTGCAACGGCTGTTTGGCGCGGAATTTCCCGCCGCAAACAAATTTCCCTTATATATCAAAGGAAACATTGCCGCCATTGCCGCACCTTTTAAGAATTTTCTTCTGCTGATATTCATGATTTCAATATTTTTGTTTAAAACAAGAACGCATTGATAGTCTTAACGCGCCCTCTCCCCCTTCTAAAAAGAATTTCCTTGGAAATTCTGCAATGAAAACAACATATAAACAACTCCTTTCCTCATGCAAGCAATCAAAAGACGGAATTGAAAAATTACGCCATTCTCATAAAACAAGTACAGTATATTACAGTCGCATTTTTCTCTTTTCAAGCAAAAAAACGGAATAAAACGGAATGAAAAGGCATTTCATAAGAAATGAAAGATAGAGCTTCGCAACCGTAATAGAAGCCTTTTCATTCCGTTTTATTCTGTTTTTTCAGAGGAGATGGCAAGGTTGCGCAACATCCCCTTGAAAGCATAACGCTTTTCAGGAGACGAATAATTGCCCAAAGTCAACGGATAATCGCTTTCAGTCGGAAGAGAATCAAGAGACTGCGAATACATGGTTTTTCCGTCTATTTTTAAAACCGCGCTCTTGCAGTCGTATTCAAAACAAACCTTGTGCCACTCATTAGGCTTCAATCCCCCTGCGGCAGTTTTAAATTCACTGCTTCCCCAAACATTCAAATTCCTGCCTCCCGACTGGAAATAGAGCCCGTTAAGCCTGAATATACCAAAGCTCAACATTACCCCGTCAGGCATTGCCCCTTCAAAAACCATCATTTCAAATTCGATTTTAAGCCCCGCGCCAAACTTCGGCTTTATGTTTGGCAAAACGACGTATCCGCCGCTGAAATCCGCGCCTTCCGAAGTATATTTAACAACCCCGACCTCTTTTGCGCCCTTTGGTCTTTCTGTAAGCGGAAGATTGACAAGAGGCGTTTGTGGTGTCTTTTTGTGGATGATTTTTATTTCTTCAAAATTTTTGCCTTCGACATTATGGGCGTTTAAAAACACCGCCTTGTAAACCCAATCTCCCTCCGAAGTTTCATCAAAGAAAAACGCTTCGTTCCCGCCGTTCAAGGGCAGTTCGCAAAGCATATATTCGGGAACATTCAAAGGCTGCGAAGCTTCGACATGCTCAAGAATTTCGTTTTTCAAACGTTCGGCTCTTGCGCGTTTCCCGCTTTTATAAATTCTGCATTTGACAGCCGCATCGGACTTCGGGGCGGCGATTTTCAAAACAACGCCGGAAGGATTTTGCCCGATTTTAACGCGCGGTTTTTCGCCAACGGGCATATTTGGCATTTCGTAAGGCGCGGCCTCGCTTTGGGCGACTTTTTCGTTTCTGTTAAAAGCTTCAACAACATAAAATCCGCTCTTATTCGGGGAAGAATCGGGCAGATAATTAAACGCCGTGGAACAAAGAAGTTCGCCGTCCCGATAAACTTTGTAGTACTCTGCATTTTTAATGTCGTTCCATGAGAGCATAATGGGAGAGGTTTTGCCTCTTTGCGCTTTCGCCTCCAACTTTACGCCGTCAAAAGAAACATTCTTTTTTGCGCGGACAGCCATTTCGATTTTAGGAGCGACCGAAAGCAGATGTTTATTTGCAATCCGCGGGCTTTTTGAAAACCCGAAAGCATATTCGATGCCGACATCCCCTATTTCCGAAGCGGGAATTTTTATATGCTTTACCCAATTATGATTTTCTTCCAATTTTTTCGACTTCCAAGACTTTTCGCCAAGCTTGCGATAAAAAATCCAAGCATCTCCACCCCCGAAAACAATCGGCTCGATTTCAAAATCATCTCCTTCTTCAATACTTGTAATGCGCCTTGCAAGCGAGACAAACCTATCGTTTTTTTCAATATCCCAAGCGCAGTCAGCAATCTTTAATTTTTTGCCCAAAGCATTTTCGACCGTTTCACGCATTTTAAGCCAGTCAACATACGCCTTGGTATTCACTGTCGCAAGGACGCCATATTCGCCTCTTGTGGAAATCCTTTTTGCGTAAGTTCTAAACGCATTGGGATAGCATGGATTTGCAAGCTCTGCAAGCGCCTCTTGGTATTTGCCATGCTTAATGGCGCTTTGAGCAACAAGAGAATGCACGGTCATTTCCCGATAAGCGACAGTCCAATCAATGCGCGCCAAAAGCCAGTTTGCGTTTTCCAAAGCCGACGGATTTTTAAACTTCAATTTTTTTATTCTCGATTTTATCTCCAAAAGCCTGTCCAAAAATTTACTATCCCCGACTTCGCCCCACTCGAAAGAACCGCATTCTTTCTGACCCTTTCCGCCAAGCCATCTGTAAGGCAGCGCGTCCAAGTCCTCGTGGATTTTCGCCATTTGGGCAGTGTTTTCATCGCCGTAGAGAGTTTTGGCATAATTCAAAAAGAAGCTTTCAAGCGGCATTGCGCCGTTCCACGCGCTGTCGCACAAATATTGGAACGCTTCCCCGACACATCGCGTGCGCCAATGTATGGCAAGCACGCCGTCGCAATTTTTCGCATACAAATCTTCCATCAAACCCTTGAAAGTTTTTACCCACGGCTGGGGCTGCCACTGGTCGCCGTCATTTTCAAGCCAGGGAATAGGCCAAACCTCGCGCCCTGCCAGCGTACCGTAAACATCGCTTATCTTGGGTCGGGGAGAAATGTGTTCGAGGGCGGAAAACACCACGTCTTTCGGCAAAGTTTTATTCAAGCCGTCAAAATATAAATCCGCGCCAAGATAAGTATCGCCGCCCCATCCGCTCATGACAAGTTTGGGCGGATTTTCGTATTGCGACAAAACTTTCAAGGCGGCTTTCGCGCACTGTTCAAGGCAGATTGCCCGCATTGTCCTGCCCAATTCCCCGCCAGAACTCTTGTCGTATGCTCCGTGGCGCGCAAGAGTTTCGTTAAAGCCGCCAATCATTTTGTAAACATCAAGCGAATTGTTTGCGTAAAGGGCAAGCGATTGCTTGGCATTTTTCGAGCCTCCGATTCCCCAAGACATTCCCGCAAGCCCCGAAGCTTCGGGAAGCCAAAGCCATACATATTTTGCATTCGGATATTTCTCTACGACATGGCGCAGCCTGTTTACGAAAATCTCCATATCTCCCTCGTCCGTCGGGATCGGAGTGTTGTGGTGTTCCCCTATCTCAAATCCGATGCAGGTTTTCACCCCTTTGTTGTCCGCATAGGCAAGCATTTTCGCCACCAAGTTCTGCTCCGCCAAAACGGCTTTGGCATCATCTTTTATTTTTGAAGTGCCTGCCCCGAAATAATCTCCGGAGTAAATTTTGTCTGTTCCGAAACCGAAATCTTCGGTTTTCAAGAGATGAGTTCCCCAAGTAGGATATTTTGTGGAACGCAGACGCCCCGCTTTCACAAGTTTTTTGTTTTCATCAACATATCCACAGAGGGGCTCTCCGTTGTAGTTGTGAAAGCCGATGAAATTCGCGCCCAACGCCATGGCATCGTCAACGAAAGCCCTATGGTCGGGTTCGTCCCAAGTTGTGGGGCTGTTGAAAAAATTGTACCACGGCAAAAATCCCCTCACGCCAAGCTTGGGAGACTTTACTTCGTCTTCGATTTTTTCATTTAGCTTTGACGGAGTAAATTGCGTTCCAAGCGTAAACCCATATCCCATCTGCCTTAACAGGGCATTTGCGCCGTTTACAACCCCTTCGTCGTCGTTTGCGACAACCGCAACAGAACCATTCGCTATTTTTCTTATAATGTATCCGCCTTTTGAGAGCTTGGCAGCATCGTCCGAAAATTCGCCCAAATTCGGATTTTCGTCCGGACGCCCAATGACAATCGAATTTTTCAATAATTCGGAAGAATCTGAAAGCTCAGGGACACTGCCGGACACAAAGGCAATTTTCGCTCTTAAATCGAAGACTGCCATTTTTTGTGTTATGGAATTTGAAGAATTTATTATACGACTTATTTTTGCATTCAAATCAGCGCAAAAAAGCATCGAAGAAAAAAACGCCACAAAAAACATTCCAAAGATTTTCATATATCTCCCCTATTCAAAAAGTTATTTAAATCTTAAAAAAAACTTTTTCAACAAAAAACAAAAATCGGATATTGAAGCACAAAAAAATTCGCAACGGAAATTCCGTTGCGAATTTTTACTGATAATAAAAAAACGTGGGTCGGGTGGGACTTGAACCCACGACCAAGCGATTATGAGTCGCCTGCTCTGACCACTGAGCTACCAACCCGTTTTTTAAAGTAAACAAATGTGCGGATTATTTTGCGTCTTGCAAGCACAAAACTTGAATTTGCAAAAATTTATTTCCCAAAAAAAGACAAAAGTTTGGAAATTTCAACTTCAGTTTCTGTTCCAAGCTTCAAATCCTTGATTTTTACCGAATTTTTGGAAAGTTCGTCTTCGCCGAAAATCAGCGCGAATTTTGCGCCAACTGCGTCCGCCATTTTAAACTGCTTTCCAAATCCGGAAATTTTAAAAGGATAATCGACTTTCACGCCGCTTCTGCGAAGCTCGAATATTATCGGCAAAACGCGCGCAAGCAATGACTGGGAACCAATAACAGCATATGCGTCGGGCGAAAAGTCCGCCTTTGGCAGTTTGCCCGTAAGCTCCAGCAAATCGCAGACAGTGACATCGCCCATTCCGAAACCAACGGCGCACATGTCGGGATAGCCGAGTTTTTTTACAAGCGCATCGTACCTGCCACCGCCCGCGAGAGCGCGACCCGTTCCGACAGTTTGGAATGCCTCGAAAACAAAACCCGTGTAATAAGCCAAACCGCGCACGATGCCCATGTCAACTTTCACAAAGCCTCCGACGCCCATCAAGTCCAAGATTGAAAGCAAATTGCGCCAATCGTTCAATCTGGCTTCGATTTTCGCCTTAAATTCTTTGTTGCAGGAAGAAAACGCCGCTTCAAGATTTTCGACACTGTTTATTGCCACAAACTTTCTGCAATTTTCCGAAACTTCGCCTGCCGAAAGCCCCGAACCCGACAACGCTTCCGCCATCATTTCCGAAAAAGCTTCGGGGCGAACCTTCTCAATTTTATCGACAACCGACAAAACCGAGGCGATGCGGTCATCGCCAATACCCAAAGTTTCGAGGAAGAGAACCCACAGATTTCGGTCTCCCAAACGGAGCTTGAACTCGTTTTCCGTAAGCCCGAAAGAGCGCAGAGACTCAATCAAAAGCGCAATGATTTCCGCATCAGCCGAAATGGATTCGTCGCCCAATATGTCGGCGTTGAACTGGTAAAAGGCGCGCAATCTGCCCTTTTGCTGGCGTTCGTAGCGATAGTTTTCGCCGATTGCAAACCACTTTACGGGACGGCGTATGCCGCCTGCCCGCGCCCCGACCATTCTGGCAAGAGATGGCGTCATTTCAGGGCGCAGGGCAACTTCCCTGCCGCCTTTGTCGGTAAACTCGAAAAGCTGGCTTCGGATTTCCTCGCCCGACTTTTCCGTGAATAAATCAAGAGACTCGAGAACGGGAGGCTCAAACTCCGAAAATCCGAAAGTTCGGGCTGTATTTTTCCACACCTCGAACATTGCGGATTTCTTCGCGCAATCCTCAGGGTAAAATTCTCTGAATCCCGGCAGTGTCTTAAACATAAGCTTATTTGCGGGCTCTCGATTGGCGCGCGTTTTCGACAATGCCCAAATCAAGCTTTTTCAACGCCGCCTTCAATTCCTTGCCGGACTTGAACTTCACGATTGCGCGCTTTGGAATTACTACATCGTTTTGCGGCATCGTCGGATTTCTGCCGACGCGTGGCTTGCGCACCTGCACTTCAAGCACGCCGAAATTTCTAAGTTCTACATTTCTACCGGAAGAAAGGCTTTCCACGATTGTGTCCAACGTCATTTGAACGATATCCTTGACGTCGTTTTGAAGCACGCTGCCATTGCGGCATTCAGGCTTTGTCGTATAAATCTTCTGTACAATTTCTCGTTTTGTTAAGTTTTGCATATTTTTACAATATCCCTTTTATAAAAAGAATTTTCCTATATGGCATTGCATCGGAGCTTTTTCAAGAGAAAATAAAATATTTTTTCATTCATTATAAAATTGTTATGTTTTTTTTGCATTAAACTGGACTTTTAAGGTCGGAAACCTTTTTATTTTACGACAATGCAGATTGCAAATCCCGAAACAAGAGACCCGAAAGACGTCGGCAAAATGTTTGCCCGCGTAGCTCCGTCCTACGACAAAATAAACCGCGCCATGTGTTTCGGAATGGACGCCCGTTGGCGGAAAGCCCTTGCAAAGTCTGCGGTAAAATGCGCAGAAAAAGGGGAAATACTCGACCTTGCATGCGGAAGCGGAGACGTTGCAATGCGCATTTTGGACATATGCCCCGAACAAAAAATCACCTGCGCCGACTTTTGCCCCGAAATGCTCGAGCTTGCAAAATCGAAAATACTTACACGCAATCCCCGCAACGTGCAATTCGAGATTGCCGACGCAGCCAAACTTCAATTTGAAGACGGAAGATTTTCGGCTGTTGCAATCGCATTCGGGTTCAGAAACTTTAAAGACAGAGAAATTTGCCTGAAAGAAATATCAAGAGTCTTAAAAGACGGCGGCAAGCTCTTCATTTTGGAGGTCGCGCGCGCGCCCAAATGCGTGGAGTGGGCGCAGAACATTTTTATGGAGCAGTTTGTGCCGCGCATTGCATCGCGCTTCGGCGCAGACAAGTCCGACTACGAATATTTGGCGAAAACCACAAGGGCGTTCCCCCGCAAAAAAGAACTCAACAAACTAATTGAAAGCTGCGGCTTTAAAAACGCGAAAACAAAGAGCTTCGCGTTCGGCTGCGTGGCTTTGACAGAAGCGCAAAAAATATGACAGACAAATTTGGCAAAACCCCGGAACTCGTGGATTTGGACGAGCTTAAAACTTGGATAATTTTTGAAGACGAAAAAATCATCGCCGTAAACAAGCCCGGCTGGCTCGTCTGCCACCCCTCCAAAAACGGGCCTCTGTCAAGCCTCGTCGGGGCTATGCGCGAACTCACCAAGCTTGACACAATCCACCTTGTAAGCCGCCTTGACCGCGAGACAAGCGGAGCCGTGGTGTTCGCAAAGGACAAAAAAAGCGCAAGCACAATTCAAAAGGCGATAGAATCCAAGCTTGTGGGCAAGAAATATCTAACCATCTTGCGCGGCAACATGCTTGGCAAATACGTTGTAAGCCAGCCGCTTGCCGACGACAAAAATTCAAACGTCGCAGTAAAGCAGATTGCCGCAATCGACAAAGGCTCGGCAAAAGCGGCGGAAACACTTTTCACCCCGATACGCACAACCTCAACCCCCGTTCCGCTCACGCTTTCGGAAGTTGAAATAATCACGGGGCGCAAGCACCAAATTCGCGCCCACGCGGAATGGATAAACATGAGGGTTGTCGGCGATAAAATTTACGGTGGAGACGAAAACGTATATTTGAATTTCATAGAAAACGGATTGTCGCGGGAAGACATGGAAAAAATGCTGATGCCCCGCCAAGCCCTGCACGCATGGATTTTGGATTTTTCAAAAATTTACCCAAACCTCGTGATAAAAGCGAAAATTCCTCAGGACTTCGCCGATTTCATGGCAGAAAACAACCTCGGAAACGCGGAGGATTTCAATTCGTAAAATGAAAGTATTGTCGCCGCTTGACTGCTATTTGGAGCTTCCCTCCGAAAACGAACTGGGCGGCGGCGAAACTTTTTTCGACTTGGTAAAAAGCGCGGAACTATACGCCTCGGGACGAAGCGCGCTGTGCGCGGCATTTCCTTTTCTGAAAAAATCGGGCATAAAAACAATATTTCTGCCCGAATTAATTTGCCCGTCTTTGCCGATATTTTTTAAAGGCTTTTTTGAAGTAAAAACATACTCGGAAAACCATATTGAAACCTTAAGCTTGAAAGCGTCGGAGGCAATTTTGTTCATGGATTTCTTCGGGGCTTCCAACCAAGCCGAAATAGAGGGCTGGATTTTGAAAAATCCGCAAACATTCTCGATTTTGGACGCGACATTTGCCCCATTTTCGGAGTGGGCGAAAAACTCCGCCGCAAACTGCGTTTTTGCGAGTCTGCGCAAGCTTCTTCCCCTTCCCGACGGGGCGTACTTGAAATTAAAAGGCGAAAAGCCGCGCAAAATAGTCGTCCTGCCAAGCACTTCCATGCCTGACTTTGCAGGAGACATACTTTCTGCAATGACGCTAAAAACCATCGCGAAAAAAGCAGGCGGCATTGAAGACAAAGCTTATCGAAAACTCTTCATGAAAGGAGAGGAAAAGCTCTTCAATTCCAATGCAGTGTGCCGCATAAGCCCCTTTTCTTTCGAGATGCTGAAAAAATTGAATGTATCCGAAATTTTAAAAAATCGCGCAAATATGATTTCAGATTTTGAAAAATCAGAAAATATAAAGAAGTTAAACTGCAAAACAATTCTTCCGCGCGACGGCAAAAGCGCATTCTCCCCCGCGATTATTATTGAAAACGAAACGGATTTCGAGCTTGCCCGCAAAATGTTCGCAACTTCGCACAACCGACCTGCGGCATATTGGAACAAGCCCGATTTTAACTTTTAAATACCGAAAAAAAGCAAGGCGGCCTGAAAATCAGACCGCCTTTTTTGTTTCGAATAAACTAAACTACTGAACTACTAAAAATATAAAAATAAGATTAGGGCTTTTTTTTCGCTTTGCAAACAAATTTTCAAAAAAATGTGCTCTCGCAAAATTCCTTCCGAATAAAATCCCAAAAAAAGCGGCGCATTGTTTTGCGCCGCCAAAATTCAAGGTTAAAACCCGCAGGCTACTTTTGAATTTTTACTTCGTAAATCGACCAGTAGCCACCTGCAGCCTTTGTGTTTACAACGCAAATAAACTTTGCCTTTTCGGGTTTCTCAAAAGTAATGATGTCGCTTTTCGGCGCGCCTTCATACTTTATTTTCGCCTTGCGCATGTTTCCGATTTCGTCGCCGACAAAGACTTTAGGTTCGAGAACCCTGTCGCCCGTCGAATTGCCGAGCATAAATTCCAAGCCTTTCACTGTTTCGGAAGACGGCAATTCAAACATGACCGCAATGCCCGGCTCGCGCGACATTCCGCTCGCCCAGCGCGAAGACATATCCCCGTCAAACGCCCTTGCCAATTCATTGGCTCCGTGCGTTGCGCGCCCCTTCATTCCGTTTGGAAGCTTTACTTCCTCCGCCGCAAGCATATTCGGCATTTCAAGCATGTTTTCCAAATTCTTTTCTCGGGAATTTATGGCAGTTGACGAAATATACTTCAAATAAGGAGATTTAAGAAGCCCGTTTTGCTGCAAGATATTGATGCCCGTATTGCGGATTTTTTCCTTGTTTGCGGCGTCCGCGCCCTCGATTTTTTTCAAGGCATCAAAAGCGTTTTCGCTCTTAAATTGGGCAAACTCGCGCAAAGCTTCGTTCTTGAAGCCGTCAAGATACGCTTTTGCGAGGAAATCCGCGGCTTCCCTGCTTCCAAATGGAGCGGCAAACCTTACAAAGAATGCCTTTGTTTTGCCGTCTGAAGCCTTTGCGTACTGCTCTGCCGCCGCCTTGAACATCTGCTCATTGCAAGATACGCGCGAAAGATTTACAAGCAGCCTTTGCGCCGCCTGAATTTCCTTGCCCTTCAAAGTCGGGAAAAGCTCGGCAACCTTCACGAATACATAGGCGTTCTTCGACTGCGCCGTATTCAATGTCTTCAAAGCCGCAATCTTGTCGTCGCTTGCTCCGTTTTTAACGACATCCAAAAGCGAATCGGCAACACTCGACGAATCGAGGTTTTCGGTAGCCATCAAAAGCACTTTCTTTTCATCTTCGCTCTTGGAATTTTTTGCGAGGTCGGCAAGCTTCAAAAGCTTTCCGCTTGCCCTGATTTCGCTTATGTATTGGGCAAGGACGGCCTTTTCTCTGTCGCCTGAAAAGAGCGGAGCAAAAGACGCAAGCTTTTCAAAGTCCTTTTCGCTTCCCATTCGCGATGCCGCAAAGGCAATCGCTTCGGCAAGAGGGGCAGATTTCGGATTCAGCTTGATAATCTTGTCAAAACCGTCTCCCCTGCGGGCGTAAGCCTGCACAAGCAATGTCTGTTCGGGTTCTTCAAGCTTTGAAAAATCCAAGAATGCGGGAGCCGCAAGCTTTTTGTTTGTGCCGAATACGTCTATTGCCGCAATTAGAAAATCTTTCGATTTGGGAGCGGGTGCCTTGCCAAGCCTTACCAATGCGGAATACGCGTCAAGCTGCAAGGGCAGATCTGACTTTGAGTCCGACAAAATCTTGTTTGCGCTGTCTTCCAAGACCTTCGCCGCCTTTTTGGACGAGCTTGCAGAAGAAATCAACGCTTCCCCTGCCGCAAGCTTCATCGCAGGCTCGGGAGCCTTCGACATTGCCGTTAAAAGAGCCTTGAACGAGACGGGAGAGGAAATTCTGGCAAGAGCCGCCACAGAGGCGTAATACTTCTGCTTGTCTTTTCCCGCAGATGCAAGGATTTTTGCGATTTCCTTGTCCGCTTCGCCGCGCGAGCCGAGAGCTGAAATCGCGTCAATCGAAACATATCCCTTCACTCCGGAAAGCTTCAAGAGTGCGTCTTTCGCGCCCTTGTCGGAAGCCCTGCCAAGCGCAATCATGACGCGCTCAATCCAGCGGCGGTTTTCCTCTTTCGAGCAGTTTTTTGCGACTATGTCGGCAAGCTCGTTTGCAGTCGATGAAATTCCGCAAATAGCCAGAGTTTCGCCGAGGAGCTCCTTGTAGCGCGTTGTTCCCTGTCCGCCTTTCAATTCTTCGACAGCCTTTTGCTCAATGGCGACAGCCGCCTTTTTGTCGGAAGTCGAAGTGCGGTATAGCGGATACAAATAAGCTTCAAGCTTTCCCGAAGACTGCCCCCAGTCGTAGGAGCGCATATCCTGCATTGCACTGCAAATTTCTTCAGCCGAAGCAGGTTTTGAATTTGGATGAGCGGCAAAAGAAAGTGCCGTGGCAAAAAAGCAAAGTGTAAAGAGTGTCTTTTTCATGTTCAAAAATCTCCTTTCCCTGTTATTAGTACGCCGCCCATTCCCCGCGGTTCGGACGGGATAGGAATTTGCAGGCTTCGGCGTCGTTTACGAATTTTTCGGACTTCCAATCCCATTCGAGACTGCGCCCCAAATTGTAGGCGATGTTGCCGATTATGCAGAGAGTGCCGGTTGAATGGCCAACTTCGACGGGAGCGGCAAGCGGAGTACCCTTCAAGACGGCGTTTAGGAAGTTTTCCTTGTGCGCTTCCGAAGAAATCAAGGAAACGTCGTCATCTCTCAACTTTGCGGTTTCCAACGCTTCCCTGTCTGACCAGAAGTGTCCGCGCGCGGCGGAAATCAAGCCCTTTTCACATACGAAAGTCAAGCCGCCGTGCAATCTTTTTGGGATTGCGGGGTGGTTGCCCCTGTAAATCGGTATTCCGCTTTCAGTCAAATAGCGGTACATGCGCCAGTGCTTTTCGCCGGGCATATCTTCCTTGTCGGTAAGCTCGATATACTTGATGCCCTTGCCGTCCAAGCCCAAGCCCCACAAGGCAATGTCAAACTGGTGCGCACCCCAGTCTGCCTGAGAGCCATTGCCGTAGTCGAGGTGGTGACGCCATGAATTCCAGCCGTACGCTTCGTGCGGCTTGCTTGCCTTCGGGTCTATTTTTGGCAAAAGCTGGCTTGAATAAGGATTGTAGGGAGCAGGTCCGCACCAGAAATCCCAGTCAACCGTGCTCGGGCATTCTTCGATTTTCCAGTTGCGCGGAGTGGCGTTGCCCGCGCTGACACTTACATAAACTTCTTTGATTTCGCCCAAATATTTGTTGCGGGCAAGCTGCGCGGCACGCTTGAACTCGGCGGAACTGCGCTGCTGGGAGCCGACCTGAAACGGAACGCCCATGCGCTTTGCCGCATTAACGAGCTTTCTGCCCTCTTCGACAGTGAAAGTCAAAGGCTTTTCGCAATACACCGCCTTGCCCGCGTTAACCGCGCAAATAGCGGGAATTGCGTGCCAGTGGTCGGGAGTCGCTATCAAAACCGCGTCAACGGACGGATTTGCCAAAAGTTCGCGGAAGTCCTTGTATTCCTTGACATCGGGAGCGGCGTCCCCGCGCTTTTTGTATTCGCTTTCAATGCGCCTTTTTTGATACTCCGTGCGCGCGGAATCAACGTCGCAAACCGCGATAATCTTGCAAAGCGGCGAATGAATCAACCCGCCGATATGCCCGTCCGCCATCTTGCCGCAGCCGATAATCGCCAAGTTTATCTTGCCATTCGGCGCAAGACAAGTGCGCGCAAACATATTCGAAGCAATTAAAAGCCCCGCCCCCCCAAAGAAGGAGCTTTTCAAAAACTGTCTTCTCGTATAGAATTTAGCATTCATGATTTATCCTCCGTTTTTATGTTAAATTTTCCCGATTAAGCCGATTAAAGACTGAAAACACAAAAAACCAAAAGCGCACTCAGCCCTTAAAACGCCCCCCTCTAAAAAATTTATAAAAAAATTAGTACTGTAAAGTAGAGTTGTAAAGAAAAAAAATATAAGCTTTACGATAATAATATCGGCTTGACTTCACAAAACAAAGAAAGATATTTTCAAAAAAAAATAATTTGAATATGACAACAAAAGAACGCCTCGACAAATATTTCGCCTCGTCTCCGAGAATCCATCCCGACGCTTATGTAAGCCCGCACGCCGTCATAATCGGCGATGTTAAAATCGGACCAAAATCCAGCGTCTGGCCAGGAGTCGTGATGAGGGCAGACATCAACTCAATAGAAGTCGGAGAAGGTTCGAACGTCCAAGACGGCACAATGGTGCACCTTGCGGACGACTACGGAGTGAAAATCGGAGACTATACCACAGTCGGGCACGGGGCAATCCTGCACGCCTGCGAAATCGGCAACGAAACTCTGATCGGAATGGGCGCAACCATTTTGGACGGCGCAAAAATCGGCAACCAGTGCGTAATCGGAGCTTGCGCCCTCGTCACAAAAGGCACGGTAATCCCCGACGGGAGCGTGGTTATGGGCGTTCCCGCAAAAATAGTGAAAACCATGGACTTGAAAGCGCGCTCAAAAATCCGCGACTGGGCGACAAAGTATCTTGAAGTCGCCCAAACCCACAAGGAATATTTCCAAGACATGGGCTTTGCATGTTGCGATACCCCCGCCGAATACGCAGACAAATGCCTTGCAAAAGGCGAAGATGCCCCCGAATTTGAACATCACTGTTGCTGTGGCGGGCACGGAAAGCACAAATGCCATTGCGAAGAAAACGGCGAAGGCGAAGAATGCCATTGCCACAATGGAGACTGCGACGGGAGCCACCACGCAAAAGGCGAATGCAAATGCAAACATGAAGGCAAGTCCGCGAAAAATGCGTCCAAAGAATGCAAAAAATCTGTTAAAAAATCGGCAAAAAGTACGAAGAAAACAAAATAGCATTTAGAAAAAAACAAAAAAGGAGAATATCATGAAAAAGATTATGCTAATGGCATCCCTTGCCGCAGTTGCCCTGTTCGGACTTACGGCATGCTGCTCAAAACCATGCGACACCTGCCCGCAAGCCAAAAATTGTCCCGTTGCGGCTCAAACATGCCCCGCTAACGCGCAATGCCCAATGGCAAAAAACTGCCCTGTCGCAAAAAAAGACTGTCCGGCAACCAAAGAATGCCCGAAAACAGTCGAAAACAAATAATGTCTTGATTTTCACGCAAAACGCCAAAAGCTTTCTTTTGGCGTTTTTTTATTTTTATGAAAGTTCTGATTTTATCCGGCATATCGTTTGCATTCCTTGCGGCATGCGCTTATTCCTATTTCCAATTTCCCAAAATTTTGGCTGAAAACCCCATTTTTACATTTGTTTTTGCGGTGCTTTCGCTGTCGTTTCCAATCTACTTTTTTATGCGCAACCTCGGCGCGCCATCGTTTCTATTGCAGGGACTTTTCTCTGTTTCAACGATATGGATTGGCTTTATATTTTATTTTTCGTTCATTTCTCTTTTTTTGGCTCTTTTGGCTATGTTGCATATAAAAATTCCCTTCGCATTTTTTGCGGCTCTAATTGCAACTGCCGCCGTTTTGATTTTCGGACTTATAAAAAACCGAAATTTTGAAACAAGGGAATATGACGTTAAAATCGAAAAGCCGGTTGCCTTTCCCGTAAAAATCGTGGCGACAAGCGACTTACATTTGGGCTACGGGTCAAGCAGGCGCAAAATCGAAAATATCGTAAGCGCAATAAACGCGCAAACCCCCGATGCAATCCTGATAGTCGGAGACTTGATTGACGATAATACCGAAGTTTTGCGGCATCGCAATATTTCTGAAATTTTAAAACGCCTCAACGCTCCAATGGGAGTATTTGCGGTTTTCGGAAACCACGAATATCTCGCGGGAGCAAAAAAATCGGAGGAATTTTACAAGGACTCAAACATAAAACTTTTGAAAGGCGAAGTTGCAATTCTTGAAAACGGGCTTCAAATTGCGGGTCTTGACGACTTTTCAAACAAAAAGTCAAAGAGGGAAAACGATATTGTAAAACAGCTAAAACCCGAATTGCCGTCCCTGCTCTTAGACCACCGACCGCACAATTTGCAAGACAAAGCGAACTTGGGATTTGACATACAAATCAGCGGACACAGCCACAACGGACAAATGTTTCCGCTAAACATGATTACAAAACTTCTGTTTGAACTTGACTGCGGATACAAGAAAATAAACTCCTGCCACTCGTTCGTAAGTTCCGGAATTTCACTTTGGGGGCCTCCTTTCAGAATCGGCACAAAAAACGAAATGCTTGTTCTGAACATTTCAAACAAATAACCCCGAAGAGCTTTCGGAAAATCGAATCATTAAAAAACTCATTGGCATACGGCACTCCCAATTTTTGTTTGTAATTTTACAAGCTGTTTTGAAGGTATTAAATATTTAAGCCACGAGGAAACGCCATTACATTGCTTCATTTTATGGTGCTCCAATAAAAAAGGAGACTGCAAATTTGCAATCTCCCAATAAAATTTCTGTTTCGCACTAAATTCAAAAGCGGCTCTTAAAAAGCGCGCTTTCAAATTTTCAACGCCGAATTAAAGCTCTGCGTTTGTAAGCCACTTAAACGACACAATCTTAAACTTTCTGCCAAATTCGCTTTCGGGCGCAACTTTGTCGTCGCCCGACCTCACGGGCTCTGCCGTGCGCTGAACAACGGCTTCGCAGTAGGCTTTTGACGTGTTACCCATCAAGGCATTCTTGCTTTCGCCGTAAGCCCTTACAACAAAGGTGTCGCCCCTTACTGTAATCACGGGACCAATCGCGCTTAGCAGGTCTGCCTGGTTTAGCAAGCCTCTTGCGCCGCGAGTGCTCCACGCCTGCGCATTTGTTTCATTGTGCGGAACTTGCAAGGCGGCGTCCAAAAACTCGCGCTTTGCTTCGCGGAGCTGCTCGCCTATATCGCGCCAGTTGCCCTGCTGGGAACCAAGCTGGTTCGGGGTTCCCGTGCGATTATCGTAGCAAGTGACATATTTTGCAGGAACGCAACGAAGAGAACCGCCGCCCTTTTCAGTGGCATTATTGAAATACTCTTCCATTGAACTGTCATTAAAGAAAGTGTTTGGACGGTCAGAGATATGCTCGCTCCTGCGGATTGCGGCAGCGAGAGTGCCCATCATTGAAAGATAGTTCGCATCTTTGTCGTTTTCTGTGGTGAACTCTTCAAGCCTGCGGTTTACGAAGTCGGCAAGGCTGAAGAACGGCGCCCTGCGCTTGACTTCGGCGACAATTTCGCGGGCAAGCATGTCAATTTCGGATTCGCTTATCCTTCTGCCTACGCTCAGGTCTATGTAAGAGAAATACTTGCCTTCTTCGGGAACAGTGAGCGGATTTAAATCGCCGGGGTTCGGCATTTTAAATTCATCGGAATCTTCCGAACGGTCGCCATCGGAATTGATGGTTCCGTTTGTCAAGGTTTTGCGCTTTACGCCCAAAAGACCGCCCAAGACAGAACGCCATGCTTCGTAAGAAGTGGAGTTGACATTGAACGCGCCGTCAATGCCGATATGAGACGCCGCTTCCTCAAACGCCGTTTCCGATGCCTTCAAGTCTTTCGTGTCTTCGGGAAGCGAAGTCAGGAACAAGCGGGTATTCGGCATACGCATGCCCGCCATCGGGGTAAACGCCTCGCTGTTTTGAGGGATAGTGGAAAGGAAGAACCTGTCCCACATGGAAGCATTCAAAAGGTAGGAAATGTCTATGGTTTCGTTGTCGTAAATATAGTCCCACTGAGAATAATTCGGATTGGAAGATATGTTTTCATTTCCCTTGTTGAATTCCACAACATTTTGGCGGCGCAAGAAGGGGCTTGCATAAGATTCCGCAAAGGCATAAGAAGGCTGCCAAGGCATCGGCGACAAATTCGCGTGCCTGAAATGCGCCAGACTCATGAGGTCGGTTTCCTTTCGCGGCAAATCAAAGGGCGCGAAAATCAAGCCGTCATAATCATGCCTTGCCGCTCCCGATATGGGAGAAAGCAATCCGTAGTGGTTGGGGTAATTTCCTTGCAAAGTTCTATTGTTTGACGCCTTCATGCCGTCAACGGGATATGTCGAGTTGGACCATGTATGATAGCCCGTGTTCGCTTTCTGCCCGAAGAAGTAGCTCGCATTACGGGAAGCCGAACCGCAGTCCTGCATTCCGACCGTGCCGTTTGTGCAAGAGCGGCGGATTACATGCTGGTCATTGAGATAGTCGCTGTCTATAAGCTGGGTTGCGCGATAGTTGTAAGAAGAAAAAATACTGTTAAATATGGTATTCCAGTTCGGAAGGCGAATCGTAAACAAAATCCTCGATTTATCGAGCAAGTTGTTTATTTGAATTTTATTGGTGATCTTGTTGTAAAAAAGAGGTATTTCATGACCGCCGTTTACACCGAACTTCAATGTTGTATCGAAGAATTTTGACGTATTTTGTACAATGGCGATATAATCTTTCATGACATCGTCCGAAAAATACACACTGTCAATACCCCACGGGTTCATTTGGTTGTCGTCATGGCGGTAGAAATTGTGCGTTCTATCCCTGCCGGTTCCGCTGTTGTAAGTGCTCGGGTTTACGCCGTTTGCGGAATCCCACTCGGTAAGGTCATGCTTCCACAAACGCTTTTTATTGGCAGATAGAAGTTCGAGTGCATTTCTCGTATAACTTCTGCCTTTTGCGGAAGAAGAAGTTAATTCCTTCAAATTAAAATGGTAAGGGACTTTATTGTGCCCGTCGGAGCGCATGGTTTGCTCCAATTCAAAAAGCGGCCAACCGTCAAAGGCATCGCCAATGCCTGAAATTTCTATGGAAGAATTATTGGACTTAAATTCGTCATAAACAAACGGACGGATAATTTCTTCTTTCTGCTCCCCATTTACTTCGACAGTTTTCTTGTAGCATTTGCTTGCTTCGTCAAAAGTATACTCCGCAATATTGTCGGGAATGTTTGATCTTGAAGCATTGAAGGTCAAATTCAAATCGGTCGATATTTTAAAGCACTTTTGCGGAAGAGCCGCCCACTGGCTCGAATATCCGTCTGAAACCTGTATTTTACCTGGTTCCAACAGATTTTTGCTCGCGGACAAATTTTGAACTTTCGCGGGGCTGAATTCGTTTTGGTCCAACGCGATTTTCGGCTGGCACAATTCGACGCTCTCGCCCGGCAGAAGCTTGATGCTTCGCAAATTGAAGTTCATCGTGGGCATATTGTTATCCATATAGTCTTCCAAGAAGTCCGCAAAGTGCGGAGCACGATTCGCATTGGTACGCGAAGCCTTAAAGACTACATTTATATACTGTTTCTGCTCCTTCCCATCCGCATCATAATAGTGGCGAACCCAGCGCGTACGCATTTCGGGAGAAGCCTCGTCATTTGAAAGATATGCGGCAATAGGCGTTCCGATTCGCAAAATATAATTGCTTTGATTTATGGTGACATTGAACGGATTGCGCAAAACAACGCGCAAATACATAATGTAGTTTATGTTCAGCCTGAAACTGCTGAGCGCGGAAGGATTTAACGTAAAAGCCGCGTTTCTGTTTGAAATATTTATGTCGTACGCAGGGAAAAGCATCCATTCGGCAGACTCGACAATCGGATACACACCGTGCGTGTTTTCCGACTTCTGAGTATTTATGACCTGCGCCTGCGGATTTACACCCGCCTGAAAAGTTGTTTTGTCGAGAGCATAAGTGGCAAAGCTTCTCAAAATACCGAATGTGGGCAAGTGCTTGGTATAGGAGCGCAAGCCGAAATCAACACCCGTGTATTCCTTGTCGCTTGAAGTATTGCCGCCGCGGATAATCGGGTCGTTGTCTTTCAATCCCTTGCCCGTATAAAGGTAAACGGTCAAGTCTTCCTTTAATCTGCCCTGCGTCACGTCAACAGGCAAGCCGACGGAAACGGCGGTATAGTCGCCCTTGTTGTTTTTAGCCCACTCTGTCAAAGAAGCGTCAACAATAGGAAGCTCGTCAAGAGTGGAAATTTTCGCAATGTTCTTCGAATTTTCCTCGTTGTAATTTCTCGCAAACGGGCTTAGCCCCAATTCCGAAAGTTCGGAAATAAAGCTCGTGTTTATGACTTGAGGAACGCGCGGATCGACAGGAGCCTGGTTTGTAAGGCTCGAAACATTCGGCATTTCCTTGTCGAGATACATTTCGGGGCGGGTAAGATTTATCTTCGCCTTCTGGCTTTCGTCGCTTACCCACCATGCGTAAGCGCCTTCGCCCGACTGACCCTGATTTGCGTCGAAGCGAACCTTGCCCGCTTTTACTTCAACCTTTTCGGTTTTGTCGGAAGCGGAGATTTTACCGCCATATTCTGCGGGATATTCCGTAAGCAGGCTGTATTCCGCAAGCGTAATTGTCTCGTCGCTTAAATCCTCGGGGGATTCCGATATGGGGTTTTTCAAACGCTTCTGACCCGAAACAAGCCAGGAAACTTCCGGAGAATTGCCGCCGTTTTTAATTACGTCAACCAACTCTCGCTGCTCGTCCTGCAATTCTTTGGCGGTGAGATTTGAAGCGTCCTTTTTGACGTTGAACGTTCCGACCACATACGGAGTTTTTACATTGTCTATCCTGACGGTTTCGGGGTCCTGGTCAAAAATCGAAGACTGGACGGTAATTGCATTGTCTTTGCCGACAGTGCGCTGAAGATTGGATATGGCAATGCTCATGCCCAAAACGGCATGCGACCTCGCTTCCCTCGCCTGCTTTTGCGCGTTTAAAATGCGCAGCTTGGAACTTATGATTGCCGACAACGTCAGCGTCAAGAGCACCATAAACGCCATTGCGCCTATCGCAAGCACAAGGGCAAAAGCCTTTCTTTTTGCCGCATTTCGAGATTTTCTTAAATGTTTCATAGTAAAATAGAGTTAAAAAATTTAGAAAACAAACGAGTAGATATTCTTTTTTTCGATTTGAGTTTATATGAACTTTTTTTGGCATATGCAAGAGCAAAATAAAAACTCCGAGACAAAAAAAGTTTGATTTATCAAATAGAATTTGATTGACTGTAAAAACTAAATTTTTAACAAGCAGAAATTTTTATCCATGCTAAAACTTTTTTTCAGAATTTTTTTACCCGCGATGGCGGCGATTGCCCTGTTTGAAACATCCGCCCATGCGCAAGAGGCAATGCGCGGAAAGTCCGTACCCTCAAACTTTGAATGGGACAGCCAAAAAGAGAGCAAATTCAGCTACCGCCTGCTCTCCATGGACGGCAAAAAACGAGACTACCATGTGCGCGTTGGCGACTCATTCGCGCAGATCGAAGCCAACACTGCCCGCAGTTTCGACGCCATATTCTTCTCAAATTCGCCTCTAATAACCTTTTACAAAAAGTCAATGGACGGCAAGGATTCGCTTTACACGCCCGTCATGACCGTCAACATAGGGGCGGACAAGGAGGACGTAGTTATATGCCTTACAGAAAGGGACGGAAGCACCTTGCACAGGGTAATAGACATATCGCAAAAAAATCTCGGAGCAGGAGTCTTTGCCGTTGTAAATCTTTCAAAAAAGCCTTTCGGCGTCGCAATAGGCAACAAGCTTTTGCGGGTCGAGCCTTTCGAAACGGCAAAGCAGTCGTTCCCGCAAAGCGACGACATCGAAGAAGTTCCGCTTAAATTTTACACGCTCGGCAACCGCCCGAAACTCTCCTACGAACGCTACATAAGCTTCATAAAATCCCAAAACCTGACCTTTTATGTATTCGACGTCCCATCGGACAAGGAAGACGGAAACGATGTTCCGTTTTTGATGAGATACGGCAAGCCTCCGCGCAGAAAATAAAATACTACCGCAAAAAAACCAAAAAAACGGCGGCAAAAAACTGTCTTGACAGGCATTGCCGCGCCGTCCATATTTGAAGACTTAATTTTTAAACAATCCATAAGATAAGGAAATATAATGATTAAAGTTGGCATTAACGGATTCGGCAGAATCGGCCGCATGGTTTTCCGCGCAGCAGTGGAAAACTTCGCAAATGACATCCAGATCGTTGGCATCAACGACCTTCTCGACCCTGAATACTTGGCATATATGCTCAAGTACGACTCAGTACACGGTCAGTTCCAGGGCGACATCAAAGTTGAAGGCAGCTTCTTGATTGTTAACGGCAACAAGATCCGCCTCACAGCTGAAATGGATCCCGCAAACTTGAAGTGGAACGAAGTCGGCGCAGACGTTGTCGTTGAATCGACAGGCTTGTTCCTCGAAGACGCAAAAGCCCGCAAACACATCCAGGCAGGCGCAAAGAAAGTCATCATGTCTGCTCCTTCCAAGGACGCAACTCCGATGTTCGTTTACGGCGTAAACCACACGACATACGCAGGTCAGGACATCATTTCCAATGCTTCCTGCACAACAAACTGCTTGGCTCCTATTTCCAAGGTTTTGAACGAAAAGTTCGGCATCAAGCGCGGTTTGATGACAACAGTGCACGCTGCAACAGCAACACAGAAGACTGTTGACGGTCCTTCAAAGAAAGACTGGCGCGGCGGTCGCGGCATCTTGGAAAACATCATTCCGTCTTCCACAGGTGCTGCAAAGGCTGTTGGCAAAGTTCTTCCCGAACTCAACGGCAAATTGACAGGCATGTCAATGCGCGTTCCCACTTCCGACGTTTCGGTTGTTGACCTCACGGTTGAACTCGAAAAGGGTTGCACATACGAAGAAATATGCGCGGCAATGAAAGAAGCTTCAGAAGGCGAACTCAAAGGCATCTTGGGCTACACCGACGAAGCCGTTGTTTCCACAGACTTCCGCAACTGCCCGAAGACTTCCATCTTCGACGCAAAAGCAGGCATCCAGCTCGACCCGACATTCGTCAAGGTTGTTTCCTGGTACGACAACGAATGGGGCTATTCCAACAAGGTTTTGGAAATGGCTCGCGTTATCGCGAAGTAATCGGCTATTAGTTGATTTTAAAAAGGGCGCATCGTTTTGGTGCGCTCTTTTTGTATATTACGCCGAAATATTGATTGCCACAAAGATAATTTTTTTATATTCATAAAAACAATTTATGAAAAGGATTATATTATTTTTATTGGCGGGGTTATTTGCAAATTTGGGGTTTAGTCAAGAATTGTGGACTATAGAAAACTCAGGGATTGCATTTGTTCCACAAGAAAATATTTCGCACAAAGACAATGTCGAAATGGCAGGGCTTGGCACATCGTTTGTAGTTGCCTATGGAGTAAATCATAATGGCACACTTCATCTTACAATGCGTGCCTTCTTCCCGAAGTTCAGAATGAAACCTCTATGTATGGAAACTACATTTTTTCGGGATATAGATTTAATAAATCCACTCTATTTATTTTTAACCGGCGGCATAAATAATGTACGTCAAACACCGGAGAAACTCATCGGTAAAGTTAAAAAAATTTCCTTTGATGGCATTTTAAATATCGAAGAAGAATTTAATAAAAAATCACACTTTAAAATCATAAGAAAAATCTACCCAAGCACTGTCTATCCTGCAATTTTTCAAATTGTAGAAATTGAAAATCTTGGTGAAAAACCTGCAAATTTAGAGATTCCAGAAATCAATGTTTGTTATACGCCAAATCGTTCGTTGTGCGACTATGGGCAATATAAACTCCACATAAAAGGCGTAAACTCCGGCGGACTAATTTTAGCTCCGAAACAAAAGCATACTTTCGCCTTAGAAATTCAAGCAAGCATTAACGATAACTTTATTAATCTCAATCCAGCCCAAGAACTCGCCAAGCGTAAAGACTTCATTAAAAAAGCCCAAAATTCCTTAGTCTTAAACTCGCCAAACGACAAGCTAAATACGATGTTTAATTTTGCCAAAATTCGTGCAACAGAAAGCGTATTCGACACAAACGGAGGCTTGATTCACTCTCCCGCCGGAGAACGCTACTATGCAGGATTCTGGGCAAACGACCAAGCAGAATACGCAAATCCATTTTTTCCTTTTTTGGGCGAAAAAAATTCAAACCTATCTGCTCAAAATATGTTTAAGCATTGGTCAAGATTTTTAAGAGACGACTTTAAAATGATACCATCTGCCATCACAGCCGAAGGAAGAGTGACGTGGAACGGCAAGGGCGACAGGGGCGATGCAGCAATGGTCGCCTACGGAGCGGGCCGCTACGCATTGGCAAACGGAGATAAAAAAACAGCCCAAGAGTTAATTCCGTTAATAGATTGGTGTTTGGAATACTGCAAACGAAATTTGAACGAAGACGGCGTTGTAAAAAGCGACTGCGACGAGCTTGAACTGCGCTTTCCCGCAGGGGAAGCAAACTTGTGCACATCAAGCCTCTATTACGACGCCCTGATTTCCGCGGCTTTCCTAAAATCCGAACTCGGCGACAACTCCGCCTCCCAAAACTATCTAAGCCAAGCAAAAACTCTGCATAAAAATATCCGCAAATATTTTGAAAGCGAAGTCGAAGGTTTTGACACTTACAGATACTACGACGGCAACAACATCCTGCGCTCTTGGATTTGCATTCCGCTTTGCATGGGAATTTTCGATAAAAAAGACGGTACAATTTCAGCTTTAACAAGCCCGAAACTTCTCACAAAAGAAGGGTTAAAGGTCCAAACAGGTGTAAGAGATTTTTGGGACAGAACCTACCTCTATGCCTTGCGTGGAATCTTTGCATCAAACGAGCCGGATAAAGCGTGGGAAACATTGCAACTTTATATCAATGAACGACTTTTAGGCAAACGTGTTCCATACGCAATCGAAGCCTTCCCCGAAGGCGGCAAGGCGCATCTTTCGGCTGAAAGCGCGCTGCTTTGCAGAATAGTAACCGAAGGGATTTTCGGCATGCGCCCGACGGGTTTTAAAAGTTTTGAAATAAAACCCTCCATTCCGTCCGAATGGAATTGCGCAAAACTTTCAAAGATAAAAGCCTTCGGGACAGATTTCGACATTGAAATCAAACGCCTGCCGTCCGAAAAACTCGAATTGATAATCAAAAACAATTCGGACAAAAAAATTTTCAAAAAGACGCTGAAAAACGGGGAAACCGCGAAAATAAAACTTTAAGAAAAAAGTTGCAAAGAATTACAAAGAGTTCAATATAAACAGGATATTTTCATAATAACCAAAAGTCTTAAAATAAAATACAATGAATAAGAAAACACTTCGTGATATAGACTTGAAAGGCAAAAAAGTCATTATGCGCGTTGACTTCAACGTGCCCGTAAAAGAAGGCGTCATTAAAGACGACACCCGCATTAAAGGCGCTCTGCCTTCTATCAAGTATGTGTTGGAACAGGGCGGAAGCCTCATTTTGATGAGCCACATGGGTCGCCCCGACGAAAAAGGCATCACTTCCGACACCACAATGAAAATAGTCGCCGACTATCTTTCAAAACTTTTGGAAAAACCCGTGGCATTTGTCGCTGACTGCGCAAACGCCGACGCGGAAGTTGCCGCAATGAAAGCGGGCGACATCGTTATGCTTGAAAACACACGCTACCACAAGGAAGAGCAGGCAAAGTGCAAGCAAAAAGAAGGCGAAAGCGACGAAGAATTCAAAGCCCGCAAAGCCGCTCTTAAAGAACAGCAAAAAGAGCTTGCAAAGAAGCTTGCTTCCTACGGCGACATTTTCTGCAACGACGCTTTCGGAACAGCCCACCGCGCGCACGCTTCAACGGCGGTCATCACAAAGTATATCGACACTTCCGTTGCGGGCTTTTTGATGGAAAAGGAAATCGAATATTTGGGCAGCGCGGTTGAAAATCCCGTCCGCCCGTTCGTCGCAATCTTGGGCGGCGCGAAAGTTTCCGACAAGCTTGCGGTGGTCAACAATCTCCTCACAAAGGTTGACACCCTCATTATCGGCGGCGGAATGGCATACACATTCTTGAAGGCTCTCGGCAAGAAAATCGGCAACTCCCTTTGCGAAGAAGACCAAATCCAATACGCAAAGGACATGATGGAAAAGGCAAAGTCGCTCGGCGTAAAATTCCTCTTGCCCGTTGACAACATTGCGGCAGACAAATTCGACCCCGAAGCAAACACCCAAATCGTAACGGAAATCCCCGACGGCTGGATGGGCTTGGACATCGGCCCAAAAACGGTAGAGCTTTACTCCGACGCAATCAAGAGCGCGAAAACCGTTGTTTGGAACGGACCTATGGGATGCTTTGAAATGGAAAAATTCAGCAAGGGCACATTCGGCGTATGCGAAGCCGTTGCAGAAGTCAAGGCAAACGGCGGCATCTCGATTATCGGCGGCGGCGACAGCGTCGCGGCGGTAAACAAGAGCGGACTCGCTCCGAAAATGTCGCACGTTTCAACGGGCGGCGGTGCAAGCTTGGAATTCCTCGAAGGCAAGGAATTGCCCGGCGTTGTTTCCCTAAACGACAAATAATTTAACCCGAAAAAAGAAAGTTTAAAAATGTCACGCAGATATTTTATCGCAGGCAACTGGAAAATGAACAAGACTTCTTCCGAAGCGGCAGCACTCGCGCAGGGCGTCGTGGAAGCAGTCGGCAACATAAGCAATGTTGACATTGCTATTTGCCCGACATTCACCTCTTTGGAAACGGTCGAAAAAATCATCGAAGGCTCGAACGTAAAGCTCGGCGCGCAAAACATGCACTTTGAAAAAAGCGGCGCGTTCACAGGCGAAATCTCGGCCGCAATGTTGCGCGAACTGCACTGCGCATACGTCATCTTGGGGCACAGCGAACGCCGCCAGTATTTCAAGGAATGCGACTGCCTCATAAACAAGAAGGTAAAAGCCGCAGTTGCATCTTCCTTAAAGCCGATTTTGTGCGTCGGCGAAACATTGGAAGAACGCGAAGCCAACAAAACCATCGAAGTTGTTTCGACCCAGACAAAGGGCGGTCTTGACGGCTTGACAGCGGAAGAAGCCTTGAAGGTTGTTATCGCCTACGAACCCGTTTGGGCAATCGGCACAGGCAAAACCGCAACTCCCGCAATGGCGCAGGAAGTCCACGCAGAAATCCGCAAGGTTTTGGCGGGAATGTTCGGCGAAAACGTCGCGGAAAAAATCCAAATTCTCTACGGCGGTTCAATGAAACCCGAAAATGCAGACGAATTGCTGGCTCAAAAGGACATTGACGGCGGTTTGATTGGCGGCGCGGCTCTCAAGGCTGATTCATTTGCCGCTTTGGTAAACTCCGCAGTAAAACTTGCCTAATAAAGATTTAAATAAAACAAAAAACCTGCAAATGAAAAATTTGCAGGTTTTTTTTGCGTCTTAAAATCTAAACTGCGCCCTATTTTACCTTTTCGGCAGTCTGCCCTGCATCGGTCGAAGGCGCAACCTGTTCGGACTTTTGCTCTTCCGCAGGCTTTTCAAAAGGATTTTTAATCACTCCCGCCTGCAAGCATGCCCCGACGATTGAAGATGCCAAAATCAGTATGAAGATAATCGGCAACGCATAATTTCGCTTTTGGGCAAAGGGATCTTTCAAGCACTTGCGCGAACCTTTTGGCAAATGCGCGCTTGAAGTGAGAGTCGCGCCAAGAACCAAATTCATTTTCGCGCGGGTGTTTACAGCCCATGAATTTGCGTCGAGAAGCGGTCCCAAGTTGCGCTTTTTAAGCTTCAAGCTTGCAAGCACCATGGAAGGCAGCGAAATAAGCAATATCGCCCCGACTATGTAAAGAGGCAGTTTGACCATGCCAATGCCGCCCAACGCTATCAAAATCGCGCTTATTGTGGTGGTAATGCCGCCGATTGCTACGCCGATTGCGGCGAGAGTGCCGATATCAAGCTTTTTGGGCGCGGCGTTTTTTTCGGTTGCGGAAGTCATGGAAGACATCGCGTTTGCGTCTGCCGCGCTCGCCCGCTTTGCAATTAAATCGCCAACCCAGGCCGCAAAACGCTTGTACGGAGACCAGAAAGCCTGACGCACGCTTATCGGATTTTGCACGATTTTCGTAATGGTTGCGTCCCAATCCTTGCCGTCACGGTCAAAGAATATGCCGTTTCTGCCAACCAAAAGATTGTCGCAATCGCCCGAAGTTACAGCCGCAACCACCGTAAACGGGGTTTCTCCCTTGCGCTTGCAGTCGCAATATATCAAATAGGTGTAAGAAAGCGGCGAAAGAGCGGCATGCCTGCCCGCGTCGTCAACCCTTATGCAAAGTTCGCAAACGCGCTGGTCGATGAAAAGTTCACCAACTTGGAACATTGCCTTGCCCTTGCGGGTATAAAAAGACTTAAAACTTACGAAGTTTGTCAAAAGCTCCAGCAAATCGCGGTTTAAGCGCACAAGCTTTTCAAGGCGTTCAATGTTGTCAACCGCATACTTCAAGGCTTCGTCTTTTGCGATTAAATCAAAAAGAGCGCCTTTTTGGGACGGCTCCGAAAGCCGTTTAATTTCAGCCTCTCCCAAATCGGAAATTCCGCCGTCGGACTTCGATGAAATCCAAGCCGCATATGGAGCAAACGCCGCCTTGATTTTATTCCAGTTTTCAAAGGAAAGCGAATCGGATGGAATTTGCATTTTTTCCAAAACCGAAGTTTTAAACAATTTTATTTTCGCTTTCCATGCAGGGTTTTCTTCGCCGCCAAAACAAATTTCATCGGGGCTTGCAATTTTCACAATAGGCAATGCCGCCAAAAGCTCGTTATTTGAAGAAACGTCTCCCTTTAAAATTTCGGCGAAATTTTCCCTTGTGGCGTTTACCAAATCAGCAGAGGCATTGCCGTAGGCGAGAATGGAAGCGCGCGTAAAATAGTCGTCAATCTTTGAAGAGACTGCAAAAAAGGCGTCGAATGCGGCGGCGGTGTCATCTCCCAAAAAGAAAATTTTATCTTTATTTTGT
Organism: uncultured Opitutales bacterium; assembly: GCA_900547395.1. GTDB lineage: Bacteria > Verrucomicrobiota > Verrucomicrobiia > Opitutales > Intestinicryptomonadaceae > Intestinicryptomonas > Intestinicryptomonas porci. The sequence goes on along the minus strand of URGP01000010.1, from coordinate 61,392 downwards.
TCCGATTCCGACTTCCATGCGCAATAGGCATTCAGCTTATCAAAAAATCGGTTTATCAAATCCGCGTTTATGCCGTCTTCTCCCGAGCGGTCCTTTACGCTCCCTGCGACTTTCATTACGGACGATATTGTGTTTTTCAAGTCTTCGCTTTCCGCGCTAAGAAGCGTGATAACCCCGTCGGCATTGAAAGGCGTTTTTGCAAATACCGCGCTCTTGTCGTCAAAATCTTTTACGGAAATCGAATCTGCGTCGGGCTTTTTCAAGTTTTTCAAGACTTCTTTGGCAGTTGAAATCAAAACTTTGCCGTCTTCCGTGTCGTCTTTGATGTCGGATATTTTCAAATTGTCCGAACCCGCCATGAGGGTGTCGGGATTTTTCAACATTGCGCAAGCCCACTCGCAAGCCTCGATTATTTCGGGACTGCGTATGCGCCCGTCCTTATCGGTGTCGAGCATGTCCAAAGTGGCAAAGTCAAAATGAACTCCGCGCGTTGGACAAGCCAGAGCCGCCCACAACTTTTGGTCGAGAAAGCGAATGTTGGCAATGTCCGCTCCCGAATTAAACTCAACTTGATAAATTCCCCCCGCCTTAAAGAATGACCATTTGTGTTCAGTTTTCATTTCAGGCACATTGAATTTCATAAGAAAATCCTTTGCAAGAGAAATTTATTGTTATAGCATATTTTTATTATGGATAATGGAGACATTCAAAAAATGCCGTCCGACAAAACTCCGGACATTGTGGAATTGGACGCAGTTGAAATAAACACGCCTAGCCCGAACGAAAACGACGTTTTTGAACATTCGCCAAGACGCAAAAATCCAAGAAATGCGGGGCGAACTCCGCCCTTTGTTTACACATATCCGCAGAACGGCTGCAACAACTGCTGTCTCGGAATTTTGATTTTGTTTGTGCTGTTTATTTTGGCACTTTTCTAACGCCTGCGGGACTTGGGCTTTTTAAGGCGCAAAGACTTAAATCTCGACTCTTTCCCGCTTTGCGAATTTTTTTTGCAAGAAAAAGCCTTTGAAAAGCTCTCCGCCTTTTTCAGGGCATCTTCGTCCAAAATCGGGCTTTCCGCCTCATTGAAATCCTTGCATTCAAGCCTGAACTGCTCCCTTGTGCGGGCGGCATATTCATCGGAAAACTTCTTCATGTAATAGGCGAAATCTCTGCCCTCCGCGTCAAGCGCGGGATTTATGTTGAATAGCTTTGGATTATCCAAAACATAGTCGCGCAAAATTTTAAGCGCGGACATGCGCTTTGAAATGTCAAACCAGGAATCGCTTTTCACGAAAACCGTGTCATAGCCTTTCATGCCGCCGCCCATAGCCTCCAAAATGGACAAAAGGGCAAGGTCGAACTGCCTGCGGGCAAGCTGGGGTTCGTCGGTCAAAGACATGTCGTTTGCAAGCGAATATATTATTGCGGGAATGACGCTCGGGGCAATCTCTGCGGATTTAAATATCGCGTCATAGCCCGCCTTGTCCTCGTCGGAAATTGCGATTGCGTAGGTTGAGCGTTTGAAATCCGCAGAACTCGACGCCCAATATTCCACGGCGGCGGAAGAATCATTTTCCCTGAAATTAAACAAAATAAAATACTTGTAGCTATTGCCGTCGGGATAAAATGCTTCAAGCGCGATTTTGCCGTCATCGCCCTGCATTATTCCGTCAAAGGACAAAACGGCGTTCGCGCAAACCTTGTTGATGTCGTCGCAATCCCCGCATTTCTGCTCTCCGGCAGGCTTAAAGCGGTTTTGCAATGCGATTTTGCTTTGCTCATCGCACCTTGCGCCGAACGAACGGCAGGTGGTAATAACGACAGGCTCCTGCGAGCGCGCGGCAAACATGTCGGAATAAACGAAAAATAAAAGCGATGCCAAAAACAGTCTTCCCATAAAAATCCCTATTTAATATTGTATGGGAAACTTAGCTTCAAAAAACGCAATTCACAAGCTTTTTATTTGTCAGAACAAAACATTGAAAATGCGGCAAGCACGGCGTTTAAAAGCTGTTTTTCGGAATAAAATCCCCGCTTATGGAACTTATAAAACATTTCGATGCACCGCGGCGTGTCGTTTTCAAGCACAAGCAAAAGTTCCTGTGCAAATTCAAGCGACACTGAGCCGCTTGCCGTTATTATGTTTTGTCGAACCTGCCTGCAAACAAACATATCCATTGGAATTGGCATAATTTACGCCGCCCCACAATTTCAGTTGCTCCAATCCGTTGCCCGTATGCCTTATGTTGTTGAGAAAACCATGCCTTGCCATGAACGAAACCGCATTGCAAATCGCCCCGACAATTTTCCCGCCATCAACCGCCCTCTTTACGATGGAAAGGACATTTTCAGCAATCGGCTCGCTCCGATCCGCCTATCAACACCAATGCCGCGTAATCGCTTGCATTGTTTCAAATGAATAATCAGGCAAAGTGCAAAGCCCTCCGATTGATTTTACGGGCTCCAAAGCAAGTGCCACAACCTTGTTAACATACTTCGGCTTCTCTTTCAGCGCAAATTCATCGGAAGCCACCGCCTCCGAAAGATACACGGTTTCGTGGGCGCATAATTGGACAAAAGGATATATTTTCATTTGTTTTCCGATGATTTTATGCGCAAAGAATTGTCGCAATTTCTCGCCGCGCCAATGCCGCAAGACTGTCGATTTTTCAAAAATTCATAAGTTATCTTTGCAATGTCCGCAATAATTTTTGCATTATCATCGTCGGACTCCAAGGAATCTTTTATAAAAACCGTTATATAACATTTTTCTCCATTCGGAAGATAAATGACTCCCGCGTCGGCATCGCACATACGCACACCCCCGGGAGTCCTGTAAGAGCGCCCCGTTTTGTGGGCTATCGGCACAAATTCAGGCAAGCCCGCTTTCAGCTTGTCTTTGCCTGACGAGGAATTAAGCATGGCGCGTTCCAAAAACAAGAAATGCTTTTCGGAGAGGACGTTTCCCTCATATACTTTGCGCAAAAATTTCGACATGGATAGCGGGGTGCTCCAGTTATTATATGTTTTATATATGTCCATACCCATGCTCCGTTCTGTTTCTGACAAACTGAACGCATCTATGCCGAGCGATTTTACAAAAGAATCGACTTCCCCGATGCCCCCGACAAAATCTATGAGCCAATTACAAGTATTGTTATCGCTATGCGATATTGTATATTCCAATATTTCCGCGTAAGACACATTAATGCGCCCGAAGGGATATTTTTTTAGCATGGGGCTCCATGTGTCTTTTTGCATTTGTTTCGGCTCAATAAACACTTTGCTTTCCAACGCAATGCCGTCGTTTTCCATTTTCTTCAACGCGGCGACGGCAATATGGAATTTGAATACGCTCATAATGGGATATTTCCCCTCGTTTTTAACCGTAAAGACTTGGTCTTTATATATGACCGCAACCCCCACCGAAGCCCGCTTCCCTTCAATGGTTTTTTCAATTTCCAAAACAGGATTTTGAGCAAACGCAAAAGAACATGAGAAAAGCGCGATGCATAAAATTATTTTCTTCATAGCAATCAAAAAACGAAAGATTTACAAAATAAAGCGTCAGCGCACATTTTCACGCGCGCAGAAAAACAGCAGATATGCCAAGACATCCGTTATCTTTTGTTAAACGACTTGTATTCCGACATCGTCCCCAAAGAAACGTCAGAGCCGAACCAAATCACGCTCGCCCTCTCCTTTTGCTCGGGAGACAGGCGCGGCATTTTTCCGCAGTCAAAAACAACTATCATTTTGTCGGTTTTTTCAAAGTAAATGAAAGCCCCCATGCCCTTTTGCGCGACTTCAAGCGGAGCGTCGGGCGCGGACTTTTCAAAGACTTGCGGAATTCCGCCCTGCTTTGTGGGCAAGGCAAACGTAAAAGTTGAAGACAAAAGCTTTTGGGAATTTTTAGGCGTCCCCGAAGAAATCAGAAGACTGCCGTTCTTGTTTGGCGTGAAAATACGCAAAAGCGGAGCTTCTTCATATCCTGAAATTTTGTTTCGCCTCATAAAATCGGCATCGAGAAGAAGCGGGGTCTTGCCCGCGGGCTTCCCGTTCAAATATACGTTTGCACCGCTTGGGAAAGAATCCAAAACAAAATTGCGCGAACCTCCCGAATCAAGCCCGAAAGCAATCAGCGCAATCATTACCGCCAAAACGGCGATTCCCGAAAGCGTGTAAATTAAGCCCTTGTGTTCCATAAAAATTAAAAAAGTTTACCGATTTTGCGCGGTTTATTTTTTCATAACCCCCGTGCCGCGTCAAGATTTATGATGAAGCCCGCGTTAAATTAAACTTCGGAAAAATGCGACATTTTTGAAGCAAAACATTACATTTTTGTAATTTTTGACAACAATTTTCGCGTTTTCAAAAAAAATTTTTTGACTATGCTAAGACTATTAAAAAAGCTTTCGTACATCTTGCATTTTATCAAAAACTTAAATCCAAATAAAAAAATTATGAACAGCTACGTAGCAAAAGTCTTGGAAGACTTACAGAAAAAACAACCATGGGAAAAAGAATTCCTTCAAGCAGTTGAAGAAGTGCTTTCCTCATTGAGCCTTATCCTCGAAAAGGATAAAAAATACGAAGAAAACAAAATTCTTGAAAGAATGGTTGTTCCCGAAAGAACAATCCTCTTCCAAGTTCCCTGGTACGACGACAAGGGCGAACTCCATGTAAACCAGGGCTACCGCGTTCAGTTCAACAGCGCAATAGGCCCCTACAAAGGCGGCTTGCGCTTCCACCCGTCCGTAAATTTGGGCATCTTGAAGTTCCTCGGCTTTGAACAGGTCTTCAAAAACTCCCTCACCACTTTGCCAATGGGCGGCGGCAAGGGCGGCTCCGACTTCGACCCGAAAGGCAAAAGCGACAACGAAGTGCGCTCTTTCTGCCGCAGCTTCATGACCGAGCTTTACCGCCACATCGGCGAAAACGTTGACGTCCCCGCAGGCGACATCGGCGTGGGCGGACGCGAAATCGGCTTCCTCTTCGGGCAATACAAGAGAATTGTCGATTCTTACGACAGCGTTTTGACAGGCAAAGGCTTGGCTTGGGGCGGCTCACTAATTCGCCCGGAAGCGACAGGATACGGCAATGTTTACTTCTGCCAGGAAATGCTCGCCACCAAGAAAGACGGTCTCGACGGCAAGCGCGTGCTGGTTTCTGGTTCGGGCAACGTTGCGCAATACACGGTTGAAAAGCTCATTCAAAACGGCGCAAAAGTTCTTTCAATGTCCGACTCTAACGGCGCAATCATCGACGAAGACGGCATCGACGCCGAAAAGCTTGCTTTCGTGATGGAACTTAAAAACGTAAAGCGTGGCAGAATAAGCGAATACGCAAAACAGTTCAAGAATGCCAAGTACGTTGAAGGCAAACGCCCGTGGGGCTTGGTAAAAGCCGACATCGCAATGCCCTCCGCAACTCAGAACGAAATCGAGCTTGAAGACGCAAAGGCTCTTCTTGCAAACGGTTGCATGTGCGTATCCGAAGGCGCGAATATGCCCTCCACAAACGAAGCAATCAAGCTCTATGTGGAAGCGGGCATACACTACGGCCCCGCAAAGGCGGCAAACGCAGGCGGCGTTGCAACTTCGGGCTTGGAAATGTCGCAAAACGCAATCCGCTTGAGCTGGACCCGCGAAGAAGTTGACGAAAAGCTCCACAACATCATGCGCTCAATCCACCAAAACGCGGCAAATGCAGCTGAAGAAGTCGGCACACCCGGCAACTTGGTAAACGGCGCAAACATCGCGGGCTTCAAGAAGGTCGCAGACGCAATGATTGCCCAGGGCGTCTAATTTAAGCTTAACTCAATAAAAATTTGGCGCGGATTTCCAAAAGAAGTCCGCGCTTTTTTTGAATAAAATATTGATAAATTGAAAATTATCGCGCTAAATAGCCTTTTACCAAAAAAACATCATGCAAGAAAAAGAAACTTTCGCCTGGATTTTAATACTGCTTGCCCTGCTGGCATTATCGCTAATTCCAAACCTCTACTACATTTTAAAGGGGAAAGAGGAATTTTATTCGGACTACCGCAACGAAATAGACATAAGCCGCGAAGATTTCAACCGCCGCTACATGACAAAACGCATAATCTGGGCAATTATTCCTCTTCTCATTCTTGGCTTAATGGGGCTTGTAAATTTGTACAGATAAAATGCCTAAAAACAAAGAAAACATCTGGCTCAATCTGGGCGTAAACGTAATTTTGCCGACGCTCATTTTGATGAAGGCGCAAAAGTGGCTCGTTGCGGCGGGAATTGTCTCACAAGAAAGCGCAAAACCGATTTACTTTTTCGCAATCGCAATAGCCCTGCCCGTCATTTACGGGATTTACGATTTGGCAAAGCGCGGAAAGTGGAACATTTTTTCGATTTTCGGCATACTAAACGTGCTTTTGACAGGCACAATCGGGCTTTTCGAGCTTTCCCGCGAATGGATTATCGCAAAAGAGGCAGGCATTCCCGCGATACTTGGTCTGGCAGTCTTAATATCGGCATACACAAAAAAGCCCCTCGTGAAAGTCTTAATCTATAACGACACCCTGTTGGACACGAAAAAAGTGGCGGCGGCTCTCAAAGAAAGAAACAACACCGCAAAGTTCTTCGACGCCTTAAAAGGCGCGACAATTCTAATATCGGCGTCATTCTTCGCAAGCGGCATTATCCAGTTTTTCCTCGCGGCAATGATTTACACCGAAAACGCAAGCGCGGAAGAATTCAACAGCCAAGTCGGGCAAATGACATGGATTTCATACCTTGTTGTTCTACTGCCCTGCATGGCAATCACAACCGCCGCACTTTTCAAAATTCTAAACGCAATCAAAAATTTGACGGGATTTACTTTTGAGGAAGCCCTCTCGCAGGACTTGCGCGAAAACAAAAAATAGCCGAAATCCGCCCCGCTTATGAATGCTTGACTATTTGGGGATTTGCGATTGAATTGAACCAATATTTTAAAAAAAACACTCACTAAAAAACAAATATGAAAAATTACGTATTCTCTTCGGAATCGGTTGGCGAAGGCCATCCCGACAAAGTGGCGGACTATATTTCCGACAGCGTCCTTGACGCATGCCTGGAACAGGACAAATCAAGCCGCGTGGCATGTGAAACTTTGGTAAAGAGCAACTGCGTCGTAATCGCGGGCGAAATCACAACAAACGCAAAGTTGGACTACGAAAAAATCGTGCGAAACGCCATAAGGGAAATCGGCTACGTCAACGACGACGACGTTTTTCATGCCGACAAAGTATTTATAACAAACCTTTTGACAAAACAGTCCCCCGACATCGCGCAAGGCGTTGACGCCCGCAAGGCAAAAGGCAAAAAAGGCGCGGAACAGGGTGCGGGAGACCAAGGCATCATGTTCGGCTACGCCACAAACGAAACGCCCGAATACATGCCCGCCGCCATAATGTTCGCGCACCGCATTTTAACGGAGCTTGCAAAACAGCGCAAAGGCAAGGGTCCGAAATGGCTCCGCCCCGACTGCAAGAGCCAGGTCGCAGTCGAATACAAGGACGGAAAGCCCGCAAGAATTGAAAACGTCGTAATTTCAACCCAGCACTCCGCGGACGTCGAGCATGACGAAATCGAGCATTACATGGTTGAAAAAATCATCAAAAAAGTCCTTCCGAAAAATCTCTGCGACGAAAAAACGCAATTTTTGATAAACCCGACGGGGAAATTCGTCGTGGGTGGTCCTCAGGGCGATTCAGGGCTTACGGGCAGAAAGATTATAGTTGACTCTTACGGCGGCTACGGACGCCACGGCGGCGGCGCGTTCTCGGGAAAAGACCCCTCAAAGGTTGACCGTTCGGCGGCGTACATGTGCAGATGGGTTGCAAAGAACATCGTTGCCGCGGGCTTGGCTGACCGTTGCGAACTTCAAGTCGCGTACGCAATCGGCTATCCGCATCCGCTAAGCATCGCAATCGACACTTTCGGAACGGGCAAAGTTTCAGAAGAAGTTTTGACGGACGCGGTTAAAAAAGTATTCTCTTTCAAGCCTGCCGACATCATAAAACAGCTCGGACTTCTCGCCCCGATTTACAAAAAGACCACAAACTACGGACACTTCACAAAAGCCGACTTGCCCTGGGAAAAAACCGACAAGGCGCAAGACCTGAAAAAAGCCGTAAAATCAGCAAAATAATGAGCGAATTTTCAGACTACAAAATAGCCGACATCTCTTTGGCGGATTTCGGAAGAAAAGAACTTGACATCGCAGAGCACGAAATGCCGGGGCTCATGGCGGTGCGCAAAAAATACGCGGACAAAAAACCGCTTAAAGGCGTCAGAATAAGCGGCAGCCTGCACATGACAATCCAAACCGCCGTCTTGATTGAAACATTGAAAGCTCTCGGCGCGGACGTGCGCTGGGCAAGCTGCAACATCTTTTCAACGCAAGACCACGCGGCGGCGGCAATCGCAAAAGGCGGCACTCCCGTATTTGCATGGAAAGGCGAAAGCCTTGAAGACTACTGGGAATGCACCTACAAGGCTCTGACTTGGAACGACGGCAAGGGTCCGCAGTTAATCGTTGACGACGGCGGAGACGCGACTTTGCTAATCCACAAAGGCTACGAGCTTGAAAACGGCTCGGATTGGGTAAACACTGAAAGCTCAAGCCATGAAGAAGAAGTCATAAAGACGCTTCTTAAAAAAGTTAACAAGGAAGACCCAAGCCATTGGCACAAAGTCGTTGCGGAAGTCAAGGGTGTTTCAGAAGAAACAACGACAGGCGTACACCGCCTCTATCAGCGTTTTGAAAGGGGCGAACTGCTCTTCCCCGCAATCAATGTAAACGACTCCGTAACAAAGAGCAAATTCGACAATTTGTACGGTTGCAGGGAATCGTTGGTTGACGGCATAAAGCGCGCAACAGACGTAATGATTGCGGGCAAAGTGGCGGTAGTTTGCGGCTACGGCGATGTCGGCAAAGGCTGTGTTCAAGCATTAAAAGGACTTGGCGCAACAATTTTGGTCACGGAAATAGACCCGATTTGCGCATTGCAGGCGGCGATGGAAGGCTACCGCGTGGTGACGATTGAAGAAACATTGGGATTGGCGGACATCTACGTAACAACAACCGGCAACTGCAAGATTATCACAATCGAGCACATGCAAAAGATGCGCGACCAGGCTATCGTCTGCAACATAGGGCATTTCGACAATGAAATCGAAGTAAGCAAACTTGAAAAATTCCCGAACATAAAGCGCACAAACATCAAACCCCAAGTTGACAAATACACATTCCCGGGCGGCAATTCAATCTACCTCTTGGCGGAAGGCAGGCTCGTTAACTTGGGCTGTGCGACAGGGCACCCGTCGTTTGTGATGAGCAATTCTTTCACAAACCAAACGCTTGCGCAAATCGACCTTTGGGAAAACCGCGGCAAGTACGAAAACAAAGTCTATACCCTGCCCAAAAAATTGGACGAAGAAGTCGCAAGACTGCACTTGGAACGCATCGGGGCGCACCTTACAACCCTGACACAGGAGCAGGCGGACTACATCGGCGTAAAAGTCGAAGGCCCGTATAAATCGGACATTTACAGGTATTAAAACGGATTGTTTGCGAAAAGCGGCGGATATGTTTTTCCGCCGTTTTTTTTGCGCCAAATAAGCGTGTTCAATCCCCGTTTTTAACCGCAAAATAGATGTCAACGGGCTTTTTCAATTCCGCCTCAGTCATTCCTGAAAAATCCCGAGAAACCAAATGTAAGCAAAAGAAAGTCGCCTTGCGCAAAAACAAGGCGACCGCAAATTTGCCAAAATACGCAGTGCTGTCACGCTAAGGCAAAACTACATCGAACATTGTAAATTCAAAAATACGCTTGAAAGAAAATTCATCTTTTCAAAAGGCTTAATAGAGCTTGAAAAGGGTCGGTATGACACCCGCTTCCCTCAAACCTTCGGCAAGCTCAAAAAACCCGATAATCCAAACAAACCAAACGGCGTCCAAAAAACTTTTTGTAAACTTTTTGGGCATTACTTCCATAAAATCAGGCTGGCTTGGCTTTCGGAAAAAATTGGGAATAAAGCGCGGCGTTGTTTGACAATAATCGTCAAATTCCTTGCCAAAAAGCTCTTTTAAGCGCGCTTCTTCGCCCTTGACCGTCGAGGGATAATACAAGACGAAAGCAACGGCGGCAAGCATCGGAATTGAAAATGTCTCCGTGCCGAAACAAGTACCGACCGCTCCCACAAAACTGAAAAAGTAGAGCGGATTTCTGCACAAGCTGTAAGGCCCCTCGGCGATTAGCTTTCTGTCTTTGTGTCCTGCAATATAAAGCGAGCACCAAATTCTGCCGAATGCGCCGATTGTAGCCATCACGCATGCAAAGAGCATAAGCGATTCTTCAAGTATCGGATTTACTTCCCACTTTGTCTCGCAAAAGAGTACTGCAAATATAATAAAAATGCCTACGACTTTGGAAATTGTCGTCCTTATTTTTTCATTTAAAGTTTTTTTCATCAGATTTCATTTTGTTATGAAATCATAATGAAACGATTTTGTTTTTATTTTATTAGCGAATTGTTAGTTTTTTGTTAATTCTTACAATGAACTTAACAAAAGACTACATATAATCAAGGCCGAAAAACCGCAATAAATTCCCACACATAAAGTTCTTGTCTTTTTCTCTTTAACCAATCTCTTTCCAAAAAACGGAATCACATAACAAAATGTAAGCATTATAACGAGAATTTCGATGTCACCTTGAGACATTCCAAAAGGTATTTCTTCGCCACGTAAAATCGAAAATAAAATAGAGGACACAATAAAAATAGGGAAAAAACAGTATAAAATTTTTTCGAGGCTGAAAAAATTTAAACATTTAGTTAATTTTCTCTCGGACTCATCTTTCGATATTTTTCCGACACACAAAAGAGCTTCGAAAATCATCCAAAATATAAAATCAAGAAGATACTTAAAAGCAATACAAGGTAAGAAAACAAGTACACTAATAAAATATAATACCACAACTATACCAATCAAAGGCAATTCAGAAATAGTTGAAAAGCCATCTGCCATTAAAATTGGATAAAACATAAAAACCTCTTTCCTGCGTTAAAATTTTATTTATAAAATCAGCATAGTGCCTATACCCCAGCCGACATCCCACCAAAAATCTCCCGATAACTGTCCGTTTGTTTCAACAACTTCGCACCTTGCCGTTTCATACTGTTTTGTATTATAATTATAAACTTCCTTTATGGAAATCCTTGTATATCCGTTTGACGTTAGCAAAGTCTTCCAAAATAGTTCGACTTCATAGCTAATGCTTTTAGGATTATTTCCATCCCATTCAATGTTTAAATTTTTAACTTGCGCAGAATTGCAACTACCAAACGGATGATGAACATTTTCATATATGCGCTGTTTGTTCGCTAAAACAGTATTATTTAGCTCTTCGTAATACTCATCGTAAGTAAATTCTTTTGAATCGAAGCAGAATATGACGATAAGCACAAAAAAACCAATGGTTGATATCCACGACGCTTTTTTTACGAAAGACAGTGTGATTTTTGATGTTTCTTCCGCCGTAATTCTCTCGGAAAAAAATACAGCACAAAATGATAATAACCCAAATGGATCCCACAAAAAAGATAAAAGGTTTGTCCCGACAATTATGCCAAGCGGACGCCAATCATACGTTTCCTTTTCTTTATACGAATATGCCTGCTCTGCAACTATCGAAAAAATGAAATGAAAGTTTGCAACCAAAGCAATCAAACAAATTATGCACGCAATTATGTTTCCTTCATCTACCGCACTTGAAAAAGAATCGCTACAAAGCAATACTGACGTTGCAAAGGCAACCCATGCTACTTTTTTGTTAAAACGCAAATAATTTGGAATTGCGACTTGCTCTTCTTGAATGGAAAAATTTACTTCTGTATTCATAAAATATGTGGTCCACAACATATTTCGCGTTTTTAGGAAAAATCTCCCGTGTGAAATAAAAAATTTTTATTTTTTTTACAAAAGTTGCCGCTTGGCGCAAATTCAATCCAAGATGACGGAGGTATTCGATATTATCCAGTTTTGCATTTTTTTCAAAACAGGCTCGGCGTCTTTGCTTTTTAACTGCAAGGCGGGAGTTGAAAGTATTTCTTTAAGTGTTTCAAATTCGCCAAGAGTCAGGCTTGCCGCAAAATCTTCCTTTATTGGATAGCCTTCGCTGCGCATAAAAACATACAGATATTTTATGAAGACGCACTGCGCGTCCGCCCCTGAATTTATCGCATCGAAAGACGCGGCAAGAATTTTGTGGAACTTTGAAAACTCTTCAAGATAGGCGGCGTTTTTAAGCGCGCATTTGGAAATTTCGCAGGCGGTTTTAAAACTATCATAATTGTTCGCAATTTCAGAATGCGATTTCAACAGCTCAAAGTCTTTCAAAAAAAGCATATCGCCCGTTTTCGACTTTTCGCATTCGGCGCAAATTTCGTCAAACAAATCTGGAAGATGCGAAGTCTTCTTCTGCCCCGCCCTCTTGTAGAGAACGCGCAAGCCTTCTTCTTCGGAAAATATTTTAAACAATATCCCGCTCTCGCCCCTTAGGGACTTGTCCAAGACAATGCCTGTAATGCTTTCAGCCACCCTATTTGTTAAAAGTGAAAACAGGGGCGCGAAATGCCTCTTTTATGATTTTTGCGGCAACCGCCTCCGCCGCGCGCATTTTTAAGGCGTCTTCGGGCGCGATGTCGTCAACGCCCGCCAAATGCAGCATTCCGTGCGCAATATAAAGGCAAAGCTCGGCGTCAGGCGTATTGTTAAATTCCGACGCCTTTTCCAAGGCGCGCTCCGCGCTTACGCAAATTTCGCCCGCAAAGCCCTCTTCCCCTCCGCCTTCAAAAGTAATGACATCGGTTTTCGACGGGTCGTTCAAAAAATCCGCATGGATTTTCGCAAGAGCTTCGTCGTCCATTATTGCAATCGAAAGCGAACCTTCGGGCGCGCGCAAATTTTCGGGCATCCGCTCGTCCAAAATTCGGACAAGCCTAACTACTCGGCTCGGCTTAAAGCTTGCGGTTTCGCTCATATTGCAAACTTGCACTTCCCTTAACTTTTTCAAAACATATCCTCCACTTTTTTGCGCGAAGAAACCACGTCTTCCTCCTTTACGCGATAGTTGAGCTCGAGCGTGAAAATCTGGCTTTCAGGCTTAAAGAATTTTTTTACGAAATTAAAATCTATGTCTCCGTCGCCAATGGCGCGGTGGTCGTGGCATGACAAGTTGCAGTCGTGCAAATGCCATGCGCAAACATTTGGGCTTGCCTCTTCCACAAAGCGTTCAAAGTCAATAACACCCCTAAGCGACTTGACCTTTACATGCCCTATGTCTATCCAGGGGCGTACATTCGTCAGTTCCTTTGCAAGAGACTGCGTGAAATCCGCAAACATAGTGTCAAAAGGAAGTTCTACATAGCCGTCGCGGTTTTCGACACCAAGCAAAATTCCGGCATTGGAAAAATCTCCGTCTATGCCTTTTAAATTTTCAAAAATGCGCTTGTGAAACTTAACCGCTTTCTTTTCTGATTTTGAAATAAATTTAGAGAGATTCTTTTGGTAGGCGGACTGCAAAAGTTTTAAATTTTCTTCAACGGATTTTATGCGCGAATTTTTTTCGTCTTCCGACAGCTCTCCGCCCGAAAATTCCCCCTTCAAATCTTCCAATGAAAGTCTTGCGTTTTGCACCCTATCCCAGCTTTCCATAAGCGAAAATTTGGGATTTAAAAAGAAGTACGCAAGCGCGCCTGAGTGCATCACAACGCGTGAAGCCCCCGTCTCTTTCGCAAGCGAAAGCGTATTCAAAGTATGCCTGCGCCACTGCGAAGTTTCTATTTTTGAAGAAGTGGCGGGCGAATACAAATTGGGGGCAGGCGGCCTCGCAAACGGCGGCACAGGGCAGAAATTGTGAAGGGAAGAAACTTTTACAACGCCCTCTTTTACCGCCTTTAAAATGCCTTGAACCAAATTAACCGTGGTGTTGTGCCCAAGCTCCACATATTCAAAGCCAAGCTCCGCGCACTTGCAAAGCATCTCGTATCCGTCGGAATAATCTTGGCGGAAATAGCTTGTTGAAAGCGCAATGACTGGTTTGTTTGACATTCTCACAGTCTTTAATATCGGCCCTTTTTCGTCAAACGCAAAATTTGCACAAAAAGCAAAGTTTGCATAATACCCCCTGCAAGCAGGTATTTTAAATATTCCAATGTCTTTCTTTGCGCAAATTCAAAGCCCTGTTTTCGCTTGGAATTGCAAAATATCATAAAATAATAAAAAATCCCGACAAGCATCGGGATTTAAAAATTTTACGGTTTTGCGCAAATTACCTTCCGCAAGCTGAAATTACGATTACATTGACATCAGCGGGCGAAACTCCGGATATGCGCGACGCCTGCCCAACCGTCAGCGGGCGGAATTTGGCAAGCTTTTGCGCCGCTTCGGTGCGGAGCCCTTTCAGCTTGGAATAGTCGGTATTTTCGGGAATTTTGAGGGTTTCAAGCTTGTCCATGCGGGCAATCTGCTTTAATTCCCTGTCCAAATACCCCTTGTAAATGACCCTGTACAAAATCTCTGCGCGGGTTTCCGAAGAAAGCGTTTGAAAGTCAGAATGGAGATTTTTTGAATATGCTTCGCCCTCGCGCTTTAACGCCATGCCGTCCTTTGAATTTTCCAAAAGCGAACACCAGCGGGCAACATTTTCAATTTTCTTTTCGATGTTCTTTGCGCGGGCATCGCCAATCAAGCCGTATTTTTTTGCATGAGGATAAAGCCTGATTTCCGCGCTCGTGTGGTTTAAAAGCAGGCGGTATTCGGCACGGCTTGTGAACATTCTGTAAGGCTCGAAAGTTCCTTTTGTAACCAAATCGTCTATCAATACGCCGATGTAGCTTTCGTGCCTGCGCAATATCAGAGGGTCTTTACCCAAAACCTTGCTTGCGGCGTTTATTCCTGCAACAAGCCCCTGCCCCGCCGCTTCTTCATAACCGCTTGTGCCGTTTATCTGCCCCGCGCAGAACAATCCGTTAACGATTTTAGACTCGAGAGTCGCTTTAAGCTGCGTAGGCGGCGCATAGTCGTACTCGACCGCGTAAGCGGGGCGCGTTATGCGGACATTTTCAAGCCCCGGAATAGTCTTTAGAATTTGCATTTGGACATCGAGCGGCATTGAAGTTGAAAGCCCGTTTATATACCATTCGTCGGTAAACCTGCCCTCGGGTTCGAGAAAAAGCCTGTGCCCTTCCTTGTCGGCAAAGCGCACGACCTTGTCTTCAATGCTCGGGCAATAACGCGGACCCACCCCCTCTATTTTGCCACCGTACATTGCCGATTTTTTCAAGTTGGCTTTTATGACGGCGGCAGTATCGGCGTTTGTGTAGGTTTCATAGCACGCCATCTGGTTTTTTGCAAACCCATCAAAATTCGCCCATCTTTCATGTTCCACGTGGAACATTCCGCCCTCGCGAGTGTCGTAAAAGGCGAAAAGCGTCGGATTTTCATCGCCCGCCTGCATTGCGCACTTTGAAAAATCTATTGAAGACGCCAAAACGCGCGCGGGAGTTCCCGTTTTAAGCCTGCCAAGCTCTATGCCACAAGAAATGAGGCTTCCTGAAAGCTTGTTTGCGGCAAAGTCCCCCATTCTGCCGCCTTCCGTCGTATTATGCCCGACATGCAAAAGCCCCCTCAAAAAGGTACCCGTGGTCAAAATCAGCGTTTCAGAATAGAAATTTACGCCCAAGTTTGTGCCAACACCCCTTATTTTTCCATTTTCGACAATGACAGATACAACTTCCGCCTGGAAAATATCCAAATTCTGCTGGCGTTCGAGAATGTTCTTCATTCTGAACTGGTAGGCTTTTTTGTCGCACTGGGCGCGGGGAGCCTGGACTGCGGGCCCTTTTGACGCGTTCAAAATCCTGAACTGTATGCCCGAAGCGTCGGCATTTATTGCCATTTCTCCGCCGAGAGCGTCGATTTCCCGCACGATATGCCCCTTTGCAAGCCCTCCGATTGCGGGATTGCAGCTCATTTGCGCGATTGTATCCAAATTGCCCGTAAGCAAAAGCGTCGGCACGCCCATTCGAGCCGAAGCCAATGCCGCTTCGACCCCCGCATGCCCCGCGCCACAAACAATCACGCCGTAAGGTTCGTTTTCTCCCAATTTTAGCATTTTTTTATGTTTACACAGATTGTCTTACTTTCAAGCCTAAATTGCGCATTTTTTGTAAAAGAACTTTAATGTTCCACGTGGAACATTTCTATAAAAAAAGCGAAGAATCTTCTTTCAATTATAAATATTTCAAAACCCACCATCATGCCACAGAACGTCAGGCTTAAAAAATGGAGCTATATAAAAAAGATTTGCTCATTTTTAAAGCGCAAACAGAACTGAAAGAAATTTTTAAGTTTTTTAGAAAAAAATGCAAAATCTCATTCGTTTGAGATTTTATTAAAAAATTTTCCGCGGGAAAATCGTCGCATTTCAAATTTCGATAAATTCAAGAGGCATTTTTGTCGGTTTTTCAAAAATAAAGCTTTAAAATTTGTAAAAATTCAAATTTTTCTCTGTTTTTAAACAGCACTCAGGAGAAAAAAGGAATAAGACGCCGTACAAAAGTCAGCTTCTTGTTTTTTATTAAATTTTAAATAGGGCAGGGGAAGTTGGAGAAATTTATTTTTCTAAAAAAAGAATAAACAAAAAGTCAATGTTCCACGTGGAACATTTTATGAAAACAAAAATTCAACATTTCGTAAAAGAAATAAAATTAAGCGCAAATCCAATCATTGACAAAATAAACTGATTAGCTTTATGAAATTTCAACACGCTCTTCATAGGATATTTAGTCTTAAAAGATTTTTCAAAATGTCTTTCAAGCAAGAAACAAAGATTTCACCTTTTGCAAATATGCAAAATTTGGATGAAATGTTTTTTGTGCAAAAGAAGCGCAAAACAAATTCTTTCATAAAGTATTCAAATATCTTAAACAACGGCTTGCCATATACTGAATATTTCTGCCGCTCTAATAAACAAAATAGGGCGGGAATAAGCGAAAACTTCTCATACAAAATAATAGCAGTTTGGGGTTGATGTTTTCTCGAAATTAAGATTTTTCCGCGAATATGTTTAATGCCTACACACTGTTTAATTCTAAAAACGTAAATGAATTTTGCGGATATTTTCAGATAATGCTCAAAAAAATTGTAATGAAAAAGAAAATTGTAATGAAAAAGAGATTTTAATGCCGCATAATTTAATGGCATAATTTCGGGAAAACTATGCTGATTGAGTTAAACTTTTTCCAAAAGCTGCATAATAAAAAACGCCAATTTGCCTTAACAGCCTGCAAAAAAAAAGAGCGCATAAAAATGCGCCCTCAAAAAAATTATTTTTACCCTTGCGATTATTCTGACTGGTTTTCCTCTTCGGAAGTATCGGAAGATTCTTCATGCACATCGCATTCTTCCGTTTCTTCCGCAACTTTGGGGGAAACTATTGGTTCGTCTTCAACGCCCAAAACTATTGATTCGGCATCGGAAGCTATCGTTTTTGCACCCTTGTCCTTGGGTCTTGGAAGGCGCGGATTTGCCTGCAAAGCGCCGTCGGCGTATTCAACAACATAGCCTTCGGAAATGAGCCAGAGAAGGTCGTTTGAAACTTCCTTGATTTTCGCAAAATCTTCCGCGCTTATTTCGGCGTTTTCAACTATCGAAACAGGGTCGGAAACTGCGCCGCCTTCCGCTTCTTTTTTATGTTCTTCAGCCAATGTAGCGGCTTTTGAAACATCCTGCGGCGCCTGCAAGCCCAAATATAAATAGGGCAGGGCGGAAGCTTTTACGCCTTGGTTTTCCATCAGAAAATCGTAAATTTTCTGGGGAGTGTCGGACAAGCTGTCGCCGACGAGAAGGAACTTGCGCTTTACTGCGCAAACGAAAGCAAAGCCCTTTGAGCCGCGCTTGTAAATCGTAAAACCGCCCCTGCGAAGTCTTCCGCGCAAATTGTTTGCCGTGACAATAGGGAAGTGCTTTTGCTTGGCCCAAGCGGCTTCAAGATTGCGACGTATGCGCGAGCCGAACGGAAGCTTTGCAATGTCGGAGCCGTGCATTCTGACTTGCTCATAGCTCTTCACAAGCTCTCCCGATTTTTGTTCGGCGATGTAATTCATTGCGGCTTCGCGGGTTTCAAAAGTAGTTTCCGAGTCTTTCAGCTTGTAAACCAAGCGTTTTTTCATCTGCTCAAGCCACTGCGCAACCAATGCCTCGTCGCGGACGGTTTCAACCGATGCCAAAAATTTTTCATAAGGCATCTTTGCAAATTTCTGAGCGTGGTATTCGCGAACGTATTCGCCGTATTTGTGCCAATTAGGTGCTCCGAGCAAATCTCCTGAAATAGAGCACCTGTTCACAACCTGAAAACTGCCCTTCGGGGCTTCGGCTTCCACTTCAACCTGCTCAAACATTTCGTTAAGCCGGCATTCGAGGGCAAATTTTTTGGCAGATTCTTCATCTTCAAAAGGAATGTTTGCGGGCTGGGCGCAATAAAGCGGCTTTACCGTGCCGTCTTCAAGCGGAAGATTTTTGGCAAGAATTATGAACCTTTCGGGCTTTTCAAGCACAAGTTCCGCAATATCAAATAGTTGATAAGTTCTCTTTAAGTGCTTCATAACGTCCGCAAGCTTTGCAAACGGAGCGTCTTCGGGATAAAAAAGAACTTCCATCGAAAACACGAACGGAGCTTTTTTGGCGGGTTTTTTATTGTCGCGGCGGTCAAATTTTTTGTCAAATTTTTTGTCGGAATTGAATTTGCGGCCTTTGCGTTCTTCGCTTTCAAATTTTGAAGATTTTTCGCGCTTAAAATCGCGCTTTTTTGCGTCAAATTCGCCGCGTTTTTTAAATCCGCCCCTTGCAGGCTTGCGGTCTTCAAAACCCGAATAATTTGTACTTGGCGACCAAGCTGTTGAAAACTGCAAATTTGCGAGTTCGCTCAAATCTATTGGCTGGTTTGTGTTTTCTTCTGGCATTTTTTTATTTTTTGTTTTCTAAAATTGATTTTTACAAATTTTTTGAATTTTTAAAGGATTTTTTAAATATTTATTCAAAAGCCGCTTCGCGTATTTTAAGGCAGACATCAATCAATCCTTCAAGCTCCGAAAGCGGCAGCTGTGTAGCTGCGTCCGAAAGCGCCTTTTCGGGTTCTGGATGCGTTTCGATGAAAAGGCCGTCGGCTCCCGCCGCAACTGCAGATTTTGCAAGAAGCCTTACATATTTTCTTTCGCCCGAACTTACACCAGCTCCCGCACCCGGAAGCTGTACAGAATGGGTTGCGTCCAAAATAACGGGAGTTTTGTTTTCTTTCATGATTGCAAGCGAGCGCATGTCCACAACCAAATTTTGGTATCCGAAAGTCGTGCCCCTGTCGGTTTGCCAGATTTCGGACGCGCTGTTTTCGCGCAACTTGCCAACGACGTACTTCATTTCATACGGCGAAAGAAACTGACCCTTTTTGACGTTTACGGCTTTTCCCGTCTTTGCCGCGGCAACCAATAAATCAGTCTGCCTGCACAAAAACGCGGGTATTTGCAAGGCGTCGCAAACTTCGCCCACGCTTTTGCACTGCCAGCTTTCGTGGACGTCGGTTATTGTTTTTAACCCGAACTGCCTGTTCACTTCAGAAAGGATTTTCAAACCCTCTTCGATGCCCGTGCCTCGGGGACTTTTTGAGCTTGTTCGGTTTGCCTTGTCGAAGCTTCCTTTAAATACGACGCTCAATTCGCCGAATTTTTTTTGGGCAATTTGCGCGATTTTTTCCGCAACGCGGAAGCTTAAATCCATGCTCTCCAAACTGCATGGACCTGCTATGAGTAAAAATTTTCCCTCTTCAAAAATCATCTTAAAAAACAATAGTTAAAAATCCGCGCACTTCAACGCTTAAAAAATTTAAAATGCAGAAGCCTTTTGCCCTCGTAATTTTTGTCTTCGAAAAATTCGTCGAGTTTCATTTCTTTGTCGGGCAAAATGTTTTTTTTGACAAGCTCCTCTTCAAGTTCGCCGCCTTTAAAATATATGACGCCGTTTTCAAGGCTTCCCGCCTTGCCTTTTCTGATGGATTTTTTTACAAAATTAAAAAACATCGGAAGAGCGCAAACAGAACGTCCGGTTGCATAGTCGAAAACTTCTTTGGTTTCTTCTATTCTCGCTTTTTTGGCGACTGCGTTTTTTAAGCCGAGCTCTTTTATTATTTGAGATATCGCCTCTATTTTCCTGCCGACGCCGTCAAACATAAAAATTTCAGCCTGAGGCCAGACTATCGCCATAACAATGCCCGGAAGACCTCCGCCGGTTCCGACATCGGCAATTCTCGCCCCTTTGTTCGGAGTCAAAAACTTGCATATTGAAAGGCAAAAAGCGACATGGCGGTAGGCTATGTCGTCTTCGTCTTTTCGGGATATTAAATTTACGCGCGCGTTTGTCTTTTTAAGAAGCTCCGCAAAAAGCATTAGTTTTTCGCGAATTTCTTGGCTTAATTCGGGAAAACGGGCGAAAATCTCTTCCTGAGTATGCACTTCTTAAAAAATTTCTTCTGGAAGAAAGAAGTTTGCTATTTCTCTTTCGGCAGATTCGACGGAATCCGAAGCGTGGCAAACATTCATTCGCATGTCTGTTCCGAAATCTCCGCGTATGGTGCCTTTCTCAGCCTTCTTTGAATCTGTCGGGCCTAAAAGCTCGCGGGCTTTTGATATGGCGTTTTCAGCTTCAAAAACCAAAACCATTACATTGTCGCTTGTCATGAAATCCACAATGCCCGGAAAGAACGGCATGTCTTTCAAATGGTCGTAATGGCGGCTCAAAATATCCATGTCTAATTTCATCATTTTGCAGGCTTTCAAATTAAAGCCTTTTGAAAGAAAAATATCCAATACTTTGCCTTCAAGTTTCCTTTTGATGCAATCGGGTTTAAATATGATTAGTGTTCTTTCCATAATTATTATTTTTATGGTTAAACATATTCAAAATGGCGGCTTATTTTTCAAGCAAAATTAAACTATTGTAAATAAATTGACGGCAATTTGTAAAATTTATGTAAACAACTTTTAAATAATTCTTAAATTTTCGGACATCGGAAGATTTATTAAAAACGAATTAAAGAATTGTTGAAAATGAAAAATCGCGCATATAGGTCTTTATAAACAAAATAAAAACTTATCGACATATTGACAGAGCATAAATAATAGATAACAAATTTTTAATTTTATTTTATTTATATAGTATCCTAAAATAAAGAGAGAGAAACCGCCATAAGCATCATTCCGCTTATGACGCCGAAAACTGATTCATGGCTGTCTTCATATTCTTTTGCCGTCGGCAGAAGCTCGTCTATTGAAAGATAGACCATTATGCCTGCGGTGAAGGCAAGCAAAACTCCCAGTGTGAAATCCGTCATGAAAAATTTTAAAACCATCATCCCGCACAGCGCGCCAAAGGGTTCTGCAAGAGCGGATATTGCCGTGTAAAGCATTGCTTTTTTCTTGCTTGCGCCTGACATGTAAATTGGAAGGGCTACTGAAATTCCCTCGGGAATGTTGTGCAGAGCGATTGCAAGTGCTATGGACGCTCCAAGAGAAATGTTTTCAACACCTGAAATGAAAACCGAAAGCCCTTCGGGGAAATTGTGGATTGTGAGCGCAATAGCGGTGAAAATGCCGACTTTTTTAATGTTTTTGCCTTTGAAATGCTTTCTGTTGCAAACACACGTTTGGAAATTCTCTTTGCCCGGGGTGCTTTCGACTTCATTCCCCGAAATGTGTTCGGGAAAAAATTTGTCGATAACTGCGCTCAGGATTATGCCTACAAAAAATGCGGATGTAGCCGCGATGTTTGCGGTTGAAAAATCAGTATTGCTTTGGATTGATGCTTTCGCTTCCGGCAAAATTTCCATGAAAGACACATAAAGCATTACGCCAGCCGAAAAACTCAGCCCGAAAGAAAGCAGTTTGAACGAATTTCTCTTTATGAAAAACGTGAGAAATCCGCCGAGTATTGTCGCGCTTCCGGCAAGCGTCGCAAGCGCGAGTGCCATGATTATGTTTGTCTGCATTTTATTATATTATCGATTTATTTTTGCGAAAATACCACAAAAAAGTATTTGCGGGCAAAAAAAAAAGCCCCCGAAAGAGGGCTTGTCAAATTTGAAAATGCTTCTTTTAGCGATTTTCGTAACGCTGACGGAGCATATTGTTGAAAGCGGCGATCTTGCGCTTGCGGCGTTTGATTTCGCAAGGCTTTTCAAAGTAACGCTTCTGACGGACATCGCGAATGATACCTTCGCGGTCAATCTTCTTCTTTAAGCGGCGCAATGCTTTTTCCATTGCTTCACCTTTGCGCATTCTTACTTCTACCGGCATTTTTGTTCACCACCTTTCTTTTTTTAATAAAAAATCCTTTCCGTATTTTGAAAAGGGATTGAAAGTATCTGTTAATATTTTAAGTTCGTCAAGCATTTTCAAAATAAAAAAAGTTTTTTCAGGATTAAAAAAAAATGTGTTGATTTCGGGGCTAAAATAGGAGATTAGATTTTTACTAAGGCATATGAAATACATATTTATTACAGGCGGTGTTGTGTCGTCGCTGGGCAAGGGTTTGACCAGCGGAGCATTGGGTGCTCTCTTGGAAACGAGAGATTTGAAAGTGAGAATAAGAAAATTCGACCCTTATTTGAATGTGGATGTGGGCAACATGAGCCCTTTTCAGCACGGGGAAGTTTATGTTTTGGACGACGGAACCGAAACAGACCTCGACTTGGGACATTATGAAAGATTTACAAACAGCCCTCTCAGTCGCTTAAACAGCACGACTTCGGGCAGAATTTACGAATCCATAATACAAAAGGAACGCCGCGGAGACTTCGAGGGCAAAACAGTCCAGGTAATTCCGCATGTTACAAACGAAATTAAGAGCGTCCTTTACGAATCGGGAAAAGACTGCGATGTCCTCATAACCGAGCTTGGCGGGACTACGGGAGATATCGAAGGTTTGCCGTTTTTGGAAGCTTTCCGCCAGTTTTCTCTGGAAGTAGGCAAGGAAAACGTCCTGTTTATCCATGTAACTTTAATTCCCTACTTGAAAGCCGCGGGAGAATTGAAGACTAAGCCTTCCCAGCAAAGCGTTGCAAAATTGCGGGAAATAGGCGTCCAGCCCGATATTTTGATTTGCCGCACAGAGCATCCCATAAGCGAGGAAATGCGCCAGAAGCTTTCGATGTTCTGCAACATAGAGCAAAAAGCGGTAATAGAAGAGCAAGACGTGAAAAATTCCATATACGAACTGCCATTAGTTCTTTCAAACGAAGGACTTGGAGATTTGGTTGTGGAAAAGCTCCATATCGATGCAAAAAAGAGCGACATGTCGAAGTGGAACGACATCGTAAAGAAAATTCTCTATCCGAAAGACAATGTTAAAATTGCGGTCGTCGGAAAATATGTTGAGCTTCAAGACGCGTATAAGTCTGTTTACGAATCTCTCGCACATGCGGGCATAGGCAATGACTGCAAAGTTAATATCGTCAGAGTCGATTCCGAAAACATAGAAAGAGACGGAGCCGAAAAATATCTAAGCGATGTTGATGGTATTTTGATTGCGGGAAGCGTAGGCAACAGGGGCATTGAAGGCAGCATTGAAGTTGCCAAATATGCGCGCGAAAACAAAATTCCATACTTTGGCATTTGCATCGGAATGCAGGTTATGGCGATAGATTTTGCGCGAAACGTTTTGAATTTAAAAGACGCAAATTCAACCGAGTTCAACCCCGAAACTTCGGCTCCCGTTGTTTGCTCGATGGAAGAGCAAAAAGGCGGAAAATCAATGAGAATAGGCGCTTATGACTGCGAAATTAAGCCTAACACAAAGGCTTTCGAGGCTTATAAAAAGCATGAGACAAGCGAACGCCACCGCCATAATTTCGAGCTTAACAACGCTTTTAAAGACAAACTCGAAAACGCGGGAATGGTTGTCGGAGGCGTGAACAAGAAGTTCGATTTGGTTGAAATTTTGGAAGAAAAAGACCATCCGTGGATGGTCGGCGTCCAGTTCTACCCCGAATTCCATTCGAAGCCTTTTGCGCCGCATCCGCTGTTTTTGGCATTTGTAAAAAGCGCGATTGACCGCAAAAACAAGTAGTTTTTACAAAACAAAAAACGGCGGAATTTGAACTTTCCGCCGTTTTTTTTAAAACAATTAAATTTTAAACCGCTTTATTTGGGTTTTTCCCGTCAGATTTTCATACCATTTCAGACAGCTGTCGGGAATTTTTATCTCTTCCAAAATTTCGCTGAAATTTACTGCGGGGGTTTTTACCCTTGAAGATATGCATGACATGTCGAGACTTAAATCAATGTCTTTTGGCAAGTTCTTTTTTATTATGAATTTTTCGCAATCAAGCGAAAATTTTTCACAAATGAGTTTTGCCGCCTGATACCTCGAAAGGCTGTCCAAACCACAATAATGGTAAATTCCGCTGATGTTCGGGCGTTCAAAAAGCTCCGTTATAAGTTCTCCGACCCTGCTTGCAGGCTCAAAACGCTTGATTTCATTGTCGGGAAGTTCAACTTTTTCTCCGCGCGCAAAAGCCAAAAAGAGCTTTTCGTCAAAGGAGCGGTTCTGCTTCAAGCTCCTGCCGCAGACGTGTGAAATGCGCAAAACAACGCTAAGAGGCGCGGCATATTTTAAAACCGAATTTTCAGCCATTAGCTTTGTCTGTCCGTACAAGTTGAACGGGCAGGGAACATCTGTATTTTTGTACGGCGCGCAGGTTCCGTCAAAAACCATGTCGGTTGAAATGTGGATAAAGCGCGAATTCATGTGGTTTGCGAGCATTGCAAGCTTTTCGGGAAGCCGCGCGTTAAGCATATGCGCAAGTTCGGGATTTTTGTCAACGACTGCGGGGCTTGAAATTGCGGCGCAATTTAAAATCGCTTCGGGGAATCTGTCCAAAAAAAAGCGTTCGACAGCCGAAAAGTCTGTCAAATCAAGCTTTACGGTTTCCACGCCGCCGATTTTCGGAAAGTCCGCGCTGTTTGAAATTGCGGTAATCTTATGACCCCTTGAAACTGCTTCCTTTATGAAATTGAAGCCGACAAGGCCTGTTGCGCCTGTACAAATTATTTGCATGAATAAAATGAATAGAAAATTTATCTGAACTTGCAAATAATAAAATCAAAGTCAATAATCCCAAAGCAATGAAAATCGAAAATATTGTAAGAAAATCAGTTTTGAGCCAGCCTGTTTACCAGGCGGGAAAACCCATAGAGTATGTCGCAAGGGAATTCGGGCTTGACCCCGACGGCATTTTGAAAATGGCGTCCAATGAAAATCCGCTCGGTCCCTGCCCGAAAGCCATCGAAGCCGTCAGCCGTTCCCTAGATAATTTGAACTACTATCCCGACGGCGGATGTTACGAATTGGGCAGAAAAATTTCAAAAGTAATGGGTTTAAATTCGAGCCAACTTGTGTTCGGCAACGGCTCTAACGAAGTAATCGAGCTTGTTGCGCACGCGCTTTTGGGCGAGGGAGACAATGCGGTGATGGGCGCGCAATCGTTTATCGTTTACAAGCTTTCAACCCTTTTGATGGGCGCGGAAGCCCGCGAAGTTCCAATGCCGTCTTTGCGCTACGACTTGTCGCAAATGCTCGACGCTGTGGACGAAAAAACAAAAATCGTCTTTCTTGCCAACCCGAACAACCCGACAGGCACGGTTTTGTCGCAAAACGAAGTTTTTGAATTTGTAAGAGCTTTGCCCGAACATGTCGTTTTCTGCTACGACGAAGCTTACGGAGACTTTCAGGATAACCCCGTTGATATTCGCGGCTTGATTGCGGAAGGCAGAAATGTCATAGGGCTTAAAACATTCTCGAAAATTTACGGGCTTGCGGGTTTGAGGGCGGGCTACGGCTATTGTTCAGAAGAGCTTGCCTCGTACATAAACAGGGTGCGCGAGCCGTTTAACATGAACTCTCTTGCCCAAGTTGCGGCAATGGCGGCTTTGGACGACGTTGAATTTTACGAAAAAAGCAAAAAATTGAACAAGCAGGGCAGAGAGCAGATTGAAAAGAAATTCAAGGAACTCGGCGTTGAATACATCTCCGAAGGCGGAAACTTCATTATGGTCAAAGTTAATGACGCCTTGAAGAAATTTGACGCCCTTCAAAGGGCGGGCGTAATCGTGCGCCCGAATGTCGGCTACGGTTTGCCGGACTGGCTGAGAATCACAATAGGTTTGCCTGAGCAAAACGAGCGTTTTTTGAGCGAGTTTTCCAAACTTTTGTAAGCGCATGAGAGAGGGGCTTGCAGAATTGCTTTTGGGAGGCGCCGCCGCAATGCTTTCGTTTGTGGCGAATATGACTTTTGTGTCGATTTCGTACGCGGTTGCGGCGGTGCGCTTTGAGAATGCTGACGCAAAGGAAAAGGCGCAGCTTTCAAAATTCGAACTGCGCCTGATAGAAAAATCCAAGAAAGTCGGCATATTTGCGGCTCTCGGGGCGAGATTTTTTCTCATGGTGGCAACGTTTGCCTTTGTGTGCGCGTCTTACGGGGTTTTAAAACTTTGCAATGCCGAGATAGGCTCCAACACGGCTTTAAAAATAGTCGCCTTCTCAATTCTCATAACGCTTTTTTTGCAGTATGTTTTTTGCGACTTGCCGTCCGCATGCTTTGCTTCTCAAGAACCCGTAAAAACCATAAAGCGGCACTCCAAATTCTTTTCGATTTTTTATTATGCGGTTTTTCCGTTTGAAATAGTAGCCCGCAAGGTCTCCGAAAAATTTTTCGGAAAGAGAATTTCAGAAGACGACGCGTCATTTGACCATATCGACGTTTTGGTGAAATTGCGCACCGAAGAAGAGGAAAGCGACGAGCTTTCGCCATACGCGAAAAAAATCGTCCGCAATTCGATACGCTTAAACGAGCTTGAAATTTCGGACGTCATGATACCGCGCAACCAGGTGCAGTTTTTCGACATTTCCGACACGGTTTCGGAAAATTTGAAAATTGCCGCAAAATACGGGCATACGCGCTATCCTATTTGCGACGGAAATCTGGACAACTGCCTTGGAATTGTGCGCATCAAGGATATTTTCAGGGTTCTTGAAAACGGCGAGGAAGTTGACCTCATGAAAATCAAGCGCGGCATCGTCAAAGTTAAATACGAAGAGCCTCTCATTGACGCGCTCAAAAAATTGCGCCGCAACGAGCTTCACATGGCGGTTGTCGAAGACGAATTCGGGGGCATAATCGGCGTATTGACGCTCGACGGAATTTTGGAGGAAATTGTCGGGAAAATAAAAGACGACATCATAGACCTTTCAAACGCGATTTCAAAAATCGGCAAAAACACTTACAAAGTCGCGGGGCTTGCGGCAATCCACAATGTGGAGGACTTTTTGAACGTGGATTTCGATAACGACGAAGTTTCGACTTTCGGCGGGCTTATAACAAACATTCTCGGAAGGTTTCCCGAAGAGGGCGAAAAGATACAGATAATGTCTCCGCGCATGAATATTACCGTTGAAAAGGTGGGGCTTAGAAAAATAGACGAATGCAAAATAGAGCTGCTTTCGCAAAGCGGGGAAGAGGAAAAATAAAATTTTTGCAAAATGGATTTCGTACATTTACATCTGCACACCGACCATAGTTTTTTAGACGGCTGCACGCGCATAGATAAACTTATGAAGCGCGTCGGCGAACTTGGCATGCCCGCTGTCGCGATGACCGACCACGGCAACATGTGCGGTTCCATTGATTTTTACAATGCGGCGAAAAAGGCGGGTGTAAAGCCTCTTTGCGGGGAGGAAATATACTTTATTTACGACCACTCGATGGCGGACCGCCCGAAGCGCAATGTCGAAAAATCCGACGACATTTCCGATGTCGAAAACAACGAGGACATGTTGCGCCCCGAAAATTTCCCGAAGCATCAAATCTTCCACAAGACGCTGATTGCAAAAAACTACGAGGGCTATTTGAACCTTGCAAAAATTTCGAGCGAGGCGTTTTTCAGGGGTATGTATTACAAGCCGAGAGTCGATATTGAAACTCTTGCCAAATACTCAAAGGGAATAATCGCGCTTAGCGGCTGCCTAAACGGGGTAGCTTCCCAATACCTGCTTTATTCGGACTACGAAAAGGCCCGCGAGGCCACCGCGAAGTTTGTGGATATTTTCGGCAAGGAAAATTATTTTATAGAAGTCCAGAACCACTTTTTGCCGATGCAGCAGAAAATCATTCCGGGCCTTGTGCGCCTTGCGAAGGATTTTGGGCTGAAAATCGTTGCGACAAACGACTCCCACTACGTTTATAAAGCCGACGCCGAGGCGCACGACGCCATGCTTTGCATTCAAACCGGCAAGCTGATAAAAGACGAAAAACGCCTGAAATATCCTTGCGCCGAATTTTATTTGAAAACGCGCGAGGAAATGGAAGCCGCGCTTGGGGAAATAGAAGGCTGTCTTGACAACACTTTGCATGTCGCGGAAATGGTTGACCTTAAAATACCGCTTGGCGAAAACCATTACCCGCGCTATGAAAAACCCGTGGACGTTTCCTTTACTTCGGACGAAAAAAATTTCATACGCATTCTGCATCTTTACGAAGTCAAGAAAAACGAAGTTTTGAAGCAGAACGGCAAAGAGCCGAATTTTAAAATCAAAGAAGAGGACTATCCAAAATATTTCAAAAACGGGCTTTTCTTGTTCGACCTTTGCAAAAAGGGGCTTATGGAACGCTACGGCGTCGATTACGATAATCCGGATGCTTACGTCCCCAAGGAAAACGAGCCTGAAAACCGCGCAAGAATGCTTTGCGACAAGCTCGACTACGAGCTTTCAATCATAGTCGGCGCGGAGTTTGTGGATTACTTTTTGATTGTGTACGACTACATCAACTGGGCGCGTTCCCAAAATATTCCCGTAGGGCCGGGGCGCGGTTCGGGCGCGGGATGCATGATAGCGTATATGCTCAAAATTACGGACATCGAGCCCCTGCGCTTCGGGCTGCTCTTTGAGAGAATGCTCTCTCTTGAGCGCGTTTCCCCTCCCGACTTCGACGTTGACTTCTGCCAGGCGCGCAGGGACGAAGTTATAGACTATGTGCGCAGAAAGTACGGCGAGGACAGAGTTGCAAACATCATTACTTTCGGCACTCTCGGCGCGAAAGTTGTAATCCGCGACTTGGCGCGGGTAAACGATATGCCTTTTGAAGAGGCAAATGCCTACGCAAAGAAAATTCCCGACGACTTGAAGATAAAGCTAAAAGACGCCTATGAAAAGTCCGACGAATTAAAGGAGTACCTGCAAAAATCCGCTCCCGCGCGCCATATTTTCGACCAGGCGCAAATTTTGGAAGGCATGATAAGGCAGACGGGCAAGCATGCCTGCGGCATCATCATCGGAGACCAGCCTCTTGACAATTTGGTGCCGATGATGATTCAGGAAGGCACACTTACGACGCAAGTCCCCAAAGGTCCTTCCGAAGAGCTTGGGCTTTTGAAAGCGGACTTTTTGGGGCTTAAAACTTTAGACGTAATTTTTGAAGCGCAGGAAAACGTGCGCAGAACCCGCTCAAATCCCAAATTCGACATAGAAAAAATTTCGCTCGAAGACCCATTGACGTATCGCCTGCTAAATAGCGGCATCACAACGGGCGTCTTTCAGCTTGAAAGCGAAGGCATGCAAAACCTTTGCAGGCGCATAGGTCTTAGCGCGTTTGAGGAAATCATAGCTCTCATAGCCCTTTACCGTCCGGGCCCCATGCAGTTTATCGACCAGTTTATCGAGGGCAAGCGCGACAGCTCTAAAATTCAGGTTCCGCACCCGCTTTTAAAGGATTTGGTAAGCGAAACATACGGGGTTATTGTTTACCAGGAACAGGTCATGATGGCGGCGCGCATAATATCGGGCTACACGCTTGGCGAAGCGGACTTGTTAAGGCGCGCAATGGGCAAGAAGAAGCCCGAAATCATGGCAAAGCAAAAGGCAGTCTTCGTCGAGCGCGCCGAAAAAACCAACGGAATAAAGCATGATGAAGCAGAGCGCATTTTCGCCATACTCGAAAAATTTGCTCAGTACGGCTTCAACAAATCCCATTCCGCCGCCTACGCAATGCTTTCGTACCGCACAGCGTTTTTGAAGGCGAATTATCCCGTCGAATTTATGGCGGCGGTGCTTTCGAGCGAACTCGGCAATCTTGACAAGGTTTCAAACTTCATCAACGAATGCGAGTCGATAAACATCAAGGTTCTCGGTCCCGATGTGAATATTTCGCGCGAAGGGTTTACGCCTATAGTAAATTCCTCGTGGAAGCCTGCCGAAGGTTTTATGTTTGCGGATTCCGCAGGCTCCATAAGGTTCGGGCTTGCGGCGGTTAAGGGCATAGGCGAATCCGCCGCGCGGCAAATTGTCGAAGAGCGCGACAAAAACGGCGAGTTTAAGGACATCATAAACTTTGCGGAGCGCGTCAATGTAAACAAGCGCGTAATGGAAAGCTTGATTTTGTCGGGCGCGTTTGATTCTTTCGGAATAGACAGGGGCGCGCTGATTGCGAGCGCGGACGCGATTTTAAACCACGCAAACGACTTGCGCAAAGACTTTGCCGTCGGGCAGACAAACTTGTTTGACATGTTTGACATTTCGGAAACAGGCGCAAAAAAAGATGTTTCCTCAATTATCGACACTTCGGTTGCGCCGATGTCGATTGCCCAAAAATTGCAGTCGGAGAAGGAGCTTTTGCGCTTCTATGTTTCGGGGCACCCGATGAACGAGTTTGCGGGAATTGACGACGCCCTTGACTATTTGCCTTCCGAAGCCTTGGTCAAGCGCATTTCGCGCGACAGGTTTAGGTTTTGCGGCGTAATTTCAAATTTGACAAAACGCCTTACCAAAAAGGACAACAAGCCTTGGGCGTATTTCACTCTGTCTTCAAGGCATGGAAAGTCATTGCAGATAAATTTCTTTCCCGCCGCCTACGAAAAGTGCAAGGACATGCTTATAGACGGCTCATGCGTCTGCGTTGTCGGCGAATGCAGGAGCGAAAACGGCGGAGACGTAAGGTTTAACGGAGAGAGCGTAAGTTCCATGTCTTTTGCCGCGACAAGCGCGATAAAAACTTGCGATTGGGTAATCGAACCCGAAATGCACGCGCAGCGTTTCATAAAAATGCTTTCAAACTATATTTATAAAGACGCGGGGGCAGGCTCGGTGGAGCATCGCATTTTTTTGAAGGCGGGCGCGGAAGATGTCTTGGAAGTCGCCGCTTCCGAAAATATGCGTTCGGGGTTTAATGCGAGGGCGTTTAAGCTTTTGTGTTCCGAACCCGCGCTCATAAAAATGAAGGCGCGGGCAATCCCCATTCCCGAAAGAGAAAAGCCCAAATGGGGCGGCTACAAAAATAAAACGGCGCAATGAGAAAATCCACGCGCAAAATTGGAGCGGGTCGGTTGCTTTTTGGAAAGCTTTTGCAATAAGATTTTGGCAAGTTGCGGAATCAATGTTCTGCAACTTTTTTATGGATTTTGATTTGTATTTCTGTTTTTAGCGGCGCACTTTTTATGGCATAAAAAAACGACACCGAAAAATATCGGTGCCGTCTTTTGCCTAAATCTTTCAAAGGTTCTTTTTGTCGAAAAAGCGGAGCTTTCATCAAGCCTGCGTTGCCGCGGGATTTTCAAATGCTTGCGGGTTTTCCGCCATCGTTTGCTCCTGAGCTTGGCTTTCTTTTTCAGCCTCTTTTTTGGCAAGAATTTCTTTGATTTCGTCCAAGGTTTTTACTTTTTCAAAAACAATGTCTTTTACCAAGTCGCCGTCTATCGTTTCAAATTCGATTAAGGCTTGGCTCATTAAGTCAAGCTGGGCGCGTTTCTTTGTGAGAAGTTCGCGCGCGCGGTTTTCCTGAAAATCTATGATGCCTTTAATTTCATCGTCGATTTGCTGCGCAGTCTTTTCGCTGAAATGCCTGTCGCGGGCGATTTCTTTGCCGAGGAATATGTGCTCTTGATTTTCGCCTAACGCTATCGGGCCGAGAGAGCCCATGCCCCAGTCGCAAATCATTTTGCGGGCGATTTTTGTCGCCTGCTTGATGTCGCTTGCGGCCCCGTTTGTCACTTCACCGAAAACGACCTCCTCGGCAACCCTGCCGCCGAGCGTGGAGCAAATTTGGTTTAAAAGCGAAGTTTTGGATTCCGTCAAAGTGTCGCGCTTTGGCAGGAACATCGTTGAGCCGAGGCTTTGACCGCGCGGGATAATCGTGACTTTATGGACGGGCATATTGTTGTCGTCAAGAGCGCACTGCGTAAGGGCGTGGCCCGCTTCATGGTATGCGATGAGCTTCTTTTGGTCGTCGTCCATGAGCCTGCGGCGTTCCCTGCCGAAAAATACCTTGTCGCGCGCGATGTTTATGTCTTCCATTGAGACGGTCGGGCTGTTGCGCCGCGCCGCGGTGATTGCGCCTTCGTTTAGCAAGTTCGCCAAGTCCGCGCCCGAGCATCCGGGGCAGAGACGCGCAACTTTTTCCAAGTCAACGCTTTCGTCGAGCTTGATTTTTCGCGCGTGGATTTTCAAAATTTCTTCGCGGCCCTTTGCGTCGGGAGTGTCTATTACAACCTGCCTGTCAAACCTGCCGGGGCGCAAAAGCGCGCTGTCCAATACGTCGGGGCGGTTTGTCGCGGCGATTATTATTATGCCTTCATGCCCGTCGAAGCCGTCCATTTCCGTAAGGAGCGAATTCAGGGTTTGCTCGCGTTCGTCGTGTCCGCCGCCCATGCCTGCGCCGCGCTGTCTGCCGACAGCGTCGATTTCGTCGATGAATATCAGGCAGGGGGCGTTTTTGCGCGCCTGCTCAAACATGTCGCGCACGCGCGCCGCGCCAACGCCCACGAACATCTCCATGAAATCGGAGCCGCTGATTGAGTAAAACGGAACGTTTGCTTCGCCCGCGATTGCCCTTGCAAGCAGGGTTTTGCCTGTTCCGGGAGGGCCCATCATCAAAATGCCTTTGGGAATTTTCGCCCCGATTTTTCTGAATTTTTCGGGAGTTCTCAAAAAGTCCACAATTTCGGCGACTTCCTCTTTTGCTTCGTCGCAACCCGCCACGTCGTCAAATGTCGTGCGGTCTTTGTCGGGCGAAAGAAGCCTCGCGCGGCTTTTGCCGAAGTCCATGCCCATTTTGCTCGACGCCCTCATCTGTCTGGAAATCAGAAAGAAAATCACGCCGACAATCAAAAGTCCCGGAAGAAATGTGAAAAACACGTTGCTCCATACAGAGCCCGCGCTTTTTTCAGAGATTGTCCATGGTGCCGTCGGAGAAGTCAAAATCTGGTAATTATCCTCTAAAATGGTGCCGCTGAATTTGAACGGAAGCTTGCGCGGAGTGTCGGCGGGTGCGTCTTCTTTGCCGAAGCGCGGATTTTGAATGTAGCCGTTTACTTCGTACCAGTTTGCGCCTCCGTTGGGGTCATTGCGGATGTTGAGGCTCAATATGGAGTCGTTTGCGGCTGCCTTCATGAGCTCTTTGATTGTGAAAGTCTGCTCGGACGGGCTGTTTCCGTCCGCAAAAAATTTGAGCATCATCAGTATCAAAATAAGCACTATCCAGACAGACAGCGTTTTTGCCTGATTTTTTCTTTTTTTCAAAATTTTAAAATGTTCGTTTCCCATAATAATATATTTGTGCGAGCGATTATAAAATCACATTATTTTCCAAGGAAAAAGCAATATTTTCAATAAGCGGGCTTGTAGGTCAATCTAAATGCGCGGCCGACATCATTTAATTTGCAAAAATCGGCGATAGCCAAACTTGGCGACCATATTGCCTCTCCCGAACTTAAACAGACAAGCGGAAAAGACTTTCGTTTCAAAACAGGCGTTTTTTTTGCGCTCATCATATCTTTTACAAGCCGTTTTGATTTTGAGCCGATTGGCGCGTAGGCGTCGGAAGGCTCTGTGTTTCGGGCAAAAAGCCCTGAGGGCATTGGGCGGACGAAGGCAAATTGCGATTCGTCGAAATGCCCGCCCTTTATTTTTTCAAGCATTGCGCTTGAAATTTCCGCTTCTTCCAAAAATATCGAACCGCCGATTGGCAGCTTGTTTTCCCCGAAAGTTAGCGAAATCTCCCACTTTGCGGCGGGTTTTGCCTCTATTATTTCAAGAGATTTTTCCTTTGGATTAAACAGCATAAAGCCCGTTTTAAGGCTGGTTTGGGCGGATTTGCCTTTTAAGCATTCGTCCAAAAACAAGTCAACTGCGCCCGCTCTTAATTTTTGCCCGTTTTGCGCCAAAAGCTTTTGAGCCGCCCTGCGCAGAAGGGCTTGGGAACTTGCGGCAAAATCGCTTAGAAAAATTTTTTTGCCCTCTGGTTTTGTTTCGCGCAAAAACGCATCTTCGATAAACCTTGCGTCCTCTTCGAGGAGCTTGCGCGTTCTGAAAGCCGAAGACGCAAAGTTTGCGCCGCAGGCGTTTTCAAAAAGAGGCAGAACTTCGTTTCGGATTTTATTTCGCAGAAAAATGCTTGAAAAATTAGATTCATCCTCACGCCATTTAATGCCGAATTTTTTCAGGACGTCTTGGATTTCAGGCTTTGCAAGCGTTAAAATCGGGCGGATTTTTATAAGCCCGTTGGATTTTGCGACGGGTCGGGGCGCGCAAAGCCCTTCGAGTGCGGAGCCGCGCATAAGGCGCATCAACATCGTTTCCGCGACATCCGTTTTGATATGCCCCTGCAATATGGCGTCGATTTTCAGCTTTTTGCATTCTTTTTCAAAGAAGTCGCCGCGCAGTTTGCGCAGGCTCTCTTCCGAAATTTTTTTGAGGCTTTTTTGGCGCGATTTTGCGACCAGCTTTACGCCGAGCTTTTTGCAGAGCGTCTTGCAAAATTCTTCGTCAACATCCGCGTTTTTTCTGACTTTGTGGTTGAAGTGTAAAGCGGTTATATTTTTGTTTCCGCAGAGAAGTTTGGCAATGTATAGCAAAAACACGCTGTCGCTTCCGCCGGAAAGCGCGACTGCGAGTTTTTTCCCCGAAGCCAGCTGTTTGCGGATTTCCGCCAGCGCACTTTGTTCGAGCGCGTTTTGGTCGAAGAAAAAGTTTTCAGGCGAGAGAGTTTGTTCCATTAGAATATAGCTGCGCTTAGAAGGGTTGCGGCTGTTATTGCGGGAGGCAAAATCCATTTTGCGGGGCTTTTGATTTCAGGGTATAAAAACAAGCTTGCCAAAATTGCCCATTCGCAGGCAAACGCCGCAACGGGGGAGATTTTAACGTTCAATACTACTGCTAAATCGGAAAAAATTTTTGCAGAGTTTAACATTATTTCAAGAATAAAAGCGGCAATCGAATTTGTAATCGGGCACAGGAAATTCGGCAAAACGACGGAAGCCGCCCCGCAGGCGACCGCCGCCGTCGCGCCCAAAACAAAAGGAATTGAAAGGAATGCCGAAAGCAAAGGCACATAGCCGAAATAGCAGGAGCAAAGCGGCGCGCTTGCAAACATTGCGGCAATTCCAATGCAAAGCCCCGCGATAATTCCGCGCTCGCATTTAAGGTAAATCCGCCTCGGAAGAGGGGGATTTTTCAATTCAAAGCCGCGCAGATTTTGTATTTTTTGCGACAGGGCTTCATCGAGTTCCACCGCGTACAAAACTATCGCCAAAACGACCGAGTAAGACAGGGCAAAGCCTGCGTCAAAGAGGTTTGACGGGTTAAACGCAAGCGATATGAAAAATGCCGCCACAAGAGAGGCGAATGTTTTGGGTTTGCGCAAGAATGCGGAAGAAAGCCAAACTGTCGAAATCATTATGAACGCCCTCATCGCGCTTGGCGCGGATTGGCAGACGCTGACATACAAAAATAAAATCGGCAAGCTTATGGCAGGAGCCGCTTTTTTGGGAACGCGCAAAAGATTTAGGATAAAGTAAATAATGGAAGCGAGCATTCCGACGTGCAGTCCGCTAACCGCAAAAATATGCATTGTTCCCGTAAGCTTGAAATCGTTTTTTGCGTCTTTGGAAAGATAGGATTTGTCGCCCAAAATCATTGCGCGGAATGCCCGCGCTCCTTCATTTTCGGCATTTGCGCCGCCGTAAAAAGTTCCGAGCTTTTCTGCGATATATTCCCGCGCGGATTTGTAGAGCGAATACGGAAATTTCGCGCTTTCAATTTCCGTTTTTTCCGCCGAATATGCGTTGAAAAATATGTTTTGATTCAGAAGATAATTGTTAAATCCCTCTTCTTTTTCCACTTTGCGGACTATGAAACTACCCCTGATTTTGTTGCCTTGCCAAATATCTTTGGCGTCTTTTGCGTAGAACCAGATTTTGCTCCCCTTTGCCTTTTCAAAATTTTTCGACGCGGAAAGGACTTTGCCTATGCCGTACGAAGCCCCTTTTTCGTTTCTGCCGGCGCGCTCTGCAAAAATTTCAAGCTCTGCTTCTTGCGAAGTGAAGTCGGGGTAAGGATTTTGAGGAGGTATTGAAATTATTGCGCCCGAGATGAATGCCAAAAGCATCATTGGCAGGCGGAGATTTTTGTTTGCGATTATAAAATGAAAAACGAGCGCGCCCGCCAGCACGAGAAGGGCGGACAAAATGTTCGCGCCAATTTCAAAATAGCGCGACAATGCTATGCCGAACGCGAATGCGAAAGCGTATTTTGCAAGAGGGGCTTGGCGTCTGATTTTTGAATTAACGTCCGTCATTTACTAATTCAAGAGGCAGAACGGCGTCTCCATAGCTATCAAACTCGATTTTTCCCGACACGCCCTCAAATGTTTTGCCTTTTAAGAGAAGTTTTGCCGCTTTTGCGTCTTTTGCGGCGTTTAAAATTGCGTTTGCGGTGATTTTTACCGAGTCGTACGCTACTGCCGCCGCAAGGTTTGGTCGAGATTTGAAGCGTTTTTGGTATGCCGATTTGAATTCTGCCGCGTTTGTCTTGCCAAGCTCAAACGCGCTTTTCACTTTTTCGATTTTCAGGTTTTTGAAGGAGCTTGCTCCTTTGTTTTGCAGGGTGCAGCTTGCGTAAATCCTGCCCTTAAAACCCGCTTCCGAGAGAGACTTCAATATTGCGTTTTGCTTTTCTTCCGGGGCGTAAAGCAGTACATAGTCGATATTCGTTATGCTTTGCGCAAGAAGGCTGAAATTTTCTTCGTTTTCCGAAAAACTTTCGGTGAAAATTTTTATGTTTAAGCTGCCCGTTTGGAACTTTAAAAATTCGGTGCAACTCTTGCCCAAAACGGAGTCTTCCGCCAAAATTATTTCAGACTTCTTTTCTTCGGTTTTTGCGGCGGGGATTTTCTTTGTCATTTCTTCGCAGACTTGCGCTCCATTTAAAAATATGCGCACCGCGTTTTCGGTTTGCGTCGCAATCGGGGGATATTGGCTGAAAAAATTTACGAGCGCGCCCGTTTCTTCAAATTTTTTCAGCTCGAACGCGCATTGTTTCGTAAATCCCGCGTGGATAACATCGGCGTTGCGTAGTTTCAATACTTCGATTGCGGTATAAAGCTCTTCTTTTGAATTGCCTGTTTCCAAAAAGAGCAGGTTTATTTTTGAGGAATTTTTTGTTTGAAGAGTGTTGAATTTCTCCGCCGCAAGCGTCATTGCGTTTTTTATTTCAGCCGCAAGCTCCGAGTTTTCGCTTTTGGGCAATATGACGCCCATTTCTATTGGAGACATCACTTTCAGCGCGATTTGGCGGTTTGATTTTTCAACGTTTGAGACGCATCCGAAAAGGATTGCCGCTAAAACTGTTAAGATTGGAAGTTTTATTTTCATATAAAAAACAAGCGGAAAAGAACAAACTTTCCCGCTTGAAGTCCTTTATTTATTTTCCTCGTCAGGATCTGGCATTTCTGTGAAATCCTCGTCTTTTGGCTCGCTTTCATCAACGGAAGGCGGGATGTCTTCGGTTGCGTAATAGCTGTGGTAGCTCTTGTTGTAGTAAGACGTACTGTACATTCCCGCGCTTGAAGCATTCACCATGTTCATTATCGCGCCCAAAATCGGAACGTTGCTTTCAAGCAGTCTCTTTATATAATTTTTGATGAGCTTGCGTTTTATTGCGTTAAACTTGATTACATAAATCATTCCGTCAACGTATGGGAGAATGGAAACCGCGTCGCTTACGGCGCCGATAGGCGGAGTGTCTA
Source organism: uncultured Opitutales bacterium (assembly GCA_900547395.1). Lineage (GTDB taxonomy): Bacteria > Verrucomicrobiota > Verrucomicrobiia > Opitutales > Intestinicryptomonadaceae > Intestinicryptomonas > Intestinicryptomonas porci. The sequence goes on along the minus strand of URGP01000010.1, from coordinate 23,186 downwards.
TGAAAATCTTGTCGTATTGCGTGCGCAGTTCTTGCAGCATTTGCACGAATTTTTCAGAGTTCAAAACCTGGGTCGGATTTGCAGCTCTGCGTTCGCAGGGCAGAACGTCCATGTTCGGGAAGTATTCGTGCACGATGCTTTCCTGCAAGGTGTTTTTGTCTTCGATATATGATAAAATTCCCGTTTCCGCATTTAAATCCAAAATCTTTGATATTGCCGGCAAACGCAAGTCGGCGTCGATTATCAAAGTTTTTTCTCCGTTCATCGCCGAAGTAAACGCGAGGTTTGAAAGCACGAAGCTTTTGCCTTCCGAAGGCGTTGTGGATGTGGAGAGAATTACTTTTGCGGTTTTTCCGATATGGCTTAATTTTATGGAGGAGAGAATCGCCTTGAAAGATTCCGCCGCGCCCCTGTCGGCGTTGGAGGCTGAAACTTGCGCCTTTTCGGAGGAATTGAGCCTCTTGATTCTAGGAATTGAACCCAAGAGCGGAAGCCCTATGATAGATTCCACGTCGTATGCGGATTTTGCCTTGTCGTCGAGGAACGCGACGGCGAAAGCCATTACGATGCCGCCCAAAATGCCGCCCAAAACGCCGATTATTATGTTCAAAATGTAATTCGGGCTTGACGGTTCGGAAGAGCTTAGGGCAGTGTCAACGATTTTAGCGGAAGCGGGTATCAAATTGACTTCCGCCAAACGCTTGTTCATTTGAAGCTGCATTTCTTGCAAAAGCATTTCTGCCGCGTTCTTTTCGCGTTCGATTACCTTGTAGGCGACTGCCTTGTCGGAGAGGTCGTTGCGTTCGGCATTCTTTTCGGCGAGAGCCTTTTGGAGGTTTTCATAGTTCTTTTGAACCATCTCGTAGTTTGCGGCAATTTCTTGAACAGTGGATTTTACCGCGACGTTGAGCTCGTTGTTGGTCTGTTCGAGCCTGCGCGTAAGCTCAATCATTTTCGGGTGCTTTGCCTTGTAGCGTTTTTCATATTGTGCAAGGTCGATTAGAAGCATCGAACGCTGTTGCAAAAGCTGGGAGACGTGCGGATTTGAGCGGATTCTCGGCAATTCCCAAAGGTTGCCTTTTTCGCGTTCGCATTCCTGTATCAAACGCCATTCCGTTTGGGCGGCTTCGTAGTTTTGCTTTGCTATCGTTACGGAAGTAGTGAGGTCCACAAGCTCTTTTGCAAGCATGTCAACGCGCTGGTCGAGCGATTCCGCCTTGTTTTCCTTGCGGTAGTTTACGAGCTTTGATTCAAGTTCGCGGACTTTTGTATCCTGGAAGTTTACTTTGTCGCGCAAAGCTTCAATCATCATCAGCATGTCTGAAGAGTTTGTCTGCTGGGAGTAGGTGATGAATTCCTTTGCGTACAAGTTTGCGACTCTTGCCGCGAGGTCTTTGTCGGGGTGGGTGTAGTCGATGTTTACGACAAAGCTCATTCTGTTTGGCGCAATGTTGCGGTTGCGAATCAATATGCCTTCTTCCGTGATTTTTGCGCCGAAAGTAATCATGTCGTGGTAAGGAGCCATCAAGCGTTGGGCTTCGTCGGGCTTAAGCTGCTTCTTTACGAAAGAAACGACTTCCATTGATTCCAAAAGCTTGATTTGCGTGTTGAAGTCCTGCACGTCCCTGATGTCGTCGCGGCGGGAGCGGTCGGCTTCAACGGGCTTATCGACGCTTCTTAGGATTCTGATTGTGGCGCGCGAAGTGTAAACGGGCGTGACTCTGAAAGTATAAAGAATGCTGCCGGACAGGATAATCAAAAAAGTGATTACTATAAACCAGATTTTTTCGCGCAAAATTTGCAGATAGTCGGCGAAAGTTCTGTTTGGAATTTCATTTCCCTGCGGAGCCGCCCCGTAATTTTTGCCGTAAGGGTTTCCGTAAGTGCCGTAATTTCCGTATGAGCCATAGTTGCCGTATCCGTTATAGCTTCCGTATCCGTAGCCATATCCGTATGATGACCCGTATCCGTACGACGGGTTGGAACCTCCGCCGTTTGAAAAAGATGAAACCACCTTTTTCTTTACGACTTTTTTAGGCGCATTGTTTTGCTGGGTTTGCGCGTCTTTTTTTTCTTCGCTCATTTTTTTAAATTGTTGTTGTGTTTTAAGATATGGGAATTCTTGTTATATGATGTCTTCCTTGACTTCGATGATGTCGCCGTTTTTGATGGGGAAGTCCGGAGCCTGGTCTGTAAGAATTTCCCTGACATTGATTGTGAAAAGTTCTTCCTTGCCGTTTTCAAGCTTGCGCTTTACCAAAACCGCGCGGCGGTTGGCTCTCGGGGAGAAGCCGTTGCAACCCGCGATTACCCTTGTAATGGTCATCTTGTCCGCCTCTTCGCGCGGAAATTCATATTCGCAGGGACGCGCCACAAAGCCCAAAACATAGCAACTCTGCTTTGCATATTCGCGTATGAAGAGCGAAACTTGCGGTTTTTGCAAATAGTCTTTTTCGTAAAGAGCGGTGATTTTTTGCTGAGCTTCTATCAATGTTAAGCCCGCGATTTGCACTTTGCCGATAAGGGGCAGTATAATTGTTCCGTCAGATACGATTCTTGCGTCTATGTTTGACAATTCAGGCTCTTGAAAGACGCTCATTTGGATTACGTCCATCGGACGCAACTTGTATGAAGGCGAAGTTTGTTGGGCATGCGCTGTTTGGGCAAAAATTGCGCCCGCAAACAATAAGATAATAGTAAAGTATTTTTTCATAAATCATTTTTCATAAAATAGGAAACGCATGGTGTTTTCAAGTAAAATTTCTTTTCTCCGTAAATTGCGGGATTAAATTTTTCGATGCTTAAAAAACAAAAAAGCGGCAATTTGTGTTTTGCCGCTTCTTCAAGATTAAAAAATTGTATTTTACTTCAAATTCAACTGCTTTACCAAAGCATCAAAACCCGCTTCGTTGGAGATTGCCAATTCGGAAATCTGCTTTCTGTCAAGCTCGATGTTGGCTTTCTTCAATGCCGCCATAAATACGCTGTATTTCAAGCCGCGGACACGGCATGCCGCATTTATTCTGGCAATCCAGAGCTTGCGGAATTCGCGCCTGCGGACTCTGCGGTCGCGATAGGCGTAAACGCCTGCGTGCATCTGCGCGTCTTTTGCGAATTTGTAGAGGCGGCTCTTGTTGCCGAAATAGCCTCTGGTTGTTTTCAAAACACGCACTCTTCTTGCGCGCGTTTGAACTGCATTTGTTACTCTTGGCATGTTTTATTCTTTCTTTTTTTTATGGTCCGGGGGTCGCCTTTGCACCCTTTCGACGCTATTTTTTACTGTGCCTCAATAGAATTATGCAAAGGGCATTGCGGCTTTCATGTTTGCCGCTACGCCTTCCGCAACTTTCTTGTCATGACCTGCAACGCGCTTTTGCTTTACAGATTTGCTGCGGAGCAAGTGGCGTTTGCCGGGGCTGCGGCGGAGAAGTTTACCGCCTGCCGTCAACTTGAAGCGTTTTGATATTGATTTTTTTGTCTTTTGCATTTTTCCCTTTAATTAGAAAACTCGTAAATAAAAAGTTTTAAGTGTCGGCTGTAAAGCTTTTTTTGCATTTTTTTTTGCATTGCGGCTTTTGGCGTGGATTTTTTTGTCAGAAGATTGATTCTCTCGACCATTGTTTCGGGGCGGCGGATTTTTCGCTTTCGCTTCCTGCAATCCTTTCGAGGCGTTTGATTGAGCCGAGGTTGATTACGTTCTTGTAGCCGAGCCTTTGAAGCTTTGCTCTTGCCTTTTCCGCGCGGACGCCCTTTTTGCAGTAAACGCCGATATTCGCGTCTTTTGGGATGTCGTATTCGGCAATTTCTTCTTCGATAATGTCAACAGGCATTGATATTGCGCCGCTTACATGGATTTCGGAAAATTCTTCGGGCGTGCGGACGTCTATTATGACTTCGCAATCGTGGCGTTCAATGATTTTTTCGCTCGGGATTGTGGTGGCGCATCCCGCGAAAATAATTGCGGAAAGGGCGGACAAAAATATGGTGCATATGTTTTTCATGATGGCATTATGACAAATCATAAGGGTCGATGTCGAGAAGTTCTTGTATTTCTTCGTCAAATTTAAAGTTTTTGCGCAGGGCGTTCAGTCTTTTCGATACTGCCGTTATTGACGAACAGAAGTACCAGATTTGCCATCTGTAAAAATCTTCGACCTTTTCTATCGGGGCGGGAACAGGGCCTCGTATTTGGCAGATTTCTCCGATTTCCCTTTCTGCCGCCTGCGCCCACTGCTCCGTGTAGTATTCGAGCTTTTGCAGGGAGCGGCTTTTAAATATATGGCGGATTAGCTTTGTTGCGGGCGGGTAGTGGTATTCTATCCGCGCAGAAAGCTCCTCTTCCAAAAACGACTCCATGTCGCTTGTCTTGGCGTATTGGATTGGCGGGGCTTCGGGCGTTCTGGTTTGTATTATGACTTCTCCGCGCGCGTTGCCTCTTCCCGCCCTTCCCGCAACCTGCACTATCAGCTGGTAGGTGTGTTCCGACGCCCTGAAATCGGGGATATGCAAGCTTATGTCGGCATTCACGACGCCAACCAAGGTCACCCGCGGGAAATCGAGGCCCTTGGCTATCATTTGCGTTCCGATTAAAATATCCATGTTGCCGCGCCTGAAATCCGCAAGCACTCTGCGGTAGTCGTCTTTTTTCCTCATTGTGTCGGCGTCCATTCTTCCTATTCTTGCCTGCGGAATTATCGCCTTTAAGGTTTCTTCGATTTTCTGCGTTCCGAAAGAATGCCACTTCGCGTTTTTCGAGCCGCATTGCGAACAAGAAACGGGGGCGGGCTTTTGGTAGCCGCACATGTGGCACTTCACGATGTTTTCGCTTCTGTGCCACGTCATTGAAATTGAGCAGTGGGGGCATTCTTCGACATGCCCGCAGTCGGGGCATTCATAAACTTTGGAATATCCGCGCCTGTTTAGAAAAAGCATTGACTGCTCGCCGTTTTCAAACCTTTCGTAAAGCTTGTTTATAAGCATGTTTGAAAGCAGGGTGTTCGGCTTTTCGTACTTCATGTCCACAATCTTGATTTTCGGCATTTGCGCGCCGTCAATTCTCGACATTATTTTGCTTTGCGAGTACTTTTTTTGGCGGACATTGTAAAGAGTTTCAAGAGACGGGGTTGCAGAGCCTAACACGCAGACCGAGTTGGACAGATGCGCGCGCATTACCGCGGCGTCCCTTCCGTTGTAGCGCGGATTTTTATCCTGCTTGTACGCGCCGTCATGCTCTTCGTCAACTATGATTAAGTCGGGGTTTTCGATTGGTGCGAAAACGCAGGAACGCGCCCCGACGACGACCCTCGCCCTGCCTTCGGCAAGTGCGCGCCAGGCGTCGAGCCTCTGCCCGTCCGAAAGACCGCTGTGCCAGACCACAAGCTCCGTCCCAAACCCTCCGAGGCGTGAGCGCAAGCGTCCGACAGTTTGCGGCGTAAGCGAAATTTCAGGCACCAAAAATATGCAAGAGCCTCCTTTTTCGAGGACTTTTTGCATTGCCTGCATATATACTTCCGTCTTTCCTGACCCCGTAACTCCGTAAAGCAGGTGGGCGGCAAATTTTTTTGATTCGATTTTTGAAACAATGTCGTTTAGCGCGGCGGACTGCTCTTCGTTTAGTTTGTGCGGAGTTGACGGCACTCTTTCGGCGTCTGAAATGTCGTCTAAATAGGCGGCTCTTTCCATTGTTTTTTCGGCTTCGGAAAAAATGCCCTTTGAAATCAGCGACTGTATGGCGGAATCGCTTGAATGCGCCATTTTTAAGATTGCGGCTCTTAGCATCGGAGCCTTGTTTTCAAGCAGGATTTCGTAAAGCTTTGCCTGGGCGGGCGCGCGTTTTGAAAGCTTTTCAAGCTCGGCGTTATCGAGAATTTTTTTAATCGACACTTCTTTTGCGAGCATAGGGTTTTTGCCGCTTCTAACCACCGCGGGAATCATTGATTCAAGCACGCTTTGCATTGAGGCGCAATAGTAGCTTTTCATCCATTCGGCAAGTTTTATCAAGTCGGGGGTAAGAACTCTTTGCGGCTGGACAAGCCCTTGGATATCCTTTAATTTAAACCCTGCATTTTCCGAATTAAGCAGTTCGGTAACCACGCCTTCTGACAGCCTGTTGCGCAGGGGAACCCGCACCATTGAGCCTTTTTGAACCTTGCCAAAAAGACAGGGCGGGATTTTGTAGGTCAAGGGCGCGTCCATTCCGCTAAAAAGCGCGACTGTTGCCGAATCGAAATTTTCCATTTTAAAATTAGAATATTGACCAATAAGCCGCGGCGTGTCAATTTTGTAGCATTATAAAATGAAACCTATAATCTTTCAGCCGTATCAAAACGAAGCCAAAAAGCCTTTCAGTGCTTTGCAGGAAGAAGTGTTGCGTTTGAAGAAAGAGCGCAATGCGGTAATATTGGCGCATAATTATGTCGCAAACGAAATACAGGAAGTCGCGGACTTCATAGGGGATTCCTTGGGGCTTTCATATTGCGCAAGAGACGCAAAAGCCGATGTGATTGTGTTTTGCGGCGTGGATTTCATGGCGGAAACCGCCAAAATTTTAAATCCTTCAAAGACAGTGCTTATGCCCGACGCGGCTTCGGGATGCTCTCTTGAAGAATCCTGCCCCGCAGTAGAGCTTGCCGCTTTCAAGGCGCAGTATCCGAACGCGAAAGTCGTCTCCTACATAAATTGCAGCGGGGCGGTAAAGGCCCTGAGCGACGTCATTTGCACGAGCGGCAACGCTGTCAAGATTGTGGAGCATTTTCCGAAGGACGAGCAGATTATTTTCGCTCCCGACAGGTATTTGGGCTCTTGGGTTGAAGAAATGACAGGCAGAAAAATGATTTTGTGGGACGGATGTTGCTGCGCCCACGCCTCTTACAAGGCGGAAGACTTGAAGGCGCTGCGCGAGGAATTCAAAGCCCCCATCATTTGCCATCCCGAATGCAAAAAGGAAGTCCGCGACGTTTGCGACTATGTTTGCAGCACGGAAAAAATGATTGCCTGGGCGCGCGAAAACCCCTCCGACACCATAATAGTTGCTACGGTCGAGCAAATGATTTACCGTTTGAGGCGCGAAGTCCCGAACAAGACTTTTATAGCGGCGCCCGCCCCGAACTCAAAGAGTTTGCGTTGCAGGCACATGGATAAAAACACGCTCGAAAAACTGCGCGACTGCCTGCGGGACATGTCCCCGCAAGTCTCGGTTGACGAAGCGGTTGCCGAAAAGGCGAAAGCCGCCATTGAAAAAATGCTCTCATGGAGTAAATAAAAAAATTGAAAAATTTAATTGCAGTTTTTGCGGATTTGGCAAACGCTTGTCTGCGTAAAACATTACCGCGATATTTTTAATCACGAAACGAAATTAAATTATGGCTAAAAAAACATCACAGCTTCCCGAAGGAGGCAACGACAAGGCTCTCGAGTTTGCATTGAGTGCCGTTAACAAGCAGTTTGGCGAAGGGTCTTTAATCAGGCTTGGCGACGCCACGAAAATGAACGTTGAAGTAATCAGCACAGGCTCCATTGCCATCGACTTGGCTTTGGGCGTGGGCGGGTTGGCTCGCGGAAGAATTTGCGAAATTTACGGGCCCGAATCTTCGGGGAAAACAACGCTTTGCCTCTCGCTCATTGCGGAAGCGCAGAAAAAGGGCGGCAACGCAGTGTTTATCGACGTTGAGCATGCTCTCGACCCGCGCTATGCGAAAGTTGTCGGCGTTGACTTGGACAATCTCATGGTTTCCCAGCCCGAATGCGGCGAAGACGCCCTGAATATCGCCGAAACTTTGATAAGAAGTGGCGCGATAGACGTCATCGTTATAGACTCGGTTGCGGCTCTTGTTTCCAAAACGGAGCTTGACGGGCAGTTCGGCGACAGCACGGTCGGCTTGCAGGCGAGAATGATGAGCCAGGCAATGCGCCGCCTGACCGCGGCAATCAACAAGACTTCGTGCGTATGTATCTTTACGAACCAAATCCGCGAAAAAATCGGCGTTATGTTCGGATCTCCCGAAACAACTCCGGGGGGCAGGGCGTTGAAATTCTTTGCGACAACCCGAATTGACATTCGCAGAATTGGGCAAATCAAGGATACTTCGGGCAAGGTAATCGGCAACCGCACGAAGATTAAGGTTGTGAAAAACAAGGTCGCTCCGCCGTTTACTGAATGCGAATTCGACATCATGTATAACGAAGGCATTTCCAAGACAGGCAGTTTAATAGACTTGGGCATCGAAAACAAGATTTTGGAAAAGAAAGGCGCGTGGATTTCCTATAACGGGGAGTTAATCGGGCAGGGAAGGGAAGCCGCAAAGGCATATCTCATGCAAAATCCCGAAGTTGCCGAAAAAATCGGAAACGAAATTATGGCGACCGTGAAGGTCGTCGGCGGCTCAACTCTCGGCGAGGATGCCCCCGACTCTTCAAGCGCGGAATAGTTTTTCAATCTATTAAAAATGAATGTACAAGACGAAAAAGCGATAAGAGCAATCATTAAGACTGCAATGGAAAGTTATGCTTCTGGTTTTTCAGATCGTCATTTGGGAGAGCTTGATGATCCTGAAGGTACTATAAACATGAAGATTCACAACGTATTTATTGCTGCGCTTGGTGAAGATATTCAATATTATTCTTCTTTAGCGCGTTCTTTAGATAGTAGTTTGGGGAATATGCTTGAAAAAATGGCAATAAATATTGCGTCTTTAAATTATACTGTTTCTCGCCATGTCGATGGTTATATTACAAATGCGCAAACGGAATTTATTGCCGTTATCTTGGAAGAATACAAAAGAAATGCGAAAAAGCCTTCCATAAATGATTATAGAAATTTAATTTTAAGAGAAGGTAAGGCAATCGCTAAAAGGCATGAAAGTGATTATTGCTTAAAAGATGAAGATAAAAATGAATATCATTTAATAGAATTAAAAATTGGAGGGGATCTTGATAATAAAAAAGCACGATCTGAAAAGGAAGCTTTGTTGGAGCAGTATTGCATATTGTCAAATGCTTTAGGTTCAGATGAAAAAATAAAAATTCATTTTGCAACTGCTTATAATCGTTATGGAGAAGGTAATAAGTGGAAGCAAAGTCGAGTACTTCAATTTTTTGCAGAAGAAGAATTGCTTATAAGTAGTGCATTTTGGAATATGATTTGCAAATCGGAACATGGCTATGAAACTGTTTTAGATGAATATAGAAAGAATGCATATTTAATAATAAATGCTTTAACTAAAATAAAAAGTGCATATTTGCCAAATCGATAATAATGCAAGAAATAAAAAAATGGCGAAAACATCTTTTATTAGGAGATAGCAGGGATTTAATAAAAAAAATACCAGATAATTTTGTAGATTTTATTTTTACAGATCCCCCCTATAATATAGGAACTCATTCAACAGGAAATATTCCATTGCCAGGAAGATCTCCTTTAAATAACGATATTGCAAGTTGGGATCATGTAAATTTTAATCCAGAAGAATGGGTAGACGAATTTATAAGAGTTTTAAAGCCTACAGGAAATCTTTTTATATTTACATCTTATAATCAATTAGGGAAATGGTATAATTGTTTGGATCATAGATTTGATACTTCTCAATTTATGATTTGGCATAAAACTAATCCTGCGCCTAAAATATTTAAAGCGGGCTTCTTAAATAGTTGTGAAATTATTTTTTGTTGTTGGAATAAAAAACATACATGGAATTTTATTTCTCAGTCAGAAATGCATAATTTTATTGAAACTCCGATATGTATGTTTCCAGAGCGTTTGAAATTTCCAAAACATCCTGCTCAAAAACCTTTATCGGTGTTAAAAAAGATAATTACGATTGCTACAAATGAAAATGATATTGTTTTTGATCCCTTTATGGGGGTCGGATCTTCAGGGGTTGCTGCATTGAATTTGAATAGAAGATATATTGGTTTTGAATTAGATGAAATTTATTTTACAGCTGCAAAAAATAGAATAGATAAAGCAAATGCAACGTTATAATAATAATTTGAAGCCTATTATAAAATGGGCAGGAGGAAAAGAAAATGAACTTGAGCATATTTTGTCTAATATGCCTAGTTCTTTTGAAAATTATTATGAACCTTTTGTTGGTGGCGGATCTGTTTTTACCGCAATAAATGCAGATACATATTATATTAATGACAAATCCGAGGAATTAGTCAATCTGTATCGTTGTGTGTCCAAAGAAGATAAAAAATTCTTTTATTGGATCGAAAAAATTTCTTCTATATGGGATAATTGTTTTCAACAAACAAAAGAGTTGAAAGTAATAGCTTCTATTTATAAGCACTACAGAGAATCTCCTACGGAAAGTTTGTTAAATGAATTACTATTTTTTGTAAAAAAAGATAAACTTTCATTACAAAAGAAATTATGTAACGAAATAAATTATGATATTGATTTTTATAGTAGCGAGATAAGCCATGTTTTGCTTCGTAAATTTTCTAGAATGAGAAAAATAGAAAAGACTCGAACTTTAATGCCCGATGAAGATATTTTTGAAAATATTGCTACTGCTTTTATGGGTACATTATACACATATTTTAGAAAGTTGTATAATGATAAATCTTATTTAAATAGATATGATGGTTTAGAAACGGCACTGTTTGTTTTTATACGTAACTACGCTTATAGTGGTATGTTTAGATATAATAGAAAAGGGGATTTTAATGTTCCTTTTGGGGGTATTGCCTATAATGGAAAATCTTTATCTAAAAAAATTTCATACTATAAATCTGAAGCGTTAATATCACTATTAAGAAAAACTCAAGTATCGAATTTAGACTTTGAAGAATTTTTGAAAAAATACATTCCAAACAAAAATGATTTTATATTTTTGGATCCTCCGTATGATACAGAATTTAGTACTTATGCAAAAAATGAATTTAGGAAAGAAGACCATGTAAGGCTGGCAAATTTCCTTTGTAATAATTGTCGCTCGAAATGGATGTTGATTATAAAAAATACACCTTTAATTGTTTCTTTGTATGGAGAGAAAAAATTAAACATAAAATCTTTTGATAAGAAATATAAAGTGAGTTTTATGAACCGTAACAATAAAAACGCTGAACATTTAATTATAACAAATTATTAATAAATGATTTGATTTTTTAATGCAAAATAAAGTTATTGCTATTTCTTTTTCTTGGGTTTTTGGACGAGAAATTTTACGGCGGCTTGCGCCGTTTTTTCGATGTCGGAACCGTCTTTTAGAAGTGTTATGTTTTTCGCGGTTTTCGGGAAATATCCTTTTAGGATTTTAAACTGCTCTTCATCTTTGGGAAGAATTATTGCGGGCGTTTTGTTTTCCGCAAAATTTTTGATGTTTTCAATCGGAGGATCGCTGAAATTTTCCAAGTCTGATTCCGAGAGCTTCCATTCGCGCAGGAATGTTTGCATATGCCCGTCGTTTGCCCACTTCAAAATATCAAGTTCAGGCTTGCAAAGATAGACTTTTTCGATTTTTTCGGGGTGTTTTGAGGCGAAGTTTACCGCGTGGAAAGCCCCTGTTCCAAATCCCGCTACGGACGGTTTTTCGGAAACTTTCAGAAGCTCGGGGAAGTATCTTTCAACATTCTCGAACCATCTGACTGAGTTGGGGTTGCCCCACCAGCCCTCAATGTTTGTGTAAACAACGTGCCAGCCTTTTTTGAGAAGCCCCAAAATCAGCTGCCTTTCCTCTTCCGTATTTTTGTATTTTGTGGAAACCCAGAGCCATTCTCCGTTTGCGGACGGATTTTGCGGAAGCCAAATGGAAGTGTCGCTCCATCTGAATTTAAAATCGTAGCGCACAAAGCCTTCAAAATCGGATTTTTTGCCGCGGAAATATGGGATTTTCGGTGTATTTTTTTTAGCAGTCAAAAATTTGTATGCAAATTCCGCCATTTTGTATGCTCCCTGTTCATTTGGGTGGATGTCGTCGCAATACCAATCGGGATGGTCTTCCAAAAGGGAGTGGAAGTCTATGATTTTAAGACCACGCTTTTTTGCGATTTTTCGCACTGTCGGGTTTACTCCTTCCGTAATTACTTTGCGGGTGATGCCGATTGCGTCTTTTTTCACCCATGCGCTTGTAGCCAAAATGAAAGTTTGCTTTTTGTTCGGATTAGACACTTCGTCAAGATAAGCTTCGTAATCGGATTGGAAAATTTCGGGGGACTTCCAGTTTACGCCTTTGGAGTCGTTTGTGCCGAGTTTTACTATGATTATGTCGGGGTCGAACTCCTTGATTTTTGGAATTCTGCCGCTTTTCCAGTAGGGGTCGTTGCTGTCTTTTTGAACGCATTTGCCCGTTATGCCGAAGTTGCGCACTTCGTATTTGTCGCCAAGCATATAGCCCAAAATCACAGGGTAGGAGTCGGTGCACGAGTTTTTCAGCCCGAAGCCTTCCGTTATGCTATCGCCAATGCAGGCGATTTTAATTTTTTCCTGCGCAAAAGCGGATACCGCCGCGCAAATTCCCAATAAAAATGCGGTAATGATTTTTTTCATCATATATAAAATTTTTTTCAGCTTACTTCTTAAATTATTTTGCGTCAACAATGTTTATAAAAAAGTTGACCTTTTGCATTTTTATTTGTAAAAGAATGTTTCATATAATAAATGACATTTCAAATACGGAGGAAATCATGAATATATCACGCAGAACATTCTTAAAAACCGCAGGTGCGGGAGCGGCAGTTTTTTCGATTTTGCCGCGATGGGCGATAGGCAAAGAACCTGCCCCGAATTCTAAAATAAACGTTGCGATAATCGGATGCGGAGGCAGGGGAACCGCGTCCGTAAACGAGGCGGGAAATTTCGACAGGGCTAATGTCGTAGCCTTGTGCGATGTGGATTGGGGAAGAGCGGGCGGCTCTTTCAACAAATTCCCGAATGCCCAAAAATTTAAGGACTACCGCGTTATGTTCGACAAAATGGGAAAGGACATTGACGCTGTTTTTGTCTGCACTCCCGACCACGCGCACTTCCCCGCCGCCGCATGGGCGATGGCAAACGGAAAGCATGTCTATATAGAAAAGCCGCTTGCGCGCACTTTTTGGGAAACGCAGGAATTGAAGCGCATTGCAAAAAAAACGAGGCTTATCACTCAAATGGGCAACCAAGGGCATGCGGGAGACGGCTGGCGTCAAGTCAAAGAATGGTACGATGCGGGCTTGCTTGGAGATGTCGAGGAAATCCACCATTGGACAGACAGACCAAACGTGTTTTGGAAGCAGGGATTGATTGAACGCCCCTCGCAAAACCATAATTCGGGGAATATCGACTGGAATTTATGGCTTAACGTTGCGCCTGACCAGCCGTTTTCGCCCGCGATTGCGCCTTTTGCGTGGCGCGGCTATCAGGATTTCGGCACGAGCTCCTTAGGCGATATGGGCTGCCACTTCATGGACTTGGGCTATTCCGCTTTCGGCTTGGGGTTGCCTTCCAAAATTTACGGCACGCGCACCGAGATGAACGATTACGCGTGGCCCGCAAAAGCGCAGGTCGTGTACGAGTTCGCCCCCAACAAATACCATAAAAAGCCGATTAAGCTGTTCTGGTATGACGCAAACGACAAGCCCAAAGACTTAAAAAATTTCAAGCAGGACGCAATAGACAGGTGCTCCAACGGAACCGCCATCGTATGCTCCAAGCGCAACGTGTTTTGCGGCAATCCATACGGCGGCGGAGTTTCGATTTATCCGTTTGAAGAATTCAGGGATTTGAGGAAATCGAACGCTCTTCCCGCCCCGACGATAGAGCGCGTCGGCGGCAATCCGCACCACGAGTTTTTGCGCGGTTGCATTTCGGGCAAACAGCCAGGGTCGAACATAGTGGATTTTTCGGCAGATTTCGCCGCGACAGTGCTTTTGGGGCTTGTTCCGAACTTCGTGCCTGAAAAAGAGCTTAAATTCGACGGCAGGCAAATGAAGTTCACAAATTCAAAAGAAGCCAACAGCTTCCTGAAATCGCGCTACTCCTACAAAACGGAATTTTTGCCCGAAAAAATCTGATTTTTTAAACGCCTTGAAAGCTCCGATTTAAATCGGGGCTTTTTTATTTGAAAACCGCGGCAAGTGCCGTGATGTCGTCGGTTTGAGGCAGGTCTTCCTCGAAATCCGTGGCGTTTGATATTGCGGAGTTTACGAGGTTTTTGGCGGAAGTGTCGGATTGGGCGTTTAGAATGCTTAAAAGTCGGTTTTGCCCGAGCTGTTCTCCGTTTTTGTTGGCGGCTTCCGTAATTCCGTCGGTGTACAAAAACAAAATGTCGCCGCTTCGTACTTTCAGTTTTTGCGTTTCAAACTTTGCGTCGGCAAAGACTCCCAAGATTGTGTTCGGCTTTACTTCGAGTGCTTTAAAGGGGGCATTTTCCGATTTTATGATTGGCGGATTATGCCCGCAGTTCACAAAGTTTAATTCGCTTTTTTCGGCGTCGAAAACCGCCAGAAAGAAAGTCACGAAAGTGCAGGATTCGTTGTTTTCCGCTATGCTTTGGTTTAGAAAATTCACCGTGTCTGAAATCCCTGCGCCGTTTCGCAGGGCGGCGCGCACGAGGGTTGTAATCCGCGCCATAAAAAGGGCGGCTGGGACGCCTTTGCCTGATACGTCGCCGATAGCGAATGCGGTTTTTCCGCCGTCCAATTTTTCGATGCAGAATAAGTCCCCGCCGGCTTCCCTTGCGCTTTGCATGTTTGCGGATATTTCTATGTTTTCAGCCTTAAAATCATTTTTTGGCAGGAATGTCTGCTGGATTTGCCCCGCAATTTTAAGCTCCGTTTCAGCGCGGTTTCGGGCTTGCGTTTCAAGCTCCAAGTTTTCGATGTATTCGTAAAGCTTTGCGCGCATGGCGTCGATGTTTCCCGCAAGCGTCTTTACTTCAACGGAGCGGACTTCGCTTTCGGGGAGCGTGTCAGAGAGCTTCAATCCCTTATCGAAATTTGATTCGGTGAGCTTTTGGGTGAAAGAGGATAGCCTTCGCATCGGCCTTGAAAATTTTCTCGCCACGCTTGCCGCGGCAATTAGTGCCAAAAAAGAGCCGAGGCTTAGCAGTATGAAAAAATTTAATAGAGAGTTAAAAATAATCGGGCGAATGCTTGCGGTTTCAAGCTCCGCGACGCCGATAAAAAAAGCTCCGTCGTCGCTTTCCATTGGAATGATTGCGGTTCGCGCCATAAAGTCGAAAGTGTCGTCTTTGATTTGCGCGACAGTCGGGTTTCGGGTTTCAAACGCCGATAAAATGCGGGGATTGGGATTTTCCATTTCCGCGTTCGGAGGGAATATTTCATCGATTAGATAGCGGATTTTGCCGTCGGAATCTTTGTAGATTGCGTAAAGGGAAGTCAGCGAAGAGCTGTTTTTAAGGCGGGATATTTTTTGGCGGATTTCGCCTAATTCCGCCATATTCGGGGTTTCGCTTTCAACCCTCTTTTGAAATCCGTTAGGCATTATTTCGGCAAGGCTTTCCGCCGCCGATTTAAGCCGCTCGTCAACCGAATTTCTGACGGACTTTATGTTTGAGTAAAAGCCGTAGGGCAGGAATACCGCCGACATTATCAGCACAATCAGCACCATTGCCAAAAAAAGGCTTGTGCGTATGGAAGTAAGTTTCCTCATATAAATTAAAAATCCGCAGAAATTTTACCTGCGGATTTTTCAATGGCAAGGCTTATTTGGCGTCCAAGCCCCATCGTTTTCTAAGCATGTTCTCCCACGGCGAGAATAAAATTTTGTCAACCAGAAGTCCGATGGCGACAATCACAATCATGATGCCGATGACTTGCGCGATGTCGTTGTTATCGTTGCCGTAGTTTAGCTGGAGCCCCAAGCCGTTCGCCTTGCTCACAGGGAGGGCTACGACGATTTCAGCCGCCATCAAACTGCGCCACGCAAAGGCCCAGCCTTGCTTCATTCCCCCCACAATGCTTGGAAATGCGGCGGGCATTATGACATAAATCCATGTATGAAGCCCTTTCGAACCCATTGTGCGGGCGGCGCGGATATAGATTGGCGATATGTTCATTACACCGTGCTGGGTGCTCAAAAGAAGCGACCACACAGAGCCCATCAGCACAACGAACACCATTGCGGCGTTGTTTGCGCCAAACCATAAAATAGCGGGAATTGCCCAGCATACGCTTGGCAAGGCTTGAAGACCGAGCGCGAGCAGCCCGAGGGTGTCGCGGAAAATTCTTACGCGGGCGCAAAGCACTCCGAGCGGAATGCCGAAAACAAGCCCCATCGCATATCCCGAAAACATTCGCATTAAAGTCCCCTTTATTGCCGAAACCAAAACTCCGCTTAAAAGAGAATCTTCGATGTATTCAAACACGCTGAATGGAGAGGGAAGTTTCGTGCGGTTATCGACCAAGTGGAACGCGACTTGCCACAAGGCGATTATTGCGCAAAAGCCGAGCGCGGACAATAAAATTCTAAAAAGCGTCTTTTTCATCATTCTGCCACTCCTTTCGCGTCGAGGTGCTGTTTTAGCGCGGCGGTTATGACGGAAGAAATTTCCGAAAGGTTTGAGTTGTTTATGTCGCGCAGGCGCGGGAGATCTATTTTGAACTCTTCTTGTATTTTGCCTGGGTTTGGAGAAAACAGGAGAACCCTGTCGCCAAGGCAAACGGCTTCGCGGATGTTGTGGGTGACGAAGACGATTGTCTTTTTGCGCTGCTGCCAGATTTTCTGCAAGTCGCGGTAGAGGTTTTCCCGTGTGAGGGCGTCGAGCGCGCCGAAAGGCTCGTCCATAAGCAGCACATTCGGGTTGGGGGCAAGGCTTCTTGCAAGAGCCACGCGCTGGCGCATTCCACCCGAAAGCTCGTGGATTGCGGAGTGGGTGAAGCGTTCAAGCCCCACTAAATAAATGTAGTATTTCGCGACTTCCCTGCGCTCCGCATCGTTTAGGTTGGGCTTTAATTTAAGCCCGAACATTACATTGCCAAGCACGTCCAGCCACGGAAATAGGGCGTGCTCCTGGAACATCATCATTCTGTCTCTCCCGGGGGCATAGACGGGATTGCCGTTTGTGTAAATTACACCGCTTGTGGGGGAATCCAAGCCCGCTATAAGGTTTAGAAGGGTACTTTTTCCGCATCCGCTCGGCCCTACGAGGCATACGAATTCCCCTTCTTCGATATGCAGGTTTATGTCGTCGAGAACCGTGAATTTCTTGCCGTCTCTCGTGAAATCTTTGCTCACTTTTTCAATGACAAGCTTTGATGGCGGCACGATTTTTAATTCGGCGGCGACTTTTGCGTGTGGAGTGCTTAAATTTGCTTGCATCGTTTTAGAATTTGAAAAACAGCGGGCTTATGTCGATTTTTTTGTCTATAAATCCGCACGAAAAGGAGTCATCGACAAATTTTTCCATTCCATGCCGGTTAATTTCCGAAGTATATTTCATGCGCTTCCATGCGTTTGCAATCAGCTCTTGCGGAAAGTCCGCTCCGGATATGTTTTTTATGCCTTTTCGCACAAGCTCCTGCGCTTCTTTGGGATTTTCGTTTATCCATTTTGTGAGGTCTTTGTGCGCTTGAAGCAGGGCTTTTGCAATTTCGGGCTTTTCGTTCAAAAATTCCGTGCGCGCGGCGAGCACTGTTGTTACGGCGTCTTTTTCAAAGAAGAACATTTTTGCGCCCGCTTCCGTTTCAAGGCGCGAAACCCAGGGTTCGACCGTCCATGCGGCGTCCATTTCCCCGCGCTTGAAAATCGGAAGTTGCTGGGGATTTTTCGTGGGCAGAATTTCAACGTCTCCGCCCGCACCTTCATTTATTTTAAGCCCGTTTGCGATGAGCCATGCGCGGCAAGCCACGTCCTGCGTGTTTGCCACTTGCGGAGTTCCGATGATTTTCCCCTTGAAGTCCTTGGGCGACTTTATGCCGAGTTTGGGATTTACCAAAAGCCCCGCGCCGCCGTCTGCCGCCCCCGCCAAAACGCGCACGCTTTTGCCGTCAGACTTTATAAATCCGTTGATTGCGGGGTTGGGGCCGATGTAGGTCATGTCCAAATCCCCGCCGAAAATGCTGTTAATCGCGCTCGGACCGGCGTTGAATGAAATCCATTCTATCTTGCAGTCTTCGGGCAGGTATTTCTCAAACCATCCCCTGCCTTCTCTTGAAAGCTGGTATGCGATTACGCCCTGCGCGTGCGTGACATTTGGGAACAAGCCCACGTTTACGGTTTTTGCGCTCTTTTTTCCGCATGCGCAAAGGAAAAGAACAAGAATTGGGAAAAGTCCGAATAATAATGTCTTTTTCATAAAAATTATTTTTTAATTCGACACTTATTAAGAAAGTCTTTTAATTTTTTTACAACATAAATTTTATGCGCGGCAGCTTGCTGTCGATAAAAGCAATAATCGAAAAATTTTAAATTGCAATAAACATGAAACGAAAATCCATTGCCGCCGCCGCGTTTTTTTGCGCGGCATGCTCTCTGTACGCGCAAGACGCTTCTCCCATAACAATTCCCGTTGATCCGAGCCAAATAAGCATAGTGCCATCTTCGCCGCAAAATTCTCCTGCCGAAGATCCCGCTCTGCGCAAGCTCGCAATCGCGGAAGCTTTGAAAGAGGCGCAGGCTGATTTTAAAAGCGGGCAGTATTTGAAATCCGCAAACATAGTCGCGCAGACTTTTTCGGTTCTGCAAGACAGGGACGATTTTGAAAGCTTTTTAAAGAGCGTGGACTTGCCGATGCTCTCAAAGCTCGACATGGAGCTTGTCTTGACCAAAGACGTCCCGCCCGAAACTTCAACTTCCATAAAAAAGATAATGGAAGTGGAGCTTGGCGCGGCGGTCAGCGAGGCGATGAGGCTTTCCGCTTCCGACATCAAGGGCGCGTATGAGAAGTTGCGCGGCGCGTTTGAGGCGTCTGTTGCGATAGGCGAGGAAAAGCTTTCGGCGTTTTTGGGAGCAATAGACTATGTCGTCTTGAAGGAAGGGCTTGGCGGAGTCGAAAAATCGGAGGAAAAGGCGGGGGAAATTTTAAGGCGCACAAAGGAAATTTCAAAAAATGCCGAAAAAATGGCGCGGCTTGCAATCGCAAACATTTACCACTATGCCACGTTTTCGCAAAATGCGGTAAACGAAGAGTTGAAGGCTCTTGCTTCGCGCAATGAAAAGGCAAAGGAAATATTAAATCCGCTTGCGGATATTGAATCGGAAAGCTCTGACGACAACGTTTCCCATGCCTATACGCTTCTTGCTGACATTGCTCTAAGCCCCGATGCGGAGCCTTTTGTTTCGGATTTTTCAAAAATTTCTCCCGAAAACCAAAAGCTCGCGCTTTCCTATTACGACAAGGCGATGAAGGCGTCTCCCGAAGCTTTTGTGCTTGAGGGAACTGCGCCGATAAAATTTGTTTCGCTTCTTTTAAACGGCTGCGACGGCGTTAAAAATCCTGAAAGAGCCGTGGGGATTTTAAATTCAACGAAAGAGGAGCTAAGAAGCCAAATTCTGCCCCGATACAACCGCGTGATTTTGTTCGCGCTTTATTCCGACAATCCCGAAACTGCCGCCAAGGCGAAAGAAATCAAGGACGAATACAACAAGCTCTTCCCAAAAGAAGCGCGCACTTCGGGTTTCATTGAAAATGACGCAAGCTTTGCCTACAATCTCGGAATCGGATTGAAGCAGGATGCTGAAAAGTCTTGGCAATGGGCCGTCAAAGGCGCGCGCGAAGGCAATTTTTACGCCTTGTGGGACAAAATTTACGCCAACGCTCCCGACTTTGAAAAGGCAAAGGAGGATTTCAAAAAATTGCCCGAAGACTTGCAAAACGACAAGGCTCTTTCGGCTGTTCGGGGACTCGTTGCCCTATCCGAAAATAAAATCGAAGACGCGGCAAATCTTGTGTATGCTTCTATAAAAGAGCCTGAGAGCATTCTTCCTGTAGTCAACAGAGACTTGAAAATGATTAAGGATTTGATTGAAAAATACAAGTCTTTGCCAAACTTAAAGCGCGACGTTTTGGAGGCGATAGACAGCGTGTCAAAAGCCGCGGAAAAAGCGAAAACGGACGCTTCGTCGGAAGACTCTCCCGCTGAAAGCGCGGCGGAAATGTAAAGCGTTTTCGGGAATTTTATTTGGTTGCAAAGATTGCTTCTTCGCCGACAATAAGAAATTAAAAATATGGATTTGCAAAAATTTAAAGGCAGGAAAATTTTACTTGGCGTTTGCAGTTCAATCGCCGCGTACAAGGCGGTTGATTTGGTTTCAACGCTTGTGAAGGCGGGGGCGGAGGTCCGCGTCATCATGACAAAAAACGCCTCTAAGATAATATCGGAAAGGGTGTTTGCAACGGTGTCGCGCAACGCCGTTTGCGTTGACATGTGGGAGCGCATAGACGATTGGAAGCCCGAGCATGTTTCCCTTGCGCAATTTGCCGAGCTTTTCATTGTAGCTCCCGCCACGGCGAATACCATCGGCAATTTCGCAAACGGGCTTGCCCCTGATATGCTTTCATCAACCTATCTTGCAACAAAGGCGAAAGTTTTAATCGCTCCCGCAATGAACGATGCGATGTATTCCCATCCCGCCGTCCAAAAAAACATCGAAACGCTGAAAAGCTTCGGGGTTTATTTTGTGGAGCCTGAGGACGGAATGCTTGCGTGCGGAACTTGCGGAAAGGGAAGGCTCGCGGGGCTTGATTTGATTTTAAGCAGAGCGGCGGAACTTTTGTGATAAAATGTCGGGATTCAGGGCTTATTTTGAAAATTTGAAAGATGCCGAACTTGGCGGCGTCTTGTTTTTGTCTTCCGATGAAAGCAGGCATTTGTGCGGGGCTTTGCGCGCGCAGAAATCCGACAAGGTTGATGTATTTGACTTGTCGGGAACAGTTCTTGAATGCGAAATTTCAGTTCCCTCTCCAAAGAAGGCGGAGCTTAAAATTCTTTCAAGGCGCGATTTAAAAGACGACAGACCGCGGATAATTCTCGCCCAGTGTATGCCGAAGGGAAAAACTTTTGACGACATCATAAAATCTGCAATACAGCTTGGCGCAACGGCAATAATTCCCGTTGTCTCGGAGCGGACGATTGTTCGGTTTTCGGACGGGAAAGACCGTTTGTCAAAACTTGAAAAATGGCGCGCCCAAATTGTGGAAGCAGTCAAGCAGTCGGCAAACATGCTCGCATTAAAAATATTCGAACCTGTAGATTTTGGCGATTTCATAAAGCGCGTCGATTTCTTTGTTCCAAGAGAATGCGCAAGGATTGTCGCGTCTTTGGATGCGGAAAATCCGAAGCCTGTTCTTTCTATTTTGGACGAGAAAAATCCGAGCGGAGTTTGTGTTTTAATAGGTCCCGAAGGGGATTTGTCTAAAGAAGAGTATAAAGCTGCGTATCTTGCGGGGTTTGCGCCCGCAACGCTTGGCGATAGCGTAATGAAAAGCGATGTCGCCGCGGGCTTTTCAATTTCTGTTTGCAGCGCGTTTTTTCAAAAAAAATCACAATAATTTGGAACTTTATTTCAAAATATATGTCATTTTTTTAAATGAATAGACTGTCTTTTTGGCTTGTATGCTTGTTTGGCTCGCTGAGTGTTCTGTTCGGCGCGTATGCGGCATGGCGTTATTATAAGCCGAAGGCGCGCATGGAGCCGCATGATGTCTATTGGGGCGCGGATTTGCTTGAAAAAGCCAGAATGTCGAACAAGCTCATTTTTTTCACGATTGAAGACCGCGATTTCCCCGAATTTTCAGATGAGGCCAAGGCGATATTGAAAAAGTTTTATATTTGCGCCACGCTTTCTCCGAAAAAATATTTTGCCGACAATTTAGTGCTTTCAAACATCTTCAAAAATTCAGGTTCCGAGGGCAAATTTTCATTGGGCATTCTCTCCCCTCAGGGAAGACCTCTTTTTTTGGCGTCCGACTTCTCAAGGGATAAAAATTCCCCGTTTTACGATGCCGCATGTCTTATGGGGGCAGTGAATGCCTACGAAAAATATAAAGGCGACCTTCTTTTGAAACGTCAAATTTCCTCGCGCTTCATAATAAAGCTTTCCGAATTTCCCAATCTGTTTCTTTCAAGGAGTGCGGATTCTTCGTTTGCGAACATGAATATGTTTCTGCGGCGGAAAGACTGGAAGGACTCAACTGCCCTTTTGAGCGAGAATGCGCGTCTTGTCGCGCGGCTTGCGAATTTTTCACCGACTGCGTTGGAAGTTGCCACATCAGCTTACGGCTCCATTATTTCCGAGATAAAAAACGAAGACAGATTTTCATCCAAGCTTTTGCTTGCGCGCGCGCTTTCGGAGTACGCGCTTTTAATGATTGTGCCTTCCGCAAAGCATAATTTTTTAAACGTTGCCGACGATATTTTGAAAAACCAAAAAAACGACGGCCTGTTTTATGAAAAGTCCGCCGCAACGCTGCTCGACAATGCTCTTGCAATGAGCATTATGGCGCGGGCATACAAAATTTCGGGTGATGAAAAATACAAGAATGCCGCAGTAAAAAATTCATACGCAATACGTCTTATTTTAGGCAGAAAAAACACTCCGCCCGGAATTTTAAATTCATTGGATAGCTCGATTGAAAATACTTCGGAAGCCAACGGACTGGCGTGCGCTCTGCTTGTCAGAGGCTGGATAGACACCTATTTCGCGACGGGAGAGGAAAAATATTTGGGCTTTGCAACGAGCATGTTTAAAAAATTCGATAAAATATTTTCCGACAAAAGCGAGGGTAATTGGTACGTCAATATGCCAAATTCCATTTTCGCGTCTTCATACAGACTCAAAAATTTTTCGGACGATTTGTATCCGAGCGGAAACGGTGAAAGTGCGCAAATTTTGTCTGATTTCTGCTATTTAAAAGGAATTCATCGCCATTCTTTGATGGATGTTGCATCTCCGTTTAACACTCCGTTTGCTGTGAGATTTTTTGACAGGGCGGGCTTGAAGCTTTCGCTACTGGATAACCCCATGCGGAAGTAGTTGGTTGCTAAAAAATTTTGCGCAGAATAGAATTTGCTTGCCGAAAAACCTTTTATTTAAAGGCTTTCAAGGGCGATTGAAAAAGTTTTAAGCGTCTTTTTTTATCATATACGCAGTAAAAAATATTTCTAAGATTTTATTTCTTTTTGCAAATTTATTCAAATTTTTTATTTTGTAATGTAATTGTATAACAGGGGCTTACATAAAAATTTAAAAAAATTTGCAAAAAAGGCTTGCAAAGAGGGATAGGAAGTACAGAGTGATTGAC
>URGP01000009.1 GCA_900547395.1 uncultured Opitutales bacterium | reverse complement strand
ATGCTTTGTTCTTTGCCAAGCGTAGGCGGACAAAAGTCCGCAAGTCGCAGGCAAAGGGCAAATGTAGGGCGAGGCAATAAAAAAGCATCCTATTAAAGGATGCTTGCTGAAAAATAAATCTTATAAAACCGCTTTTTTATTGCCGTTCCGAAGAATGAAAGCGGAGCATAGTGAGGTTATGTTTTCGCGGGTAAGTTTGATATGTTGTGAGGTGAAAAAACGTGCAGGAAGCCCGATGCTTTGTTCTTTGCCAAGCGTAGGCGGACAAAAGTCCGCAAGTCGCAGGCAAAGGGCAAATGTAGGGCGAGGCAATAAAAAAGCATCCTATTAAAGGATGCTTGCTGAAAAATAAATCTTATAAAACTGCTTTTTTATTGCCGTTCCTGCACGTTTTTTTTGCGGTATGCGGCAAATGCAAGGGCAATCGCGCCGAATATGGCGGCAAACGTCGAAGGCTCGGGAATTACAGCGGAAGTATATTCCAACACGAGGTTGTTGCCTTCCATGAAAGTTCTCCAAGTATCGTTTTCATTTGCCAGCGCAACTTTTATGTATTCGCTATCGCTGTCTGTTTCGTAATTTGAACCGTCCCAATTATTTTCGGCGGATATCAGAATAAATTGCACTGCGTCGGTTGTTTGGGCGACATACTTTGAGAAATCCACGTCAATGAAACCGCTTAATTCGTTTACGCTTGTGGTTTTCAAAGTGGATATGCCAACGCTGTCAGAAACGAAAGAGAGTGTTGCCGCTTGTGTATTCAAGCCACTTGTTCTCATTGCAAAATTAACTGCACTAATGTTGTGTGTTGAACCTTCAATTTGGAGCAATACACTTCCTGAATCAAGGTCTGTTCTGCCTACTGACAAGTTGTTCAAATAAACTTCGTTGTTTTCACCCGATATTATGAATTTTGCCGTACCCGCAACGGCAGTATCGGAAGAAGACAAATTAAAGTTTATGCTTCCGCCGTCGGCTTTTTGGAGAATTGTATTTCCGGCAAGTTCCATTGTGTTGACGATGGTTGATTCTTGATCGCTGGAAGCTTTGATGTAAATAGTTCCGCCATTGACAAGAACTTTGTTTTTATTGGCGGAAGATGTTCCTTTTACATAGAATGTATTTGAACCGCCTGCGGCATTTTTTATGCCGATATCGATATTGTTTCCTGTTTGGAAGGTATGACCTTCGCCTTGAATATTGACTTCAAACGAGCCGCCATATTGTTTTGCACCTCCTGCGGAGTTCATGTGAAAAGCGCCGTCCGAGCCGAAGGAAACCGTGTTGTTCTTTCCGCTTACCATAATTTTGCGGTTTCCGCCATATGTGGTCGTGTTATAGCCCGAATACAAGCCTTTCTTAGAGGATATGAATGCGGAATTTTCGCCTATAACTTCGATAAACGTATCGCCGCCATAAATAGTAGATCCGTTTTTAGCGGAATGCCCGAAGTAAAGCTCTCCGTTCATTGTGAATTGAGTGTTTTCAATAACAAGTTTTGCAACATTTGTGTGCGTTCCGCCGCTTTCGCTCAAATCAACGCTTGAGCCAGCAAGAAGAATACTGCCCCCGAATGTTATGGGATCTGAATTTCTAATAGTTAAAACAGAAGTGCCTGAGATTGCATCTTGTTTAGGATTATCATCTCTTTGAGAAAGTCCTACGCCGATATGAAGATTGCCATTTGTTCTGTTCCAAATTGCATTGTCTAAAGTTGCCAAAGATTGCCCTGTCGAACCTGCAACAGTTGAATTTTGGAGAACCAAATGGTATTTTTGGTTATAGGTTGCCCCGTTTAAAATATTAAACGATGCCGTGCCGGAAAGAGCCGCGTCTGAACCCACGATAACGTATGAACCAATGTCTGCAACCGCACCATCGCGAACTGTAAACGATGCAAGAGAGTTTGTGTTTGCTCCTGTTGAAAGGTATGCACGAACATCGTATGCCGTCCTGAATGTATTGGTTTCGCCCGCCCAGTCAACGATTGACTGCAAGTCATTGCCTTCAACGCTCGAAACTTTTAGGTGTATCGTATTGTTTTTAAAAAGCGAGTTTGTGGAAGTTGTTTCAACTCCGTCTGTTATTTGAGCATTTGTGATTTTCCAAATACCGGTGGTGTTTTTGTTTTTTCCGTTATCACCCCAAGAGGAGTCTGCGGAATTTTGAGCTGTGTTGTTATCGCCCGAGAAGAGCCACAATACATTACCGCCGCCGTTTGTATTGTTGGAGGAATCAAAAGCATTTGTAATTGTTATGTTTGTATTTCCCGCTTGGTGCAAAGTCGTGGAAGTATCTCCGCCGTTGGTGTTCCACCAAAGCTTAAAAGTTTTCATCGTGGAAAGCGATTCTGCGGAAGAGCCTTTCATATAAAGCAAGTTTTCACCCGAAGCGTTGCCGCCTTCGGCAGCCACATTTATATGTCCCGTGCTTGTAATAGAAGAATCGAGAATATTTACAATGCCGCAGAAGTTTGCGCCGTTGCCGCCAAACTGCCAGTCGGAATTTTCCAAAGTAAGCACTTTGGAATGACCTGCCGTTTGACCTGATCCCATCTGGAAGCCTGTTGTTGAATTGATTGTGGAATCTTTAACAAGGATATTGGCGTCTTGTATTCCGTTATGATATCCCGTTGCATTCCAAGTCGAGCCATTTTTAATTACCGCACTGTTTACTTTGTTATAAAACTGACCAGTAAAAGTAGCTCCATCAACTTCAAACGATGCATTGTCATTAACATAAACAGACATTCCGTTTGCAATTGTCAAACTTGCCTTGTCCGAAACAACAAATTTTGAATTGTTGTAAAGTATGACATCCCCGTAGGGGGGGCCGATTATGGTTGATGTGAGAGAATTTCCTTCGCCTGTAAGCAAAAGGTATGAGTTATTGTAAACATCAAGCTTTCCCGCCACAGCTTCACCTTGTATCAAAAGGGGATTTTCAGAGTCGGCAATGTTGATGAGGGCAGTGATATCCGCTTGCGGCGTTCCGTTTGACCAAAGAGCGTCAGCCCATGTCAAACCGTCTTGGGATGCGTCAAGCACAAGTTCTGTGTCTGCGGCGTATGCACCGCTCAAAAATAGAGCTGAAGCCGCTAGCGAGAGAAGGTATCTTTTTGTTTTCATAAAAAATATATTTAAAATATAAAATAGATAATTTAAAACTATTCCGTCTGGGATTTAAGAATGTTTGCCGCGCCGCCGCGAATTGCCTGACCGATGTTGAATGTCGGGCGCGTTTCATTATAAACTTTGAGTTCGCCGCGCGGAGCGTCTTCGGATTGCAAGGCATCGTACCATTTTACAGACATGTCAACAAAAGCGATGTGCCCGCCCTGGTCGCCAAAGACGCCTTCGTTCTTGTCCCAAGTGCCTGTGGCTTTCAAACCGCGAGACCAAATCAAAGGAGTGTTTGAATTTGCGCTCGGTTGTGTCTTGTTTGCAACTTCCCAAGAGAGGGGGAATGCCTTAAATTCTTCGCTGATTTTCCAGTTTGTGCCGAATTTGTCGCCGATATTTGCGGGCATTGGAGCGCCTGAACCGATTTTGTCGGCAACAATCGGGTCAAATTCCATAATCCAGAAAGAGGGGATGTTTAAATCTGCATGGGAGGCAAGGCGGAAAGCCCAATCGTGCACCGTGTCTGCCGTGAGCGTGCGGGAGCGTTCGCCCTTTGCATAGCTTTGCCAGGCAGTGGCAATACCTTTTGCGTTATTTAATGATTTCAGCTTGTCGGACGATCTCATTGCTCCTGTGAGAGCCGGCATAACCAAACCTGCCAATACCGCGATGATTGATATAACGATTAGCAATTCAACCAATGTGAACGCCTTGTGAGTTTGTCTGTTTTTCATAATAACCTTTTTAATAAGTAAATAAGATTGTTTTGTTTGTTAAATTTTAAGGGGTAGGGCTTCAAAAGGGCAATCAAAGATTTTTGAACCTTGCAATCACGCCTTTTTAAGCTGTTTAAATAGTCTCCAAAAAAAGCAAAATTTGCAAGATTTTTTTTAATAAATTTTTATTTCCCTTAAATCCTGCGTTTGCGAAAACAAAAAAGCCGCCGAATATTGCAAGTCGGCGGCTTAAAGTTGTGTATTTTTGAGTTCTCAATAAGGCAGCGGGAATTTCGCGCAAAGTTCGAGGGCGATGTTCTTTGCCTTTTCGATTGCCGCTTCGTCTTCGGGGTTTGACAAAACAAGGTCGATTGCTTCCGCAATTTTAACCATCTCGTCTTCGCCCATGCCGCGCGATGTGACTGCGGCTGTTCCAAGGCGTATGCCGCTTGCCTGGAAGGGTGAGCGGGTTTCGCCGGGGATGGTGTTTTTGTTTGTCGTGATGTTTGCCTTGTCCAAAGCCGCTTGCGCCGCCTTGCCCGTAAGGTCGGGATTGTTTTTGCGCAAGTCAATCAAAAGCAGGTGGTTGTCTGTTCCGCCCGAAACAATGCCGTGCCCGCGCTTTGCGAGTTCGTCGGCAAGCTTTGCGGTATTTTTGATTATCTGCTTTGCGTATTCCTTGAAAGAATCTTTCAACGCTTCGCCAAAGCAGACAGCTTTTGCCGCAATGACGTGCATGAGGGGACCGCCCTGGTTGCCCGGGAAAACCGAAGAATTTATGGCTTTCGCGTATTGTTCGCGGCACATAATCATGCCGCCGCGGGGGCCGCGCAGGGTTTTGTGCGTCGTTGTTGTAACGAAGTCGCAGTACGGCACGGGATTAGGGTGTACGCCAGCGGCAACCAACGCCGCTATGTGGGCGATGTCTGCCATCAGCATTGCGCCGCATTTTTTCGCGATTTCGCCCACTTTGTCGAAATAAATCGTGCGCGGATACGCGCTTGCACCGACAACAATGAGTTTCGGCTTTTCAGCCATTGCCACTTCTTCAAGCTTTTCGTAGTCGATGCGGCCCGTTTTTTCGTCAACGCCGTAGCTTACGATGTTGTAGAGCATACCTGAAAGGTTCATCGGATGCCCGTGGCTCAAGTGTCCGCCGTGTTCGAGCGACATTGCGAGAATTTTGTCGCCGGGCTTCAATACTGCCGTATAAACCGCAATGTTTGCCTGAGAGCCCGAGTGCGGCTGTACGTTGACATGTTCTGCCCCGAAGAGCTTTTTAGCCCTGTCGATTGCAAGCTGTTCTATTACGTCCACAAATTCGCAGCCGCCGTAATAGCGTTTTGCGGGATAGCCTTCCGCGTATTTGTTTGTAAGGGTTGATCCCATTGCTTCCATAACGGCGGGAAGAGTGAAGTTTTCCGACGCTATGAGTTCGAGGTGAGTTTGCTGACGGTTGGTTTCTTTTGCGATTGCATCAAAAACTTCGGCGTCGAGAGTTTTTAACGGAGTTGCTGATATTGCCTTGTTCATATTAAAATAATTACAATATTTATGGTTTTTCCAAAAACTTATGTCAAGCACTTTGACGCGGGCTTTTTGCTTCCGTTTTTATCAAATGCTTTGGGAATTTAGATTTTGATTGTTCATTTTTCTTCCCGAAATTTTTTTCGCCGACGTCAAAAAAAAGGAAACCCTTTTTGAGTTTCCTTTTTTGCAATGCGCTCTTACGCTTCTTCCGGCACTTTTATCGGAGTTTCTTCAAGCTCCATTTTGCGGTCGGGGCGCAGATTTTTATACCACAAGAGATATAGCGCGATGACCGAAATTATGAATACGGGAAGAATGCAGAAGAACATCTTTGTCTGGTGTATGACAAGGAGCATCGGCAGCATAAAGAGGGTCACCTGGTAGAGGAACGCGAAAGGAAGGGCTGCAATGTCGCGGCGGTTTTCGCCGTTTATGTAGTCGAGCTGCTCTTTTGTGACATACTTGCGCACGGGACCCCAGAAGCCGAACGGGCGCGTCTTTTTGTAGAAGTAAACGAGAGTCGGCATTGGAGTCGGCTTTGTCATCAGGCAGCCGATGATTGTAGCCGCAAATGCAAACACCGCAACGAATGCGAACTTGTCCCACGGGGCAAATTCCCAGCCGAGGTTTTGCTGCAAAATTCTCTGCGCAATCGCCGCTATGCCGCCCGATGCCATGCCGAACGCGACGCCCCAGCCGTTCATTCTCCACCAGTACATTCTAAGGAAGCCCGGGACGAACAATCCGGTTGTGACGCTCATGATAATCCAGTCCCAAACGTCGTTAATGCTGTCGAATACGAGAGAGAGGAAAAATCCTATGCCCGTAATCAAGATTGTTGTAGCCCAAGATGCCGTGATAAGCTCTTTTCTGCCGGCGTTCGGACGGAAAAGCTTTTGGTAGATGTCTTTTACCGCGTAAGCCGAAGCCGAATTTACCGTTGAGCCGAAAGTTGACATGGAAGCCGCAAGGAGCGTGACGAGAAGCACGCCCATCCATCCTGCGGAAACTTTTGCGCTGATGACGGCAGGCAAAATTCTTTCGGGGTCGGTAACTCCGTGGTAGCCCACGAGCATTAGCTTTTTCTTCCAGTTGTCGCCAAGGAGGCTTTCGATTTTCTTGGCAAGTTCGGGATTTTCACCCTTTATGATGGCGGTTGTTGTTTCGTGCCAGTTTGCCTTTGAAATGCCCTTGTCCTTGTAGGCTTCCCTTATCATGTCGGCAACTATGCGCATTTTGCCCGTCGATTTGATTTTTTCAGCCCAGTCCGCGCCGAGCTTTTCATGCATGTACTTTTGAAGAGTCGGGTTGAACGAGTTTGCCGAAGCGGAAAGTTCGAGCCATGATTTTGAAATGGCGTTGTGCGACTGCAACACGCTCTTTACCTTCGGGGCGTTCTTTGCGATTGCTTCCATTCCCCATTCTTCGCCCAATACTGCCTGCAAGTCCTTAACCAACGCTTCCGTTTTGAGGGCGGGATTTGCGTTTAGATTTTCAATGCCGTGATGCGCAGAAGCCACCGCTTCAACATCGCGGTAAACGGCGAGGTCCTTGTTTTCGCCGTTAAAGTATTCGTTTACGATTGAAATGCCCAAAACCGCCAAGCCGATCATCATCGGCCAGCGCACGGAAATCAAAACTGAAACCAAAAGATTTAGCTTTCCACATTCCTTGTCGGAGCGGGCGGCAAAGTATTTTTGGTCGGAGCCGCTTGCCAAGCCCGAAATCGCTTGCTGGACCATGTAAAAACCCATCGCGATAATAAGGAATTGGAAGAATTTGTATTCGGGGTCGTCTGGCATTTGGACATTCCATGAAGGCAGGGCTTCCGTCCATGAAGTGTTGCCCGTTACGTCGGCTGCGACAGATTTAAGAGTGTCCGCCGCGGAGAGGACAGTGCCGTTGACTTCCATGGGCGTAAACATGTTGTACGCCATTATTGAAAGCACAATCGCGCCCCCGATAATAAGCGCGGACTGCAAAAGGTCGGCGACGACAACGCCGTAAAAGCCCGCCGAAGCCGTGTATGCAACTGCAACGAGCGCAAAGCCCACCGCGCATACGCTTGGCGCGTAGGGAACGAACATCGAAAGGAACTGCCCCGTACCGCGAATCAGATAGGCAATCATGCCGATTACGGGCAAGATGGATACGATTGCCGTCAAAAGGCGGGCGGCGTCTGCGTCTTTGCCGTTTCCGAAACGGAACTGCATCCATTCAGCCCCCGTCATGCAACCCGAACGACGGTGCCACTTTGCCGTAAAGCACAATATGAACACCAAAATCAAAACCACCCCGCCTCTGAATTCGATGAAGAGGGCGCGAGGTCCAATCATAAACAAAAACGACGTAATGACCATCGTTCCCGTCAAGTCAAACCAGTTCGCCATGCCCGAAGTCCCGAGCAAATACCACGGCAGCGTTCTGCCGCCCAGGAAGTATTCGTCAAGCCCTCCCGAAGCTTTCTTTGCAAGAAGCACGCCTATGCCTATTAAGGCGGCGGCGTAAATTAAAATTACGATGTAGTCGATAGTTTCTAATCCCATAATGACAGTGTGTGAAAATTTATTTTATTTGCCTTGCGAAGATTTCGTTTTTATAGGCAGCTCATCCGAGGGTTCGATTTCGCCGCGGAAGAGCTGACCCGCCTTGCCGCAGAGCTTCAAATACAGGTCGGAATCATCGGGAGCGTAGGAGAGGAAACGCGAACCATTGCCTTCGGGAGGATTGTTCGTGACTTTGAAAATTTGCGTTGCTTCGTCCATTTCGTCAAACATTGCGACATACAGGAGGTCTGCGCCCGCCTTTTTGGCTTCTACAACCTGCTGCCAGAAGAATTTTCCGCCAAGTCGCGGAATATGGTCGAATTTTGCCTTTCTGTCGGCATAGCGGTTTGCCCAGCTGAATCCCGGGAACGCCAAAGGCATGTAAAGCACGCCGTTTTCCTTGCACCATTTGGCGTCGGGCGCGAACTGGTTTTTAGCGTGGTTTTTCGCGCCGTCAATGCCGCCGAAACGTCCGACACTCCAAGGCAGAAGAACGTCCGCACTTTTAATCATGTCATGCAGACGCTTGTCTTTGATTGTGTCGCGGTCGAGAGTGCGCCAGTAGGTCGGAGTGCCCAAAACGATTGCGCATCCGCCGTATTTTTCATCGTTTTTAAAGAAATTGATGAGGTCCGCCTGCTCTTCCATCGTGTATGCGCGATTGTCGCCAAAGCCGATTCCGTAGATTGCGACTACGGGTTTGCCGTTATGGCGCATGTAGGCGGGAGAATCGAAGAATTTGTATTCGTCGAGGAGCTTCTTCCAGTCTTTCTTGACTTTTTCGAGAGAATTTTTGTCGTTGTCCTTGCCCATCAAGGTCAAGTCATACATGATGGCGATGGCTCTGCCGTTGTTTTCCGCGCCTTTTAGAGCGTTTTTAAACACGCGGTTGTTTGAGGGCAGAAGCAGGTCGGACTGGTGGTGCCCGCCCGTAACGTCAAGAGCGAAACGCTGTAAAAATACGCCGTCAATGCCGTAGTCTTTCATCCACTTGAAGTGGCGGTTTACGGTTTTTGGATTTTCATTTGTGTAAACATAGGCTGTCGAACCGTCCGAATGCTTGAATTTGCTTGCGATTTTTTCATCGGGGTCGAGTTCCGAAACATCGGGCCATGCGTCTATGCCGCACTTGCCCGGTTCAAATTCTTCTGCGGGAGTTTCCCAGTGCTCCCAACCCAGCCCCGAGCCGTCAGTCGGAACCCTGTACCAGCCTTGATAGCCGCAGAACACTTTGCCTTTTAAATTGTTGCAGTAGGGGGCTTGCTTTGCCGAGTTCATTCCTGAACATGCAACCAAGGCTAACGCTGCCGCCGAAATTGCGAGAAAAGATGTAAATTTCTTCATTGGTGATAGTCTGTTAAAAAATGTATTTAATTAAATATGTTATTTCTATAAAAAACTTGGGTTAAGGCAAGACTAAACTTTTTTTAGGCAGGCGCAAAAAAAGAGGCGGAAAACTTTCCGCCCCGATTTTTCAAAAGCTTTGGATTTTATTCAAACCACGCCATTCCGGAGTAGGGATAGCCGTCGATAACCATGTTATAATACATATAATCTCCGGAAATAATGCCGTCTGTGATTTTTATTGTGGATATTCCATCCTTGAAGGAGCCTGAGAATGTGCTAATGCTGTCGGAAATTTTCTTGTACTTGAATGTGCCGTAAAATGATATGAAGTTTCCGTCTTCATCGTACAAATCGTACCTTGCGGATTTTTCGGTTTCCATTGTTACTTTGAGCCAGTCTGAGCATTCTCTGAAATAGTCAAAGCTCAATGTGGTTCCTATCAGGCTTTCAGGCATTAAATCTTCTGCATCTATTACAGGGACAAATGTATAGCAGGCTTCGTACATATCAGTAAACGGATTGTGGTCGCAATAATAGGCGCCGTTATAGAAATCAACAATGCCGTTGAAAGCTTCTTTGTAGGTTTTGCCGTTTGTAAGTTTGTATTGTATTGTAAACTTTAATTCTGCCAAGTGGAAGGATATGCGTTTATATTTTATGCCGGTTAATTTTGTGCCCGCACAGCCTGCAAGCTTGCCGGAGGAGGAACTCGTGAAAGCCAGGTAATAGCCATTTTTTGCATCGGGGAAATAAAAGGAGTATCCTGCCGGAGTTTTTGGCGCGTAAGGCTTTTGAACTGTCAATTTAACATCGTTTGAGTATGTTTCGCCGCCGTCATTATAGATTTTGCAACAATAGGTTTGTTCGTTGTTTTTTTCGGTAATTTCCTTGATTGTGAAACTTGATTTTGTTGCGCCTTTTATGTCTTTCCATTCGTACGTATCAGAATCTAAAACCTGCCACTGGTATTTGTTTTTGTAGCCCTTTGCAAAAACGTAAAATGTTGCGGAATAGCCTTCAAAAAGAACGGGATATTCGTTATGCGAGCCGTTTTCATTGTACGCCATTTCCCAGCCGTCTTGGATAATGCTTACATAATTCAACAGTTCGGGCTTTTCGTAAACAGTGAAAGAAGCCGCGCTTGTTGCGGCTTTTCCGCCTCCGTTTGAAACCTCGCACCGGAATTTGTATCCGCTGTTTGACATTTCGGGTTTTGGTTCAAATGTATTTGAGTTTTCGCCTTTTATGTCAACCCATTGCTTCGCAAGTGCATTGTAGTATTGCCATTGGTATTTTACATCATGCCCCGTTGCTTCGACTTCAAATTTTACATTGTCGCCTTCGTAGGTCTTTTGGGATTTTGGAGACTTTACGATTTTTACATTTTGATAAACTGTTAAAGTTGCCTCGTTTGATACTTCTTTGTCCGCGCCGTTTGTCGCTTCACAGTAGTAGCGATAGTTGTGCATTTTTTTTGAGGCGGTGATTTTTAAAGTTTGCGCAGTGCTTGCTTTTTTCCAACCTTTGCCGTCGTTTTTATTGACGTACCAAGTGTATTTCAACTTCTTGCCGTTTTTTTCTTTGACATCAAAAGTAAATTCACCCTTTTGCTTTTCGTATAACTCAAGATTTTGCGGTTCTTTTAAAATTTCAATATCCTCAAAAAATTTGAGGTTTGCGGTTTTTGTAATTTTTGTTTTGCCTTCTCCTGAAATCACGCAGCGAAACTGGTATCCTTCCATTTCTTGGGTCGCGGTAAAAGACAGCGTTTGGGTTGTGCAGTCAGTGTCTATAAACCCCTTGCCGTCGCCTTTGTCAATCTGCCACAAGTAGAATATTTCCTTGTTGTTTGAAATACTTGCGCAAGCTGTAAATTCTGCAATGGAATTTGGCTTTAATGCGACAGGTTTAGGTTCTATATCAATGGAAAGAATAATAGGCTTTACCGAAAGGATTACGGTTTTTGTGCTTTTGCATTCAGATAAATAGGATACTTCACAACGGTATTGGTATCCGTCCATTTCAAGATTGGCTTCAATTTCTAAAATTCTGTTTTTACAATCTGTTTCTACAAAGCCTTTACCGTCATTTTTATTCACGAGCCAAATATAATTTGGTTCATTAGACAAATTTTTATTCACGAACCAAATATAATTCGATTCATTAGACAAATATTTTGCTTTTGTTTCAAACTTGGTTTTTTCGCCTTCAAAAACTATAGAATCCGATGGCTGGGTTTCAATCGTAAGAAATGACGGTTTTATTATATCTACGCTAGATGCGTTTAGTGCCAATGACACGAAAAAGAAAATAAAAATTGCTACTAAATTTTTCATGATGTTATTTTTAATATTATCATAATTATTTCATATTTATTCCTTTTTGTCGAGATTTTTTATATGTAGAAATTTTACTGAAACAAAAAAAGAGAGGGCGAAAACCCTCTCTTAAATTTTTTACTGCTTGCGGTTTTAAGCCTGCTTCATGTCTTCAAGAGCCGCTTTGCGCGAAAGCCTTACTTTGCCCTTGTCGTCAATGCCGATGCATTTTACAATCATTTCATCGCCAAGCTTGCAGACGTCTTCCGTCTTCTTTACGCGGAAATCCGCAAGTTCAGAGATATGCACCAAGCCTTCCTTGCCGGGCAGGCATTCGACGAATGCGCCAAATTCCTTGATGGAACGGACGATACCGCGGTAGGTCTTGCCGACTTCAATTTCCGCCGCAATCAATTCGACTTCCGAAACCGCGCGCTTCATTGAAGTTGCGGAGTTCGCGAATATCAAAACCTTGCCGGGGTTGTCGTCGTCGATGTCGATTTGCGCGCCCGAAACTTCGGTTATGCGGCGGATATTCTTGCCTCCCGGCCCGATGAGTGCGCCGACTTTTTCGGGGGCGATTTGGATAATCTTGATGCGCGGGGCAAATTCTTTGAGTTCCTTGTTGGGTTCTGCCAAAGCTTCTGCCATTACGCCCAAAATCTTTGTGCGCGCTTCCTTGTTTTGGCGTATTGCTTCTTTTGCGATGTCAAAGGGCAATCCCTTGATTTTGAGGTCGAGCTGGAAGCCCGTGATGCCGTTCTTTGTGCCGCAAATTTTGAAGTCCATGTCGCCGAAGTGGTCTTCGGCTCCGATGATGTCCGTCAAAACAATGTGTTTTAGCAGGTTTCCGTTTTCGTCAAAGCGTGTAACCAAGCCGCAGGAAATGCCAGCAACGGGAGTTTCTATCGGAACGCCCGCGTCCATAAGGCTCAAGCAACCGCCGCAGACTGACGCCATTGAAGTCGAGCCGTTTGATTCCATGATGTCGGAAACGAGGCGGATTGCGTACGGGAATTCGTCAACTGACGGGAGAACGGGCAAAAGCGAGCGTTCCGCCAAGTTGCCGTGTCCGATTTCGCGCCTGCCGGGAGTGCCGAAGCGGCCTGTTTCGCCGACAGAGTAGGGCGGGAAGTTGTAGTGGAGAATGAACGATTTTTGCTTCGTGCCGCCTGTCAAGCCGTCGAGTTCCTGAACGTCGCGGGTTGTGCCGAGCGTGGTTGTGACGAGAGCCTGAGTTTCGCCGCGCGAGAATATTGCGCTGCCGTGGACTCTCGGAAGAACGCCCACCATTGCGCCGAGCGGGCGGATTTGCTTTACTTCGCGGCCGTCGCAACGCTTGCCCGCGTCCAAGATATTGTCGCGGTAAACGACTTCTTGGAGTTCTTCAAACGCCATTTTGATTTGATTTTCGTCAAATTCCTCTTCGCCTACTTTGCCCTTTACGAATTCCGCAGTTTCAGCCATGAGGGCGTCAACATCGCCCTGCCTTTTGAGCTTGTTGTCTTGGAAAACCGCTTCCAAAAGGCGTCCGCCGACGTATTCGCGGCACATTGTCAAAATTTCGGGCTTTACTGTGTGAAGCTCAAATTCGCGCTTTTGTTTGCCGCAGATTTTTGCCAGCTCCTTTTGAGCTTCGATGATTTTCTGGATTTGCTTGTGGGCAAATTCCAAGGCTTCGATAAATCTTTCGTCGGGATATTGTTCCGCCGAGCCTTCAATCATCATCATTTCTTTTTCGTTGCCGACATAGATCAAGTCGAGGACGGATTCTTCCATTTGCTCATGGGTCGGATTTACGACAAATTCGCCGTCAATTTCGCCAAGGCGTATGCAACCCACGGGGCCGTTCCAAGGAATGTCGGAAATAAGCATCGCGGCTGACGCGCCGTTTACCATCAAAATATCGGGGTCGTTAATCATGTCTGCCGACAAAACCTGCCCGATTACCTGGACTTCGTTCATAAAGCCCTTCGGGAACAATGGGCGCAATGGTCTGTCGCAAAGGCGGGAAGTTAAAATTTCTTTTTCGGAAGGTCTGCCTTCCCTTTTGAAGTATCCGCCCGGAAATCTGCCTGCCGCCGAATAGTTTTCGCGGTAGTCAACCGTCAAGGGGAAGAAGTCCTGACCGGGTTTTACACTGTTTGCCGCCACTGCGGATACAAATAGCGTTGTTTCTCCAACGCTGATTGTTACGGAACCGTTCGCCTGTTTTGCGATTGTTCCCGTTGATATTGTCATATCGAGGTCTTTTACCTCTACGCTGTATTTTTGTTTCATTATGTATTCTCTTTCAAAATGCGACTGACGGGTCGGACGTCTTAGCATCGCTAAATTTTAGTTTAAAAAAGAAAGCCGGGCTGAATTTTTTTTTGACGAACCCGAACTTCCCTTGCTTTTACTGCGGATTTCCCGCATTCAACGCCTTTTGCGCAAAGAAAAAGCCGCACGAAAAGTACGGCTTTGTCGCGTAATTATCGGCGCAAGCCCAAACGAACGATGAGCGAATTGTAGCGTTCAAGGTCGTTCTTCTTCAAGTAATCGAGGAGCTTTCTGCGCTTTGAAGTCATTGCAATGAGGCCTCTGCGCGAGTGGAAGTCCTTTTTGTGGGTTGCGAGGTGGTCTGTGAGGTGCGCGATTCTTGCCGAAAGAAGCGCGACTTGAACTTCGCACGAACCCGTGTCTTTTTCGTCAAGGCGGTATTCCTTGATGATGCTTTCTTTGTCTATTACTTTGTCTGCCATTTTTATTTCTTTCCGTGTTTCACAGTTTTCGGGGCGGATTTTTACGCCCGCATTTCCAGCTCCGCGCCGAAAATGCCGCTGAAATTCCGAAAGTTCTTTCGGCTAAAACTGCGGATTTTTGCAAGAAAAAGGACCTGCTTGAATCTAACGCTTTTATAAAGAATGAAAATTTCGCATTTTGCGGCTTTCATTGCAAGCTTTTTTTAATGCGCTTTTTAAGTTGAAAAAGCGGGATAAATATTGAAAATAGACATTAAAGGATATGTGTTTATGGCAAAACATGCTTTATTTTTAATACTTGCGTTTTTTTATGTTTCGACTTTTGCGGTGTCAAGCTTGCAGGAAGCGTTTGATAGAGCCGCTCTTTCAGAGGAAAAAACGCTAAAACTCGAACCCATTACATACTTTTTGGACGAGCCGCTTGTCCTTTCAAACAAGCATTGCGGCTTGACGGTATTGGGCGACCCTTCGGGAAAAACAGTGATAAGCTCCGCGAGGAAAATCGCAAATTGGCGGAATGTCGGCGGCGGAATTTGGAAGGCGAAGGTCGGCGGGGACGTTTCGTCTTTGTATGTAAACTCTCGAAGGGCAAGATTTTCGGAAATTCCAAACGGGGATTATTTCTTCATAAAAGAGAAAGTTCCAAGCAGGGAACGCGGGGGAAGCTCTTCCGAATTCATTGCCGACAAAAACGACGTCTTGCCGCTTTTAAATCTACCGAAATCGGAGCTTAAAAACGCGCGGATTGACGCTTACATGTCTTGGATACACTTGTGGCTGAAAGTTGAAAGTTTGTCTCAGGAAGGATTGGACGGTGAAAGCGTCTTGCTGAAATTTCTTTCTCCCGCCTCGTGCCGCCCGTTTTTCATTTACGATAAAAATCCGCGCTACAAGATTTTAAACACCCGCGCAGGGCTTGACGAAGAGGGCGAGTTTTACTTTGACGCCGCTTCAAGGGAAGTCTTTTACAAGACTTGTTCTGAAATTTCCGATGCTTTTTATCCCGCGCTTGAAACCCTTTTGATTGGGCGCGGAGATAGTGCGGAAAGCAAGCTTAAAAACGTGAAGTTTGAAAACGTAAGCTTTGAGTGCGGCGGCGTAAAGGCTCTTGAAAACGGGGCGTGGCAGACTTCGGCGCAGGGTGCTACTTCGTTTCCTTCTCTTGTGAAATTTGAAAACGCCGAAAACATAGAATTTAATTTTTGCATATTCAGGCGCGCGGGAGGCTACGCCGTCGAGTTCGGAAAATCTGTCTGGGACTCAAAAATCCGAAACTGCATCATGCACGACTTGGGGGCAGGCGGCGTACGTTTGGGAGTTTTGCAAAAAGCCGTCACGGGCGCAAATCCCGAGCTTGACGGGCTTACGAGCGGGCGCATCGAAGTTGCGAACAATTTGATTTTCAACTACGGGCGCGAATGCAAGTCGGGCATCGGGATTTTGGCGTTTGACGTAAATTCTTGCAAAATATCAAACAACGAGATTTTCGACGGCTATTACACGGGAATCTCCGTTGGTTGGACTTGGGGAAGCGCGCCGACTCATACGCAAAACAACAAGATAAATTTCAACAAAATCCACCATTTGTCGTTCGGCGAGATGAGCGACTTGGGCGGCATTTACACCCTTGGCTCTTCCGTTGGCTCAGAGATTGCAGGCAATGTTATTTCCGACATCACCTGCCACAACTACGGCGGCTGGGGAATTTACAACGACGAAGGCTCTTCGGGGTTTTCTGTGCGCAAAAATTTCGTAATCCGCGCGCAGGAGGGCGGATATTTCATGCACTACGGCTCAAACTGCGCGGTTGAAAACAATTTGTTTGTCGATTCCAAAGACTTTCAGGTCGGACTTGGCAGGCA
This sequence comes from uncultured Opitutales bacterium, assembly GCA_900547395.1. Taxonomy (GTDB): domain Bacteria; phylum Verrucomicrobiota; class Verrucomicrobiia; order Opitutales; family Intestinicryptomonadaceae; genus Intestinicryptomonas; species Intestinicryptomonas porci. Next base: position 89,954 of record URGP01000009.1, on the reverse strand, counting down.
CAATAAAAATTCTTTTTCATTCAAAAAAAATCTGGTTTTGTTTGGCGAAAAATCGCCGCTTTTCAGGGGAAATTCCCCAAAGCGCGAAGACGCAGAGTTCGATTTCAACGTCTATTGGCGGCGCGGTTTTCCGCTTGGTTTCGGCGAAATGGATTTTGGCGCATGGCAAAAGTCGGGGCAGGACAAAAATTCGCTGGTCGGCGAAATCAGCGTTTCCGACGTCATTGCGGGCAGGATAAAAAACGGCGGCGCGGTTCAAAAAATCGGCTTTGAAAAATTGGAAATATCAAAGGCGGGACCCCAGGGGCTTATGCGCAGAATTGCTGAGGGAATTTTGAAAAATTACGAATTCCCGAAAGTTGCAAATAGGGCGAAAAGCGCGAATTTTGCCCGTTATGTCGATGACGATTTTTCGCGCGAAGTTTGGAATGAAAAGCCTATGCTTAAAATGGAATTCATCGGGGAAGGGGCGCGTATTTTAAGCGATGATATTCTTGGTAGGATTTTGGAAGTTTCAGACGAAAAAACAACGCCGAGCTGGATGCCGTACTTTTTTTACAGATGCAATTTCACAAAGTCACAAACCGTCAAGATTTCATTTAAGATGAAGCTTTCGGAAAACAGCGATTTTATTTTTGAATTGCGTGAAAACGAGGGGGTATTAAACCGCGGGGCAAAATTTCAAATTAGAAACGCCGTATTTATGCCTACCAATGCCAAACTTCCGATAGGCGAATGGCTTGATGTTGAAATGTTCTTGGAGGTAAATGGAGACTATGCTTGCTTTATTCACGCTTTAAATATTTCAAACTCAAACGGCAGGAAACTTGTAAATACAAGCATAAGTATAAATTCTGAAAATCCGTCAAAAACTTTCGGCTGGATGGGGTTTATATTTACAGGCGATAGCGGCGCAAAAACGCAGTTTGCGAACTTTAAGATTCTTCCGAAAGAATAGGGCGCAAAAAAACTCCGCACATTGCCGTGCGGAGTTTTTTGCTTTATGAAAAAATAACTACTTTCTTCTTCTGTATGCCGCAAATGCGAGGGCGATTGCGCCAAAGATTGCCGCGTATGTCGATGGTTCGGGAACTTGCAGGGAATCTCTTGCGATTGTAAGGTAAAGATGCTTGCTGTCGGCTGTAAATTCTCCGCCGTCAACTCCTATAAATTCGACAAAATCCCCTGTTCCGTTTAGCATAACCCAGTCGTTCAATGCGCTTGTGTCGCTATCTGCGTTGATAAGGGTGAATATTTTTTCGTCTCCCCAGGATTCGTCCCAAATCAAGTTTGTGAAATCGAATTTGAGAACGCCGCTGAACTCGGGCATACCTCCCACATGATTTATTGTGGTGATGCCGTTTGCGTCGGCAACCCATTCCAAAACGCCGCCGAGCGGAGACGCCGCAGATGTTCCCGCGGCTCCTATAAGTGCAAGATTTCTGAAGAAGACGTCGTTGTCAGAACCTATGATTTTTACCGACTGGATTTCAGTTGAAGAGGCGTTGCCGATTTTTGTGTTTCTGTTATAGAAATAAGACGCACCTTGAATTATGACTGACGCTGCGGTGGTTTCATTCATGTAAATGCCTTCAACTGTGGAGTCGTTTATCGTTCCAACCGTGCCAAGACCCACTTTCGCGCCATTGGAAACGGTCAACACCGTGCCGCCTTTTAAGGTTATGTTGCCTCTGCCTGAAGTGCCGACTCTTGAATCTAATCTGGCATTTTCTCCGGAAAGAGCCAAGTTAATGTTGTTAAATTGCAGATTTACCGTGGAATTTTTGGCTTCCGGCGTTGGATAATTATCGGAAAACGTACCTGTAATCGCAAGATTTACGCTATTGTTTCCCCCGTTTAATATCAATTGGTCGCACCAAACAGAGTAGGGGTCGTTTCCGTAAAATGCGCCGTATTCGCTTTCTGCCGAGACTGCGTCCCAAACATTTACGGGATTTTCAGCATCTCCGACAGATGCGGAAAAATTAAATATCGCGGTTGCTGCGGTTGCAACGCTTGCCGAGGCAAACAGCAAGGCCGTTGAAAGTATAGGTATGTATTTATTCATGATAATTTTATTTTTATATCTTTTGTTTGCGCAAGTCAATAAATTTTTTAATGTTTTTGTTTCACATACTTGCGGCTTTGAAATTTTGTTTTATTTTACGGAAAAACAGGGCGAAAAAATGACACAAAAAAGCTCCGATTTGTTTCGGAGCAGAAAGTTTTAAGCAAAACTTTTATTTGTTTTCGGCAGCTATTGCGGCGAGAAGTTCGTCTGTATGTTTAAAAAATGCCGTTCCCGCAACTATGGTGTCCGCGCCTGCTTTGATGCATCCCGAAACATTTTGCGCTGTAACTCCGCCGTCTATTTCAATGCGGAAATTAAGCTTCATTTCTTCGCGCAATTTTTTTAACGCCGCAATTCTTTCATGCGCGTTTTCGACAATGGTTTGCCCGCCAAATCCTGGTTCTACCGTCATAAGCATTGCCAAATCCACAAAGGGCAGATAGGGGGCGAGTTCAAAAACGCTTGTTTTGGGCTTGATTGTGATTCCAACTTTAAGCCCCTTCAAATGAATTTCGCGCAGTGTTTCTGCAAGCGGAAAATCGGGTTCCAAATGCACGTTTATGAGGCTTGCTCCCGCAGAGGCAAAGGCGTCGATGTAAAGATGCGGATTATCCATCATCAGGTGGACGTCGAAAAACATGTCGGGGTAAAGCTCGCGCAGTCTCTTTAAAAATTGGGGTCCGAACGACAGATTCGGCACGAAATGCGCGTCCATTACGTCGAAATGGACCCATTTCAGCCCCGCGTTTTTGATTTTGCCAACGGCGTCTCCGAGGGCGGCGCAGTCTGCCGCAAGTATTGACGGAGCAAGAACTAATGAATTTTTTACCATATTCCCAAAACGGAATCAACTATTTTGCGGGCGAGCATTCCCGTGAGAGTGGTCATATTTTGGTACTCTCCGTCAAGGAAGCTTTCGTCGTTAAATATGTGGTTTTTTACGCTGAAAGGTCTGTCTTTGAATATTACTTCGCCCGTTTTCAAATTGCGCAGAGTGCAGTTTGCGGAGAGCTGTACCGTTATTGCGCGCGCCATGTCGGTATCTTCGTATCGGGTAGCATACACGCTTTTCGTGTAGTCGTCCAAGGTGATTTCAAGGACAGCCTGGGCTTCGTCGAGACTCGTCAATGTGAGGGCGGGAGTTTGTGAAAGCATTGTGCAAACCTGCGTCATCAGCGGGTTTGAGGCTTGCGGCGCATAGGAGTTGTTTACAACCTGCTTTACCGCTATCGTCTTAAACGGCAACGGCTGCGCCGTGCCTTCGAGGGTGTAATTGCAGGCGCAAAGCGCGAGGCTTGAAAGCGTTAAAACCAGAAAATTTAAGAATGCGCGCATAAGCCTGTTCTTTCTATTTTACAAAACCTTCGTCTTTCAAAGTCTTTTCAAAATTTTTAATTGCCGACTTTTGGGCGTCTTTTTCTTCCCTTATTGAAGAGGCTTCGATGTTTTCGTCAAAAATTGCGGGAGTTTCAATGAACGCTTCGGCGGACTTTATTTCAAACGCTTCCGCATTCAGCTTCTCTATTTTTGTTTCGTCTTCGTAGGCGTCGTAAGACGGGCGTTTGTATCTACCGAAGAAGAAATCGACAATCGTCATCGGGGCGATTTCGCCGTTTGCTATTTTCTTTAATCCTGCCTGCGCTTCTGTTGCCGCAAGGCTCTTTGGCGCGATTGTTATGGTTTCGTTATAGAAAATGGAGGCGGCTTTGTTGTTGTTTCTGTAATAGTAGTAGAAATCTCCCATGACAAGGCGGCTTCGCGCGTGGATGTCCTGCATCAGCTCAAACCCCGCTTCCGCGTTTGCTATCGAGGCGTTTTGCGGGAACAAAATCATGAAGTCCTGATAAAAATCCATTGCTTTCACCACCGTTGACTGGTCGTAGTCCGCGCCTTGAACCATCTCGCGGTAGGTGTTTGCCATTTGCAAGTAGGCGTCGGGGGTGAGGGAGCTTTGGGGGTAGGTATTTATGATTCTGTCGAGTGCGTCGATTGCAAGCTCCTGCTTATCGATATGGTTTGCGATTATGGATATGTTCATCAATGCAAGGGGCGCGTAGTCGCCAAAAGGCGCGTTTGAAACCACGCTTTCATATATTTTTATCGCAAGATTGAAATCTTTAAACCAAGGGATTACTCCCCACAAATACGGGCGCGCACCCTTTTGGATTGTGCTTGCAAGATCGTACTCTTCGGAAATCACCGCGTTATACTTTTCAAAGCCCGGATAATTTTTTACGATTAACTCCAGACATCTGTACGCTTCCGAAAACTGTCCGTCGCGCTTGTATAAAACGGCAAGCTGCAAATAGGCGTCGGCGGCGAAAATCGAGAGGGGGTATTCTTGGACCACTATTTTATAATAGTCGATGGCGGCGGAAAAATCACCTTCTTCTTGCGCTTTGCCCGCCTTGTTCATGGCTTCCAATGCGTTTTTTGCCTCGGCCTTTTCGCCTATCACGTTTTCCAAAACTCCGCCTTCGACCTGCCAGCCCTTGTCCTTTTCCCAGACAAGTGCTGCGTTTGCCGATGCGCAAATGCCTGCAACCAGCAGTATCAAAGAAGTCTTAAAAACGCGTTTTTGCATATTGAATTAGTGCCACTTTACCAAAGTTGCGCCCCACGTCAAGCCTGCACCGAATGCCACGAACAAAATATAGTCTCCTTTTTTGATTTTTCCCGCTTTAAGGGCTTCGTCAAGGGCTATGGGAATTGATGCCGACGAGGTATTGCCGTACTTTTCGATATTTACGAACACTTTTTCCATCGGCAATTTCAAGCGTTTTGCAACACTTTCTATAATTCTCGTATTTGCCTGGTGTGGAATTAAAAGGCTTATTTCATTGGGAGTGATGCCGTATCTTTCAATGACTTCAAAAGATTTTTCCCCCATTATTTTGACGGCGTGCTTGAACACTTCGCGCCCGTTCATTTGTATGAAGTGCTGGCGGTTTTCGACAGTTTCTTTACTTGCGGGCATTAGAGAGCCGCCTGCGGGAAGCTTCAAAGTTGCGGTGTCGGAGCCGTCCGCGCCCAAAACCGTGTCTAAAATGCCTACGTCTTTTTCTTCCGAAGTGGAAAGGACAACCGCGCCCGAACCATCGCCGAAGAGTACGCATGTGTTGCGGTCTTGCCAGTCGAGTATGCCGCTTAGTTTTTCCGATGAAACCACAAGGGCGTTTTTGTAATAGCCTGATTTCATCATTTTTGAGGCTACTTCAACCCCGTAAACAAAACCCGAGCAAGCCGCTTCAATGTCAAAGCACGGTATGTTGTTGCGTATGCCGAGCTTTGCCTGCAAGATGCAGGCGGTTGACGGGAACATCATGTCGGGCGTCACCGTTGTAACGATTACCAAATCTATGTCTTCGGGCTTTAACTTTGCGTTTTCAATCGCTCTTTTCGCAGAAATCAAAGCCATGTCGCTTGCGGCTTCTTCGCTTTTGGCAATCCTGCGCTCTTTTATCCCCGAGCGGGTGTAAACCCATTCGTCGGAGGTATCTACTGTTTTTGCGATGTCGTGGTTTGTGATGATTTTTTCGGGAAGATACGAGCCTGTGCCGGCTATTATTATTGATTTATTCATTCTCGTTTCTGGTTTCGGATTCTACGGCTTTTTTCTTTTCCGCCTCCAGCTGTATTTTCGCAAGATCTTTTTCGATGCTTTCGTTGAGCCGGCGGCGCACGCATTTTATCGCAATACCCAAAGCTCCCGCAACCTGCGCCTGGTCGCTTGAGCCATGTCCCTTTACTATGAGTTTGTTAAGCCCGAGCAATGGCGCGCCCGAAAACTTTTCAACAGGAAGCCTGTTTTTGACCCCCTGAAATGCACCCATTGACAAAAGAGCCCCGAATTTGCGGAGGATATTGCTCGTCAACTCCTCTTTTAGCATTCCCTTCAACATCTTCATTATGCCTTCGAGCGTTTTTAATAGAACGTTGCCCGTAAATCCATCGCAGATAATTACGTCGCAGTCGCCTTGAAAGACTTGGAAACCTTCTATTAACCCCGCGTAGTTGACCACGTTTTTGGAGTTGTTCAAAAGAATGTGCGCGTTTTGAGTCAACATATTGCCTTTGCCGTCTTCAGTGCCGTTTGAAAGAAGTCCGACTTTCGGCATTTTTCCCTCTTCGACTATGCCCGCAACTCTTGCGTAATTTGCGCCCAAAATCGCGTTGTCGAGCATATTCGTCGGGCGCGGGTCGGGATTTGCCCCCACGTCCACCAAAATAAAATTTTTCCCGTCTCTCGGGATTACCGCGCCGAGCGCGGGGCGTTCAATGCCCGCCATCGTGCGCAATTTGATTGTCCCCGCCGCCATCAGCGCGCCCGTGTTTCCGCAGCTTAAAATTGCGTCCGCCGCGCCGATTTTCGCCAAGTCTATCGCCCTCATCATGGACGAATCTTTTTTTGAGCGCATTGCCTGGATTGGCTTTTCGCTCATTTCTATGACTTGGCTTGCGTGGTGAATTTCTATGCGCGAATCTTTATAAAAACCATGGAGGCGCAGGTTTTCCTTTATTTCCCCTTCATCTCCAACGGCGATGATTTTTATGTCGCCTTTGTTTTCTTTCAAAGCTTGGCATACGCCTGCAATTATTGCGCCCGCACCCCTGTCGGAGCCCATTACGTCAACCGCGATGCATGCCTTGCTCGAAATTTCGCCCATATTGTTCTTTTTTTGTTTTTAAGATGAATATATACGAAAAACGGGGGCAAGTTCCATAAAAAAACGTCGCACCCGTATGTTTTGGCAAAGTCTAAGCTTTTTTAAGCTTAAATCTTCACGCTAATGACTTGCCTGCCTCTGTATGTGCCGTTGGAGGGATTTACTCTGTGGGGCATATAGAGAGTGCCGTCAGTCGAATCTTTCATCAACTGGGGAAGTTCAAATTGATTTGCGCCGCGACGCTTGCGTGAACGCTGCTTGGACTGTTTGCGTTTTGGTTGTCCCATATATTACCTGTCTATTTCTGAAATATTGAAATTGAAAACAAGCAAAAGTAGGTATTCTTGCCTGTCTGTCAACTATTTTTACCGATTTTTTTAAAAAATAAGCTTTTTTGTTCAAATAAAGGCTTTGACTTCTTTAAAAGCTTAATTTTTTATGATTTTGGTAATGATGAATGTTTTTAAGTCGTTTGCAACGTTTTTTTTGTGCTTCGCGTTTTCGGGCTTTTTGCGCGCATATGAAGTTTTTGACTGCAAGGGCAGGAAATTTGAATTCTCGGCGCCTCCGAAGGCGGTTTCGATTTCCCCTGCGGTGAGCGAGACCATTTGCGCTGTCGGGGCGGGCGGCAGCCTCTTGGGCGTTTCAAAATTCTGCAAATATCCGAAATCTCTTTCAAGCACTGAATCCGGAAAAGCCATTCGCGAAGAGCTTTCAAAGAAGGAAGTGGTCGGCGGATTTGTGGACGCTGATTTTGAAAAGATTTTGGATTTGAAGCCCGACATTGTTGTTTTGCACGATGTCTCTGCCGATTTTTTGATGAAAAAATTTGAAAGCCTTGGCATCAGGGTATTTTTGGTTTATGCCGACGGTCTTGAAAATATCGCAAAGAATGCCGAAATAATAGGCTCTCTGTTTGGAAAGGGGAAAGAGGGATTTGCCTTGGCCGAAAAAATAAGGCTCGAAACCGCCGATAAATCTTCTTTTAAAAATCGTCCGCGCGCGATTTTCCTTTTCGGGAACATGTCGGCAGGCGTTGATACATACGCAGGCAGGCTTTTGCAAAATTGCGGCTTTGAAAATGTCGTAAAAAACACGAAAGCGGCATGGGCTGTTTTGCCGAAGGAGTACATTTTGGTTTCGTCTCCGCAGGCGGTCGTGGTGCAGTCCGACGATGAAAGCGATTTTGAAAGAAAGAAGACCGAACTCAAAAAATCCGCGGTTTGGTCAAAAACCGAAGCGGTAAAGAAGGGCAATATTTTCATGATGCCCACCGATTTAATCATAACCCCGTCTCCCCGTATCGTTTATGCGGCGGAAAAGCTGCGCAAGATTAGAGCCGAAATGGGCGATTAGCGCATGGTAAAAATAAACAGCACGGGGGAATTTGGGTTTTTCTCATCCCTGAAAATCCGGGGGGAATACTTTTTTAGATATTCTTCCACGCATTCAAGTTCGCTTCTTCCACCCTCATGGGCGGGATAGGCAAGGACGCTTGCCATGTTGTTTTTATCGGCGATTTCGGCGAGCGATTCAAGGGCTTTTATGGTGCTTTCGGGTTTTGTGATTACTGCTTTGTCGGATTTTGGAAGCCAGCCGAGGTTAAACATTGCGGCGTTGATTTTTCCGAAGTATCTGCTTGATATTTTCTCTTTCAAGAGAGCGTGCGACGCTTCAAAAATTTCCGCTTTTTCGGAAAGTCCGTTTTCTTTTAAGATTTTTTTTGTCTGCAAAACCGCGCTTTTTTGTATGTCGAAAGCAAACACTTTGCCGTTTTGCTTGGCGTTTTGCGCAAGAAACAAAGTATCGAAGCCGTTTCCGCAAGTGGCGTCGATTGAAACGGGGGCTTCTATCGGAGCCAAAAAGTCCGCAAGAATTTCCTTCGCTTTTTGTGTCAAATTCATTGTGTCAAATGAATCTGCCGTGAATGCAAAAGCAAGCCTTTTTGGAGGATATTCAAGTTATTTCAACTTTTTCGAGCCGTCCAGCGCACCCTGCACCAAAAGCGCGACATCGTGCTTTAAAACTTCGGGATTTACGTTTACGGAGAGAATTTTTCGGCATACGGGGCAGGCGTATGAAACTCCTTTCCAGGGGCCTCCCGCGTCTCTTTCAAGCTCTATTTCCTCTACGTTCAAACGGGTTATTGTTGCGTTGCAATAAGGACACTTTGATTTGTTTGCCATAGTAAAATATCTCCTTTATATACAGTATCATAAATATAAATTTGCCCGCCATGCAAACATATTTTTTAAAAAAATGCCTCCAAAGTGGGCAGTTCTTTGCAGACAGATAAAAACCTCTGTTTATTACAGTCTTGACGAAACGAAAGGCGACATTTTAATAGTACGGCTTAAAGAATTTTATTATGGCAGTTGACATGGCAACAATCGAAGGCCTTTGCAAGCGCAGAGGGTTTATTTTCAGGTCGTCCGAAATTTACGGCGGCTTTAACGGGTTTTTCGACTACGGGCCTCTTGGCGCGGAATTGAAAAACAACATCAAGCAGGCTTGGTGGAAAGACTTTGTGCATAAGCGCGACGACGTTGTGGGCTTGGACGCTTCCATTATAATGCACCCCAATGTTTGGCGGGCTTCGGGGCACGTTGACGGATTTTCCGACCCGATGGTTGACTGCAAGGAGTCGAAATTGCGCTTCCGTGCCGACCAGCTCTTCTTTGCGGAAGTTAAGGTTGACGGCGAAACCATAGGCTATGTCTCTGTCTTGGAAGACGAAAATATGCAGCGCGACGCCGAGGAAAAAGCGGCGGAATTAAAGCGCAAGCTTGCAAAGCAAGGCTCGTTGGGGGAAATCGTCCTAAAAAATTACATGGATGCAAAGCCGTTTGAATACGAGCTTATCCCTTCTCCCGCGACAGGCAAGGCGGGCTCTCTCACTCCTCCGCGCGACTTTAATTTGATGTTCCAAACCTATGTAGGCGCGCTCCGCGACGAAACCGCGATAGCCTATTTAAGACCCGAAACGGCGCAGGGCATATTTGCCGACTTTAAAAACATTGTTGACACTTCGCGCGTCAAGCTGCCGTTTGGCATTGCGCAAATCGGCAAGGCTTTCCGCAACGAAATCACGCCGCGCAATTTCATATTCCGCAGTCGCGAATTCGAGCAGATGGAAATCGAGTATTTCATTTCACCATATGACGATTGGAAGGCTCTGCACCGTCAATGGATTGACGCATGCAAGGCTTGGTTCGTTTCGATAGGGCTTCCCGCAAAAGACTTGGCCGAAGACGTCCATCCGCAGGAAAAGCTCGCCCACTATGCAAAGGCGTGCACCGACATCACCTTCCATTTCCCGCACGGATTGCAGGAATTGCAGGGCATCGCCGTTCGCGGAAACTTTGACCTTACCCAGCATCAGAACGCCTCCAAGACAAATTTGGAATATTTTGACGAAGCAAGGAAGGAAAAATATTTGCCGCACGTCATCGAGCCGTCTCTCGGCGTTGACCGCACTTTCCTTGCGGTGATGACCGCAGCTTACTCCGAAGACGAAGTTCCAAACGACAAGGGGCAGGCCGAAAAGCGCACTTTCTTAAAATTCAGCCCGCGCATTGCACCGTTTAAGGCCGCGGTGTTCCCGCTTGTCAAGAACAAGCCCGAACTCTTCAACCGCGCGCGGGAAGTTTACGCGAAACTTCAAAACCGCTGGAACGTGTTTTTCGACGCAACAGGCGCAATCGGTCGCCGCTACCGCCGCCAGGACGAAATCGGAACGCCGTTTTGCATCACTATTGACTTTGAGACAATCGAAGGCAACGGCAGCGTGACTTTGCGCGACCGCGACACGACGAAGCAAGTCCGCCTCAGCGTTGACGAGGTCATAAAGCATATAGAAGAAGCGGGGGCTTAACCCCTTTTTGCATAAAACAGCACAGCCGAAGATTAGTAGTCTGCGGCTGTGTATGTTTGCGGTTCAAAATCGGAAATCTCAAATTCGTAGTCCGGAATTACATATTCATTATATATTGTGCTTATGTAAATCGGGAACGGGAACGTGTCGAATTTGGCGGTTTTTGTTTCTCTAAGGAGCATTCTCGGCAAATCGGGTTCGCGCGTTGAAATCGACATTTCACTCAGCGCATAGTCGGCTTCAAAAAATATCTTGAAAGCGTAAATGCTGCTTGAAATATCCGCTCTTGAAATATCGAAATCAATGTCGTTTAAAAACGGGCCTTTCAACATCAGGAGCACTTGATTTCTTTCATCCATTGAATAGAACAAGTCAAACTGCCTGTCCATCGGCTCTGTCAAAAAATTGCCGTCGGCAAATGCCGCAACTTGCGTTTCCCTTCCCGCTTCGTCAAAAACGGTTTCATCAAATTCCGTGGAAAATTCAAAACTGCGGTTGTAGAAATGGTCGCTATGGAAATCGACTTTCGCATGCCCTGAAAATTTTACCTTGTGCATATTCCAGTAAAAATCCATCGCTTTTTTCAGGTTGATGTTTTTCAGGGTTTGGAAGCCTTCGGTCTCGTCGTTTGAAAGCCTCGGCAGGCAAAAGTTAAAGCCGTTTCCACAGCCTAAGATTGTGAATGGTTTTGGCATTGCTTAGATGACGTTGCTCATTAAAAAATACGCATGGCGCGGATTGCCGTTTGAAACTATCAAAAGTTTTTTTAACGATATGTCATTGACCTCGTCGGTCGATGGAATGTCGTTTGGGTCGATAGAGACAATTTCGCTTCCGTCTTCGGGGTTTGCAATCGAAAGCTTGTACGAATCTTGCGGAAAGCCCGCGATTACGGGGGTGTACACATTGTCGGAATATTGGAAAGTATTGTCTTTTGATGTCTCGCCCGTCAGGCGTATTTGCGGGTTTTGCACGGTTTTTCTGGTTGACGCCGTGCGGAAAAGCTCCGCGATGTCGGCGGGGTAGAGGTGTTTCGGAGGCCCGAATTTTGCTTTCAGCTCTCCTTTAAAAATATCGAGAGCCGTCTGCGTAACGCAAGCGTTTTCAAGTTCGTTTTCATAGAGGATGTTTTTTAGGAACAAGCTTAGGTTTTGCGCGTTTATAATGGCGCATTCTCCCTCTGTCTGCGTATCTTCTGTCGCCTCAAAAATCGCTTGCGCAAGCCCCGAGGGTTGCGGCTCCTGCTTTGATGTCGTAACCGTTCTCGAATATGTTGTGGTGCGCGCGTTTGTTGCAAGCAGTTTCAAGCTCACGCTTTCCATGCCGGCGACTTTCCCGTCTATGTAATATTCTACATCTGCCGATATAGTGTCGCGCTCGATGGCGCAAAGCATCCACTCCATGACGTTGCCCGACAAAAGTTCGCGCGGAAGCGTTGATTTTCGCTTTATGTTCTTTAAATTAAAGTGCGATATTTTTGAATTGTTCAAAAACGGGACTTTGCTTTTCCACCAGCTTTCGCTTGAAATTGAAATGTCCGCCGTTTCCACTTTTTGGCGTTGTGTCTTTTGGGAATAGCCGCCGAGCGGAACGGTCAGCATGAGGGAATTTTTGCAGCCGATGTCGGATTCGGGGGGATATACGTCGCGGCTTACCGCCTTGAAAGCCGCGCCGTTTACGGTGTTTGTCTTTTCATAGTTTACGCATACGTTTTGCACTTTTAAATCGTTTCTCTTTTCAAACGAAATGCTTTTGACGGCGGCGTTTTCTATCGACACGGTTTCGCAGGCGGAGCGTTTTTTGAAGTTCAATACAGGGGTGTTTTCGTTTGAATAATCAAATTCGGTCGCGATGTCGGGCATCCATTTCAGGACGCGCAAAATCGCCTGCGCGCAGGACATGTCGGACGCCTCGTCGGCGGGAATTTGGGTTGATATACCGATTTCGCTTGTTGAAATGCCCGCTCCCTTCGAGTTTGCGCATGCAATGATGTCTGCGATTTGCTCTCCCGCCGAAATTTTTTCCCCGTCTGCGGACTGCCCGAGAATTATTCGCGATATTCTCTGCGGCGATATTGCTTGGGCGTCTTCAAGCAGAGCCTGCCAATCTTGTGTGTAGGGGATTTTTTCAAGCTCCGCCCACGCGTTTTTAAAGACTGCCTCATAACTTTTTTTCTGCGCCGAAATGGAAGTTTTCAGGGAATTGCAGTTTCCCGCAAATCTGCAAACTCCGTTAAAAAACAGCGAAAGCTTGTCGCCTTCCGCGAACGGGAACTTTTTTGGCGAGGAAATTTTAAAATAGTCGGAAGCCAGCGTGCGCAGGTTAAGGACTGCCGATTTTAATTTTAAATCGCCAATCGGAACCGGGCTTCCGTTTATTTTTACGCTCCATTTTTTTTGCGGAGAATTCATATTTGGTGCCTTATGTTGCGAAGCTGGCTTGCTGTCTCTTCAAGTTTTGAGTTAAGCGAAGTTATTTCGTTTTCGAGAATCTGCATTTGCCTTTGCATTTCCGCAACGGCTTCGGCAAGCTCTCTTTCGAGGTTTTTGATTTCTTCTTCCATTATATTACTCTCCTGCCTCTCCCGCCGTAAATTCAAGCGAGTGGCTTGTTATGCGCCCTTCGACTGACGCCTTGCATTTCGACATTGCCGCATTTTCTATTATAAAGGATTTTTTGCTTTCTCCCTCTCCGAAAATGATTTCGAGCGGCGATGGCGGCAACTTTGAAATTTCGCGGAGAAATTCAATGCAAAATTCTTCAGCAAGCGCGGGAGTCTTGCGCGAGTTTTCCACGCTGAACGCAACCGACGATACGCAGTTGCCTCTGTCCGAAACCATTGCGTTTTCAAGCCCGATTGCCTTGTCGGTTTGCAGGGTCTTTTTTAGGGTGAGCGAAAAATTTTTGGGGGGATTTTCAGGAGTCGATATTGTGAGATTCGAGTATTTTATTTTCATTTTTTATCCTAAAACCGATTGGGTTGAGAAGTTTACGAGCATTGCGGATGTTTGCATATTCTTGTTTTCAACGCGCTGCCACGGATGCTGTTCTGAAATCCGCACCTTGCCGTAGCCGCAGTCCGCGGGAGCCGTCCAGTTGTGCAGGGCAAGCGTGACGCTTTCGGCGATTGAGGCAATGGACGGGGTGTGCTTTGCCACGGCGTCGTCGCGCTCGATTAAAATCTGCAAATCGACTTTTGAGAACACGGGGCCCGCCGCGTATTTTGACGCGCTTTGCGGCATTGGAACGCGCACTGTGATTTTTACTCCGCACGCGGAATTTCCTGATTTAAGATTGCCGGGTTTCGCGCTTTCAAGATATATGTTCGCGGTTGCGAAATCTCCCGCGAGCAAAAGCCGCCTGCCGACAGCCTCTTGCAATTTTTCTATTTCCGATTTCGCGGTCATAGCCCCTCCATGGTTTTTGACGAAAAGTTTTGCCGCCTGCTTTTCAAGATGCTGACGCCTTTCTTTTTCGCGGTTTTTATGCCGTAAAGCGGCTGCGACACGGGCAGTTTGCCTTCCGCAACCCTTGCGAGTGTTTCGCGCGCCAAATCCGCGCGCTTTGAAATTGAGGGGGGCATCGGCATGTCGGGAAGGCGCGCCTGCAATGCTTCCAGCGCAAGCGAAAGAGCGCATTCTTTTAGTTCGGGCGGAATGCGCGAATGGTCGGGGTCTATGCTGTTTATTTGTCCCGCGGATATTTCAGCCCTTATGCGCGACACCGCCATGGATATCACGCTTTCTGCTATGTCTCTTCCAGGGCTTGCAAACTCCGCCGCTTGCAAAATTTCAAGCTGGCTTTTGTTTAGCGATATTTCCAAGTCTTGATGTGTTATTTTTATCCAGTTCATAAAAAGTTGGCGCGCCCGCGGCGTTTTTGCCGCGCCACGGGCGGCTTGGGGTTAGGAGTTGGCTATTTCAAGGGAGCGGACTCCGAGCGTGCTTGTCGCCACAATGCTCGAATAGTGCTCGACCGTGATGTCGGTATATTTTGCGTGTTCTTCCAAATACACTCTGAACGCCGTGCCTTCGGGGCTTGGGGTGTAGAAGCGTTTCAAGTTTGACGGTTCGTCTTTTGAGGCGCCGTCGAATGCGCAGAATGCGAATATTTTGTTGGAGGCGATTTTTGCCTTTTGCGTCGGGCTTTGCTGGTATCTCGCCGACAAGACTTTGCAGCCTTCAAGCATAAATTTCGCGGCAAGCTCGTCGGGGGTGAGGGAGCTTGCCCTGAATGCGACGGATGTTGACTGGTTTTCAAGGCAGTCGAGGCGCATCGCCCATGCGTCTTCGCCAAAGAGGATTTTGTTCGCCCTCACTCCGCTTTGGTCGGCGCATGCCGAAAGCATCGCCCTGATGTCGGCGTCGGGGTTTGCGGAAGAATTCCAGATAGTCTTTTCCCCGTCGTTTTGCGCAATGGTTTCGAGCGCGGACATTGCTCTTCTAAGCTCGTTTCGGAGAAGCCTCTGCAACAAGATTTGCGTATAGCGTTCCTGCCAGTCGTCGTCGGCAACTTCGTCGTGGTCAACGCGCATGGTAAGACCCTTGTTCAAGGTCTTTTCGTTCACGCTTTCGCCCTTGTATTGCACTCTTTTGAATTCCGAGCCGATTGCGCGCAGATCGTCGCTTTCGGAGTAGAACGCTTCGGCGTTGTCGGAGCGTTTGAATTCAAATCGCCTACCGACTGGAATCGCGGGGGCTATGAAATTTAAGATTTTTGAGGCGTCATTATCCTGCCAGCCGACAGTGAAGGCGGTGAGGGCTTCGGAATATGTAGCCGCGTTGAATTTGTTTTGGTTTGCCTGTGTGATGTTTTCCATTTCTTTTTCCTCTTATGAATTTCTTACAATCATCCAGTTGATGAGGGTAGAGTTGTTTGTGCCGTTTGCATCGAGGGTGAAGACGACTTTTCCGCTTTCGGAATTTATGGCGGCCTTTACTTTTGTTTCAGAACCGCCTGCCTGTGCGAGCACGGCAAAGGCGCAGTCGTTTTCTTTTATTCCCGAAATAGTGAGATAATCCGTTGTTGACGCGCCTGCCGCCCATGTGTGAAGCCCGCATGCGAGGATTTCATAGGCTTTCATGCCAAATCCTTGTGGATCGACTTCCACAACCCCGCCAGAGGAAGTGGAAGAGAGGGCAATCCCCACCTTGTGGCAGTTGGGGCTTATGTTTGCCGAAACCTTTCCGCCGTCCGCCGAATAGAGCAAATCGCCTTCCATGACCGCGCCGTTTGCAATGCAGATTATGGAGCTTTCTGCGCATCCCGGAAGCGCAACGTCTAAGATGTCCCCTTCTTCGCCGCAATCGGTGCATACGCCAATCGGGGTGTCGATGGCGCCTGCTACTTCGATTCCGCCTTCGCTTGCTTTTACAAGCAGGTTCGACGACGGAATTTCGGATTTTGCGACGCGGGTTATCCTGCCTGCGTGCGTGCCTTCGGCGATGTTGCAGAAGGGGCGGTTTTTGAACGCGCAAAAAAGACGCGCAATGTATGTTTTTATTTTTTTCATCGTATTTTCCTTTGTTTGTTTTTTTGGGCTGTCAGCCCATGAATTATTTTGTTTTTGCCGCGCCGTAGTATTTGCGGCGTATTTTTGCAAAGCTTGCCGCGTAGTCTCCGCCGTTTTCTTTTGCGAGGGCGAGCGCCATTGCCGCCATTTCAAACGCCTGCGGCTTTTGGCTTAGTTTTGCGATGTTTTCATCCATCTTTTCGTTTTTTAGAAATTCCGCTTCCGCTGAAACCGCCTTTTCCGCTTTTATGCATTCGGCGATTTTTTTAATGGCAAGGGATAATTTCACTCTCATCTTTTCGACTTCCGAAACAGACTTCTCAAAATCCGCATAAGATAGCAGCATCGAGCCGCTCGACGGAATGTTCGGGCGGTTGGTAAGCCCCGCCGAAATGAGCCTTACGGGTCTGAAATAACCGTCTTTTAGCTTTTCCATTTGCCATCTTGGCGACAGCCATTTGAGCCTTCCGCTTTGAATTTCCGAAAAAACCTTGCGTTCGTATCTTGCGCAAATCACAAGCCCCTGTCCCGTTATGCAGACGCTTTGGATTTTGCCTGCGGATTTTAACGGGAAAATTCCGCCTTTGTCGTCGGGGTGTCCGACGTATATGGGCAAGCCTCTTATTCTCGCAAGGCTTCTCATGAAGTTGTTGCGGATTTTTTCGCAGGCGGTTTTGTCAACAACCTGCATTCCTTTTGGATGCGCCCAGTTGCCGAAAGGGCATAGGAGCTGGACCGAGTCGATGTATTCCCTTTGCATTTCACTTTTCCTCTTTCAGCGGAAAGCCGAAGCGTTTTGCGAGTTTTAGCGGGTCTGGCTTTAAGCCTATTTTTGCAAGGCGTTCGATTACGGAAAGTTCCGACAAATGGCTTTCGTAGTCCGGAAGCCGCAGTATGAACTTTGCGCGCGGCGCGGTATTGCCGAAAGCAAGCTCGATTACGGTTTTGTCTATTTGCATGTTAAGTGTTTGCGATATGTTTTCGGCGTCGTCTTCCTCAATCAGGGAGCTTTCGTACCATTGCGAAGTCGAGCCCAATTCGCTCTTGCCTCCCATTGTCGCGAGGTCTCCGCCGCGCCAAAGCGCGCACAGCATTCTGTCCATTCTTTCAACGAGCTGGGGATATGGCAGTGCGCCGCGGCTTGACAAGTCTATCGCTTCGATGTCCGTACCCTGCGAAAACACTGCGTGAAATTCCGCTCCGAAGTCGCTTGCGGCTTTGCACGCCGCTTCCCATTGTTCGCTGCCGGGATAGGCGTCGGTTTTGGCTTTCACTCCCGGCATTCCGTTTCGCTCGCAGTAGATTAGCCAGTCGCGCAGTGTGAGATGCTTGAAAATATAGGCGATTGTGCTTGGTATCATAAGCCCGTCGGAAGTTGTTATGAGCCATTCTTTTTCTTAAAGCTCCGTTCCTTCCCTTAACTGCCCCTCGCGCTCCAAAAGGCGAAGCGACCCCGAAGTGTTTTCAAAAAGCCAAAGGGGATAGCGGACGAATTTTGCGGAAAGCGACGAACCTTTTCTTTTAAATTCCACTTTGTGCGCGGAGTATTTCATTCCCACCGATTCCATCATCTGCATTACGAGCATTCTAAGCCCTCCGCGCTCGTTTTTATCGGCAAGGTTTTCCACTTCGATGGAAGAGTAGAAGTCTCTCAGAACTTTTGCGTGTTCCTGCGCCGTTTTGCTTTCATCGAGCGCGACGACTTCCCCGTCGAGGCGGGCGACGCATTTGCGGCGTTTTAGAAAAAGCCCGCTTATTAAGTCGTCCCGCATTGCGACCGCTTCAAATATTCTTGCCGCCACGCCGAGTCTGCCCGCTTCAAAAGCTTCGATTGCTCTCGCCAGCGTTTCGGGCTTTAAATTTCTTAACGCGCCTGTCCCGATTCTTCGGGAAGGCATTTGAATTGATGATAGATTTGCGTTCATGGGCGCAATATAACCCGAAAGCAAAAATTGCGCAAACGTACTTTGGATGTATTGGATTAAACTGATTGTTTTGATATGGCGCGTGCGTTTGATATTTTTGAAGTTTGTGGATTTTGGGTTGATTTTTGCGTCGAAAAATAAAAGATAAAAAACATGGAAAATGCGGGAGACGAAATTTCTTCATTGCGCAAAATGATTGCGGAATACGAGCGGCTTTACCGCATTGAAAACGCGCCTGCAATAAGCGACGCGGAATACGACAGGCTCTTGCGCAGGCTCCGCGATTTGGAGGACGCCCACCCCGAATTTTACAGCGCGGATTCTCCCACTCAAAAGGTTGGCGACGACGCTTCAAGCGGATTTGAAAAGCGCGCCCACCTTTCAAAAATGCTCAGCTTGGACAATGCGTTCAGCTTTGAGGATTTAAAGGAGTTTGACGAGAGACTGCGCAGGGCGATAGGCTCTTCCAAAGCCTTGAAGTATGTAGTTGAGCCTAAAATAGACGGCGCGGGGATTTCCGCGGTTTACGAAAACGGCAAGCTTTCGCGCCTTTTGACGCGCGGAAACGGAAGCGTGGGAGACGACATCACGCGCAATGTTTCCGTCGTAAAAAATCTTCCGCTTGAATTAAGTGGCGGGAATATTCCCAAGCTTTTGGAAGTCCGCGGGGAAGCCTTTATGGCGAATTCCGAATTTGATAAAATTCGGGCGCGGCAGGAGGCTGAATTTGCGGCGGACGAACAGGCGCAATTTGACGGGGAGGAAGAGGCAAATCCGTCAAAAAAAATTCGGCTTTACGCAAATCCGCGCAACCTCGCGGCGGGGACTTTGAAGCTTCTCGACAAGAAAATTCTTGCCCAAAGGTCGCTTCTTGCGAACTTTTATTCGATAGGGAAAATAGAGGGAGCGGAGATACTTTTTCAAAGCGATCTTGCTAAGTTTTTAAAGTCTTTGGGGCTTCCGTCTGTCAACTGGTATTCCATTGCTTTCGGGATAGATGAAGTTTTCCAAAAAATTTGCCTTCTTGACAAAGAGCGCGGTGCGTTCGACTTCAACACAGACGGCGCGGTTGTGAAATTAGACGATATGTCGCTTTACTCTCTCGCGGGGTGGACGAGCAAATTTCCGCGATGGGCAACAGCATGGAAGTACAAGCCAGCGCGCGCAAAAGTTCGAATTTACGACATCACTTTGCAAGTCGGAAGAACGGGCGCGATTACTCCCGTTGCGGAGCTTGAAGACGCCCAAAAAGAGGGCGCGCGGCTTCCCGTTTTGCTTTCGGGCACAAACGTTTCGCGCGCAACATTGCATAATTTCGACGAAATTGCCCGAAAAGACATCAGAATAGGCGATGTTGTAGAAATCGAAAAGGCGGGAGAAATCATACCCGATGTCGTTCGCATTTTGCCCGAATACCGAAAGGAAAACGCAGTGGCGTATGCCGCGCCGAAACATTGCCCGAAGTGCGGCTCAACTCTTGTTCGCAATATCGACGAGGCGGTTTTAAGGTGCATAAACCCCGAATGCCCCGAACAGATGCGAAGAAGAATTATCCACTTCGCGTCCCGAGCCTGCATGGATATAGACGGGCTTGGCGATGCTGTTGTTTCCCAACTTGTGTCTCTTGGAATTTTGAAAAATTCTGCCGACATTTACTCTTTGGATGCCAACGATTTGTACAAAATAAAGAATTTCAAGCAAAAATCCGTGGAAAATCTTTTGAGCGCAATTCAAGACAGCAAAAAGCGGGACTTGTGGCGGCTTATTTCGGGGCTTGGCATTCCGTATGTCGGGGAGCGCGCGGCAAAGGATTTTGCGCTTGCCTTTAAGAGTCTCGATTCTTTCATGAGTGCGGACATGAAGGCTCTTTCCGATATTTCGGGGGTTGGGGAGCGGATAATATTTTCCGTCTTGCAGTTCTTCAAAAGCGATGAAAATCTGCGCATGATAAACAGGCTGCGCGAAAGCGGCTTGAATTTCAAGGCGGAGGAAAATTCGCAATCGGCGGCTTTCGGCGGCAAGATTTTCGCGCTTACGGGAACTTTGAATTCTATGGGAAGAAGCGATGCAAAACGCCTTATAGAGTCTTACGGCGGCAGGGTAGGCTCAGGCGTAAGCAAAACCACCGATTTTTTGATAAGCGCAAGCGAAAGCTCTTCTAAATTAGACAAAGCCCGTGAATTGGGCGTAAAAATTCTGGGCGAGGACGAATTTCTTTCGATGCTTAAAGAAGCCGAAGCTTCCGCGGGATTCGGCGTAAAGTCGGACGAAACTCCCATAAAAAGTAAAAACTCTTCGCCCCAAAATTCTTCGGGGCAAATGTCGCTTTTTGATTTTTAAAAGCGCAAAAAAAAATCGGCGAACTCTCATTGAGCCCGCCGATATTTTATTTTTGAAAGCCTACTTTACAAGTTTTGTTTTAAGCCCCGCCTTCATGCAAATCGCGTATAAACCCGCGCCCACAAAGAAGGAAATAACGGGATTAAACGGCAAGTCTTTAAGATATCCGAACATCGGCAAAACGCCGATGATAAAACCTGCCGCCCATGCTATCCAGCCTGCGGGGTTAAGACCCGTTCTTGCGCCCGACCATTTGAAGCCTGCCAATACATAGTCTGCCGCCAATGCCCCGCAAATGGGCGCGAAGCTTGCTCCGAAGAACACGAAAATCGTAACGGCTTTTCCCGCAACGCCCGTTAATGCAAGCGCGATTGCCGCCGCTCCGCCAATCGCAACGGAGAGGTTTGCGTTGATTTTCGGAAGCATCGTCTTAAACGAATTTGCCGCAATCATTGCCGAGAAGCATGCTGCGGGGAAAGCGGAAATCGCCAAGAGGAACATGCAAATCTTTCCTATGGAAGAACCCAATACCGCGTTCATTACGACTGTCGCGTCAAGGGGCATTTTCGCCTGAATCAATGCCGGCAGCATATCTTTGTTGCCGTACGCGCCTGCTACGATTACGATTGCGGCAACCGCCGTGAAAATCATAAAGAAAGTGATGCCGACCAAGCCGCCCCAGCGGACGTCGCTTTTGTTTCTTGCTCCCGTTGCGAAGTCCGCGCCTGCCGCGCCCGCAGTTGCAAAGAAGCCAATCATTGCGGTTGTTATAAGGGATATGATTGCAAGTTTTGAAAGGGGAGCCGCATTGGCTAAATCTGTTGCAGGTGTAAATACCGCAGGGTCAAAGTTTGAAACCGTGCAAGCGGTTTTTGCAACGAGAATGATTAAAATCACAAGGGGAATGAGCGGCAGATAAGTGGAAATTTTTGCGACATACTTAATGCCTACAAGCCCCATGAAAGTTGCAAGCGCACCCCAGGCTATCATTATACCGTAGAGCGCGGCGGTTGTTTGCATTGATTCCGGCAGGCACATGTAAAGAAGCGCGGAAGAGCCCGCAATGTTTACGCCTACCCAGCCGAACTGCAAAAGCCCCATCAAAAGCCCTGGCATTACAATGCCGCCTTTTGCGCCGAATACCGAAGAGCCTATTACATAAAGAGGCATTCCGCTTTTCATTCCCATAAGTGCGGGAACTTTGTAGTAGAGCAAATAGCATAAAATCGCGCCTATCACCACGCCGATAACCGGAGTTAAAACGCCCTGCGCGAGACCGCCTGCTCCCGCGCCGATGTTTACCGTGTTTTGCCAGAACACGAACCATAAAATTATCCCCGCATAAGACGGAGCGATATTTTTAAACCAAGCCGTTCTGTTTTCCGCGGAGTTCGGCTTAGCCTCCGCCAAATATGATGGTAGATTTTCTTTCATACAATTTATGTGTTAAATGAATTACATAAAATGCTAAGCTGAAATTATTTTTTTATCAAGCCAAAAGAGGCGCGCAAAAAAAAGACCCGAAACGTTCGGGTCTTGATATTCTGTGGAAATTTTAAAATTCGATGCTGAGTTTTGCCCCGTACCAAACATGGTCGCTCTTTTCGCGGTAGAAATAGTCCGCGCAGTCTTTTTCTTCAAACCTGTCGCAATAACGTATGCCGCCGCTTATCGAAATGTTGGGGGTGATGGCGTACGCCAAGTCTGCGGTTGCGCCCCAGTACATGTAGTGCCCGAAGTCCGAAGTTTCGGATTTTATGTAGGCGCAATTTGCGCTGAGGGGAAGGGTCAGGTTGTTTAAGCCGATGTAAGCTCCTATCGGAAATTCGTATGAAATCGATGCTTCGATATTGTGCGTTTCAAGCTGGAAATTGTAGTAGTAATACACGGAAGGGCTGATGTTAAAGCCGAAGAGAAGATCGGTTGTGTCTATTGTAATTCCTGCGTAAATTTCGGAATCGTAGCATTTGCCGTCGTGGTCTGATGGGTACCAGTAATATTGGTAGCCGACATCGAAAACAAAAATGCTTAGCGAATAATTAAGACCAGCGTAAAAATCAACTTCTTCGAGGTTTTCCAGCTCACCCGTCGATTTGTTTTTCTTGTCCTTCAAAGGCTCGTTCATCCATGCGCCTGCGTACGCGTCAAATCCGAGAATTTCATAGGAAAGTTCGATGTTCGGCTGTATGGAATGCCCTGCGAGCTTGTCGCCCCTGAACATGTATGCGGTAGTATATTCAACTGATGCCGAGACACTCAGGTTTGAAAGCGAGGGGTTTGTTATCGAGTCGGTCGGAAAGCTTCCGTCATGGGCGTAAGACGCCGCGGAGATGGCAAATATGCTCAGGATTGATGCGATTTTTTTCATTTTCTGTATGTTTTTTTGGTTAAAGGTTAAAAATCTTTAAAAATACGCAAGTTTTGCAAGCATTATTTCTCCAAAATCCATATATTGCGGAAGCTGACCTTGTCGTTATGGTCTTGAAGCTTTAAATTGTACGGCGGCATCGGATGGCGGAAGTTTTTGCGCTGAGGCTGAGGGCAGCTTGTTCCATGCGGAAATTCCGTATTTGAATGTATTTTTACGCCGTTATGCCAAACGTCAACTTTGGCGTATTCCATAATCTTTCCGTTTTCAAATTTGGGAGCGGTAAATTCAATGTCGTAAGTTTGCCACGATTCGGGCGGAAGCGAAGCGTTTACTTGCGGAGGCGTTATTCTGTACGCCGCGCCGCAGTCGTTCCAGCCGCCGTCATTTCCAAATGAGTCGAGAATTTGGATTTCGTAAGGTCCCGTAAAAAATCCCGAATTGCCCCTTGCCTGCGAGTCGTGGTTTGGCATATAGGGGATTTTAAATTCCAAATGTATTTTGAAGTCTTTGAATTTTCTCTTGGAAACGATGGTTTGGTTTTTGCCTTTTTCTTCGCCGTCTTGCGCGCGCGCCACTGTCATTGAGTTGTCGTTTGAAATTTTCCAGACGCATTTTTTGCCGCGCTCATTTTGCCATTCGTCAGTGTCCGAGCCGTCAAACAGCACGATTGCGCCTTTCGGGGGCTTTTCTCCGAGCGTGGGAGATTTTCTTTCAATTTTCTTTAATTTGAGGACGCCGCTTTTATTGCCGCTTGAACATTTGAATTCTCCGCCGTTTTCGCCAATTTCACCGCTGAATTTGTATCGACCTTCGTTTTCGATTTTAAGCACACCGTTTTCGGGCTTCAAAGCTTTTGCCAAGACTTCAATGTCGCTTCGCTTGTCAAATTCCGGCATGATTTTTAGGCGGTAGCCGTCTTTATGCCTTGAAATTTGGGCGACCATTTCCTTGTTGTTTTCGTAAGGATATATTTTGAAGTTTTCGATTGTGCCTGCGTATTCTCCGACAAGAGAATCGACTGCAAACACGCTTAAAGCAGATAAAAACAATGTGGCAAATGCGAATTTCATGAAAATATTTTGCTTGCGTGGCAGAACATTGTCAAGAGCGTTATAAAACGCCCTTTAATTGCTTTGACAAAGAATTCCGATTTTCGATAATAAAAAAATATGAAAAGATATGCTGTCATTATGGCGGGAGGCATGGGCGAACGCTTTTGGCCTTTGAGCAGGGCGGAAAGACCCAAACACTTGTGGAACATCACAGGCGGGGATTGCATGCTTTCGCTGACATTTGCGAGAGTTGCCCGCTTTATTCCGAAGTCGAACATAATGATAATAACAAATCCCGCGCAGATAAAGGGAATTAAAAAATACTGCCCCGAAATACCGCAGGAAAACATAATATCGGAGCCTGTCGGCAGGGATACTACTGCGGCTGTCGGGCTTGCGGCGTTGCTTGTCCGCTTGCGCGCAAAGGGCGACGAATCTTCATTTGCGGTATTTCCATCCGACAGCGCCGTAAACGATGCCGAAGGGTTTTCGGAAACAATCGCGAAAGCCTTTGAAGTCGCGGAGAAGGGCGAAAGGCTTGTAACTATCGGCATTAAGCCGACTTTTCCCGCCACGGGCTACGGCTACATCAAGCGTTCGTTCGAGGAGGACGGCGCGTATAAGGTTGAAAGATTTTATGAAAAGCCCAACGAAATGCGCGCGGTTTCTTATCTTGAAAGCGGCGATTTTTATTGGAATTCGGGGATTTTCGTATGGCTTACTTCCTCCATTTCAAATGCTTTAAAGGACAACGCGCCAAAGACTTTCGACATATTTGAAAAAATCGGGCGCGGGCTTGAAAACGGCGGAGATTTTGGCAAGATTCTTGCAGAATATTATCCGCAGATAGAGAAGATAAGCATAGATTTTTCCGTAATGGAAAAATCGCAGAATATTTGGGTTGTGCCCGCCGCATTCGATTGGGACGATGTAGGTTCATGGGCTGCGGTTGAACGCCATTTGAAGCGCGACGATAAAGGAAACATCGTAAACGGCGAATTTTATTCGTGCGACGCTTCCGACTGCGTGGTTTTTGACACCGCAAACAGGGTTACCGCCATTGTAGGTCTTAAAGACATTGTGGTTATCCATTCTGACGACGCCACTTTGATTTGCAGGAAAGACTGCACAGAGAAAGTCAAGGAGCTTGTGCGCATTCTGCCACCGAAGCTCAAATGATTTAAGTTTTTTTACAGATATTCGGCGGGGTTGCCGAAAGTGCATCTTGATTTTTCGACATCTTTATCGGCATGCGAATTTATGCCGAGCGTCGAGTTTTCAAACATAGTCATGCCGCTTTCAAGTATGGAAGAAGACGCCATGAACACCCCGTCTTTCAGAGTTGCATTTTCCCCGACGACGCATTGGGAGGATATTGTGCAAAAATCTCCCGCTTTCGCTCCGCTTGAAATTTTAACTGACGTATTTATCGAGGCAAAGCTTCCTATTTCAACATTTGAGCCAATTACGCAAAATGGCGCAATTACCGCGCCTTCCGATATTTTCACGTTTAAGCCCAAAACGGAGCTTTGATGTATGAATGTGCCGAATTTTGCGCCTTTCGACTTCAAAATATCGGCAATGTTTTTTTTGATTTTGGGATTTGCCACTGCAAATATGACAGTGTCGCCTTCAAGAGGCTCGTAGCTTGCAAAATCTGATATTATTTTGTGGCAAATTCCAAATCCTTCAAGCGCGTTTGGGTTGTCGTCAAGAAAACCGCGTATGCTTTCAGGCGATTTTGCGTTTAGGATATACGAATAAACTTCACGCCCGAATCCGCCCGCGCCCGCTATCACGAATTTTTTCATTTTTAAGACAGAAAACTTTGGAATTTTTGCCAGGCTTCCGAATTTAAGCTGCCGATGCCGCCCTCGATTTCGCCGCTTTTTAATATGGTGAAATTTCTCAAATTCTTGCGGGGAGAGCCGACGCTCAAATCGGAATTGGAGCTTACCTTGACACTTCCGTCTTCGCAAATATTTATCTTAATTTCGGCGTTGTCGCAGGCTTTTATGTCGTCTAAAAAATCTTCCACATATGAAAATGGAATGTTTTTTGCGGCTTTTTTTATTTCGTTTTCAACCTGCGTCTTAACGAGGAAAGGGGCTTCCATCTCAATGCTTTTGACTTCGCCCGAAAAGTCCGTTTCAATGCTTGAAACGGTTGCGACGGTCATACCCATAAACTTGACGCCAAGCGGCTTTGAAAAGCGCGCGGACAATCCTTCGCCCGTTTCAATTTCCGTTTTTGCGCCGCTTTCCAATGAGGAAAACGGCGAGTCTATTTGAACAGAGTTAAGAATTGTGATTTTTACGTTTTTCAAAGCCGTACCTTTTCTTAATTGCGTCTGTTTTCTATGGACGAGAGAAGTTCCTTCATAAACTTTGGCTGGTTTTTGCATTCAAAATGTATTTTTACATTTCTTGCGCCGTCGGTTTTGAGCGTAAATTTGTTCCAGCCTTTGTCGAGAGGCAAAACCGTGAATGTCTTGCCGTCTTTTGAACGCTCCGCCATGTCTTTGCCGTTAAGCTTCAATTCAACCTTGTTTTGCGAAACCATGTCCAAAACGGGCATGTTCGGCTCTGCGAGCAAATCGACGAGCGAGCGCGGAGAATACACCCAGAACGAAAATTCCCTGCATGAAGAGGGCAGATCAATCTTGCCGTTCTTGGCGGTTTTTACTTTGCCGTCTTCGCTTGCCACAACCCTGTTCAAAGAGCCGTCTTCGCCCAACGCCCTGACTTCGTCGGCCTTAGATTCCGAGAATGTCGCGCCGAGGTTTGAGAGCATCTTTGAAATGAGGGCTGAGCTTTCGTTTGCAATCGGTGCAAAGTTGATGGTGGAAACTATGATTTCCGCTCCTTTTTTGTTTTTCAGGCTCATAATGGCGTTGCCCGAACCTTTTGCTTCGCGCTCACTGCGGATTACCGCGCCCGTTTTTGCATATTCGGCGCGCTTGTTCCACTGCTGCCAATCAGTGTTGCAGGCTTCGGCGATAAGTTCTGCGTTCTTTGCAAATTCGCCCGCCAAGCCGTATTCCATCAAAGATGTGTCGTTATTTACAAGCTCGCTGAAATATATGTCTTTGTGGTTCAAGCCCGAAAGCATTGGCGAGTTTGCCTTTTTTATAAACGAGGTTGCCTTGCGCTTTTCAAGCTCGATTTTGTTCTTGCCGAGGATTGAATTGAGCTGTTCGGCACTCTCTTCACAAATGCCCAAAACCACAATATGCGCATTGTTCTTTGCCGCCTTTTTTACTTCGTCGAAGTTTTCTATTTTTTTGAGGCCGTCAACGATTATGAGCGAATTTTTGTAGTTTTTGGCTTTCTTGGTTTCCAAGCCAGCCGCTCTAAGCTGTATGGCAAGCGGAGAATTTTCATCTGCAATAAGTTCCACTGCCGCGGCGGGTTTTAATGGTTCTGCGTCCTTTTCGGGTTCGGGATACTTGATTTCAAACGGCTCTATCGGATCGGCGTTTGCCGCTTTTGCCGCGTAGAACATCGGCCACGGCTCGTAAAGGGGCATGGACTTGTCGTAGGCGGGGTTCAAGGTAGAGGTGTAGGGCCCGAGCCTTTCAGGCTGCATGCCGTATGCGCCTTCTTTAAATTCGGGGAAGAATACGCCATCTTCCAAAGTCGGAGCTTTCGATGTGTCTTTCAGACCGAATGGCAGGGGCTTTAATCCGTACCATGCAATGTTGAACACGCAGGCGTAAGCCGCACCCTTGTTGCGCTGTTCGGTGAGATCGCGGTAAGTTTCGATTGCGATGGCTTCCATTCTGCCGAGCATTGATTCGTATGCGCGGTTGCCGTTATATTTTGACGCTTGAAGCGGAGTTCCATAATAGGCCATGGTCTGTTCGCCGATGCCCCAAGGCAAAGGCTGTTTTGACATGTGGTCAATATTGGCATAGTGCCCCATTGCAGTCGGGAATTTGGTTTTTTGCGGGCGGTTTGTTTCGCCATCGCCCGAAATCCAGTCGCGGGTGGGGTCGAGAGTGCGGCATACGTCTATCCAGCCGTTCATGTTCTCAATTACCCTGTCAACCAATTCTTCCGGAGATTTAAATACGTGGATTGCAACCGCCAAGACTTCGTTGCATACGCTCCATCCGAATACCGACGGATGGTTGCGGTCGCGCTTTACAAAGCGTTCGACATGTTCTTTTGCCCTTTGCATGTAAAGGTCGCTGTCGTATTTTGGAGCACCCCCGCTTGCCCATATCGCGGATTCGTCGAGCACGCATACGCCGAATTCGTCTGCGACGTCCATATAAAATTCGGGATAAGGCTGTGCGTGAAATCTGACGGCGTTTATGTTTGCGTCCTTCATCATTTTAAAGAGCGACCACGCATAGCGGCGCGTCATTTGGGGAACTCCCATGAAGTGCCATGAATCGCCTTTTAACATATACTTTTTGCCGTTTAGGAAAAGTTCCTTGCCTTCGATTGTAAACTGCCTCCAGCCGAAACGCTGAACTTTGACATCTTTTCCCGCAGATATGACCGCCCCGTAGAGGTTTGGAGTTTCGGGCGTCCAAAAATCAAGCTGGGATACGTTTTTAACTTCTATCGTTAAGGTTTTTGAAGAGTTTGCGGGAACTTCAACCTGCGTTGCGCCGAGGAGCAGTGCGGGAGATTTTTCGTAAGCTCCTTTTTCGACGGGGGCTTCTTCAACGCTTGTCCCCGCCAAATTTTTCCATTTTCTGACATTGCCGCCTACGGAAATTTTCTTGGGAGCTTTTGTCGTGTTTTTAATTTCAATATCCAAGGCGAGCGTTGAGTTTTTCACGTTCGGGCGCACAAATACGTCGCTTATGTAAACTTCGGGCTTTGCGAGCAGGTAAACGTCCTGCCAAATGCCCGACACATGTTCGCCCCAGAAAGAGCCGCCCATGTATTCAATTCTTCCGAATTTGCCCTGCTTGTTGTAAAGCTCGGCTTTTGCAACTCCCACTAAAATTTCATTTTTTCCGCCGATTTTTACCAAGTCGGTGATGTCGGCTTCAAAGGGCATAAACATGTCGAAGTTTTCCGCGGCTTTTGCTCCGTTTACATAGACCTCGCAGTTGCCCATTACGCCGTCAAAACGCAAAATCACGCGCTTTCCGGACCAGCTTTGCGGTATTTCAAAAGACCTTTTCTGCCAGCCGATTTTCGCGTTTTTCCAATTTTCGGGATAGCTTGGAAATGCGTTGAAATCGCCGCCTTTTACGTTGTTGGAGGCAAACCTGTTTACATTCCACGGAGACGGTATTTTGATTTTTACCGAATCCGCCTTAA
This sequence comes from uncultured Opitutales bacterium, assembly GCA_900547395.1. Classification (GTDB taxonomy): domain Bacteria; phylum Verrucomicrobiota; class Verrucomicrobiia; order Opitutales; family Intestinicryptomonadaceae; genus Intestinicryptomonas; species Intestinicryptomonas porci. The sequence goes on along the minus strand of URGP01000009.1, from coordinate 60,857 downwards.
ATTCTTCGGGAACTTTGAAATCCTCTTTCTTGTTCGAGAAGACGGGCATAAAATCCCAAGAGCCGTTAAGGCATATTTCGTCCCTTGCTGGCTTTTCGAGTTCGTTTACTTTGTTTGCGAGCGGATTGAACGGATGGTTGAATTTCACTCCGCCGAATGCGCTTGCACATAAGAGCGACATTGCCGCAATTAAGGTTAAGATTTTTTTTGCATGTTTCATAGGTTTTCCTCTTTTGTATATATAAAAGGTATAAAAGACGCTTTTTTTGTCAAGACTTTGCAAGTTTCCGCTTTCCTTGTCCAAAACCGCAAACGCGTTATTTTGATGGCGGTCGAAAATCGGCAAAATCGGTTGCCGTGAAGGAGTTGAGGGAAATAAAAAAAGCGCACCTTTCGGGGTGCGCTTAAATTTCAAATGGTGGCCAAGGGCGGGTTTGAACCGCCGACACAAGGATTTTCAGTCCTCTGCTCTACCAACTGAGCTACCCGGCCATAAATGAAAGTTTTTTAGTCTCTATATTTTTTGGGTTTCGTCAACAAAAAAAATAAAAAAATTTAACGCGAAAAAAATCTCTTGCGAAAAACTCCAAGTTTTAATTGCCTGTTTTCGGATAAATGGAAGAATTTTCCCAGAACGTAAAAATACCGGACTTGTGGCAGCAGGAAGCGGTCGGCGCGCTTTGCAGGGGTTGCGACGTCGTTTTGCACGCCCCTACGGGGGCTGGAAAAACTTACGTTTTTGAGCTGTTTTACACGAGGCATTTCAAGGGAAATGCCGTTTACACCGTACCGACTCGCGCGCTTGCAAACGACAAATTCAGGGAATGGCGGGCTCTCGGCTGGAATGTCGGGATTGCCACGGGAGACTATTCTTTCAACACTTCCGCCCCCTTGGTTGTCGCGACTTTGGAAACGCAAAAGTCGAGGATTTTGGAAGGCAGGTGCGCGGATTTAATCGTAATAGACGAATACCAGCTCATCTCTGATTTCAGGCGCGGGGCCAATTACGAAGTTGCCGTTGCAGCGGCGGGCAAAGATGTCCAACTTTTGCTTTTAAGCGGAAGCGTTGCAAACAGGTTGGAAGTCGCCGCATGGCTTGAAAGGCTTGGCAGGCGCGCGGTGCTGGTCGAGCATGGGGAGCGTCCCGTTCCCCTTGAAGAAGTTTTCTCGGAGGCGATTTTAAAAGGCGTTTCTTTTAAGGGAATGGGATTTTGGGGAAGGCTTGCGCGAAAAATATCGAGCCTTGAAATGACTCCGCTTTTGATTTTCGCTCCGAAGAGGATTGAGGCGGAAATAATAGCTGCCAAGATAGCCGAAGCGTTCAAAAACGAGCCGATGTTGGAAATTCCCCGCCAAAAGCTTTCGATGGCTGGGCGCAAGCTGGGGGGATTGTTGAAGAGGGGCGTTGCTTTCCATCACAGCGGTCTTAGCGCGCATCAAAGATGCGATTTGGTTGAAGACATGGCAAAATCGGGCAGGCTGAAAGTTGTCGTCGCCACGACGGGCTTGGGTGCGGGGGTGAATTTTTCCATGAGAAGCGTCATTGTCGCCGACGGGGAATACGAGGCTCTTGGCAAGGTTTACAAACTGCGTCCAGACGAGCTTTTGCAGATGTACGGCAGGGCGGGGCGAAGGGGGCTTGACAGGTCGGGGTACGCAATATGCCTTCCTTCAAAGCCGCGCTTTTCGGAGGCTAAGGAAATTGTTTTGTCGCGCGCAAAGTTTTTGGATTGGGGCGCGTTTTTGCGCATAATGGACATTGCGGCAAGCGAGGGCAAAGACCATGTTTTGGCGGCAAAAAACTTCGCAAAAAGGCTGTTTACGGAAGATAAAACAGACTTGGGTTTTGAATCCGCGAAGAGAAATTTGTCGAGGCAAAAACTTAGTTTGGACGGCATTCGCATTGAGATGCAAAATTCGGATTTTTTGTGGCAGCGAAGAACTCCGACTTCTACTTGCGCATTAAAAGACGCCCTGTTTTTCGACGGCAAAAAGTGGCGCAATTTTTTGGATGTCAAAAAGGCGGTTTCGCTTCTCAAAACTGGTGCGGTTTGCGAATTGCCGTCGGGGGGATACGGGGTGGAAATCCGCATTGCAAGCGAAATATCAGACGGAATTTTCAGGCTGAACAAGTCGCTTGTTTCCAAGTTAAAGCCGATTCTTAAAAATGAAGACAGGGCGGCGGTTTCCAAAAGCGGCGCGACTTTGAAAACATTGCGCAGGCGTTTTTTGAAGTATTTGCCCGATTTGTTTTCGGGGGCGTTTGCCGAGTTTTTGGAGATAAAAAATGGCGGGCTGTTTGCAAAACTTAGCGTCCGAAACTGCGCCGCAAAGACTTTTAAGGACGGTGCGGGGAAAAATCTTTTCAATCCGCCAATGCGCGAAGTCTTGGTGAAGAACGCCTATGACTTCGACGCCTTGTCGGGCGGCGGAGATTTTGCGGGCACTGCCTCGACGGTTGCGGAGTTGTGGCTCAAATTCGGGCTTGTGGACGAACGCTTCAAGCCCACGATGCGCGGCAGGATTTTTTCGCTTTTCAATTCGGGGGAGGGGCTTGCGGTTGCGGCGGCTCTCGAAGACAAGTCGTACGGCATTGGGGAAATCTTTTACGACATTGCAAATTTGAGGGCGGGCGCGAGGTTTGGTTTGTCGTCAAAAATACGCTCTCCGAGTTCGCGCCTTGCTGATATTTGCCGAATCAAATACGGAATTTGCGACATCGACGGCTATCTGCACAAGGGCATTCCCGCAGGCTACGGAGAAGGGGCTTCCGAAATTATGCGAAAAATAGCCGGCGGCGCGTCTTTTGCTGATTTTGAAGACGAATTTTTGCATAAGGGCGACATCGAAAGGGCGCATCTTGAATGGCTCAGCATAATAAACCATATCGCGGAATGTCCGCATTTGGAAGACGAAAGATTTTTGGAATTGAAAAAAATGTGCGAAAGTTCATCTTCAAAAACAAATGGAAAACGGATTGGAACTTGCATTGGCGCGCAGGGCGGCGCGTATTGAAAACTTGAAAGAAAAAATTGCCTCTCTTCCCGCGCGGAATTTCGGCGGCAAGATAACTTTTGAAATCGGATGCGGCAAGGGGCATTATTTGAGCGCGTACGGGGCTGCGCATAAAAACGAGCTTTGCGTTGGCATCGACCTTATTTCATCGCGCATACGCGACGGCGAGCGCAAGAACGAGAAACTCGGCAACACGAACGTGTATTTCATAAAGGCGCAGAGCGGGGAGTTCCTTGAAGCAATGCCGCGCGAAGTCAAGTTCGGAAAGGTTTTCATATTTTTCCCCGACCCGTGGCCTAAAAAGCGGCACCACAAAAACAGGCTCATTCAGCCCGAATTTTTGGACGCCTTGAAGGATTGCTTGGCAAATGGTGCCAAATTGTTTTTCAGAACAGACCATTCGGAATACTTCGACTGGGCGAAATCGGTTTTTGAAAGCCATTCGGACTGGGAAATACTGGATGGGGAAGAGCTTGAATTTGAAGAAGTTTCGCAGTTTCAGCGCATTTTGCCGAATTTTCGCACTCTCTGCGCGGTTTTAAAAGCTTGAACGCGGTAAAAATAGCTTTACAAACGCTTTTTATAATCAGATATTTAATAACTTTATTATGAACGAAGAATTGCATAAAATAAGACACAGCGCATCGCACGTTTTGGCGGCGGCGGTGTTGCGCTTATTCCCAAACGCAAAGCTCGACATTGGTCCTGCAACCGAAACGGGCTTTTATTACGATTTTGATTTGCCCCACAAATTCACAGCCGAAGACTTGGAAAAAATCGAGGCTGAAATGAAAAAAATCATTTCCGAAAACCAGCGTTTTGAAAAGAGGGAGCTTTCGCGCGAAGAAGCCGAAAAGCTTATCCGCGAGCGCGGGCAGGAAGAGTACAAGCTCGGACGTTTGGCTGACATTCCCGACGGCGAAAAGATAACTTTTTACACAAACGGCGATTTTTGCGATTTGTGCGCGGGTCCGCATGTTGACTACACAAAGCGCATAAAGGCGTTCAAGCTTTTGACTGTCGCGGGCGCGTACCATCGCGGCGACGAAAACAACAAACAGCTCCAGCGCATTTACGGCACCGCCTTTGAAAGCAAGGAAGACTTGCAAAACTACTTGACGCAACTCGAAGAAGCCAAAAAGCGCGACCACCGCAAGCTCGGCAAGGAAATGGGGCTTTTCGTAATCGACGACAGGGTAGGTCAGGGGCTTATTTTGTGGAAGCCGAAGGGCGCAATTTTGCGCCAGTCGTTGCAGGACTTCATTTTGGAGCTTTTGCGCGAGCAGGGGTACAGCCAGGTGTTCACTCCGCATATCGGCAAGCTCGGGCTTTTTAAGACGAGCGGGCACTTCCCGTATTACAAGGAATCGCAGTTTGTTCCGATAGTCGAGCGCGACGACTTGCAGCGTTTGGCGTCTCAAAATGTTCCCGTTTCGCAGTTTGAGGAAAAAATCGAAAACGGCGACGTTTCGGGATTTTTGCTAAAACCCATGAATTGCCCGTTCCATGTCGAAATTTACAAAAGCGACGCTCATTCCTACCGCGATTTGCCCGTCCGCTTGGCGGAGTTTGGCAACGTGTACCGCTGGGAGCAGTCGGGCGAATTAAACGGTATGACGCGCGTAAGGGGTTTTACGCAGGACGACGCGCACATATTCTGCACTCCCGAACAGCTCGATGCCGAAATTCAAGGCTGCTTGGACTTGGTAAAGAAAGTCTTTACCACCATCGGTATGTCAGACTACCGCGTGAGAATTTCTTTGCGCGACCCTGATAGCGACAAATATGTCGGAAGCGATGAAAATTGGCAAAAGAGCGAAGACGCCATCAGAAAGGCGGCGCGCTCGCTCGGTGTTCCGTTTACCGAAGAGCTTGGCGAAGCGGCTTTTTACGGCCCCAAAATTGACTTTGTCGTAAAAGATGTAATCGGGCGCGAATGGCAGCTTGGCACAGTCCAGGTTGACTACAATTTGCCTGAGCGTTTCGACATCACCTACACGGGTTCCGACAATAAACAGCACCGCCCGATTATGATTCACCGCGCGCCGTTCGGCTCTTTGGAGCGTTTTACGGGCGTTCTTATCGAGCACTTCGGCGGCAACTTCCCGACATGGCTTGCTCCGGAGCAGGTTCGAATTTTGCCTTTGGGCGAAGACGTAATCGGATATGCCGACGAAGTTTACAAACTCGCCAAAAAAGCGGGGCTTAGAGTTTCAATGGACGATTCTTCCGAGAAGCTCGGAGCCAAAATCCGCAAGGCTGAAACTGAAAAAGTTCCGCACATGTTTGTCATCGGCAAAAAAGAGGCGGAAGGCAAAATGGTTTCGGTGCGTTCGCGCCTTCGCAAGGAGTTTGAGGGTGTGAAGTCTGCGGAAGAAGCCGTTGAACAAATTCTGCAGGACGCAAAAAGCCGCAGATTGTAATTAAAAAGAGCATTGAAACGTGGATTGGAAAATCGGAAAATACGACGCGAAACTTGCGGCAGACTTGGGCTCTTATTTGGGCGTAAGCCCGATACTTGCGTCCTTGTTGCTTGAACGCGGCTTTTCCGACCCCATCCGCGCCGAAATGTTTTTAAAGCCCAAGCTCACAAATTTGGGCGATCCTTTCCGCGTAAAAAATTTGCGAAGAGCCGCGCTTAGACTGATTGAGGCAATTTCCAAAAATCAAAAGGTTTTGGTTTTTGGCGACTACGATGTGGACGGCATCACAAGCACGACTCTTTTTGTGAACGCAATGCGTCACTTCGACTGTAATCCATCGTACTTCGTGCCGCGCAGAATGGACGAAGGCTACGGGTTGAGCGAGGCGGCTTTGGAGCGCGCGTTTGCCGACGAAAAGCCGGACTTGCTTGTCGCGCTTGACTGCGGCACAAACGCAATGGAGGCGATTCACTATATCCGCTCTCAGGGCATAGATTTGATAGTTGTCGACCACCACCAGTCGAAAGACAATCCTGCCGAAGAGGATTATATTCTGGTAAATCCGCACGTTTTTGATTTGAGCACCGCTCCGTGGCGCAATCTTTGCACTGTTGGGCTTGTCTTTAAGCTTGTCCACGCTCTCGTAAAGGAAATGCGTCTGCGCGACGACCCCCGTTCTTGGACTCTCGACTTGAAAGAATCTCTCGACTTGGTGTCTCTTGGCACTATCGCCGACTTGGTTCCGCTTGTCGATGAAAACAGGATACTTGCAAGATACGGAATAAAGAGGTTAAAAAGCACGAAGCGCAAGGGCATTCAGGCGTTAATACAGGCAAGCGGCATTTCTTTGGGCGACGAAATTACGCCCGTTGACATATCTTTCAGGCTCGGGCCGCGCATAAACGCAAGCGGAAGGCTTGCCGACGCGTCTTTGCCTTTGGATATGCTTTTGGGCGACGATTTCACAACTTGTTTCAGAGCCGCCTGCGAGTTAAACGACATCAACAAGGAACGCCAGGAAATTGAAAGGGGCGTCTTCGAGTCGGCAATGAAAAAGATTTCCGACTGCAATTTGGCTGACGACCCCTGCATAATCGTTTTCGACACGACATGGCACCCGGGGGTTGTCGGCATTATCGCAGGCAAGCTTAGCCGCGAATTTAACCGCCCCGTGATTGTCTTTGGCGAAACTGACGAAGGCTACACAAAGGGGTCGGGCAGAAGTATTGCGGGTCTTGACTTGGTTGAATGCCTGTCGCACTGCACGGAGTTTTTGGGCAGCTGGGGAGGGCACCCGATGGCAGTCGGCGTCTCCGTTAAAGAAAACAAGATGGCGGAATTTAAGGCGAAGCTTAATTCCGTAATCCGCAAAAGGCTTGAAGAGGGGGTTTCTTTTGAGCCGGAACTCCATGTTTCTTTGGAGCTTGCGCACGAGGACATCTGTTTTGAGCTTTTGGACGAACTTGAAATTTTGCATCCTTTCGGGGAAGGCAACAAAGAGCCTATTTTTGCGATAAGGGAAGTTGTCTTGGAAAAGCCCGTCGAAGTTTTCGGCGGCGGGCAGAACTTTAAATTCCAGCTTCCGCTCAACAACGGAACTTGGATTAGCGCGGTCGCTTGGAGAATGGGGCGCAATCTTCCGCCGGTGAACACGAAAATTGATTTTGCGATGCACCTTTCATGGAATAGGTGGAATAAGCGCAAAACTCCGCAGGCGACCATTGTAGATTGGCGCGTGTCTTCCGATGCGCGGTTTTAACTCGTGAAACTTTCATACAAGAACAAATTTTTGCGCGTTTGCGGCGGGCTTGCCTTGCTTGTCGGGCTTTATGAAGCGGTGTCGCGCGCATTCGATTTATTTGCGATAACCTTTCCGTCATCGCTTGTGGCGATGGTTATCCTTTATTTTCTGCTGCTTTTTAAAATTATTCCGCTTTGGGTGGTGGAAGACGCTTGCAAGCTTATTTTGAAATTTATGCCGCTTTACTTTGTCCCGATTTTAGTCGGGATAATGACCTATAAAGAGCTTCTCGCAGGCAAGATATGCTCGATATTGTCCGCTTTGGTTTTAAGCGCGGCAATAACAATGTTTGCAACGGCTTTTTGCGTTGAATTCCTGCAAAAGCGCAAGTGCGGCGCGAAGGAGAAAGAGGAGAAGCAAAGTGAAAGAATACTTTGAAAGCGATTTTTTCATCGCGCTTGTGGGGATTTGCTCCACAATTGCGGCGTTTTCGTTTGCGAAATTCTTGGGCAGGGCGAAGCTTTTAAGATTTATGCCGCCGATAATTGTTTCGTCGTTAATTATAATTTTGGCGATAGAAAATACTTCTGCCTCTTACGAAGGCTACGCCAAAGGCGGGGACTTGATTGTATATCTGCTCTATCCCGCGACGGTAGCCCTTGCCTATCCCCTTTACAAAAACACGAAGCTTATACGCTTAAACGCGCTCGAAGTATTTTGCGCCACGCTGGTTTCCACTTTTACGAGCGTTTTTTCGATATTTGTCATCGCTTCTTTCATGGGGCTTGGCGAAGACATAATAAATTCCATATCCTCAAAATGCGTGACCACTCCCGTCGCGGTTGAAATTTCAAAGATGACGGGCGGAATTTTGGGCATTACCGTTGCAAGCGTGTTTGTGTCGGGAATATTCGGCGGGACTTTCGGGCATGGCTTGCTAAAAATGTTCGGCATAAAAGACGATGTTTCAATAGGGCTTGCAATAGGTTCTACAAGCCATGTCATAGGAACTGCAAAGTGCATGCAAGTCAGTGAAAAGCAGGCGGCAATGAGCGCGCTTGTACTGATTTTGACGGCGGTTTTTACAACTTTTCTGCTTTTTATTTTGCAAACGTAGGCTCTTTTGCTAAAAGATTTTTCTTATGGGAGAAAACAGAGTCGGGGCATGGAGCTGGATTCCGTGCCTGTATTTTTTGGAAGGGTTGCCGAACACTGTCGTAATGACTGTGTCGGTATTGTTTTACACATCGCTTGGAATGAGCGCAACAAGTGTTGCAGCGCTTACGAGTGCGCTTTATTTGCCGTGGGTAATAAAACCGTTTTGGAGCCCGCTTGTCGATACTGTTTCGACAAAGCGCAAATGGATTTTGGCATGTGCACTCGCATTTGCGCTTGCGTTCTTTGCCTTGTCGATTTCTCCGTTTTCCGAAAATTGGGCAATGCTTTCGATTGCGGGTTTTTGGTTTCTGGGCATATCTTCGGCGACTTTCGACATTGCGGCGGACGGCTTTTATATGCTTGCGCTATCAACGCAAAACCAGGCGTTTTTTGTCGGCATACGCAGTTCTTTTTACCGCCTTTCAATGATTTTCGGAAACGGCGGGCTTTTGTACATTGCGGGGTTTGCCGGCGGAAAGTTCGGAGGCGAAAAATGGGGCTGGGCGACTGCGTTTTTTGTCTGTGCCATTGTTTCCTTAATCGGATTTTTCTGGTTTTCAAAGTTTTTGCCAAGCCCTGAAAACTTGGCGGCAGCAAGGAAATCGCCTTCCTTAAACGAATTTTTTGCCTGCTTTAAGAAATTCTTTTTGAGGCGCGGCATTCTTTTAATGATGTGCTACATCCTTTTTTACCGCTTTGCCGAATCCCAGCTCTGCAAAATTATGCCGATTTTTTTGAAGGCGGAAATTTCGGAGGGCGGGCTGGGGTTAAGCCTTGAAACAATAGGTGTTATACATGGTGTAGTCGCTCCTATCGCCTTGTTTGGCGGCGGAATTTTGGGCGGATTTTTGATTTCAAAATTCGGGCTTGAAAAGTGCATTGTGCCGATGGCGTTTGCGATGAATTTGCCGAATTTGCTGTATCTTTTCCTTGCGGTTTATCTGCCGCAAAACTTGTTTTTTATAGGCGGATGCGTCTTTGCGGAGCAGTTCGGATACGGGTTTGGATTTTCAAGCTATATGATGTATCTCATTTTCGCGTCAAAAGGGGAGTTTAAGACCGCGTTTTACGCGATATGCACGGGCTTTATGGCTCTCGGATTGCAGTTGCCCGGGGCTGTCAGCGGATATTTGAAAGATTCTTTCGGCTTTGTCGGATTTTTTGAGATTGCAATGCTTGCGACGCTCGTTTCGTTTTTTGCGACATTTTGCGCGCTGAAGACTTTAAAAGACGGCGGAAAATAGCTTGCGCTATTTGTGCGAGGCGAATTTCTTTTTCTTCATTCTCGCAAGTATTTTTTTTAGCTTAACCCTGTCTTCGACCGCGACAATGTAGCCAACGCAACCCGGTTTTCCGCACTTGCAGGGGTGGCGCATAAAGTGTTCGAGAGCGTAGCCGTAGTTGTATAAAATTTCCTCGCCTTCTGCTATGTCTTTTGTGGCGGTAAAGACTATTTCCCCATCAATATTTTCGGCTTCGCAATTAGTTTGGCAGGCGTGGTTTATGAAGCGGGCATCGTTATATTCAAAGTTGCCGTCGATGTCGAATTCGTCGTCAAGTTCGAAGATGTAAACGGAGCCTTCTCCCGAAGTTTTTGCGCGCTCTTCCTGTTCGAGCCCGCGTCTGTTCGATTCTTCTTTTGTGATTTTCTCGCCCAAATACTTTAAAATTTGCTCGCCTTTTTTTATCTTTTTAGCGGCAAAGACGCCGTTGCCGTGAATGTCGGATTTTTTTACAACGTATTTCTTTTCGTCCATGGTTTCAGCTTGGGAATTTTCCGCTTTTTACGTCGGATGCGTATTCTTCAAAAGCCTTGGAGACGATGGCTGAAAGGTCGGCGTATTTTTTTGCAAACGGCGGAATCCACTCGCCAAGCCCCAAAACGTCGGTCGAAACCAAAACCTGCCCGTCGCAGCCGTTTCCCGCTCCTATGCCGATGGTTGGAATTGACACCGCGTTTGTTATTTCCCTTGCAGTTTCGGGGTCTGTCTTTTCGATAACAAATGAAAATGCTCCCGCTTCTTCGAGTTTTTTTGCGTCTTCAATCAGCATTTCGCGCTCTTCTTGCGTTTTGCCGAAAGTTTTGTAAGAGCCGAGCTTTAATATTTGCTGCGGCATAAGCCCTATGTGCCCCATGACGGGAATGCCGGCATCTACCAATTTTTTGATTTTTTCAGCAAGCAATGCGCCGCCTTCTATTTTTACGCAGTCGGCTCCCGCCCTCAAAAAATTTGCGCAGTCTTCCAAGAGGCTGTCAAAACACTTGTGGGCAACGGCAAACGGAACGTCTGCGATTATCAGCGCATTCGGCTTTGCGCGCGCCACCATTTTGACGTGGTGGAGCATGTCGTCCATCGTGACGGGCACGGTGGAATCAAAGCCCATGAAAGTGTTGCCGAGCGAGTCTCCTATTAAAATCGCGTCTATGCCCGCCTTGTCTGCAAGCCGCGCAAATATGGCGTCATACGCGGTTATGACGGCGATTTTTTCAGTACCTTTTTTTTCGAGAATGTTTTTGACGGTTTTTTTCTTCATTTTGAAAATCCAATGTTGTTTTGATTTTGCGCCGTTGCGCGAAAAAATCAAATTTGTTTTTAGTTTTTAATCTTGAAAATGGAGCGCGCTGATTTTGAAAGTATTTCCCTCAAATTATTTTTTGTTTTTGATAAAGTGCCTGAAATTTGAAATTCGGGCCCCGATATGATGTTTTCAGGCGTCTTTTCAAATCCCAATTTTTGAAGCGCGAGCGCGAGCGCGCCGCCTGTCGCGTCAAGCTTGATTGGCATGAAAATCGGCATGTTGTCAAAGCTTTCCCTTTCCATGTAGCTTAGGGAGCCGCGCATTGAAATCAATGCGTTTTGCGCCTTTACTTTTGCGGGGAGAAGCTCGATGTTCAAGTCCGTGCCCCTTTTTATGTTAAGTTCGGTTTCTGAAAATTCGATGGATGCGAGAAGCTCCATCAGGTCTGTCATGTCTCCGATTTCGCGGACTTTTCCGCCGAAGATTGTGCCGCCTATCTTTAAAAGCCCCGCGCCTATGCTTGCCGCTTCCCAAATTTCGGAAGTCCTGTCCAAGAGATGCATTGTTCCGCCTTTTGTTTTCGCGCTTGCGTTAAATTGCATTATGCGCGGCAGATTGCCCAAATCTTTTGAGATTGCAAAAAAATCCGCCTCGATGTCAAACGCCCCCTCGATGAAAGAAAAACCTTCGCCGTTTCTTTTTAAGAGCTTTTGAATTTCCAAATTTTCGATTTTAATATTTGAGTCTTTTAATTCATAAACGCCGTTTTGCGCAAAGAAAACACTGCATGACAGGCTGCTTTGTGCGCCGTAAAACAGGGCAGTTGCGTTGCCGACTTTAAGCGAGGTTTTGTCTGCGGAAATTTCAGCTTTCAGGTTTTCAAACAGAGGTTTTCCGCCGCTTAAAATTTTTTGCGCCGATATTTTTATTTCCGCGTCCTTTCCGAAATCCCAAGCCGCCCGCAATTCTTCAACGCTTTCCTGCGGAAGCTCCTTTATGCTGACTTCCACTTTTTCAATAGGGAAGGAGGGAGTTTCGGATAATTTTTCGCCGTCTGAAAAATCGGTTTCGTGCGGAAGAAGATTATGCTTTATTTTTGAGCGGATTTCTTTCGCGGAAGGAAGCTCTTTTGCGTTTTCAACATCGCGCGGGCGCATCAATTTTGTTTTGCCCTTTTCGTTTTGCGCTTGCAGTTTGTTTTGAAACGCGCCGGCAAGAGTTTGCAAGTCTTCGAGGATTATTTTTTGCGCGCAGGCGTCCATGGTGAATTTTTCTCCAAATGACGTGTTTGCGCTTGCAAGCGATTCACCTTTTGTCGTGGCAATCCTTAGATTGGAGCTTAGATTTTTCAAGCAATTTTTGCCGAACTTCAAAACGCTTTTAAGCTCCGCTTTTTCGATTAAATCGGGAGAGCCGCGCACAGACAGGTTTGAGAGAGTTATGTCGGCATTTAATTCATCTGCGCTTCGGGCATTTAGTTTGACTTCCAGCATTCCGTTGGAGGCATTGTCGAACTTTTTTAGAATAGGCTGCTGTAAAAGCTTTGGAACGCTTGCCGAAAAGTCCGCGTTTAAGCTTATTAACGACGGTCGGTTTACGTCGAATTTGGCGTTCGCGCTCCCTGTCAAAATTCCGGTTGCGTTTTCCAAAGCTCTAAATTGCGGAATGTCAAAAGCGAGAATGCCGCCTTTTAGTGCAATGTTTGATTTTGCTTGCAAGGTTATGTTTTTTAGGATTTCTCCGCTTTCGCTTTTTGCGCTTAAATTCTTCGCTTCGGCTGAAATATCTGCTTCAATGTCTTCTGCGCTTAAAATTTTCACGTTCGCGAGCATGGAAATCTTTTCGGCGTCGGCATCGGGGCAGAGCGCCTTTAAAATTTCAGGGGGCAAGTCTGCCGAAGACATGCTTATTTGCGCGTCTTTTGACGAAACTTTGCCGCTTGAAAGATTTAAACAGATTTCGTTTTTTATGTTTGCCTCCAAAACGTCCGCGCCGTTTTTCCCGCGCAGGCTTACTGAAAGTTTTTTTAGGCGCGCCAAATTTCCGCTTATCGCCGCGGCGGCGGAAGCTTCGATTTTTTCAACACCGCATTCCTTTATTCGGGGAAAAAGGGAGGACGGGTTGCCCGTGGCTTCAAATGCGAAATCCGCCCGTTCAAAATCTTTTGCAAAAGACGTTTCGATTGTGGACGAGAAGTTTGACGGGCTTTTTGCGGGCGTAAGCTGCGCCGAAATTTTCGATTTCCCGAAGTCGGTAATTGCCGATAAAAACAGGTTAAACGAGGCTTCGTTAAAGAGCGGCGCACCGTTTCTTTTCAGCGTTAAATTCCTTATGCCGATTAGTTTTTCGCTTTTTGCCTCTATGTTTTCGGAATTTTTCGAGATTAAAATTTCCGCGGATATCGGGGCTGAAAACGCTTCAAAACCGTTTTGTTTTATAAAGGCGTTAAGATGGCTTAAATCGAATTTGTTGAGGCAAAACCTGAAAAGTTCGCCGTCGGGGATTTTTTCAAGATTTGACGTATCCAAAAGAAAACGTTTCGCGCTTTTTACGGAACAGACGTTGCTTTCGTTTATGTTTAGCCCGAAGTTTAATTTTCCGACATCCAAAGAGGAATGCTCTTTCTTTATTTCAATCTCTCCCGCAAGCGACGCGGTTTTCACTTCGTCGAGATATACCGACATTTCTTGCAGGTTTCGGGCGTCCGCCCTGAAAGACGCCTTGCAGTCCGCGCTGTTAAAGCTTGAATCGAAATTCGAGGTTGCGTGCAGTTTTGCCGAAAATTGTGGCAGATCGTCAAAGAATGCTTTCAGGTCGTCCGAATCAAAGGATATTTGCGTTTGCGTTTCAAATTTTCCGTAAAAATCGGAAGCTTTTATTTGCGATTTTAAAATTTCCTTTCCGCTGATTGAAAATGCAAGGGCAATGTTTGATTTATTTTTCGAGCCTTGCGCGAGAATGCGCAATTTTGCGTTTATTTGCCTTTCGCCCTGCGTTGCCGCAATGGGCATCTGTAAATCAAGGCTTGCGAGTTTAAACAGGTCGTGCAAGACGAGGTTTCGGGCGCAATTTTCGGAGTTTAGAGTTGCGGATATTTTTGCGCCGTTATTTAAATTAAGCTTAAAATCTCCTTCAAGGTTTTTTATTTTTATGTCGAAGTTTGAAAGGAAACTTGGCTTTGAAACTTTATCTTTCTCTTCTTTTATTGGCGCAGATTGTTTTGATGTTTGATGGTTTTGAGATGGGGCAGAGGCAGGCTGAACTTCTGCGCTTGCGGCGGCAGATGGGAGGTATGCCATCTCCACTTGTAAAGCTTGTTGTGTTAAGTTTGCCCCTTCGATTTTCAGATTTTCAATCGCCAAATTTTTTAAAAGCAGGCACTTTAAAATAAAGTCATGGCTTGCCGAAATCTTGTTTATTTTCAAATCAAATCCGTTAGGCAGTGCGAGTTTTAATCCCTCGATTTCGGTTTTGAAAAAAGATATTTCAACTTTTTCGACATCGTTGCTTTCATTTGCCGATTTCAGTGCGGAAAGAACCAATGATTTTTGAAAGGCAAAAAATGCAAAGCAAAACGCCGCTATTAAAATGCCCGCCGCAAAAATGGCTGTTGTGATTTTGCGCCACATAAATTTTACTCGATTGACTTGTCGAAAATTTTACGTTTTGAATAGACGTGAAGAAGCAGATTTTCGCGAAGCCCGAAATATTCCTCAACCCATTCGCTTTCGGGAAATTTGTTTTTGAAAGCGTATTCAAAATCGTCGTCGAATATCACCATGGAGTATTTATCCGCATTTTTGGCGTCTTCTTCGTTTTGGGAAAACTTCACTCCGTCAACCCTTATTAACTGCCATGGCAAGGGCCAGGGCGAGTTCATTGTAAGAACCAAAACCTTGAATTCCTCTTCGAGCGATTTTGCCGCTTTTGAGCATTCCTTAACGCGCCTTACAAGGCGTTCGGAATTTTTTACGGTATGGACGTACAAAAACGGATTGCGGGGCGCGCTTGCATATTTCAACGCCGCGTTTTGCGCTTCTTTGTATTGCAGATTGAAAAGGCAGGCAATTATGGCGGCAATCAAAATTTTAACTGCGGCATTTGCGTAGATTGGAATTTTCGGCGTCTTGAAAAAGAGAAGAACCGAAACTGCGTATCCCGCGACAATCGAAGCGGAAACAATCGGCGAGAGCAGAAGCCACGGCGTCTTGTAGCCGATAAAGCTTAAAATCAAAATATTCGCCCATGAAAATCCCGCAAGGTATTTTACAAACGGATTGTTTTTCAAAAATGCGATAATCGTACCCAAAATCGAAAGTATGAATATTGCCGTTTCGCCAAAGAGCACACCCTCGCAAGTCTGCCCCGACATCAGCTTTATGTAATAGAAATAATCCTTTGTGTGTGCAACCGCCCCCGACTTGTGGAAGAAGTGGGCGTAGCTTTTTACTCCGTCTGATATTCCCTGCCAGTTGCCGCCAAAAGACGAGTAAAACGGCGCATAGATTGCAAACGCGCAAATAAAAACCAAAAAAACGAGCGACAGGCATTTGGGAAAGCCCGTTTTTTTTATATCGGCGATAAATTTTGAATTTTCCTCCTTGTTTTGCGAAATCAAAAGGAGAGCAAATCCCGCAAACGCGCTTGCCAAAACTATGATTGAAGTTTCCTTTGCTGACTGCAAAAGCCCCATGCTTATGCCAAGAGCTATAGCAGAAATCGCGGAGCGGCTTTTTAAAAACCAATAAAAAGAGCCTGCAAGCCACAGCGAAAAGAGGGCAAAAAACGTCTCTTGTACGAAGTAGGTGGAATATATTAGCGAAAGCGACGAAAACATTATAAGCACCGCCGAGAATGCCGCAGTGGAAAACATCTGCAACCGCTTGCCTTTTGAATTTTTTTCTCTTCCGCAAAAAAGCCCGAAAGCGAAAACGGAAGCCAGCGTAAAAAGGAAAACGGGATAAAGCGTTTTGCGCAGGTCCTGAACCTCGAAAGTTTGCGCTTTTTCTTTCGGGAGCATGATGTCAGCCCAATAATAAAGCACGGGTCCGTGCGGTCCTTCGGGGTTGTACTTGTAGTCGTTATTTTGATGGAGTTTTGCGAACGTGAAAGTCTGCTCGCCCTCGTCGGCGTGGACTGCTCTGTTTTCGGCGTTTTTTGCGCGCATATTAAGCGCGGCGGGAATGCAAAATAGCATTGCCGCCGCAAGAACGACATAAAAAAATATGGCGGAAAACTTTTTCATGAAATTAAAAATATTGGCGCATTTTGTTTATGAAATCCGATGGGGGCTTTATGGGGCAACCCTGCGAATTTACAAATGCGTGCATCGAATATCCCTCGCACAACTTTTGTCCGTTGCAAAGTACTTCGTATTCGACTTTTATTTTGACGCTCGGACGCTCTTTTATGGAGGCTCTTATCGTCAAAACATCGTCGAAACGCGCGGAGCGGATGTATTTTACCCACACTTCCAAAACGGGCAGGTGGCAGCCTTGCGCGTCCAAGTCGCGGTAAGGCAGACCGATGGAATCGAGCATCTCAATTCTTGCGGCTTCAAACCACGCAAAGTAGTTGCCGTGGTAGGCAACGCGCATGGCGTCGGTTTCCGCAAAGCGCACCCTGATTTTTGTTTCGGAAGATATCATTGAACTTCGTTTTGAATTATTTGTTCGAGCGTTTGGCGACGGCGAATGAGTTTTACCGAGCCGTCCTCTTTTAGCATCACTTCGGGAGCTTCGGGGTAGGAATTGTAATTCTTGGCGGGCATGGAAGAGCAGTATGCGCCCGCTCCCTCAATGACGCACAAATCGCCTATTTTTGCTTCTTCGAGAATGCGCGGCGCGAGGGCTTCGGGGGCGGCGTTTGCGGGGGTTAAGATGTCTCCGCTTTCGCAGCAGTGTCCCGAAACAATGTATTCCTTTGTTTTGCCTGTCGGGTTTTGGGGTATCGTTATAATCGGGTGTTGCGCGCCGTAAAGAGAGGGGCGCAGAATTTCCGTCATTCCCGAATCGAGTTTTAGGAAAGAATATCCGTTTTCGCCCGTATCACAAATATCTTGGATTGTCGCAAGCAAACAGGCGCAGTTTGCAAGCAGGAATGTTCCGGGCTCTATTTCAAAATGCAGTTTTCTGCCCGTTTCCTTGAAAAATTCCTTAACAAGCTCCGCGACGGGCGCGCCTACAACTTGCAAGTCGGTGCTTTTTTCGTAAGACATTCTGCCGACCTTGAAGCCGCCGCCCATGTTGAGGATTTTAACGTCGGGGAACTTCCGCACGGTGTCTAGGCTCATTTTTGCGACTTTTTGCCAGACGAGAGGGTCTGAGCCTGAGCCTATGTGCGTGTGTATCCTTATGATTTTTAGCCCATACTTTTTTGCAGTTTCGAAAATTTGCGGTATGTATTCGTGCCAAATCCCGAACGACGAAGCGGGCCCGCCAACATTTGTGCGGTTTGTCCCCCCTGAGCCAAGCCCGGGATTTATCCTTACGCCGAGTTCTCCGTTTGGTATGTTTTTGCCGAACTCTTCGAGCTGGTGCAGGGAGCATGCGTTGAATTTTATTCCGAGCGAAACCAAATCAGCGATGTCGCTTGGCATTTGCTGGCTTGAAAGCGAAATATGGCTTGGCTCAATGCCCGCCTTTATCGCTCTGCGGACTTCATACGAACTTGATGCGTCGAAATGCACTCCGAGCTTGTTGAAGAGCTTCAAGATGTTTGCGTTTGACGAAGCCTTCATCGCGTATCGGGGGGTAAGCCCGAAGGCGTTTGGGAAGGCAAGCACTTTGCGCGCTTGTTCCATAAGGGCTTTTTCGCTATAAACATAGCATGGTGTTGAAAACTCTTCGGCTATTTTTTTTGCCGAAATCGGTGTCAAAAAGTGCAATTTTTCGATTTCCATAAATATACTGCGCACTTTACACTAATTCTTTGCTTTGTCAATCGCATCAATCACCGCATTCGGCGTTAAAATTTCGGGAAGAATGACTGGCTCTTTTTTTAAGTCTGCCGAATAAACAATGTTAAACGGCACTCCGGAGCGTCCGAATTTTTTTAAAAACTCCCCGATTTGCGCGTTTTTGTTTGTCCAGTCAAAAGTAAGAAGAGCGACGTTGTTTTCCTTGAAAAAATCTTCTATTTTCTTTGTGTGCAAAACCGCTTTCTTGTTCGCAATGCAGGTAATGCACCACGAAGCCGTGAAATCTGCATAGACGATTTTTCCCGATTTGCGCAGCTCTTCTATTTGGCTTTCTATCGAGTGGTTTTGCGCAGCCAAAGTTTCGGGAAGCTTGAAAGTCGCGCTTTTGACCGCCAGAGCGACTGAAACGGCTCCCAAAATGGCGAGGCTTGCAAATGCAAACATTCTTTTTTTCCGCGAATTTACAGGCGGAGAATACTTTCCGAAAATCCAAAGTGCAAACGCAAGAATGAGGGCTGAAAAGAGCATCTGCATCAAAGCGTCGGCGTTTCTTTCTTTCAAAAACACCCAGACAAGCCATATCGCCGTTGCAAATAGCGGGAAAGCCAAAAATTGTTTGAAAGTTTCCATCCATGCGCCCGGTTTCGGAATGCGCCTTGCAAGCCGGGGAACCGCGGATAGCAAAACATACGGGAACGCCATGCCCAATCCTATCGACATGAAAATCGAAAAAGTTGCCGCCATCGAGGCATTGGAGGCGAGGGCGACTCCGAGGGCTGAACCCATGAAAGGGGCAGTGCAGGGGCTTGCCACCAAGACTGCGAGGACGCCCGAAAAGAACGCCGCGCCCTTGCCGTCTTTTTGGCTTGTGAGGTTTCCCAGGGAAGACAAGCTTGCGCCAAGCTCAAATACGCCCGCGAATGCAAGCCCCATTGCGAAGAAAAGCAAAATCAAAAACGCCACGAAAAGGGGCTCTTGAAGCTGGAAACCCCATCCGAGCGAATTGCCGAGGCTTTTAAGCCATGTCAAAATTCCCGCGAGGGCGCAGAAGCTTATAATTATCCCGACGCTGTAAAAGGCGGCGTTAATGAGTGCTGTCTTTCTCGTTTTTTGGGCGTCTTTTGCAAAAGAGAGGATTTTAAGCCCGATTACGGGAAAGACGCAGGGCATAAGGTTTAGGATAATCCCTCCCAGAAACGCGCCAAGCATTGTGAATGCCAAGGCATTTGAGGAGCTTGAGTCGGGTTCTAACAGAATTTTCGCCGTTTTTGATTCGGGCATGCACATGTTGGAGCATTTAAGCCATGAGGCTTTCAAGGCAATTTCTTGCGGCTTTGAGAAGTCTTTGCCCGCTTTGAATTTTGCCAAGACTTGCATATTTCCTTTGTAAATAAGGGCTTTCAAGCCTTCTTCAATCTTTTCTTCGGGTTTTTGCCAGTCTTCGGATATTTTTTCAAAACCCTGCGGCAGCATCCATTCGAGCTTGGTGGGCAGTCCCGTTTCTCCGGAGCTTTTGCCGTAGATATACGCGCCTTGTGGAATTTCAAAGCTTGCCAAAACCGTAAATTCTTCGTTCGGAGCAATTTTTTGAGCTTCCGTTTTCAGGCTTAAATTCACGGTTGACGCAAGGCAGCTTGCAATCGACAATATAAAAAATAAAAAAGTTCTCATTTGTAAAATTTAACGTTTATACTATATTGACAAATCGACAATTTATAAAGATTATTGTTTCACAAATTAGCAAAGTAAATTTTTTTTTAGAAAGCAGAAAGACAAAAAATGGCAGGCTTCATTCAGGGATTGTTGTCAAACGACATAGGTATCGACTTGGGGACGGCGAACACTTTGGTATATGCAAAAGACAGGGGCGTGATATTGAGCGAACCGAGCGTTGTCGCGGTTTACAATAATTCCAAAAAGGTTTTGGCTGTCGGTGAAAAGGCGAAGAGAATGCTTGGCAGAACCCCCGGCAACATCACGGCTCTGCGCCCGATGAAAGACGGCGTAATTGCCGATTTCGAGATTACCGAAGCAATGTTGCGCTATTTCATAAACAAGGCAAACACCCATCTTAAATTTACCGCTCCGCGCGTTGTGGTGGCAGTGCCTTCGGGAATTACCGAAGTCGAGCGCAGGGCTGTAAAAGAATCGGCAATAAGGGCGGGGGCGCGTTTGGTTTACCTTTTGGACGAGCCTCTCGCGGCGGCAATCGGCGTTGGACTTCCCGTTTGGGAGCCTACCGCTTCAATGATTGTTGACATTGGCGGCGGCACCACGGAAGTAGCCATCATATCCTTGGCGGGCGTTGTGTTTGCAAAGAGCGTGAGAGTTGGTGGCGATAAAATAGACGACGAGATTATCCAATACATGAAGCGCGCCTATAACCTGATGATTGGCGTCAGGATGGCGGAAGAAATAAAGATTAAAATCGGCTCCGCATTCCCTCTCGAAAAAGAATTGTCGATGGAAGTGAAAGGTCGCGACTGCGTTGCGGGGCTTCCAAAAACATTGCAAATAACTTCGCAGGAAATCCGCGAAGCGTTAGACGAAACTTTCAACAAAATCACCGACGTCATAAGCGAAGCCTTGGAACATTGCCCGCCTGAATTAAGCGCGGACTTGGTTGACAAGGGCATAGTATTGGCGGGCGGAGGCTCTTTGATAAGAAATTTGAATTTGAGAATTACCGATCGCACTTTAATTCCGTGCTTTGCCGCCGATGAGCCTTTGAACGCCGTGGCTAACGGCACGGGGGAAGTTCTAAACGACCTTTCATGGTGGGCTAACGAGAACTCCTGATTTTAGGAGGGGCATTGGCATCTTCTAACAAGAACACGGCGCGGCTTAATATCGGAGTTTTCATTGCGATATTGGTGTTGTGTTTGATTGTGCCATCGGGCGTCAAAAATTTCGTTTCGGACATGTTCGGGGAATTTCGCGCCCCGTTCGACATTTTGCCGTCGCATTTGCGCGACTTGCAAAAGTACTGGTCGCTCTCTTCGCATTCCAAGCGCGATTTGATAGAGGCGGGCAGGGACTTGGCGCGTCTTAACGCCGCCTTGGAGCTGAGGGTGTTGGAAAACGAAACTCTGCGTTCGCGTATAAAACGCTACGAAGACATTTTTTCAATCCCTCCTGCCGGCATGTACAAGCAGCATGTTGCGCGCGTTGCCCGTCGCGACTTGAATGCCTGGTGGCAGCAGCTTGTAATCCGCAAAGGCTCGATTGACGGCATAAAAGAGGGGTGCGCTGTCATTTACGGCGGCGGAGTTGTTGGCAGAATTAAGGAAGTCGGGCTTTTCACGAGCGTGGTTGAGCTTGTTTCGAGCAGAAATTTCAGAATGGCGGCGGTTTTCGAAGGGGACGACAGACCCGTGATTTATCAAGGGGTCGGGCAGGTTTCCTTCGGGGAGGGATGCGGAGAAGTGGTTGATGTTTACGCCGACATGACGGCTTCCGCTTCAAAGCCGCGCAAGCTTGTGGCTTCTTCGATTGCCGGAGTTTTCCCCGAGGGATTGCCAATCGGGACGGTTTCAAACCTGACTTTGAACTATGACGGCATATTTAAGACGGGAAGGGTTGTCCTAAGCACGGATCTTTCAACGTTGAACGAAGTTTTGGTTTTGGTGCCAATCGAGGCGGAGCAGAAAAAATGACGCTTTTCAAGGATATGGACGCGCGTTTTTTCATAGTGTTCGGGGTAAATTCCGCGCTTTTTTTCCTCATGGGAATTTTGGGGGACATCCTTTCCGTGGTCGGCGCATACATATATATTCCTGCGTTTTTGATAGTTTCAAGCTCTCTGTTTTTGAAATTTTGGCAGGCGATGTTTATGGCGGTTTTCTTCGGGTTTTTGTTTGAAGCCCAAACTCCGCTTGACAATGCGCTGACTCCCGCATTGTTTGCCGCGGCGTCTTTTGTCGTGTACGGGTTGAGGGCGAAGTTCAGGAGTCTCGATTCTTTCGGCATTACGTGGCTTACTTGGTCGGTAAACATGTCGATGTACTTATTGTCGGTTTTGTTCATCTTTCCGATAGGGGTTTCGGGGGCTTGGGCGTACTTCTTGCGCGTTGTTTTCGACGCCGTGTTCTCGTCTTTGGTTGCGGCTCTTTTTTCTGCCTACGTCGTAAATTTAAACAAATCCGTCGCCTATCTTTTGGGAGTTTCTTTAAATGTGGGGGATAACGCTTAGTTAGTTTATGGCTGAAAAGAAATTCGAGTCGGACGCAAAGCGCAACGAGAGGTTGTATGTCCTTTATTACATATTCGGGGCGATGTTCATTATATTGCTCGGAGCCTTGGCGTACCGCCAGATTTTCATGTACGGCTACTACCACAAAAAGGGAATGTTGCAGACCCAGCGCAGAATTATTCAACCCGGGGCAAGGGGTGATATTTACGACAGAAACGGAAGGCTGATTGTCGGAAACCGCCCCGTTTTTGACGCTGTTGTATATTTTAACGACGCCCGATTTGATTTCCGCAAAGAGTACGCGAGGCTTAACAAACTGCGCAAGCAAAATAAAGAGCCTTTCGATTATTCAAAGCTTGCAATCGCCGCCCGCACAAACGTTTTGCAGTCTTACATCGACGAAATAAATTCGATTTTGAAGACAGACTTTGTTTTGGACGCCGATTTTAACAGGCATTTTTCGGGCAGACAGTTGATGCCCCTTCCGCTTGTAAAAAATTTAAGCATATCCCAGCACGCAATTCTTGCCGAAAAGCTCAGAGTTGATAATTCGGCAGTGCAGATTTATACCGATACTTACCGCTATTATCCTTACGCGGACAGGGCGGCGCACGCAGTGGGATATATCCGCCCCGAAATCGAGCAGGTCGATCCCGACATACCCGGGGACGATTTACGCACGTTTTCGTTTCTTGGGAAAATCGGCAAGTCCGGCGTTGAGAAAGCATTTGAAGACAGGCTTGCGGGCGAGACCGGGGCTGAAATCTGGGTTGTTGACCACAACGGCTTTACGTTTGAAAAGATAGAATCAAAGCCTCCGCGCAAGGGCGGAAGCATGCAGGTTTCTCTCGACATGGAGCTTCAGGGCGCGATAGAGGACGCCTTCCCCAACCGCAAGGGGGCGGCAGTCGCGCTCGACGTTAAGACGGGGGAGATTTTGGCGATGGTAAGCCGTCCGAGCTACGATCCCAACACGTTTTTCCCGACAATGACGCATGCGATTTATAACGACATTCGCGACAGGGGCGCGTGGCTGAACAGGGCGACGCAGGGACTGTATCCTCCGGGTTCCACTTTTAAGATAATAACCGCGCTTGCGGGCATAAAAAGCGGGGTCATCGGTCCCGACACGGTTAGCTATTGCGACGGGTATTATCAAGTGGGTTCGCGCAAGTTCCCGTGCCACAACCGTTACGGGCACGGCGAGGTTAATTTGCAGCAGGCGATAGAAAAGAGTTGCAATGTCTTCTTTTACGAACACGGGCAAAAAATGGGCATTGACTCAATCGCTAAAACCGCGAAGGAAATGGGGCTTGATTCCCCGACAGGTATAGAGCTTCACGAGGAGTCCACGCGCCTTACCATTGTTCCTACTCCCGAATTTAAGCGAAAGCAGGGGAGCGGATGGAGCAAGGGGGACACTGCAAACGTATCCATAGGGCAGGGGGATTTGCGACAGACTCCGCTTCAAATGGCGTGTTTTGCCGCAAGCCTTGCAAGGGGGGAAACGCGCACAAAACCGTCGATTTTGCACGATACGACGCGAAAGACCGACATGAAGTACCACGGCGCGAAAAAATTGGACATTCCGAAATCGGGATATGACGCAGTTATAGAGGGAATGGTAAATGCGGTTGAACGCGGAACATGCCGCCGCGCGGCGATCGATGGGGTTAAAATTGCCGCAAAATCGGGAACCGCGCAGGTCATGGTAAAGGGGCGCAAGCTGACATTGGCTTGGATGATAGCTTTTGCTCCCGTTGAAAATCCTGAAATAGCGGCGGCAGTCATAGTGGAGGGCGAAGAGCCCGGGGACGCAAGCGGCGGGGCGACGGCGGGTCCCATAATGAGGGAAATGTTTGCCGAATACTTTAAGGGCAGGCAGGTGGCGCAGTAGTTTTTATTGTTGTAATTTTTTAGTTTTCAGCTAATTTCGTATTTTAATTTTAATTGCAGTTTTATGTGCGGCATTATTGGCTATATAGGAAAGAGAGAAGTTGCCCCTATTTTGATAGACGGGCTTAAACGAATGGAATATCGCGGCTATGACTCCGCAGGCGTCGCGATGATAAACGGCAAAAAAGAGTTGGACATACGCAAAAGGAAAGGCCGCGTTTCGGTTGTGGCTTCCGAGGTCGAGGCGGATCATTTTTCGGCTCATGTGGGCATAGGGCATACGCGCTGGGCTACGCACGGGGGCGTAACCGACACCAATGCGCATCCGCATATTTCAAGTTGCGGCAGGTTTATAATGGTCCATAACGGAATTATCGAAAATTACGAAAATATGCGCTCGTTTTTGATTTCCAAGGGCTATACCTTCAAATCGGAAACGGACTCCGAGGCTCTCGTAAACCTCATCGCCTACCATTTTGACGAGCGCACGAAAGACTACAACGAAGACAGGTTTTTGGAGGCGGTGCGCAAGGCATTGTTGCATGTGGAGGGAACATACGGCATTGCCGTCATATCTCCGCTTTTCCCGAATGAAATCATTGCGGCGAGAAAAGGCTCTCCATTGATTATAGGAATAGGCAACGGCGAACATTTCATTGCAAGCGACGTGTCGGGCTTTTCGGGCAGGGCAAAAAATGTCATCTATTTGGAAGACGGGCAAGTCGCGAGCATAACGAAAGACGATTGCGACATTCTCACCATCGGCAAGCAGCAGGTTGAATGCGTAATAAAAGAAATCGACTGGGAAATGGAAACCGCCGAGCTTGGCTCATACAAGCACTTCATGGAAAAGGAGATTTTCGAGCAGCGCAAGGCAATAGAAAACGCCATTCGCGGCAGGCTTTCCGACGACCAGTCCACGGCAGTTTTAAACGGGCTTAACATCACCGCAAACGAGCTGCGGAGCATCGACAGGATTTTGCTCTGCGCCTGCGGCACGGCGTGGCATGCGTGCCTTGTCGCCGAGTATCTTATAGAACGCTACGCGCGCATTCCAGTTGAAGTCGAGTACGCGAGCGAATTCAGATACCGCAATCCCCCGCTTGACAAAAACACTTTGGTATTTGTGATAAGCCAAAGCGGCGAGACAATCGACACTCTCGAGGCGTTGCGCGAATCTAAGCGCAAGGGTTTTAAGACGCTTGCGATAACAAACGTGGTAGGTTCCACTATTGCGCGCGAAAGCGACGGCGGCTTGTACCAGTATTCGGGCAAGGAAATCGGCGTGGCGTCCACAAAGGCGTTTACTTCTCAAATTATCATAATGCTTTTGGTTGCGCTTTATTTGGGCAGAATGCGAGACTTGTCATTCGCCGATGGCAAGGAAATTGTTTCCGCAATCAAGGCTCTCCCTGATTTGATAGACGAGACTTTAAAGCAGGCTGATGTCGTCAGGAAAATCGCGAAAAAATATTCCAAATTCCCTGATTTTCTGTTCTTGGGCAGGCTTGAAGAGTATCCGATAGCCCTTGAAGGCGCGCTTAAATTAAAGGAAATTTCATATATACACGCGGAGGGCTATCCTGCGGCTGAAATGAAGCACGGTCCAATCGCGCTTGTATGCCCCGAATGTCCCGCAGTGATATTTGCAAACCAGGGAGAAATTTTCCAAAAGGTCATATCAAACGCGAAAGAAATCGGAGCGCGCAAAGGCCCCGTTATTCTCATAACCGATTCTCCCGACGAAATTGAAAGCGGCTTGGCTGACGATGTTATCGCAATCCCGAAAGCGCACGACGCTGTAAGGACGATTATCGACACAATACCCATTCAGCTTCTCGCTTATTACATTGCGGTTGAGCGCGGTTGCGATGTTGACAAGCCCCGCAATCTTGCAAAGAGCGTCACAGTTGAATAAACGCAAAAAAAACCGAAGGATTTCCTTCGGTTTTTTGTTTGCGGCAATTTTTAATTTGCCACGAAATTTCTGATGTGCACGGCGTTGCCCTTGCTCCTTTGGTTTTTGTCTTCCGAAATTTTCAAAACGAGCGTGTGGTTTTTGTCGGGCAATTCCTTTTCAAGCATAAACACCCACGGAATATAGAGGTGCGGGCTCCAATTTGTGCAGGTATCGAGCTTTTTAAACTTGCCGCCGTCTATCGAGTATTCGATTACGCCCGCATCGGGACCTGTCGCGCAGAATATGCCTATTGCAGTCCCTTTGAATTTTAGTTCAAGCTCCGCATTTGGTTGGCTTGCTGAAAGCATCGGCACGTTTACAAATCCCTTGCGCGTTCCCGATTTCATTGTCGGCTGCCAGTTTTCTGAAAATTCAAAGCCGCTTTTGATTTTTGCGTTTTTAATGTCGATAAATCTGCCTTTTGTGTATGAGAATTTGTCGATTTTTGACTTTGGCATTTTGTGTGGCTTTATGTTTTTTGAGCGGCTTTGAAGCTTGTCGAAAAGCTGGAAAATTGCTTTTTCGTAGTATTTATGCCCTAATTGAGCGGGGTGCGTTCCTCCGAATTCATGCCAATTTAAGAGATTTTGCTTCATGGCGTCGCAAATTGCGCCTATTAAGTTGATGGACGGAATGTTGTAGCGTTTGCAGACTTCTTCCTGATTTTTGTAAACTTCCGGCTCAATGCCAAGCATTGCCTCGTCGCGCGTGGGTTCATAGATGAAGTGGAGATACACTATGTCCATATTTGGGTTTGCTTTAAGCGCGTGCGCAATTACCCCTTCAACGCCCTTTATTTGTTCGTCTTTTGAAAAGCCGTTTGTGTGGTCGTTTACCGAGGCTTCAAAGAAGAGCAGGTCGGGCTTTGCGATTTTTAAAACATCGTTTTCAAGGCGGAAAGCGTGGGGCGTCGAGCCTGTTGAGGCAATGCCTGCGTCGATAAATGTGAATTTTGTTGCGGGGTAGCGTCTTTTAAGTTCTTCCTGCACGAAGTTGCGCCAGCCGTTCATTTCTGTTATCGAGCCTCCCAAAAATGCGACAGTGGCGTTGCCGCTTTCAAATTTCAGCCTTGAATTGTCGAGCGTTCCGCGCAAATTCAAATACTTTGAAAAGTCGAAGCTTACTAACGGTTTTTCTTTGAAGTTCGACAGGCTTTGCAAATATTTTTCCTTGTCGTAGTTCGGTTCGTTTTGGGTTATGAAGTCCACAATGGGCGTTGGGTCTTTCAATGAGTGCGGATGGTGGTTTACGCCTTTTTTTATGATGGATTTGAAGTTTCCGCCGAGTTTTTTGTATTCCCTTTCAATTTCCGCCGAATTTTCTTCGAGAGGCACAACGGTGTCGGCGTCTCCGCAAACGCTTAAAATCGAGACTTTGTTCTTTGCAAGCCCCGCGAGATTTTTGGACGGGAGGAAGGGGGTGATTATTTTCTCAAAGTTTTCTTCCGTGGCGTTCCATTTCTTTAAAACATCCTTTGTCAAATTTGCGTCTGATGATTTTGCAAGCGATAGCGGATTGCAAAGCGGGGCGTCCAAATAGATGGAGGCGACGCATTCGGGATAGGTTTGGGCAAACCTGAGGGAGTAAAAACCGCCCCTGCTCAAACCTTCGAGGTTTACTTTTTTGGAAAGTCCGTAAACTTGCGTCATGTAGTCGAAAAATGTTTTGCCAAATTCCACAAATTCGGGAGTTCCCCACTCGTTTGTGACATCGAGATATGCTACATGGTAGCCTGATTTTAGCAAAGCCAAGTCCGCCTGCGGCTCATGCCCGAAGAATGCGGGGCGCAAAATCCAAGGTTTTGACGGAGCCGCGAGTTTCGGCTCTACTATAATCATGTTTTTTGAAATTACACCGTCTGAGAATATTCCGTTATGGAGCAAAAAGCCGTTCCATAGCTCCGCCTGCCCCATAAATGCGCGTTTTGCGGGAGTAAGCGGAGTATTTTTCAAGATTTTTCTCGCGGCGATTTCGGCAAGCAAATCCGCCCCGAAGTTGTTGGGGTGCACGCCTTCCGCGTAAATTTCAAAACGCGCGAAAGTCGGATTGTAGAAATCTATAATTTCCAAGTTTTTTTCTTTCGCGATTTTGTCGATGGCGGGAATTACCTTTAAAAATAGCGACGGATCGTTTATCCCCCAGCACATTCTCGTAACGCACACGGGATAGGATAGATAGATTTCAGGCTTTGATGGCAGCGACTGCAAGGTTTCAACCATGCTTTTCATGTCGCTTTCAAATTCTGCAAAGTGGCGCATGTTCTGCGGTTTTGTGTCGTTTGTCCCGAGCTTTATTATCACAATGTTCGGGTTGAATTTTTGGGCTTCTGTCCATGCCCTTTCTTTTATGTAGGGATTGTCGCCCTTGCTTAGCATTGTTCTTCCGCTTACTCCGAAATTGCGGACTTCATAGCCGTCTCCAAGCTTTTGTTGGAGTTTTGACGGATAGAAATTTTCGTGTCCATTCACGCACGCCCCCGCGGTAATGCTGTCGCCTATGCAGGCGACCCTTATTTTTTCAGCCGCGCCTGCCGAGAGAATTGCAATAAATATTGTTAAAAATATAAAACAGTGTTTGAAAATTTTTTTCATGGATTGAAATTTAATTATTATTGCGCCGCCGTAAAGAAAATTCTCTGGTTTTCAAAAATTTAATTTACTGTTTGCAAAAAGCGCAAAATGAATTTTCCTTTTTTATTTTAAAATCAAAACGTAAATAAAAATGCTAAAAAATTTCAGAGGTTCTATTTTTTGCGTGATAATCGGGCTTTGCCTTGCATTTTGGAGGGGCGAATCCGTGGGGGCGTCGGGCGTTGCCTTTATGCTTACGACATTTGCGATTTCCCTTTTGGAAGTCGCAATCTCGTTTGACAACGCAGTGGTGAATGCGCACAAGCTCGAAAAGATGAGCAAGGTTTGGCGCAGGCGGTTTTTGACGTGGGGCATATTCATCGCGGTTTTCGGAATGAGATTTTTGTTCCCTGTTTTGATAGTCGCGATATTTGCGCATATTTCGCTTGTTGAAGTAATAAAAATTGCATTTGCAAACCCTGACGAGTATGTAAGGCATTTGCACGAGACGCACGCCGCAATCGTAACTTTCGGCGGAATGTTTTTGCTTATGCTGTTTTTAAAGTTCTTTATCGACAAAAACAAAAAGGACCATTGGATTTCTCCCATTGAAAAGTCTTTGGTGCGTCTTGCCAGAGTGAAGTTTGTAAATGAGGTTATCGCGCTTGTTGTTTTGGGTGTTTTGATTTATTTTCTGCCCGAACACGAGCGCAAAGTTTGCGCATTGTCGGGCTTTGTGGGAATAGTGCTGTTTTTGGCGATAGATTCGCTTTCGCATTACTTGGAATCGAAGCATGTCGGAGAAGGCGCGGTTCAGCTCACGGGCACTGCGGGTTTTGCGATGTTTATGTATTTGGAGCTTATAGACGCGTCTTTCTCGCTTGACGGTGTTCTTGGCGCGTTTGCCTTTACGAAGGATATTGTGGTTATTATAGTCGGGCTTGGCGTCGGGGCGATGTTTGTTCGCTCGCTTACGCTTGTTCTTGTCGATAAGCAAACCCTTTCAAAAATGCGCTACATCACAAACGGCGCATATTGGGCAATCGGCGCGCTGGCTCTTGTAATGATGCGCTCTGCGGTCGAGGAAGTCCCTGAGGCGGTGGCGGCGACGCTTAGCATCGGCATAATTGTGGTTTCTGTAGTCCATTCCGTAATTCTTAACAAAAAAGCGTTAAAATAGCGGTTGGGATAGCTTTTAGATGGAGGGGCTTGCAAAAACTTGCGCGCCTCTTTTTTGTTGTGTTTTTTGCAATATGTCTTTTTAGTTTTTGGTATGTTGGAAAGTTTTGCGAATTGGCCGTTTTTTGACGGCGGCGACATCAAAGTCGTAGGCGAAGTGTTGCGCTCCGGCAGGGTCAACCGCTGGACGGGCGCAAAAAATTCCGAATTTGAGGAAAGCCTTTCGGCCGCGACCAACGCAAAATACGCAATAGCACTCGCAAACGGCTCTGTTGCGCTGGAGCTTGCCTTGTTTGCGTGCGGAGTGGGCGAGGGCGACGAAGTAATAACAAGTTGCAGAACTTTTGTGGCAAGCGCAAGCTGCGCGGTCATGAGGGGCGCAACGCCTGTGGTGGCGGACGTCGATTTAAACAGCCAAAACATAACTTCGGAAACTGTTGAAAAGTGTATAACTTCAAAGACAAAAGCCATAATCGCGGTGCACCATGCGGGGTTCCCGTGCGGCATGGACTCTCTTTCGGCTCTTGCAAAAAAGTACAATTTGTTTTTGATTGAAGACTGCGCACAGGCTCACGGAGCAGTTTACAAGGGAAAGCCCGTCGGCTCGATAGGGGATGTTGCCGCTTGGAGCTTTTGCCAGGATAAAATAATAACGACAGGCGGCGAAGGCGGTGCGGTAACTACAAACAGCGAAACTCTTTGGCGCAAAATGTGGGAGTATAAAGACCACGGCAAGAGTTTTTCCGCAGTGTCAGACCAATCGAAATCGGCGGGGTTTAAATGGCTTGTTGAAAGTTTCGGCACGAATTTTAGAATGACTGAAATGCAGGCGGCTCTCGGCGTTGAAGCGTATAAAAAACTGCCGAACTGGGTCGGGCTTAGAAACCGCAATGCAAATGCGTATTCGGAAACCCTCGCAAAATTTTCCTGCATAAGACTTGTTGAAGTTCCGAAAGATGTCCGCCATTCTTTTTACAAATATTACTCGTTTGTTCGCCCCGAAAACTTAAAAGACGGATGGGACAGAGACAGAATTATTGCCGAAATATCGTCCCGCGGCGTTCCCTGCTTTTCGGGAACTTGCTGGAATGTTTCAGCCGAAAAGGCTTTTGAAGGCAGAGGATGGACGAAGCCGAAAGAGGAGCTTCCAAACGCATATTTGCTGAAAAACTCGTCATTGATGTTCCTTGTGCACCCGACTATTTCCGAAGCCGACTTGAAGAAAGCCTGCGAAATTATTGAAGATGTTTTAGGAAAAGCCCAAAAATAAAAATGTATAAAAACTTTTTTAAGAGATTTTTTGACTTCGTTTTCAGCGCGGTTTTGATAGTTTTGCTCTTGCCCGTGTTTTTTGCAGTTTGGCTTTTAATCCGCCTGAAAATGGGAAGCCCCGCCATATTTAAACAGGCGCGTCCCGGCAGGGACGAAAAGATTTTTTACATAATGAAGTTCCGCACAATGGATAACGCCAAAGATTCTTTCGGAAACCTTCTGCCCGACGAAGCCCGCCTGACTCCGCTTGGAAAGTTCCTGCGAAAGACGAGCCTTGACGAAATTCCGCAGCTTTTGAATGTTTTTAAAGGCGAGATGTCGTTTATAGGCCCAAGACCCCTTTTGCCGCAGTATTTGCCGCATTATACAAAAGAGGAAAAATTGCGCCACAGCGTGCGACCCGGCATAAGCGGGCTTGCGCAGGTGAGCGGCAGAAACTGCATATCGTGGGACGAAAAACTTGCTTTCGACGTAAAATATGTGAAAAACGTTTCGTTTTTGTCGGATTTGAAAATCGCGGTTTTAACGCTAAAAAAAGTCCTGCGCTGCGAAGGCGTAAACTGCGTGCCCAATGAAAAACCTCTCGACAAGGAGCGCGAATGATTGTCGAAAAAGAAATAGAACGCATTGAATGCGAATTGAAGTCTGCTTTTGAAAGAAAACAGACTTTTGACATGACCGATTTTAGGGCAAAGCCTTTGGACGAAGTTCGCATAGGATTTATAGGCGTCGGGTTTAGAGGAGCGAAAGCGGTTTTGAGAGCGGGGAAAATCCCAAATGCGAGAATTGCCGCCCTTTGCGATTTGGACGGGCGGAAAGTTTTTAAATCCCTGGAAGATCTTTCTTCGCTGTGCAACAAGAATATCAAAACATACATAGGCGGGAATTCTTGGCGAAAATTATGCGAAGACAAAGACATTGATTTGGTTTACATTGCCACTCCGTGGCGGGAACACTCAAAAATGGCGTCTTACGCAATGCAGTGCGGCAAACATGCTGCGGTGGAAATTCCCGCAGCGTTTACCATTGCGGAGTGCGTAGAATTAGCAAATATTGCCGAACATACAAAGCGTCATTGTTTTCAGCTTTCAAATTGTGCTTACGATTTTTTTGAGCTGGCGGTTTCAAATATGGCAAAAAATGGAGTATTGGGGGAGATTTTCCATGTGGAGGGTGCGTATATCCACGAAATTTTAAGCTATGTTTTAAATAAGGAAAATGCAAAATGGCGATGGGTTGAAAATTTCAGAAGCGGCAATTTGTATCCGCAACACGCTATTGTGCCTCTTATGATTCCATTAAAAATCAACAGGGGAGACTCTTTTGATTTTCTGGTAAGCGTTTCAAGCGGAGATTTTTCTATGAAGAATGCTGCTCAAAAACTTTCGCTTTCTGATAGTTTTTATGCATTAAAAGGGGGAGATTTTCGCGGAAACATAAATACATCCGTCATAAAAACTAAAAAGGCAAAAACCATTGTGCTTCAGCATGATGTGTCAAGCCCCCGCCCTTACGATCGAAAATTTGTTTTGAGCGCGGAAAACTACTTTTTTCAAAAATATCCTCTCCCCGGTAAAATTGCAAAGGGTTGCGACTTTCTTTCTGATGGCGAAACTCTTTCTCTAATCGAGAAATACACTCCCGACTTTGTAAGGCTTTCGATGGGGGATGCCATGAAAAATAACGCTTTCTTTAATATGGACTATCTTATGGATTGGCACTTGGTTTACTCTTTGTCGCGCGGGGAAAGCTTGGATTTTAGCGTTTACGATTTGGCGTCGTCTTCCGCGATTGTGGATTTGAGTGTTTTGAGCGTTTTCAAAGGTTCGATGCCCGTTAAAATCCCGTCTTTTAATGTTTGACTTGAATGTTTAAAGATAGCATAAATATCTTTATAAATATTGACTATGAGTATCTTTAAAGACAAAATTTTGCTTATAACGGGCGGTACAGGCTCTTTTGGCAATGCGGTTTTGAAAAAATTTTTAAATTCTGACATATCGGAAATACGCATATTTTCTCGCGATGAAAAAAAGCAGGATGACATGCGAAAGTTTTACAAGTCCGACAAAATTAAGTTTTTTATTGGCGATGTCAGAGATTATTCGAGTATAAAAAATGCTCTGTATGGTGTCGATTATGTATTTCAGGCGGCCGCGTTAAAACAAGTTCCATCCTGCGAATTTTTTCCGATGGAGGCTGTCAAGACAAACGTAATGGGTACTGAAAACGTGCTTGACGCCGCAATTGAAAATGGCGTCCAAAAAGTAATTTGCCTTTCAACCGACAAGGCGGCGTATCCCGTAAACGCAATGGGTATGTCCAAGGCGATGATGGAAAAAGTGTTCATCGCAAAATCTCGAACAACAACGAAAACGATTATTTCCGGAACCCGCTACGGAAATGTAATGTGCTCCAGAGGCTCTGTAATTCCGCTTTTCATCGACCAGATAAAGTCGGGCAATCCCATAACAATAACAAATCCTCTTATGACCCGCTATATAATGAGTCTTGAAGAGGCTGTCGAGCTTGTCGAGTTTGCCTTCGAACACGCCAATTCGGGAGACATAATGGTTCAGAAAGCGCCTGCTTGCACCATAGCGGATTTGGCGTCGGCTGTTTGCGAGCTTTTCGATGTAAAGCCTGAAATCAAGGTAATCGGCATAAGGCATGGTGAAAAGATGAGCGAAACTTTGCTTACGAAAGAGGAATTCATAAAGGCTGAAGACATGGGTGGCTTTTACAGGGTTCCTGCGGATGTCCGATCTTTGAATTACGACAAATATTTTTCCGAGGGCGACAACAAAGTTTTGGACATCGACGCCTATACGTCAGACAACACGCTGCAGCTTGATGTTGAAGGCGTAAAGCAAAAGCTTTTGGAGCTTTCCTATATTCAGGAAGAATTGAAATCTTGGAAGCGTTTAAACGGCAAATGAAAATTTTAGTTACGGGCGCAAAAGGCTTTATCGGGCGCAATGTGGTTTTGCGCCTTAAAAATTCCGGTTATGAAAACATAACGGAGTTTGATATAGACTCTCCCAAGGAAATTCTTTCAAATGCGGTAAAAGACTGCGGGTTTGTGTTGCATTTTGCGGGCGTAAATCGCCCCAAGGACGATAGCGAATTTATGAACGGGAATTTCGGCTTTACGACGGAGCTTTTGCAAATGTTGGAAAGAGAGAAGAACAAGTCTCCCATTCTCATAACTTCGTCAATTCAGGCCGCCCTTGACAATCCTTATGGAAGAAGCAAAAAAGCGGCTGAGGACTATATTTTCGACTATGCCGAAAGAAATGGCGTGAAAGCTTTGGTTTATCGCCTACCTAATGTTTTTGGGAAATGGTGCAGACCAAACTATAATTCCGCCATTGCAACTTTTTGCAACAATATTGCAAACGGTCTGCCGATAAAAGTAAATGATCCTTCCGTAAAAATGCATGTCGTTTATATTGATGACATTTGCGATGAGATTTTGCGCGCGTTAAAAGGCGGGGAAACCCGCGGAGACGGAGTTGAAATTGCAAAAAACTTTTGCATGGTGCCCGTTACGCACAGGGCTCTTTTGGGCGAAATTGTCGACATCATTTATTCTTTCAAAAATTCCCGCGAAAATTTTGAAACGCCCGGCGTTCTTGCGGGTTCGCTTTCGTCAAAACTTTACAGCACATATTTAAGCTATTTGCCCGAAGGCGGATTTTCTTATCCGCTTAAAATGAATGTCGATAACAGAGGGTCTTTCACCGAGTTTTTGAGAAGTTCAGACAGGGGGCAAACTTCCGTGAATATCGCAAAGCCGGGCATTGTAAAGGGCAACCACTGGCACAATTCAAAAAATGAAAAGTTTTTGGTTGTGAGTGGCAAGGCTGCAATTAGGTTCAGAAAAATTGGTACGGATAGGGTTATAGAATATTTTGTAAGCGGAGAAACCCTTGAAGTTGTGGATATTCCGCCGGGCTATACGCATAATATTGAAAATATCGGAACTTCCGAATTGGTAACGCTCATGTGGGCGAACGAGCCTTTCAATCCGGAAAATCCCGACACTTATTTTGAAAAGGTCTGATATGGAAAAGCTAAAAGTGATGACTGTTATTGGCACGCGCCCTGAAATCATAAGGCTTTCGGCGTGCATTAAGGCGTGCGACAAGTATTTCAACCAAATTCTTGTCCACACGGGGCAGAATTGGGACTATGCTTTAAACGAGGTTTTTTTCAAAGACTTGGGGCTTCGCGCTCCTGATTATTATTTGGAAAGCGTTGGCAAAACATTGGGCGAAACCATGGGCAACATTATTGCCAAATCGTACGATGCAATGCTTAAAGAAAAGCCCGACGCCCTCTTGATTTTGGGGGACACAAATTCGGCTCTTTCCTCGATTTCGGCAAAAAGACTGAAAATCCCGATTTTTCATATGGAAGCGGGCAACCGGTGTTTCGACCAAAATGTTCCCGAAGAAATAAACCGCAAAATCGTCGACCATATTTCAGACGTAAATTTGCCCTATACGGAGCATTCCCGCAGATATTTGCTTTCGGAAGGCATTCGCAAGGAGTATGTTTTTGTCACTGGTTCTCCCATGCGGGAAGTTTTAAAGGAGCACGCAAAAAAAATCGACGCAAGCGACGTTTTGGATCGTTTGGGTCTTGAAAATGGCAAGTATATAATGCTTTCCGCCCATCGCGAAGAAAATATCGACAATGAAAAAAACTTTATGTCTCTTATGAATGCGGTAAATAATATTGCCGAACGTTATAAGATGCCGATAATTTACTCGACGCATCCGCGAAGCAAAAAATTTATCGAGGCTCGCAATTTTAAATTCCATCCACTTGTAAAAAGTTTGCAGCCTTTCGGCTTTTTGGATTACAATAAACTTCAAAAAAATAGTTTTTGCGTGCTTTCTGACAGCGGCACTCTTTCGGAGGAAAGCGCAATGCTTGGCTTTGCGGGCGTTTTGCTCCGCACTTCGACCGAAAGGCCGGAAGTGCTCGACAAGGGCACTGTTGTGATTGGCGGGATTACAGGCAACGATGTCGAGCAGGCGATAGACTTGTCGGTTGCAATGCGTAAAAATGGAGAAAAAACTTATCTTGCCACGGACTATTGCGACGAAAACGTGTCCGTAAAAGTTGTGAAAATAATCCAAAGCTACGCTAAAATCATAAACAAATTTATTTGGAACAAATAGCTTTTTTAACGACAAACTAAAAATCCCGTATTTGCGGGATTTTTTTTACGTTTTTTGCTTATTTTAAAAAGTGCCCCTCTAAAATTTTTACGGATTTTATAACATCGAAATGTTCTTCAAGATATTTCCTTCCGTTTAATCCCATTTCTCGCGCATTTTCGAGGTTTTGCGACATTTTTTTTAAGTTGGCAATAAACTCTTCGGGCTTGGAGGCGTCCGACCAATATCCGCATTTTGCGTCTTCCTGCAAAAGCTTCCCATAGTCAGTATTTAAATCCAACGATGCTACTACGGGGATTGAACATTCCATATACGACAGAATTTTTGACGGATAATTCGGAATGGTAAAGTTGGGATTCAAGGAAATAAGCCCGACATCGCAAGCGCGCAGGATTTTTTCGTAATCGTCTCTCGGCATATAATCCAAAAAAAGAGCGTTTGTTATTGGAGTGTCCTTTATATGTTTTTTTAATACATTCGCGTCTGTTCCGGAGCCTATGAAAAGGAAAAACACAGAGTTGTCTTTATTGAAATAATCCATGGCTTTACAAATTATTTCGACATTTTGGGGTTTCCCCATATTGCCTCCGAAGAGGAATATGCAAGCGTTTTGCGGCATTGAATATTTTTTTCTTATATCAGCTTTATTTTCTTCTTTTTTAGGCTTGATAAATTTTGTGTTCGGGAAATATTCCACGCATTCGGGATTTAAATAAGGATTGTGTTTTCTTATGTAGTCTATGTTTGCTTGGGACATGCAGCCTATAAAATCGGAAGCTTTAAGCATTTTCTTTTCTTGGCTTCTGAAATACGCGTATGCCAGAGAGCGTTTGCCGAAGAATTTTAAATCTACGGCGTTTTGCGGAAAAATATCCTTTTGCATAAGGTATGCAGGGCAGTTGAATTTATTTTTTGCCCACCTTATAACGCTTTGCAAAGTGACAGGTGGAGCTTCAAACAATATGAAATCGAAGCTGTTGTTTCCCCAGTGTTTTTGCACGGCTTTTTTTACAATGCGCGGAAGCATCAGGAAATTTACACCTTTTTTGTATTTTGAAACTTTTTGCACCGCTCCCGTCTTCACGCAAAGAACCTCAACTCCGTTTTTATTGTGTATTTCCCCTTCTTTTGAATTGAATTTGGGATCCATTGAAAGGGCGCAGACCTTATGCCCCGCCTTGACGAGGGCTTCCGCCATATCGGAGTCTATTGTGTCTGAATTTAAAGAATAGGAGATTGAAAATTGCAGAACATTCATTTTCGGCTCAATTTTTACTTTGGTTTTTGTTTCGTCTTTAATTTTTTCAGCAGTATAAAGGGTGACGTCATTGCGTTTAACAGGCGAAGTAGTGCGAGTTTTCTTGGGGAGGCATTTTCTTTTAGCAATCCGAGTTTGTCGAAGATGTCGATTTTAAGAAATGTAAAGCGCAATTTCATTCTTCTGAAGAATGGCAGATTTGGGCAAATATACGTCATTTTAAAATTTTTTATGGATTTTCCAAATCTCATGGTTTTTCGCAAATCGGAGCAGTCGCTTGCGGAAATGCTGTTTGGGGAGAGCCTGTAATAGGCGACAAGTTTATCCATATAGCTGAACTTTACGCCTGATGTTGTAAGGCGAAGCCACATAGGATAGTCTTCTACGGTTTTAAAGCTTTCGTCGTATTTTATCTCTTTTAAAATTTTTAGATTTGCAAACATCGTGACAGGGGAACAACGCATTCTTCTAAGGAGGGCATTGTATTGTTCTTCCGCTGTTTTGTAAGTTTCGCAAAAGCATTTTGCATTTGCATCGGTTATTTCTCGGAAATTTTCCTCTTTAAAAACCTCCTTAAAGCGCTGCATTTTAGCGAATATGATTTTTGCGTCGGGATTTTCTTTTGTGTAATTTATGAAATTTTCAACACAGTCATGGGCGAGGATGTCGTCAGCCGCTATTCCTTTGCTCCATACTCCGTTTGACGCCATTAAACGCCTGTTTGCATTTGCGGGAATGCCGGTATTTTCAGGAACGGTCAAAACTTCGCAGCGCACAAATCTGCCCTTGTTTTCTTCAATCCATTTTTTGCAAACTTCGACCGTATTATCTTTCGAGGCGTCGTCGCTTATGATCAGCTCAATGTTTTCGTAAGTTTGGGCCTTGATGCTTTCAAGCGTTTCAAGCACGGTTTTCGCGGAGTTGTATGTGAGTACCCCGACGCTTACCAATGGTTTTTTTGAGATGTCTTCTTCTTCCATAATTTAAACCAAAAACTTCGATTTTAATTTTGCGAATATTGCGGCAAGATCCATTCTTTTGTGAAGTTCAAAAAGCGAATAAGCCGCGGATAATGCAAATGCCGCAAATCCGCTTGCATATGCTGTCGGGAAGCCCCAAAAATATAGTGGCACAAACGCCGCAAGCGTCAGCAAGATAGTGGTAAAAAATACTTTTAAATGCTCCGCAGAGAATTTGTAGCCATATTTTTTTATGCAGATGAGCGCGGTTAGGGCAAGATATGATACATAGACCGCGCAGAACGCAATGCCAATACCTTCAAGCCCGAAATAGTAGTATCCCAAAAGGTAGGCGGGAAGCGAAATAAATTTTATGCCGACTTCGGTTAGCATAAACATTTTAGAGTCTCCCTTGCCGAGGATTATAAATCCGAGCGTCCAAGACACTGTTTTAAACGCCATTCCAAGCAGCATCCACTGCACAAATTTTATTATCGACAAAAATTTTGCGGAAAACAAGACATAGATTGCAATGGGCAAAACGGACAAAAATAAAATCATTGCGGGCCCGATGATAAGAAGCGCGATTTCTGACTGCTGGTTTGCGGCTTCCGAAATTTTTGCGTTATCGTCTTTCAATGCCGAAAGGCGCGGAAGATAGTCAGTTCCCATTGCGCTAAAAACTATGTTTGTGTATTGGTTTGTCATTGTCCAGCCCGCCGCATACAGCCCGACTTCTTCAAGCCCTCCGAATTTTGAGACGAATATGTATATAAGCCATCCTGCAAACTGCGTGATTATTCCCGCAAGCGTCACCAAAAAGCCAATCTTAACCATGTCCTTGCCGACGTTGAACGTTTCTTGCCAGCCCATTTCCACTTTTTCGACGGCGACTTTTTTGGAGTAAAAATATGAGACAGCAAGAGTTGCCGCTGAGGCTATTACAAGAGACGGCACAATGCCTTTTATCCCGCAAATCCAGTATAGCGGAAGCGACGCCAAAAGCCCGCAAATGCCGCTGAAAATTGTAGCTTTTGCGCAGTCGGCAATTCTTCGCACTCCGCGCAGGAGCGATAATTGCCCGCTTGAAATTGCAGTTAAAAACACGATTGACCCCGCAAGGGCAAATTCAAGGCTCTTATCCGAATTGTGGAAAGTCCAGTTGCTTATCGGAACGCAGAATAAAACCATTATTAGCGCGCCCGCGATGCCCGTGAGCCAAACAAGCCTGCGGAAAGATAAAATTGTTTTTGCGATGGTTTTGCCGTCGTTTTTTCCGTAGGCGTATGAAATGTCTCTTACCGCGCTGAATGGCAGACCCAAATTCGATATGGAATTTACGAGCAGTATTGTGGAGTTAAACAAATTGTACACACCAAAACCGACAGTTCCCAAGAGCAGGGCAATTATTTTGGCTCTGAAAATATTTATTAGAATTAAAAATATTTGCGCTCCGCCAAAAATGCTTGTCGCCTTGAAAACGTCTCTGTAGCTTTTCTTTTGGGTTTCGTCAGGCATTAAATTCGTTTATTGCGCGGACTACTTCTTTGGCTTCTTCAAGCCCCAGAACGGGGGAAATCGGAAGCGACAACTCCTGTGCGTGGATTTTTTCCGTTATTGGAAGAGAAATTGAATTCCAATCTTTATAGCACTCCTGCTTGTGCGGGGCAATGGGGTAGTGGATTAGCGTTTGAATTTGATTTTGCGACAGGTGCGCTTGCAGAGCGTCTCTTTTTTCGCAAAGAACGGGGAAAATGTGATATACGTTGTTTGCGTCGCTTAACTTTTTGGGAAGACGCACAAGAGGATTTTTGATGTTCTCATAGTAGAATTTCGCAATTTCTTGGCGGTGCTTGTTGTCTTCCTCAATGTGGGCGAGCTTTACTTTTAGAAACGCCGCCTGAATTTCGTCCAAACGGCTGTTTCGTCCGCAGTATTTAAATACATATTTTTTTGAAGAGCCGTAGTTTGCGAGTGCGCGGATTGTTTTTGCAAGTTCGCCGTCGCTTGTAGTGACCGCTCCAGCATCGCCGAGGGCTCCGATGTTTTTGCCGGGGTAGAAACTATGCCCTGCGGCGTCGCCCAAATTGCCGGTTCTTACGCCTTCAAAGGTGCATCCGTGCGCTTGGGCATTGTCTTCTATAAGCTTTAAGTTTTTGGATTTGCAGATGTCGGCAATCTTTTTTGTATATGCGCATCTGCCGTAAAGGTGGACGATGCAAATTGCCTTTGTCTTTTCCGTCAAAGCTTCCTCGATTTTATTTTCGTCGATTTGCAAATTGTCAAGCGTAGGCTCGACCAAGACAGGCTTCAAGCCGTTTTCGGTAATTGCGAGAATTGTCGCGATATAAGTGTTTGCGGGAACGATTACTTCGTCTCCCGCCTTCATTACCCCAAGCTCGACATAGGCGCGGAAAATCCAGATTAAGGCGTCCAATCCGTTTGCGCAACCTATGCAGTGTTTCGAGCCGATATAATTTGCGTATTGAGCCTCAAATTCTTCGTTTTCCCTGCCCTGCAAAAACCAGCCTGAATCAATGACCCTGTCTGCCGCCGCCTTTATTTCGGCGGAATATTTTTGCGTGAGCTTCTGCAAGTCCAAAAATTTAATCATATCAGTCTTCTCTTATTCTTTTTAAAAATTTTGCGGGAGTTCCAACATGTATTTCGTAGTCTGGGATGTCATGTGTAACGAGGCTTGCCGCGCCTGCTACCGCAAAGTTTCCGATATTTCTCTTTTCAAGAACTTTTGCCCCGAGCGTGACGTCGGAACATGTTCCGATTGTTATGTAAGAGCTTGTTATTGACCCTACTGAGAAATGGCAAAGGGGCCCAACTGTAGTATTATGCCCGATTAGCGAATTTGCCATCATAAGCGAACATTGTCCAATTCGGGATTGGGGACCGACATAACAATTTGACATTACAAATACTCCGGGCTCCAAAACCGCGCTTTCGGCTATAAATGCGGTTTTATGTATAATTGTGGCAAATCGTTCTTGAGGAATGTTGACTTTGCGGAAGACTTTTTCAGTCAGAATATTTCTGCCAATCATGTGTATGCCCCACATAAAATAGTATTCCGG
This sequence comes from uncultured Opitutales bacterium, assembly GCA_900547395.1. GTDB lineage: Bacteria > Verrucomicrobiota > Verrucomicrobiia > Opitutales > Intestinicryptomonadaceae > Intestinicryptomonas > Intestinicryptomonas porci. Next base: position 19,517 of record URGP01000009.1, on the reverse strand, counting down.
ATTTTCCAAAAGTTTTTGGACATCGCCTGTTCCGCCCAAAACATGGTATCCGCAAACTTCTTTTTCGTAGTCGTTTACAAAGCCTGCGACTTCCCATTCCAAATCGCCGAAACGCCTGCGGTTATCTTCTATGCAAGAGGCTATGACGCCGCCGTTACCTTCTCCACCTATGATTATTACTTTTTTACTCATAAACCCAAATCCTCATTTATTACAATCAAATGTGTTCTATCCGCGTTTGTTTTTCATCAATTCGCATTGATGCTCAAAATGCAGGTTATATTCCTCTTGCAGGTTCGTTTCATCTATATTGCAATTCATATTTTTTTTGTGAGATTGTTTTTCTTTATGATGTTTTTTGCCATTTTTACCATCGGAGGTCCAATGAATTTATTTTCTTTCATTGCAACGCCTTTGCCGTTTTTAGAGGCTTCTTCTGCAAGCGAAATCATTTCTTCCGCCCAAGAGACTTCTTCTTCGGTTGGGGAATAGTATTTATGGACCAATGGCAATTCCTTGGGATTTAGCACAAGCATTCCTTCAAATCCAAGTTTTCTCGATAAAATCAAGTTTCTTTCCAAGTCTTCCAAATCATGGACTTTTATATGCACAGTGTCGATAGGCAGGACGTTGGAAGATCTTGCTCCCATTGCAATCATGGAGCGTGCGGTAAAAATGCTGTCGCCGTTTTCGTCGTGCTTGCCTTGTAGGTTTGTGACATAGTCTTCGCATCCAAATGCCACTGCAACTACCCTATGGCAGGCTTGGCAGATTTCCTTTATGTTCACGACAGCGCCTGTGGTTTCTATAAGTGGAATGAGCTTGAAGGTGCCTATCGGCAACCGTTTTTCGTATTCAATGGTTTCAAGAAGCTTTCCTATAAAGTAAATGTCCTGTCCGTTTGTTGCTTTGGGATACATAAATCCCGCAATACCTTCTACAGTGAGCTGGTAAACGTCTTTTAAAAGCTCTCCGCTTTCACGGTCATTTATTCGCGGATAAAGCGGACGCCCATTGAATGTTCCGTTTCTTATGTAGGATAAAATGTTATTTCTTGCAGTCTGCTTGTCCTTTGGCGGAACCGAATCTTCTATGTCAAGCAGCAATACATCTGCGTTGCTTCTTGACGCGCTATTCATAAGCCTGTCGTTATGGGCAGGCACAAACATTAAGCTTCTGAATAAATGTTCCATTTTTTACTCTTTGCTTTTTTTGACGAGAACATTGCGACGGAAACTCAAAACCTTTTCTCCTTTTTGGTTATGGGCAATGGTTTCAACATAAATTATGCCGCGGTCTTTTTTCGTTTTGGATTCTCTTTTTGAAATAATTTTAGTTTCTGCATAAAGAGTGTCTCCTATAAAAACAGGGGCAAGATGCTTTATATCTTCATATCCTAAATTTGCGATTGCTTTGCCGCTTATGTCCGGAACAGTCATTCCCACCACTATTGAAAAAACCAGTGTTCCGACAACCAAAATTTTACCATGCTGGTTTTTAGAAGCGTAGTCTGCATTTGTATGCACCGGATGGTGGTTCATTGTAAGCAAACTGAACAAATTGTTGTCGCTTTCAAAAATAGTTTTCGAGAGGGCGTGTTTTATAGTTGCACCTTCTTCAAACTCCTCAAAATAAAGTCCTAATTTACTTTGTTGCATTTTTTATATGGGTTAAAAATTCTTCGTAGTTGCGGATGTAGTCGGACTCGTCGTAATGTTCGCTTGCAATGACAAGCAGTACGCAGTCTTTTGAAAAGTTTTTCATAACCCTCCAAAAATTGTTGCCGACGTACAGCCCTTTTGCGGGCGAGTCCAAATGAAAGGTTCTTTTTTCTTTGCCGTCGTCAAGCACAAAGTCGCACGAGCCTTTCAGGCATACGCAGATTTGCTCGAGCTTTTTATGCGCGTGAAATCCGCGCTCCTCGTTTCCATTTACATCGAAAATGCAGTATGTGCGCTTTACTTCAAACGGGCAGTTGTTGCCGTTTTCAAATACGGCAAGCTTTCCGCGCTTGTCTTCAATTATTTTTACGTCTCTTAAAAAATCGTCCATAAAACTATCTGTTTGAATACATCTTCTGATAGTATTTTTCGTATTCTCCCGAGCTTACGCTGTCGAGCCAGCCTTGATTTTCAAGGTACCATTTAACGGTTTTTTCTATGCCTTCTTCAAACTGCAGCGAAGGCTCCCAGCCAAGCTCGGTTTTGAGCTTCGTGGAGTCTATGGCGTAGCGCAAATCATGCCCCGCACGGTCTTTTACGTAGGTTATGAGATGTTCCGAATATCCTTCGGGATTTCCCAAAAGCCTGTCAACGGTTTTTATTATGACTTTTATCAAGTCGATATTCTTCCATTCGTTAAATCCGCCGATGTTGTATGTTTCGGCAATTTTGCCTTTATGGAAGATAATGTCGATTGCTCTTGCGTGGTCTTCGACGTATAGCCAGTCGCGAATATTTTCTCCCTTGCCGTAAACGGGCAGGGGCTTGGATTTGCGAATGTTGTTGATAAAAAGTGGAATGAGCTTTTCGGGGAACTGGTAGGGTCCGTAGTTGTTGGAGCAGTTCGTGACTATTGTGGGCATGCCGTAGGTGTCGTGGAACGCCCTTACAAAATGGTCGCTTGAAGCCTTGCTTGCGGAGTAGGGGCTGTGCGGAGTGTAGCGCGTTGTCTCCGTAAAAAACGTGCCGTCGTTATTGAGGCTTCCGTAGACTTCGTCGGTTGAAATGTGGTAGAAGAGCTTGCCGCCAAAATCGCCGTTCCAGAAATTTTTTGCGGCGTTTAACAAAGTCAAAGTTCCCAAAACGTTTGTTCTTGCAAAGCAAAGCGGATCTTCTATGGATCTATCGACATGAGATTCCGCCGCAAGGTGTATTACGGAATCTATGTTGTGGTTATCAAAAATTTCCGCGACTTTTTCGGCATCGCAAATATCGCATTTTTCAAAGGCGTAATTCGGGAGATTTTCTATGTCTTTTAAGTTTTCAAGATTTCCCGCGTATGTGAGCTTGTCCAAGTTCACTATTTTGTAATCGGGATATTTTTTCGAGAAAAGCCGCACGACATGCGAGCCTATGAAGCCCGCGCCGCCCGTTATTAAAATGGATTTCTTTTGCATAGCCTTAAATTGTGAATTTGCCTTCCGCCAGCGCCTTCAAGTATTTGCCGTATTCGTTTTTCTTCATAACTTCGGCATGGCGCAAAAGCTGTTCCGTTGAAATCCAACCCTGCCGCCATGCGATTTCTTCAAGGCATGATATTTTAAGCCCCTGCCTTTTTTGCAGAACGCCCACAAATTCGCTTGCATCGAGCAGGGATTCGTGCGTGCCGGTGTCAAGCCATGCGTAGCCTCTGCCCATAATTTTCACGGTGAGTTTAGAGCGGTCGAAAAATTCTTGGTTTACCGTCGTTATTTCAAGCTCCCCGCGCGCCGACGGCTTTATGCTTTTTGCGATTTCAACAACTTCGTTCGGGTAAAAGTAAAGCCCTGTTACTGCGAGGTTTGAACGCGGATTTTGCGGCTTTTCAGCAAGCGATATTGGCTTTAAGTCTTTGTCAAGCTCGACAACCCCGTAGCGTTCGGGATCGGGAACGGGATAGGCGAAGACGCAGGCGTTTCCGTTGTTTTCAACTGCGGCAACCGATGAAGAGAGCAGTTTTTTCAGCCCCTGCCCGTAGAAAATATTGTCTCCCAAAATGAGGGAAACGGAGTCTTTTCCGATAAATTCTTCTCCAATTATGAATGCCTGGGCGAGACCGTCCGGCGATGGTTGTTCGGCATAATCAAATTTCACGCCGTAATCGCCGCCGTCTCCCAACATGCGTTTAAAAGCGGGCAGGTCGTCGGGCGTGGATATTATTAAAATCTCCTTTATTCCCGCAAGCATAAGCACGGAAAGCGGGTAATAAATCATAGGCTTGTCAAAAACAGGCAGAAGCTGTTTGGATACACCTTTTGTTATCGGATACAAGCGCGTACCCGAGCCCCCTGCTAAAATTATGCCTTTCATAATCTTCTTTTTAGTCTCGTTTAATATCATACTATAAGTCTATATCTGTCAAGCTATGTTTTAAGCCCGAATTTTAAACTTTACAAATAATTTAATATATAGGAATTTAAAAGATATACATTATATAAAGAATGACTAAGAAGAAAATCGCAATAGTTGCGGGCACGAGACCCGAAGTCATCAAGATGGCGCAAGTTTACCATGTTTTAAAGACTTCCGACATTTTGGAGCCTGTATTCATCTCAACCGCACAGCACCGCCAGATGCTTGACCAGGCGTTGCGGATATTTTCAATCGTTCCAGATTTCGATATGGACATCATGCAGGCGGGGCAGACTTTGACTGATTTGACAGCGCGTCTCCTTTCGGCTTGGAAAGATTATTTCTCAAAATCAAAGCCCGACGCCGTTTTGGTTCAGGGAGATACCACGACGGTTCTTGCAACGTCCATCGCGGCATTTTATGAAAGGATACCTATCGGGCATATTGAAGCGGGGCTTCGCACTTACAATTTCGACGCTCCTTTCCCCGAGGAAATGAACCGTCGCCTCACCGACCCGATTTCAAAGTGGTGTTTTGCCCCCACAAAATGTAGCTACGACAATTTGATAAGAGAAGGCGTCAATCCCGCTTCCTGCTTTATTACGGGTAATACTGTAATCGACTCTCTTTTGTGGATGCGCGAAAGGCTTGCAAAAGACAACATTTCGGCGTTTGAAATGGCTGAAAAATGCGGAATTTCAGAAGATTTTGCGCGGGAGTTTTTAAGCGGAAAGAAACGCTGGATTTTGGTGACGGGGCATCGCCGTGAAAATTTTGGCGGCGGTTTTGAAAATATTTGCGCCGCGATAAAGGGGATTGCGGACAAGTATGAAGATGTCGGCATCGTTTATCCCGTACATTTAAATCCGAATGTCCAAGAACCCGTCAACAGGCTTCTGGCGGGGCATGAAAGAATTGCTCTCATAAAGCCGCTTTCTTACGAGGACTTTATTTGGTTTATGGACAAGTCATTCTTCGTTTTGAGCGACAGCGGCGGGGTGCAGGAAGAAGCTCCGTCGCTTTCAAAGCCCGTGCTTGTAATGCGCGATACAACCGAGCGTCCGGAGGGCGTAGAGGCGGGTACATGCGAACTTGTCGGAACTGATGTCGCAAAAATCATGTCGTCTGCTTCGAGGCTTTTGGACGATGGGGCGGAATACAGGCGCAGGGCAATGCTGAAAAATCCGTATGGCGACGGCACTGCTTGCTTAAAAATCAAGGAAATTTTGGAAAAAGCATTTGTATGCTGAAAAAATTGGCGATAATCACAACGCCCCTTTACGACTTTAACGGGCAGAAATTCAACATCGGTGGCGTAGAGCATTACATGCGCACCCTTGCGCATATCGGATTTTTGCGCGGGCTTTCCGTAGAAGTTTTCCAAAGGGGGGATTTTGAGGGCAAAAAGGATTTCGGCGAATTTAAGGTTGAAAGCGTAAATGTTTCGTCAAACCAAAAGCTTTTTGACTATGCGTGTTCAAAGGCGGGGGAAGACTCTGTCGTAGTTATCGCAACCGACCAGATGGACATCAAAAGCAGGGCGAAAAACGTGGTTGTAATCCAGCACGGCATAGCTTTTGACTATCCGTTAAATTCGACGGGGCTTGCATGGCATAAAGACGTATTCATAAAATTTTTACGGTGTATAAAAAACGTAATGCGCGCCCGGTTTGTTAAAAACGTCGTATGTGTTGACTATAATTTTTTCAACTGGTTCCGCACACTCTCTTCTTTTGACAAAGATTCAAATGTTTGGATTATCCCAAATTACTCTTACGGCGCGATAAGCGAAAGCGAATTGAAATCAAAGCTTGAGGGCAGGGGCGGCAAATTAAGGATTTTGTTCGCGCGCAGATTTGTGGAATACCGCGGAACGGTGATTTTCAAGAATATCGCAAAACGTTTGCTTTCTGAATTTGACAATCTTGAATTTACCTTTGCAGGGGACGGTCCGTTGAAGTCTATGCTTGAAGGGGAGTTCAAAAACGAGCCGAGAGTTTGCATCACGAAATACAATTCCCTCGAAAGTGTTGAGTTTCACAAGAATTTTGACATAGCATGCGTGCCGACAATCACATCTGAGGGTACTTCGCTAAGCCTTCTGGAGGCGATGAGCGCGGGGTGTTTCCCGATAGCAACCCATGTCGGAGGAATGACGAACATTATTTTGGATTCCTACAACGGTTTTTTGTGTTATCCGAAAGAAGAGGCTGTTTTCGATGCCTTAAAAAAAGCCATTCTCATGAAAAAGCCCGATTTTGACAGGATTGCAACAAACGCATGGCTTAGCGCAACGCAGTCTTTCGGGCTATCAAACTGGAGCGAAAAATGGAACGCGGTTTTCGACCGCATTCAATAGTTTAAATGCGGTTATCCTGCACTCGAATTGCATTTGCCGAAAGCATAAGCCCGATAGAACTGCAAAATATGTCTTTTGTGTTTCCGTCGAAAAACATGAAGGTTAAATCGGCAATGAAAAGGCATAAAATCCAGTAGGCGGGGTATCTGTACTTCCTGAAAATATATAAAAGCCCCCTTATTGCTCCCGTAAAAATTGTGACTGCCAAGATTCCGCCTATGATACCCATGGAGTATAAGATTGCAATCGGCGTAAAGTGGCAATATCCCAAACCGTAGGATTTCAAGGAGTAATATCCTCCGAAAATAGGCGAATTGTAGAATTGTTCCATGCCTTCTATCCAAAGGTCGTATCTGCCAAATTCCACGGAGCCTTCATTGATTCTTTCCTTGAAGTCCAAGACGTTCATAAATCTTATCCATGCCGTTGACATTACGAGATATGGAGCAATAAACATTGCGGACAGACCGTAAGTAGTTGCCGCATAGGAAAAAGAAAGCGGGGAACGCAAGCTTGTAATGGCGTAAAACATCAAAATCGGTATGAATGCAAAGAACGTCGAGCGCGAGTCTCCCATAAAAAGGTTTAAAAGCGCAAGAATACATCCCAATGGTCCCAAAATAAATTTAAAAATTATGTTTTTTGAAAAAAACATTAGAAATGGGGCAACCGCAATCAAGTATTGCATTGGGTATTTAACTGAAGTTCTCGCAATCCCCGTTTCTACATATGTGCTTTGAAAGGACATTGTTGCAATGGCGTCGCGGTGAACCAGCAGAATAATTAAAACATCCAAAAATGCCGGCAAAAACAAAAGCATTGGTTTTGAAATTATGTACTTAAACCGCTCTCTGCCGCAAATGAAAATAACCAGAGTAGACATATTTGCGATGAATATGTCATAAAACATTTTTATTTTGATTTGAAAATGGAATTCATTTGGAAAGCATATCCAAAAAACAGCCAAATAGTAAGCTGCAAATATAAGGAGAGCTAAAATTGAAATTGTGATTGGGGGCATGTCTCTTCGCAAAATGTCGATAAAAATCAAAAGAAGCCCTATGCATAATACCGTTACGCGTATTCCCCCCGATATCATTGAATTTGGGAGAGCAAAATAGTAGCTTATGTTGAGCATCCCATAGAAAAAGAAATTCAAGAATATTCCAATCCAAACAAGTATAATCTCATATTTGGGGAGCTTGTATTGAATTTGTTCGTCTAAAATGGTATTCATAAGCTTACATTCGCAATTTAATTAAAAACAAAACAAATATATTATGCTTGCTTTACCTCTGTCAATATTGATGAAGTATTTTTTATGGATTGTAAGTTTCAAAATAAAAATTTATGAATCTTGAAAATATTGTTTTGCAATGTTTCTCGGCTAAAGTTAAATAATGATTTTTTATCAAGATTATTATTTTTTTTGAGTATTGTTCTTCCGCTGTTTTGTAAGTTTCGCAAAAGCATTTTGCGTTTGCGTCGGTTATTTCGCGGAAATTTTCCTCTTTAAAAACTTCCTTAAAACGTTGCATTTTAGCGAATATGATTTTTGCGTCGGGATTTTCTTTTGTGTAGTTTATGAAATTTTCAACACAGTCATGGGCAAGGATGTCGTCAGCCGCTATCCCCTTACTCCATACTCCTTCTGCCGCGGCAATTCTTCGGTTTGCATTTGCGGGAATGCCGGTATTTTCAGGAACGGTCAAAACTTCGCAACGCACAAATCTATTCTTATATTATAGATTTTGCATGTCGGGAACGCTCAAGTGGATTTTTATATCGTTTATTTGCGGTATTTCTTCGTAGTTTTTGTATATTTTTCTTAAATAAGCATCGCAGTTGTTTGGGCAAGGGAACATTTTGCCTTCAAATGATATTTCTTTAAGCGGAAAAATATCTGATTTTCTTCTTAAATGATAAAATCTTGAACCATAATCATGTCTCAGGGTGTCTTTTGAGGTGAAAATCTTGTCTATAAACTTAAATATAGGAAATACTTTTTTATATATGAAGTTATAACGGCGATCTATTTTTTTAAGATGTTCCTTCTTCTGGGATTCTTCCACTATTGTATGTGATAAATCATATAAATTGTTTATTATTTTTGTGGAAAGCTTTGAACAAATCAGGCTTCTTCTTCCCATTTTGAAAACATCCAAATACGCCCCCTTGTATTTGTAATTAACGTCCGCGTTCGCATGCTCTGTTATGTTTAGTTTTAACGTTTTGAATTTCCCGTATGGAGCTATGTATCCGGGGTCTGTATCGTGTGTTTGGAATACGAAATCGTCGAAATGATTTTCTTGAAAAATTATTTTTAATTTTTCATAGTCCTCGTCAAGCAGTTCGACATCTATATCATCATCCCATGGAATAAATTCGCCATGTCTGACGGCACCCAAAAGCGTTCCGCTGGAAAGCCAATATTCTATGCTGTTTTGTTTGCATATTTCATCAAATTTTATCAATATATCCAAAAGAAATAGTTGGTATTTTCTCAAATTGGATCCATCAGGATTAAATTTAGCTTTGAGATTGTCATTTAATTCTTTTTTAATGAGCATATTTTAATTCTCCATAATAAATGCATTTTTGATTGTTTTTTTTAACACATGGAGTATTTTTATGTCAAATTTTTAATATGGGTTTTCGTAGAATATTGCTTGTTTCCCCGTCTATTTCAGACCATCTTACGGATAAAATCGAGAAGGGGCTGAAAAGCGGCAGAAATGTTGCCGAAGTTCTTGTTGCGGGCGTTTCGCGAAAGGAATTGCCCGTTTCTGAAAACAGGACGGTGTTGGGGAGCGCGGTTTCAGCTTCGTATTTTTCGCGTCTTGCGCTTTATCCCAAGATGTTTTTCAAAATCCGAAATATGATGAAAAATTGCGATGCGGTTTTTTCTTGGAGCGTTGACACTGCGTTTATCTCTTTTTTGGCGGCTAAATCTTTGCGCGGAAAGAAATTTATTTACGGCTATAGCGATGTGCACCCTGTCGCTACAAGAAAAAGGGGAATTTTCCCTAAAATTGTGCGTTTCATCGAAAAAACGATTGCGAAAAATTCCGATATGGTTGTTTTCACAAGTCCGCTTTTCCGCACGGAATACTTTGGCAAAATGCTTGGGCTTGACGTAAAAAAATACGCGGTAATCGAAAACAAAATACACCGCGGCTATGCTGATTTCATTTTGAAAAATTACATTCCGAAGCCTGTACCAAGCGGAGATTTTGTATTCGGGTACTTCGGCGTGCTCATTTATATGGACGCTTTTTCTTTTATAAAGCAGGCGGCAAAGTCGGGGATAAAAACTCTTGTAAGGGGGCTTATTGGAAGAGAGGGCAAGGAGGCGGAACTTGTATCAGGCGTCCCGAATTTATTGTATGGCGGTAAATACAAAAACCCCGATGACATTCCGTCAATGTTTTCCCAAATCGACATTTCTTGGATGATACATTCGTTTGCGCCCGAAACAAATTTCGAGTGGCAGATGACTAACCGTTTTTACGAAGCTTTGATGATGGGCGTTCCCGTTGTAGTCCAGAAGGGAACTGCGCACGAAGATTTTGTCTTGCGGCATGATATCGGGATTAGCATCGATATTTACTCTCCTGAAAAATCCATTGAAAAACTGAAAAAAATCACGGCGCAGGACTTGGAAAGATGGCGTGATAATTTGAAAAATCTCGACAAATCCCACTATCTGCTTGGTGACGGCGAATACGCCGATATGCTGGACAAGGTGTGGTAGTTTTTATTTTTCCGAAATTAGCGCGCGGAAAAACTTTTCGACAAATTCGCTTTCGGGGGGCATTTGAACTGAGATTGAATTTAAAATGCGCAGTTTTTGGTGTTTGTTGTCTGCCAATCCTGCAAGTTTTAGCGCAAGGTCAATGTCATTTGTATCCGTGAAAAATATGGCGGCATTTTTTAAGTAGCCGAGCTTTGAGCCTTGCATAAGTTTCAGTGTTTCGGGCGAAATGCAGATGTTTTTATAGGCATTAACTAAATCTTCTTTTTCGCATATAAAAGCTATGTCAGCTACAAGGGGCAGGTTGAAAAGCACATAGTTTTGTGTTAAGCCGTTAAAATCTGAATTGTATAACGCGTATCTGAATTTTTTTCCGATATCAAGCGGAGGTTTCGTTTTTTTTGAAAACATTTCCATTCTTGTTTCAAGAGAATAAAACGACCAGTCATAACGGTTATTTTTCCAACTGTATTCTCTAAATTTTTTATCTCTTAAAAATTTAAAAAGCGCGGTATAGTAATGAGGGTTTCTTTGGCAGTGCTTTAATGATTCGAAAAAATCTTTGGGACGCTTTGCGTCGAGGGCGAGTTTTGAAATTTCAATGCACGCCAAGGTCAAGTCTTCCGATTTTGGCAGTTCTTTTAGAATCTTGAAGGCATCGTTTGCGTATGTTGAAGCATCTTTTGGCTTTGACTTTAACGACATATTATAAAGCACGACTGCTTTTAAAAACGGGTTTTTTAAAGAATTTATTTGGCTTTCATATTTTATTTTCAAAAGACCCGCGGCAAAATCAGGCTCATTTGAAATATCGAAAATCAGTCTTCTTGCATTGTATTCTTCAAAGTCGAAATTCTTGCCGCAGGTTTTTATGAAGTCGGCTGCGGATTTTTCCCCTTCGTTTTGTAATTTATAAAGCGCGATATGCGCGTTTGCCTTGTTTAAAAAAGGCTTAAATTTGACTTCGCTTGAAATTTTTTCAGCCAAATCTATACATCCCGCATCTGCTGCTTTTGTCGCGAATTTTGCCGCCACATAATCCCAGTTTATTTTATGCTCCAAAAACGGGAAAAGCCCGAATGCCGCCGCAAGCGCGAGCGCGAAACAGGCAAAGATAATTGAAGCGATTTTTTTAGGCTTCATCTTTTGCCCCCTTTAAAATGCTTGCTGAAAGCGTCATTATAAGCGCGTAGAAAACCATTGTTGACGGTATTTGCAAAAATATGTCAAACATCGAATGAAAAGTGGAGACGATAAGCCCCATAAGGCATATAATGTTTGCCGTCTGCAAAATTTTGCGCCTTGCAAAAAGCCTTTTTGCCCATAAGAAAAACACCGCAAATATTGCGGCAATTCCCGCAATGCCGTATTCGCAGGCGTAGTTTAAAATCGAATTGTGGGCGGAATTTAAGAATAGATTTCCGAATGTTTTTTTCATTTCCACTTTTGACGCCGAATAGCCGAAAGAATCCGCTCCGCTTCCGAAAATCGGAGCTTTCAAAAAAACGTCTTTTGCGACATATGCAAGTTCGGCGCGCCCGATTACGGAAGCCTTTTTTGTCGGGCTTAAACTTTCATAACTGTTTTTTGCCGCATTGAAGGTGGGAAAGGCGGATATGATAATTATGGCAAAAATTGCGGAAAGCGTTTTTGCATTTCCCATTCTCTTTTTTAGAAAAACAAAGATTGCAAACAAAATCAGCAGTGCGGAAAAAATCAAAACCGACATTTTACCTCCCACACTCGTCGAAATAAAGATTGCGGCAGTTTGCGGAATTGCGGGAAAAATCCATAAGAATGACAGAGTCTTTTTCTTAAAGCTTTTTGCTGTGTCAAAATCTAAGCAGAAAGAGGCGGCTGTTGCGCAAAGTCCCAGAAATATTGCGGCGCACGTTGCGTTTGAATAGTAGTAAGGCCCGTAAAATTGAGAGTCAGTCGAAAACAGAAAATATACGGCTTGCGCGTTTAGAATTTTTTGCGCGATTGCAAAAATCGACATTGCGGCAATGTTGAGCGCGAAAAATTTTAGCAGGAATTTGCAAAATTTTGCGTTTTTTGAGTGAAAAAACAATGCGCTTGCAAAAAAGTATGCGGCAAGCAACTCCGCGACCGCCTTTGCGCTGCCGTAAACTTCCGCGTCCGCCTTAATTCCGCTCGGAAGCCATTTTATATATTCGATACTTCTTGCGTGCAAATATCCGTCGGTGTCGTATGCGATGGTGTGTGGATTTAAAACTTGAATTATTCCAAGCAAAACCAAAATTCCACCGCCAAGCAGAAACGGATTTTTTGCTATGTCGGAAAGTTTTGAATTTTCTTTGAAGCCCCAATTTAAAATCGAGAAAACAAAGGCGAGCGCGGAAATGCCGAGCATCGCGGAGCCAGCCAAGGGGCGCGTTCCCGATGTTGACCAGACCGCAAAAAACACTGCGGACAAAATTGAAATTTGCGCAAATCTCTGTATTGAAAATTTATTCAACTTTTTTGGATACCGAATTTACAATGTCGCCGACATTTTTCCATTCGAATATTTCTTCTGATTTAAACTTTATGCCGAAAGATTTTTCAAGAGAGAGTATAATTTGCACAAGCGCGAAAGAATCCCAGCCTTCGACTGTTTCAGGGTTTGATTCTTTTGTGATGGCGATATTTTCGTCATCTAATATTTCAGCAAATACGGTTTGTATTTTAGATAAAATTTCTGTTTCTGTCATGATTTATTATGTTGTTAAATTGAAAGAATATCGCCTTGTTTTTCTTCGACGAGCTCAACCAAGCATCTTTCGGCGTTCATTGCCCATGCGATTTTTCTGTCGTTAAAGGCAGTTGCAGGGACGGGTTCGCAAATAATGAAGAACCCGTTTTCGCGCAAGTTTGCAAGGTCGGCTGAAATGTCGGAAGATTGGAAGCAGAGATGGTGCTGTTTTGCGCCGTTTTTAACAAATTTTGAAAGGGGGCTGCTTTCTGAGTTGCCTTGCACCAGCTCTATGTAGGAATTTGTCCCGTCGATTTTAAAAAACTGCACGATTGCCCGCTGGACTTTATCTTCTATTTTTTCTGATATGGCTTTATAGCCGAGCGGCTTGCAATAGCTATTTGCAGTCGCATCGATATCGGAAGTCGCAATTCCTATGTGGTGCAGTTTCATTCTTTTTCTATAAAAGTTTTAAATGTTTTGGCTTTGTCCGCATCTAAGATATAGCTCTTTTTGCCGTCAGTTGAGTTTGTAAGATTAAATCCGAGTTCTTCGTAGAAATTTTCCGTTATTTTATTTTTTGCGGTGGGGATATATTCTGCGGAAATTTTCTTGAAGCCCGCTTGTTTTGCAAATTCCAAAATTTGATTGAAGGAGAAAAATTCAAGCCCCCTTTGGAATGCGCGGCACGACATTGCCCATGTATCGATAAAAATTTCGCTTTCTGAAATTTTCTTCAATATTATGACAGCGACAATTCCGCTTGAGCCGATGTTGTCGGTTAAAGATATTGCGAATGTCTTGAAGCCGTCATCGCTTGCAAAATTTAAGACGTCGTTTAGGCTGTGGCGTATGGTGCGCAAATTAAACTGGTTTGTGCGCGAGAGCAACTGCGCAACTCTCGGAGAGTTAAATCTGTTGAAGTTTTCGACTTTTCCGCGCATTTCAAGGCTTTTTAAGAAGTCGTCTTGGCTGTCGAAATTGGTGCGCATTTCCTTGCGCAGGCTTTCGTTTTTGTAAAACAACGCGCGCTCTGTGTCTGCTTCCGAAAAGTTTGCGGTTTCAAAAATATTTTGGCTTGCCAAAAAGTCTAAATATAAAGCGGGGTCGGGAGGCAGTTCGGGAACGCATACCATGGGCAAATCATTGCGCACTTGCGCGCGTTCAGACGGGGAATCGTCCAAAAAGACGATGCTGTCTAATCCTATGTTAAGCTCTTTTGCTATATCTGCAATATTTTGGCTTTTGGGCTTCCAATTCGCGTAAAATGCCGAAAAATCTTCAAGTTTAAGCTCCATCTCGGGGTGGTTTAAAAACGGGGCTTTTGCGTTTTCGAGTTCATTTTTTGAGCATACTGCCAAAATTATGCCGCGCTCTTTGAGTTTTTTGCACCAAAGCTGAATGTTGGTAAAAACTTTACCGATGCCAAGCCCGTGCCCGATTTGCAAATTTTCGACGCCGTCGTCTCCTACAATTCCGCCCCACAGTGTATTGTCGAGATCAAGCACGAGGCATTTTTTTGCAATGCCGATTGTAGCTTTTATTATCGCAAACACTCTTTCTGCGACATCGGGCAGGGCGTCGGGCGAAATGTCGATTTCGGCATTCGCGTATAAAGACGGGCTGAAAGTCGAAGCTATTTTTTGTTGGAGAAGGGCAATGTCGCAAACATAAAAATTCGGCGTTTCCTGCGCAAGTTTTGCAAGCGACAAATTCAGCTTGCGGACTTGGTTTATGAAAGACGCCTCTACCTTGTTCGCGTACGAGCCGAATATTCCGTCGTCAATTTCAAGATAGTTTAGGCAAATGATTTTTTGTTTCGGGAAATTTTCGCAGGCGGTTTTTAAAAATTTCACCCTTTCTTCCGCCAGATTTTTTTGCGAATTGAAGTCAAGGCGCAAATGTTTTTCAAGGAGTTTTCTCGACGACTGGTAAACAATTATAAAATCCGCTCCAAATTCATTCAATGCGGAGTTTGTAGATGAAAGCAGGTTTTCAACTTGGTTAAAGTCTGCCTCAAACAATTCCAAATCAAAGCCGAATTTCACGGCAGTCCCTTTTAATGCCGCCGCCATGAATTGGGTGGCTGTATCTCCAAGCAGGGCGGCTTTTAATTTTATGCCGCCGTTTACGGGCTTTTTGGAAAGCTTTTTTAATTCATTAAAAGTCATAATTTTATTAAAAAAAATCAATAAAAGACCTTATTAAACTGCATAGAAATTACAATATTAAAATCGAGCATTCTCTATTTTTAAGAGAGCCTCTTTTATTTGCGTTCCCGAAGCGTATCCGTAAAGTTTCCCGTTTGAGCCGACAACCCTGTGGCAGGGAATGATTATCGCGATTGGGTTTTTGTTGTTTGCCATTCCGACAGCCCGCACCGCTTTTGAGTTCCCGCACGCTATTGCGATGTCCTTGTATGTAGCCGTTTTGCCGTACGGAATTTTTAAGAGATTTTTCCACACGCTTTTTTGAAAGGGCGTGCCTTTCGGATTTATCGGCACGGTAAATTTTTGCCTTTTGCCGTCTAAATATTGGAAAAGCTCCTCAAAGGCTTTTTCAATGGTTTCGCTCTTTTGCCCGTCGGGCGCGACAAAATCTTTCGGGCAGAAAGACAGCCTTGTGATGAAGCCGTTTTCTTCTTCTATTATGATTTTTCCCAAAATTGTGTCGCGTGCGGATTTCATATGAATGTCAATTATTTATAAAATTGCAGAAATTCTTTGTTTTGTCCAAACTAAATTTTGCCGCCGCGCCCGTTTTATTCTTTTAATGCTAAAATTTTTGAAAAAATAGGCTTGCGCCAACTGCCTTTTGGGTACTTTATTTAAAACTTTTTTATAGAAAGTATTTTTGGCATAAATATGGACTGGATTCAAAATTTGTTTTTCGGAACGGGAATTGCGCACAGCGTGGCAGTTTTGGCGCTTGTCATCTTTTTGGGCGTTGCGCTGGGAAAGTTTAAAGTGGGGGGGATTTCTCTCGGGGTTACGATGGCTTTGTTTGTGGGCATAGTCGCGAGCCATTTCGGAATGCGCATAGAGCACAATGTTTTGAATTTTGCCAAGGAATTCGGTTTGATATTGTTTGTTTTTGCGATAGGCTTGCAGGTTGGTCCGAGCTTTTTCTCGTCTTTTAAAGAGGGCGGGTTGAAAATGAACGCGGTTGCGGTTTTTCTTGTCGCAATGGGCGTTTTGACTTGCATTGCGCTAAAATTCATTACGGGGCTTCCCATTGAAACAATGGTAGGCATTATGTCCGGTGCGGTTACAAACACTCCGGGGCTTGGCGCCGCAACGCAGACTTTTGCAGAGCTTAATCCGCAGGGCAATCCGTCCGCCATATCGATGGGCTATGCCGTTGCCTATCCGCTTGGCGTAATGGGCGTTATAGGCTCTCTTCTTCTCATAAAATTCATTTTTAAAATCAACATCGAAAAAGAAAACGCAAGCCTTGCGAAAAGCTCTCAGGACGCCGTTGACGCCCAGAGAATTTCATTGGTCGTCAAAAATCCCGCAATCGACGGGAAACACATACACGAACTCCGCGATTTGATTTCAAAGAACTTTGTAATATCGCGAATTTGCGGCGCGGACGGGGAAATTGTCGTGCCGAGCCCCGATTCTGTTTTGACTTTGAACGACAAGATTTTGGTTATTACCGCAAAGCGCGACGTAAAGGCGGTAGAGGCGTTTATCGGCGAAAAAATAGACATGTCATGGGACAGGCTGAAAGCCTACATGGCGGCGCGCCGAATTATGGTCACGAACGCTTCCGTAAACGGAAAAACTTTGTACAGGCTCGGCTTGTACGACGGCTTGGGCTTTAACATCACAAGGGTAAACCGCGCGGGTATCGACCTTGTCGCGCACCGCGATTTAAGCCTTCAAATAGGCGACCGCGTGACTATTGTCGGCAGTGAATCGGCAATCAACAACATTGAAAAAAAATTGGGCAACTCCATGACAAATCTCCGCCATCCGAACATTGTCCCGATTTTTTTGGGGATTTTCCTCGGAGTTTTTGTCGGCTCGATTCCGTTCCACTTCCCGGGCATTCCCCAGGCTGTCAAGCTGGGCTTGGCGGGCGGGCCATTGGTTGTCGCCATTTTGCTTGGAAGGTTTGGCTACAAGCTAAATCTTGCCACATACACCACCGTCAGCGCAAATTTGATGATAAGGGAATTTGGCATTGCTCTATTTTTGGCGGGTGTCGGTCTCGGCGCAGGCGAAGGATTTTTGGACACTGTCTTGAACGGCGGCTACAAGTGGATTGCCTATGGCGCGATGATTACCGTTATCCCCGTAATGACGGCGGCATTTTTGGGCAGGCTGTTTTTCAGGCTTGATTATTTCACTTTGATGGGCGTGATTTCAGGCTCTACGACAAATCCTCCTGCGCTTGCCTACTCAAACGCGGCGTCTCCCAACGACTTGCCCGCCGTCGGCTATTCAACGGTATATCCGCTTTCGATGTTTTTGAGGGTGTTGTCCGCCCAGCTCTTAATCATATTCTTTTTATAATCGCGGCAATCTTTTAATCCAATTTTATATTTGACAATAATTGGGAATGTAGGATTATGTTTATTTTCTTTTTAGTGAGCAATTATCGAAAAATATGCTAAATTTTTCAGAACAATGTATGGATATGGCCCGCGCTATTTTGGGCCGCAACTTGGAATCCGTCAATGAAGACGGCACAATATCTCCCCTCGACGGGGAAACTTCGTCCCCCGATGAACAGGGGCATGCGGCTTTCGCTCTCGGCGAATTTTACAGGGCTACGGGCGAAACCAATTTTAACGGCTTTGACATTGTCGATCTCGCCTCCCGCTGCATTACTTCCCAGGCGTTTTCCGATTCCGACGCTGAAAACGGCATAGGCTACTCCGCGCTCGGGCTGCTTTCTTTCGGGCCCGCCAAAGACCGCAACCCTGTCTGGGAAAAGCTTTCGGAAGAAACCCGCAAGGTTTTGGACCGCCAGCTTTTGGCGCGCACCGACTACGAAAATTCCTACCAGATTTTCAACATCGCAAAGGCGGTTGCCCGCTTTTCGATGGGGCTTAGCAAAAAGGACGAAACGGGCAAGCTGATTGACAGGTTTTTGGAGCGCATACAGGCGACTTCTTCCGCAAACTATTTTGACGACAAGGTTGAAGACCGAATTACGGGCGTTTTCGACTTGGCAGGAATATCGTCTTTTGTGTTTATCCGCCAAGCTTTACAGCTCCATGCAAACATACATTTGCGCGACCGTAAAATTCCGTCTCTGCGCACTTTCGCCGAAAAATACTTAAAGCTTCTTCCCGACATTGTGAGAGCCGACGGGCTTGGTTGGGCGTTCGGCAGGGGGCTTGGCGCGTACAGCCAGATGTACTGCATTTCGATGATTTTGCAGGCAATGCGCGATGGCTGGATTGCGGAAGAAAAAATGGCGGACTACATGGATATTCTCCGCCGCCTCTTCCAGTTCTTCTTCATGACCTACCTCGACCAGGAAAACGGCTATATGGTCGTCCGCGACGCGGAGCGCACTTCCGATTCCTCTTCAACCAGAATGGTTAATTTTGACGCCGCACGCTACTTGTGCCAGTGGTCGCGCCTTGCAAAATGCGTTGCGCGCCCGTTGCAGGTAAAGCCCCGCTTGGTAAAGAGCTTCGGAAAATATGTTTCTTTTGACTCATCGCAGAAAAAAGAGCAGGGCATATTCATTTACCACAATGCAGAAAGCGGAATGCATTTGCATCTCCCACTGATTTCTCCGGGAGTTTCAAACACCTCTTCATCGCTTGCGTTCCCTCACATGACGGGCATTTTCGACTGGCCCGCCGACCGCTATATGCCGATTCTTGTCCCCGAACTCGTTTTTGACGGCAAAAAGACTGTGCCTTCTTATTACGGCAAGCGTTGCACGACGGGCATCGGATTGCGCAATTCGTACTTTTTCAGATACGAACAGCCGGAGCTTATTTCTTCCGACGGCGAAATTTTAAACGGCATCGGTTCTTGCAAGGTCAACTGGACTTTTTCGGGCGACAAAATAACTGCCGACTTCATCTATTCCGTAAAACAGCAAGTCAAGCTTGATTCAATGCGTTTTGTGGTCGCCATTGCTTCTCCGCACAGCGAATACCATGTCCCCACAACCTACGCAATCGGTGAAAACGGCTTGGGCATAGGTGTTGAAAAAGACGATTTCCAAGCGGAATGGATAGACACGCAGGTTGTTACGGAAGATCCCGCATACCGTACTTTCTGGGGCAATATCCACTATCTGCAAATTCTTGAAAGGAAGCATCCGATGGTTATGCGTCCAGGAATGCAGTATCGTTTGACTGTTTCTTTCCAGCCTGACATAACGTTTGCCGAAGCATAATTATTTTGCATGAAATCAGGGGTGATACTCCGCTTCCTAAAAAAAATTGCAGTAGTCATGTACGTTTATGTACACTCCTACTGCAATTTTTTTCGGAATGCTCGTCTGACCCCTGATTTGATGCAAAATAATAAATAAAAGAGGCGTGAAATTATGTTTCTCCGCTTCGTAAAAAATCGCAGTAGTCATGTACGTTTATGTACACTCCTACTGTAATTTTTTCGCGTCTCGTCTGACCCCTGATTTGATGCAAAATAATAAATAAAAGAGGCGTGAAATTAT
>URGP01000008.1 GCA_900547395.1 uncultured Opitutales bacterium | reverse complement strand
ATAAAAATCTCCTAACCCCGATTTTTTTATTGTCCGAATTTTGGGGTACAGTTCAAAATCGGGCTTTTTACGGGGTTTATTAAATGATTACTTTAAACGTTTTTTGGCTTCTGCAACGCCGGCAAATTCCTTCGCCATGTTTGCGAGAGTTGTCGCGATAAAATTTGAACGGTTGCGATTGTCCAATTCCGCCATTTTATCGATTTGTTCAACCAACGGCTTTGGAAGACTGATTGATATCTGAGTCATTCCACTGTCTTTTGAGCCTGATAATGATTTTGGAGTTCTGCCCATGTTTTTTCTTTCTTTTGGATTAAAATTTTATTTCTTAATGCTTCTAATTGTATAAAAGCAAAAGATTTGCATTTTCTAATAACTTATTATTAAAATAATTGCTAATTTTTTTGTTAATTATTTTTTTCATCGGAAATAAAAAGTTTTTTTTAGAAAAAATTTTCAAGTTTTTTCGATTTTTGAAAATAGGTTTTTATTTCAAAAAAGTCTTTTTATCTATTCCGACTGCCTTTTCCACATCTTGCAGACGCTTAAACAGGTCAGGAAGCTTTTCTTTTAGAATGTCGAGTTTGTGCGCCGTCATAAACGGGTATGCGGGCGTTCCCCTTACATATTCGTTCGGCTTTAAGTCGTGATTTATGCCGCTTTGCGCCCCGACTTTCGCGCCGTCTCCAAGTTCGATATGCCCTACAACCCCGACTTGCCCGCCCAAAATGCAGAAATTGCCGAGTTTCGTACTGCCCGAAATTCCTGTTTGGGAGACAATGAGGCAGCCTTTGCCAATGCGCACGTTGTGGGCGATTTGCACGAGGTTGTCGATTTTAGTACCTTCCCCGACGACTGTCTTGTCAAATCTTGCCCTGTCGATTGTGGTGTTTGCGCCAATGTCAACATCGTCTTCAAGGACTACTTTGCCGACTTGCGGAATGCGGATATGCTTTCCGTCCTGATAGGCATAGCCGTAGCCGTCAGAGCCGATGACAGCTCCGGGCTGAACCCTGCTTCGCTTGCCGACTTCGCAATAATCCATTATTACGGCGTTTGGCATAATCCAGGCATCGTCTCCGATTACCGCCGAAACTCCGATGTAGTTGTTTGCCTGTATCCTCGCGCCTTCGCCGATTTTCGCGTTTGCAGAGATTACGACGTTAGGCCCGATAATTGCGGTTTTTGCAATTTTTGCGGACGGGTCGATTACCGCGCTCGGGTGTATCCCCGCCTTGGGCTTTTGCCACAAAACCGCTTCTATCAAAGCGCAGATTTTTGCAAGCTCTATTGAAGGATCGTCAACGAATATCGCGGTTGTGTTTTCCGAAACTCCGCCTTTGTAGGCACGCGGAAGGAGAATTGCCCCTGCCTGTGATTTTTCCACTTCATGGGCGTATTTTTTGTTTCCCAAAAAGCTTAAATCCGAGGGTTTTGCTTCGGAAAGCCCCGCAATTCCCGACAGCGTTTTGGACGTGTCGCCTTTAACTTCGGGGTTTGAGAATATTTGAAGAAGGTCTTGTATCTTATATTCTTTCATCGTATTTTTTTTTGAAATTATTTTTGCTTGTTTTGGCTCAGCGCGGCGGGCGGAGTGTTGTATTCCACGCGGGAGTGGAGCATATTTTGCAAAGTGAAAATAAAACTTTCCCTTACTTTTGCGAGCTGTTTTAGCGTAATTGAAGATTCGTCGAGCTGGTTGTCGTTCATTTTAGACTGGAAGATTTTGTCAACAAGCTCTTCTATCGAGTGCGAAGTAACGCGTTTCAGCGAGCGCGACGCCGCCTCGCATGAGTCTGCGAGCATTATTATGGCGGATTCGGGCGACTGCGGGCGTTTGCCTTCGTGGCGGAATGTGCTTTCTTCAATGCCGTTGTCGCGCAGGACTTGGAGCAGGGTTTCCTTGTTTGCGTTTGCCCCCGCAAGGTTTAAAGCCTTGTTGTAAAAATAGCTTATGACGGAATTTCCGTGATGTTGCAAAATCGCGTCAAGCACTACGGGGGGCATTTTGTATCTTTTTGCGAGCTCCAAGCCTTCTCTTATGTGGCTTTTTATTATGAGTGCGCTCATTGTGGGGCTTTGGGCGTCGTGGGGGTTGTTCGCCGCCTGGTTTTCAGCAAAAAATTCGGGCTTTATGAGCTTTCCGATGTCGTGGTAAAGCCCGCCCACGGCGCATTCAAGAGGATTTGCCCCGATTTTAACCGCCGCCTGCTCGGCAATTTGCGAAACCATCAAGCTGTGGTGGAAGGTTCCGGGGGCTTCCATTTGAAGCATTCTCAAAAGCGGGTTGTTGTAGTCGGTATATTCGAGCAGTGTCAGATTTGACGTAAGCTTGAACAGCCTTTCAAATATCGGTATGACAACGGTTGCGACGACCCCCGTAATAATTCCCGAAAACATTGCGATTGCCCCCTGTTTCCAGAGCATGTCGGAATTCAAGTCGTACGCAGTGCCTATGATTACGGAAAATACCGACAATATCAAACCGTACAACAGCCCCCCCGTGATGACTTGCTTTCTCGTTCTCGCCCCGTTGCAGTAAAAAATGGCAAGAAGGCTTGCGCTGAACAAAAGCACGAAGTAGTCGGGGGCAAACCCGAGCATTATGGTTGTCAGTATCGCTGAAATTAACGCCATCACAAAGCCTGTGTAGGAAGTGCAGAGCAAAACCTGCAGTATCGGACCTATCATAATCGGCGCACCGTACAAAAATATTGTGGCAAGGCTTTCGCCGGAATGTCCGACGGCTTCCGATATTTGAATAGCCGCGCGCTCTGAAAGCATGTTGAAAATCAATAGCACCGAAAAAAGAACGATGCTGCGCTTGCGCCTGTTGCGGGAGTTTTTGCTGATTGCAATAAACAGCGCGCTTGAAAACATCAAAAGAAGGCATATCGAAAATTCCCTTATTGTGTTTGAAACGGGATTTTGGCTCTGGTTCTTTTCCGATTCCTTTATGTAGGCGTTCAAGCGCTCCATTTCGAGAGGGGAGAGCTTGCGGTTTGGCTCTATTATCGTTTCCCCTTCCGTCACCGTCACCAAAACGGGGGCGACTTTTGCGCGAGCCTCGTCGCGGTATTTTTGCGTGAGCGGCTCATTGTAAACAATGTTGGGGCGCAGTTCGGAATTGAAAATCCTGTAAAGGGCGTCCGACAAGGTTTCGGATATTCCGAGTTCGTATATGCGCTTTTTAAGTTCGCGTCGGGCTTCCGTCTGGTTGCGGCGGTATTTGCGTATGCCCCCGAAATCCAAAACCGAATCGCTCTTTGAAAACACGGGATCGTTGTCTTCGTAAATGCCTTCGTTTACGATTTCTTTAAGGGGCGTCATGACAAGCCAAAAACGCTGCTGGCGGTTGCCGGGGGTAGTTTCAGACATTATGGAGGGCAGGTCCGCCTCGTTTATGTTGAAGCCCGTTGTTTTTTTTATGAGGTTTAAAAACGCTTCATCGCTCATTTCGGCAAGGTTTTGCTCTTCCTGCGCGCCTTTTGCGGGTTCTGCCGCCGCGCTTTTCTTGCCGCGCTCTTTGGACTGAATTTGCCGCGCGTTCAAAAGCTCTATGAGTTTTGATAGGTTTGCGCCAAGCGAATCTTCATTCATTTTCACAATTTCGCAGGCTATCGGAACCATTCCCGCAGCGCGGTCTTTTTTCGCCTTTGTGCGGATTTCGCTCGGATAGTCGAACGTCATGGAAGAAACCACCCGCGCCTGGGTTTTCATTCCCATGCTGATTTGGAAATTTATGGGCTTTCTTCCCGCAAAGCAGATGAAATAAAGCGCAAAGCTCATTGCCAAAATCATTATGGCTATGAGTATTTTGTGGTGGGTTTTCAGCGAAGACTTGTTCTGAAAAACGTTGTATTTATATAGACGTTCCTTGCGTGTCATTGCTTTTATTTGATTTTTCGGAGTTTCCTGCGCGTTCGTAGGCTTCGATTATTTTTGTAACCAACCGATGGCGCACAACGTCGGATTTTGTGAAATTGAAAATTTCAATTCCCTTTATGCCTTTTAAAATTCCAAGCGCGTCTTTTAAGCCCGATTTTTTGTTGCGGGGCAAATCAGTCTGGGTGATATCGCCTGTTATGACCATTCGGGAATTTTCGCCAAGTCTTGTCAAAAACATCATCATTTGCTCTGTTGTGGTGTTTTGAGCCTCGTCTAAAATCACGAATGCGTTTGATAGCGTGCGCCCCCTCATATAGGCAAGGGGGGCTATTTCTATAATTTGCTTTTCTACCGCCTTTCTTGCGTCTTCCTGACCCAGCATGTCAAACATTGCGTCGTGCAGGGGGCGGAGATAGGGCAGGAGTTTTTCCTGCAAGTCTCCGGGCAGAAAGCCGAGAGCCTCTCCCGCTTCGACTGCGGGGCGGGTCAAGATTATCTTTTCGATTTTTCTTTCCTGCAAGGCTTTTAACGCCGACGCCACTGCGAGGTATGTTTTGCCCGTTCCCGCAGGGCCTATCCCGAAGACGATTTCGTTTTCCTCAATGGCTTGGAGGTATCTTTTTTGGCTCGAATTTTTTGCCGCGATGCTTTTGTGGCGCAAGTCTATGAATTTTGGGCTTGTAAAAACTTTCAACGCCTCTTCCAGTCCGCCTTCCGAGGCTTTTTGCAAAATTCCCTCGTAATCGGACATGCTAAACGATATTCCTTGGTTCTTTGCGTATTCCAAAGCCTTGAAAAACGCGCAGGCGTCCTCTGCGGACTTCGCGCCTTCAGACTCTATTTTAAGCCAGTCGTCGCGCGTTATGATTTTTACGCCGAAAGTTTTTTCCGCAAGCTCTATGTTTTTAAGAGAGTCTTTGTACAAAGACGAGAGAAGCCGCGAAGAGGGGAATGTCAAAGTTTTTTCAATCATGCGAACTTAACGAGTTTTTCCCAAAGGGCGTCCATTGCCTGAGGAAGCACGCGGGTGTCGGATATCACGGGCATAAAGTTTGTGTCTCCGTCCCAGCGCGGGACAACGTGGCAGTGCAGATGTTCGGGAATGCCCGCTCCCGCCTTTGCGCCCAAATTAAAACCTACGTTGAAGGCGTCGGGGTTCATCGCATTCTTTAATATTTGCTTTGCTTTTATAATGGAGTCAAAAAATTCTACGCGCTCTTCGCTTGTCAAATCTTCTATGTCGGCGACTTGGCGAAGCGGTATAACCAAAAGATGCCCGCAGTTGTACGGGAATTTATTCATCACAATATAGCAAAACTTTCCCTTCCACAGCAAATGAACCTTTTTGGGGTCTTGGTTCGGGATTTCCAAAAACGGATTGCCTTTCTTTTCCCCCTGCGGAATTTCTATGTATGGTATTCGCCAATATGAATGTAGTCTTTGCATTTTCAATATCCTCTTATTTTGCGGGGGACTTGTCAAGCAAAACGCTTTTGGCGAAAATACGCAAAAAAAATGACAAAGCCCATACGGACTTTGTCAAATAAATGCGTTAAAAGCCTGATTATTATTCAGCGGGCTTTGTCTTCGGGAGAGCGGTAACTCTGCCGTTATCTTTCCAAGAGTTGCGCTTTTTGAGCAAATCTATGCGTTCAAAACGCTTCAAAACGCTGCGTTTTTTTGATGATGCGGAACCGCCGCTTTTAAGAGAATTGTGTTGTGACATAAATCTGTTTTCCTTTCAAATTCAAAACCAAAAAACTAAATGCCGTTTTTTTTAAAAATCAATCTTTTTTTTCAAAAAACTTGCAGTTTTTCAAAAAATCACTCCTTTTTATGTTTTGTCTTGGATTTTTTTCGATTTAGGCGCATTATCGGGCGTTTATGAAAAAGGCGTTTGTTGCATTGTTTTTGTTTTGTTTCGCGGTTTTAGCAAATGCGGAATTAAAGTTTAAAAATTTATATTCGGACGGGCTTATATTGCAGGCGGGCGTTGAAAACGCAATCGCAGGCTATGCAAATCCGAATGCGAAAGTGGAAATCGGGCTTAATTTTTCAAACAATGCCAAAAAGACTGTTTTTGCCAAATCCGACAAAAACGGGAAGTGGATTGCTACTCTTCCAAAAATGCCTTCAAAAACCGAGCTTGAAATCAAGGCTTCTTCGGAAGGGGAAAGCGCGGAAATCAAAAACGTGAAAGTCGGGCAGCTGTGGCTTGCGTCGGGGCAGTCCAACATGGATTGGCATTTCGACAGAGGGCCGAAAACTCCCGAATACGAGAAGTATTTGAAAGACATCTGCGACGGGCTTGAAAAGCTGAAAAGCAATGTAAGAATATATAAAACGCGACAAAAGGCGTCTTTCGAACCCCTTGAAAACATTGAGGGGAAATGGCGCGAGCCTGATTTAAAAGACATAAAGTCTTTCAGCGCGCTGCCTCTGCTTTTTGCGAAATACTTGTGCGAAAATCTCGGCGAACCCGTAGGGGTTATTGTTTCAAGCTGGGGCGGAAGCCCGATTGAAAGATGGATTCCGCGCGAAGCTTTCGGCTATTCCGATTTTACGAAGTCGGCTTTAAAACGCGATGCGGAGCGCGTTGAGGGGTGGCAGGAACGCCAAAAGATATTTTTGGAGCAAAGGAAAGTTTGGCTTGAAAAGAACAATACTCCCGAACTTCGCAGGCAAAACCGCAAAAGTGAGCCGCGCTTCGACTACGACCCGTTCGACAGGTCAACCCCGACGCCCGCAATGCTTTTTAACGGAATGATTTTCGGAATTTACCCGACAGTCCCCAAGGGCGTAATTTGGTATCAGGGCGAATCCAACGACAAGAGGGCAAACGAGTACGGCGATCTTGCAAAAGCGATGGTTTTGTCTTGGCGCAAATATTTTAAGAGCGAGTTTCCGTTTTATTATGTTGAGCTTGCAAATCTTGGCGCGCCGCAAAAAGTTCCAGTCGAGGGCAGGCATTCTTGGGGCGCGGTAAGAGAGGCGCAGGGGGCGGTCTTGGAGCTTCCAAAAACGGGAGTTGCCACTTGCGCGGACGTTGGGGACGAAAAGGATTTACACCCTCCCTACAAGGATGCCGTGGCGCGGCGTCTCGGCAATTTGGCTTTAACGCAAATTTACGGAAAGGGGGACGCAAAATCCGCGTTAAGCCCTTGTTTCAAATCCGCCAAATTTAACGGCGATAATGCCGAAATTTCGATAAGCAATGCCTGGGGATTGCGTCTTAAAAAGGGCAAAAAATCCATTTCGGGCTTTGCCGCGAGGGGAGACGGAAAAATGAAGTGGCATTTTGCCAATGCTGAAATAAAAAACGGCAAAATTATCGTTTCATCTCCTGAAATAGAGCGCATTCAGGCTGTCAGGTACGGCTGGGCAGGCAATCCCGACTTGTGTGTCGAAAATAAATTTTCGATGCCGCTTCGCCCGTTTTCAACCGACAAGGGCAGTATCTTGGATTACATGGATTTAAATTCGCAAAAGGCGGAGCTTTCGTTTTATCCCGAATGACGGAAAAACTTGTTTGGTTTTTGTTTTGACTAAAATCGGCATTTGCCTATTTTTCACTTATTTATTTTTTTGAATATGATTAAGAGAGTTTTTGTGGAACATAAAGACGGCGCGCAAGCCCAAAGCTTAATGCGCGACATCAAGGCGAATTTGAAGCTCGAAAACCTTTCGGGTCTGCGCGTTTTGCAGCGCTACGATGCGGAGGGCATCGACGACGCCGATTATGCCAAGCTTAAATACACGATATTTTGCGAAGCTCCCGTGGAAAATTTGTATGAAGAAACTTTCCCCATGTCGGAAGGCGAAACCGCTTTCGGCGTCGAATATCTGCCCGGGCAGTTTGACCAGAGGGCTGACAGTGCGCGCCAATGCGCCCAAATCGTGCTTTTGAAAAACGCAAATTTTGCCTGCGCGAAGATATATGTTTTAAAAGGCGCATTGTCGGAGGGGGATATTTCAAAAGTCAAGGCATACCTGATAAACGCCGTTGACAGCCGCGAGGCGTCTTTGGAAAAGCCCGAGACACTGCTAAAAACCGCGTCTGCGCCAAAAGATGTGGAAATAATCGAAAACTTTACGCGAATGGACGCAAGCGAGCTTAAAAATCTCCATTCAAAGCTCGGGCTTGCAATGTCTTTGGACGACATCGCATTTTGCCAAAACTATTTCAAAAACACCGAACACCGCGACCCGTCCAAGACGGAAATAAAAGTTTTGGACACCTATTGGAGCGACCATTGCCGCCACACAACCTTCCTTACCCGCCTTGAAAATTGCGAATTTGAAAGCGGAAAGTATGCAGACGCAATCAAAAATTCGTGGCAAAAATATTTGAACGAGCGCAAATCTTTGGGCTTGGACAAAAAAGGCAAAGAAATTTGCCTGATGGACATCGCCTTGATTGGAATGAGGTCATTGCGCAAATCGGGCAAGCTTGACGACCTCGAAGAAAGCGATGAAATCAACGCAGCAAGCATTGTCGTAAACGTTGACATCGACGGCAAAGAAGAGGAATGGCTTGTGATGTTCAAAAACGAAACCCACAACCACCCAACCGAAATCGAGCCTTTCGGGGGTGCTGCGACATGCTTGGGCGGCGCTATTCGCGACCCTCTTTCGGGCAGAAGCTACGTTTATCAGGCAATGCGCGTAACGGGCGCGGCGGATCCCCGCACTCCCTTTGAAGACACTTTGAAGGGCAAACTCCCGCAAAAGAAAATCGTGACAGGCGCGGCAAACGGATACAGCTCTTACGGCAACCAAATCGGCTTGGCGACAGGGCAGGTTACGGAAATTTACCACCCTGGCTATGTCGCAAAGCGCATGGAAATCGGCGCGGTGGTTGCCGCCGCTCCGCGCAAAAACGTGTTTAGAGGCGTTCCGTCTGTCGGAGACTCGATTCTTCTTGTCGGCGGCAGGACGGGGCGAGACGGCATCGGGGGCGCGACAGGCTCTTCAAAAGACCACAATGAAAAAGCTCTGGATAATTCTGCCGAAGTTCAGAAGGGCGATGCTCCAATGGAGCGCAAATTGCAACGTCTTTTCCGCAATCCAAACGCAAGCGCAATCATCAAGAGATGCAACGACTTTGGCGCGGGCGGCGTTTCTGTTGCAATAGGCGAGCTTGCGCCGTCTCTTGAAATAAATTTGGACGCCGTCCCCAAAAAATACGACGGCTTGGACGGCACGGAGCTTGCCATATCGGAATCGCAGGAAAGAATGGCGGTTGTAGTCGATAAAAACGACGCTGAAAAGTTCGTGAAATACGCGGCTGAGGAAAATCTCGAATGCACGCTTGTCGCGGTTGTAACCGATACGGGCAGGCTTGTCATGAAATGGCGCGGAAAGCCCATAGTGGATATTTCGCGCGAATTTTTGGACACCAACGGCACGACCGCTTCCGCTCGCGCCAAGGTTGAAGCACCGAAAGATGACACTCCGTTTAAAAATCCTAATCTGGATGCTTCAAGGCAGGAAGACTGGCTGAAAGTCATGTCGTCTTTAAACTGCTGTTCGCAAAAGGGCTTGGTTGAAAAATTCGACTCTTCAATCGGCGCATGCACCGTAAACCATCCTTACGGCGGCAAAAATTTGTCAACTCCCGCCGATGCGATGAGCGCGAAAATCCCCCTTCTTTCTGGGGACACCAAAACCGGCACGATTTTTTCTTTCGGGTTCAATCCCGATATTTCCCTTTGGAGCCCCTACCACGGCGCAATTTATTCCATTTTGGAAAGCGTTGCGAAAATCGCGGCAAACGGCGGCGACGTAAGAAAAATCAGGTTTACTTTCCAGGAATATTTTGAAAAGTTGCGCGACAACCCCGCAAGGTGGGGCAAGCCCCTCGCGGCTTTGCTTGGCGCGTTTGAAGCGCAGATGCGCCTCGGCTTAGGCTCTATCGGCGGAAAGGACTCGATGTCGGGTTCGTTTAACGAAATAGACGTTCCGCCGACTCTCGTAAGCTTTGCAATCGTTCCGTGCAATGTCGAAAACGTCATTTCCCCCGAATTTAAAAAAGCGGGGTCTGATGTCGGCGTGATTGAAATATCGGCGGGCGTTGACTTGGTTCCGAATTTTGACGAAGCCATGCAAAAATATTCCGCGCTCTTTGAGGCGATAAAGGCGAAGAAGGTTTTGTCGGCAAAAGTCGCGCGTTTCGGCGGAATTGCGGAAGCGGTTGCGGTTATGGGCTTTGGAAACGGCATCGGTTTTGAATTCGACAAGTCCTTTGAAAAAAATCCGTTTGCTCTGAACTGCGGCGCAATAGTGGTCGAGCTTGCAGACGGAGTTGCTTTTGAGGAAGTTTGCGCAAGCCCGCTTGGAAAAACATTGCGGGAAAATTCCATTCTCTTTAAAGGCTCCAAAATCGACTTGCAAAAGGTTTTTGACGCATACACTTCAACTCTTGAAGATATTTTTCCGACAAAGGCCGCCGAGCCGCAGGGAGAAATCGCAAAGATTGAATACGAGCCGAAGCAGGTGTTCCTGGCGGAATCTAAAATAGCAAAGCCCAAAGTTTTCATTCCTGTATTCCCCGGAACAAACTGCGAATACGACACCGCAAAGGCGTTTGAAAACGCGGGGGCGAAGTCGGACATATTCGTTTTGCGCAACAATTCAAATTCCGACATCGAATATTCGATTGAAGAAATGAAAAGGCGCATTGACGAATCCCAGATTTTGATGCTTCCCGGCGGATTTTCGGCAGGGGACGAGCCTGCGGGGTCCGGCAAGTTTATTGCAGCGGTATTTAGAAACCCCAAGCTTTCCGACAGCGTCATGAGGCTTTTGAAAGACCGCAAAGGCTTGATTTTGGGCATTTGCAACGGCTTCCAAGCCTTGATAAAATTGGGTCTTGTTCCGTTTGGCGAAATCAGACCTCTTGCGGAAGACGCTCCGACGCTGACTTACAACAACATCGCGCGTCACGTCAGCTGCTATGTGCGAACCCGCGTCGCAAGCCGCCTTTCCCCGTGGCTTTCAAAATGCGAAATCGGGCAAATTCACACAATCCCTGTTTCTCACGGCGAGGGGAAGTTTGTCGCCTCAAAAGAGATGCTTGAAACCCTTGTAAAGAACGGGCAGGTTGCGACGCAGTATGTCGATTTAAACGGCAATCCGTCTGCCGACATAAGGTATAACCCCAACGGCTCTATTCAGGCGATAGAGGGCATAACAAGCCCATGCGGGTTGGTGTTCGGTAAAATGGGGCATACCGAACGCTTTGGCTCCAATGTCGGAAAGAACGTTTCGGGAGATAAAATCCAGCCGATTTTTGAAGGCGGCGTGGAATATTTCAGATAAAAAAGAAACGGTGTTTCCATTTTTTGAGGCGGACTGTTTTTTAGTCCGCCTTTTTGTTTTTCGCTTTATAAAAAACGCACGGGGAATGCGGTTTTTTGTTAAATTGCAACTATTTGATTTGCATTGCTTTGTGAAATATTTTAAATTATTTTTTTAATTATTTGACAAAACCTCTATTAGTGCATTGAGTGTATTTAAAAACGAGATTGTAGCACGCTTGAAAACGGTTTTTAAGCGCGGTTTTTTATCCCCGTCTTGTTTTAAGTTTTTAGTTCAGAAAGGCAAAAAAAGAAATGGCAAAAATCATAGTGGACGGCAATGTCGCTTTGGACTTGGGCAAACGCCCCGCTAAAATCGGCTTTAAAATAGACAGGCACTTTACCAAAAAAGGAGTTTGGGCTTATGACACGGCCGAGTGGGTCCGAAAGGACATTAAAATGTTTGCGGGCGGAGAAATCACGTTCTCTCGCGAAAATGTCGAAGTTCCCGCGCATTGGGGCGACAACGCCCTCAAAATCACGCTCAGCCGCTATATTTTCGGAAAAGAGCCGAAAACTCCCGAATACGAAGATTCCGTAAAGCAGATTTTTGACAGAATTGCCAACACCTACACGGTTTGGGGCTATCAGCTTGGTTATTTTGACGGCGACGAAAGCGCGCTTAACTTCAACCAGGAAATGAAGTATATGCTCGTCCACCAGATGTGGGCTCCGAACAGCCCCGTGTGGTTTAACATCGGGCATTGGGAACAGTGGAGATGGGGTCGCCCCGACTTGCGCAAAATTCTCGCGGGCAAGGGAACCGAAACTTTCTACGGCGCGGAAAACAAAAAAGGCGGCGTCGATGCGGTAAAGGCTGAAAATTCTTCCGAAAATCCGCAGGCTTCCGCTTGCTTCATTTTGGGAGTGAAAGACTCAATGGAAGCGATTTTGCGCCACCAGTACACTGAAGGCTGCATATTTTCGAGCGGTTCGGGGGTCGGCATAAACATATCGTCTCTAAGAAGCGACGGCGAGCCGATAACGGGGAAGGGTGTGGCATCAGGTCCTCTTTCGTTTGACAGGGGCTGGGACAAAATGGCGGGCGCAATCAAGTCGGGCGGCAGAACAAGAAGAGCCGCGAGAATGGTTGTGATGTATTCCGACCATCCCGATGTTTTTGAGTTTGTGAACACCAAGTTCAAGCAGGAGGAAGTCGCAAAAATCGTATTGCAGGAGCACAACGTCCAGCGCGGACTCCGCAAGCTTGCCGAACAGAAGCTTCAAGACGGAAATCCCGAAGAAAAAATCGCCGCCAAGATGGTTCTTTCAATGCCGTTTGTCGTTGACAAGTCTTACGGCGCGGGCGCGGAAGACTTGCTTTACGGTCAAACTCTTTCAAACCAGAATGCAAACCATACCGTTTCAATGAAGTCGGGCTTTTGGCTCGCCTTCAAAAAGGGCGAAAAATACGCGACTCGCTGGATTTCCGACCCATCGCACATTGTCCGTAAATACGCCCCGATGGAGCTTTTGGAAATGATGGCAAAGGCTATCTGGAACAACGCGGAGCCGGGTCTTCACAATAACGACATCATAAATTTCTGGAGCACATTTGCAGACGAAGTCCAAATTGAAACGTCAAATCCGTGCTCTGAATATTTAGGGCCTCTTTTCAGCTCCTGCAATTTGAGTTCTTTCAATATTTTGCGCTTTTATAAAAACGGAAAGTTTGAAATTGAAAAGTTCATGCACGCATCGCGCATGGCGATGATTGCCGCCGACATCAATATTACAAAGGGCGGTTTCCCGATAAAGGAAATTGCCGTAAACACGGTTGCCTACCGCACCACCGGCATAGGGCTTGCGAACATAGGCGGTCTTTTGATGTCTTTGGGAATACCATACGACTCCGCAAGAGGCAGGGCGATTGCGTCGTCGCTTGCCTCGCTTCTCACTTCAAACTGCTACAATTTCAGCGCGAAAATGGGCGAAATGCTCGGCAATTTCTCGAAATACCACCTGATAAAAGGCAGCATGAAGAGGGTTCTTAACATGCACACTTTGGCAAACGAGGAATTGAAGTCGGTAATCGGAATGAAGACTTCAAACAGGACGATAAGCGACTTGCCGCAAACAGAATCTTTCACCGCCGAAGATGCCTTGCGCGGCTTCCGCCTTTCAATCGGCGAAAACAAGGTCGAGCTTGGCGACGAATGGAAAGACGTTGTGCAAAAAGCGGGAGAGCTTTGGAACGAAGTGCGTGCGTCAAAGAATTTCAGAAACAGCTTCGTTACCTGCATTGCGCCGACAGGCACGATTTCCGCGCCACTTGGAATTTACGAAGAGGGCACTACTTCCGCAGAACCCGAATATTCGCTTGTAAAATACAAGCTTCTTGCGGAGGGCGGCACGATGGTTCTCATAAACGGGCTTGTCCCCGTTGGCTTGGCGCGTCTTGGATACACGTTTGAGCAGATTGCAACAATCGTTGCCGAAGTTTCGGGTCTTACAGGTCTTGAAAACTTCTTGGAATCCCGCAAGATAAAGGGCAGGCTCGACATTTTGCAAAATTTGAAAGACGGCGGCGCAGTCTGCATGGAAATCGCCTCCCGCACCTCTTTGTTTAAGAGCGACGAAGAATACAAGGCATTTTACAAATCGCTTCGAGCGGCTTCCGAAAAGGGCAAGCTTTCCCCGAGCGACTTTTCGATTTATTCGGGGTGCGGGCACATGGAGGGCATTCCGTGGGTCGGCGAGGAAACTCTGCGCGTATTCGACTGCGCGAACAAGCCTTTCGGCGCAGAACGCTTCATTAAAACAGAAGGCCATTTGAAAATGCTTGGAGCTTTGCAGCCGTTCATATCGGGCGCGTCTTCAAAAACAATCAACATGCCAAGCTCTGCGACAGAGCGCGACATCGTCGATTCAATGATTGACAGCCACGAAATGGGCATCAAGTGCATTGCAATTTATAGAGACGGCTCAAAGGCTAATGCGGTTTATTCCACAAACCTAAATTCCGCAGAAATTCAAAATGCCTGGAACGACGTCGTAAAATCCGCAACCGAAATCAGGAAAGAGGAGCACGCAAACCCAATTCGCAAGAAGCTGCCTTACCGCCGTTGGGGTCAGACCATAAAATTCTCGATTGGCGACAACATAAACGGCTTTATGACAGTCGGCATCGCAGACGACGGCAGGTGTGCCGAAATTTTCGGCAGATTGGGGCAGGGCGGCTCTTTCATAAACGGTATGTTCGACGCATTCTGCAAGGCGTTTTCAATCGCGCTCCAATATGGAATTCCGTTTGACGACTTCATCCAGTCGTTCCGCTATCTTTCGTTCGATCCGTCGGGCTGGGTAAAAATCGGCGATTATGACGACGAATACAAGCCCGACATCCATACTTGCAAATCAATCGTTGACCTTCTGATGCAGCTTTTGGACTGGATGTTCCCGTCTGAAAACGGCAGAAGATTGCGCTCGCTCGAACAGTCTTACATAAACACTATGTTTTCAAGCGGCGCAAGCACAATGTCGATAAACAACATATCGCCAATGCAGACGGAGCTTTCGTTTGTCTCGCAAAAGTCCGCCAATGCGCCGAAACCTGCCGAAAAAGTCGATATGAGAACTGCCATGACATGCCCGAAGTGCGGCTCTTATGCCTATGTCTTTGACGGCAAGTGCCGCTCTTGCAGAGACTGCGGATATAAAGACGGCGGGTGCGGAGCATAGTTTGTTTTGCAAAATTTTAAAGGCGGACGCTTTTTTGCGCCCGCTTTTTTGTCTTTGTAAATTCTTATAAAGCTTGACGATTAGGGGATATAAATCCATTTTATATGCCCATTGTTATTATGAATTTCGGGCTGTCAGATTTGGGCATTGTTTGCGCGCTGGGATGCGGAAAAGAGGAGGTTTTAAAAAACGCCGCATCGTCTTCCACGGCGGGAATGTCAAAGTCTGAAACCATCATAAAAGGCGGGCAAACTTTTTTGGGAGAGGCAAACTTTCCCCTGCCCGAAATTGAAAATCCGCGATGGAACACGAGGTGCAACCGACTTGCGCTTTCCGCTGTTTTGCAGATTGAACATAGCGTGAGATGCGCGGTCGAAAAATACGGAGCCGGCAGGGTCGGAGTGGTTGTCGGGTCGAGCAACACCGGAATGCGCGAGTTCGAGGAGGAGTATTTTTATTTTTCACAAAAAAATTCTCCTAAAAAACCGCTTGCATGTCATGGAGAGCTTGGAAATGTCGCGGAATTCATAAGCGGATATTTCAATCTTTCAGCCCCAAGCTATACCGTTTCAACGGCTTGCTCATCATCTGCAAAGGCGTTTGCTTCTGCGGAAAGAATGATAAAAAACAATGTGTGCGACGCGGTTATCGTCGGGGGCGCGGATAGCATTTGCAAATTTGTTGTTAACGGATTTTCGGCGTTGGGTGCGACAAGTTCCGAGTTGGCAAATCCCATGAGCGCAAACCGTTCAGGCATAAATATCGGCGAGGGCGCGGCAATGTTTCTGCTTTCAAGGGAAAATTCGCAAATCTTTTTGGCGGGAGTTGGCGAAAGCTCCGACGCCTACCATGCGACAAGCCCCGATCCGACCGGCGAGGGCGCGGCTCTTTCAATGAGAAACGCCCTTCAAAACGCGGGGCTTGCTCCGCAAGAAATTGATTGTGTGAACTTGCACGGAACAGGTACGGTTTTTAACGATTCGATGGAAGCCAAAGCAGTGTACGGCGTCTTTAAAGACGAAGTTTTATGCTCCTCCACAAAGGCTTTGACGGGGCATTCGCTTGGGGCGGCGGGCGCGGTCGAGGCCGGATTATGTTGGCTTATGATGTCGGATTTAAACAAGGAAAATGCGCTTATCGAGCATGTTTACGACGGAGATTTTGACAAAAAAATTGCGCCGATTTCCCTTGTAGGCAAAAACATGTTTAAAAAGGTAAAATACGCGCTCAGCAACTCTTTCGCCTTTGGCGGAAGCAATGCGTCCGTAATTTTGGGAAGGATTTAAAATGTATGAGCTTGAAGAGTTGTTGCCGCACGGCGCGCCGATGATAGTTTTAAGCGGCATAAGAAGTTGCGATATCGAAAATTCAAAAGTCGAAACATTCTTCACTGTTTCTTCTTCCGACGTTTTTTTTGATGAAAATTCAGGCGGAGTGCCGTCTTGCTTTGCTCTCGAATACATGGCGCAGTCGATAGCCTGTTTCGTAGGAATTTTGGGGAAAAGCAAAGATGCGTCGTTTAAGCAGGAAATCGGTTTTGTCTTGGGAACCCGCAAAATGGATTTGAATATTCCCGTGTTTGAAAATTCAAAGACTTACAGCGTCAGGGCCGAAAAGGTGTTTTTCGACGAAGAGATGGCTTCGTTTGAATGCGCCATTTTCGACGAAAACAATTTTGAATGCGCCTTGGCAACGGTTAATGCATTCAAGCCTAAAAACCCGTTAAAATTCTTAAATCAAAACAATGAATAAGCGCGTACTTATAACAGGCGCAAGCAGGGGCATAGGAAGGGCAATCGCTTTGCGTTTGGCTTCCGACGGCGGCTTCGACTTGGTCTTGCATTGCAATTCAAACATTTTAGCTGCAAATTCCGTTTTGGAAGAGGCAAAAAAACTCGGAGCGAATGCCCATATCCTTCAATTCGACATATCCGACCGCGAAAGCGTGAAAAAATCCCTCGAAGCCGACATGGAAAAAAACGGCGCGTTCTGGGGAGTTGTTTTGAATGCGGGAGTGAATGCCGACGCGCCTTTCCCTATGCTTGATTCAAATATGTGGGACAGGGTTTTGCGCACGAATTTGGACGGATTTTACAATGTTCTTTCACCGATTGTGATGCCGATGGTAAGCGAAAGAAAAGGCGGCAGGATTGTCGCTCTCACTTCGGTTTCAGGCATTGCGGGCAACAGGGGGCAGGTTAATTACAGCGCGTCAAAGGCGGGAATAATAGGAGCCGCGAAGTCGCTTGCATTGGAGCTTGCAAAACGTTCAATTACGGTAAACTGCGTGGCTCCGGGCGTCATAGAAACCGACATGACAAAAGATTTGCCCTTTGACGAAGTTAAAAAGCTGATTCCCCTCAGGCGTTTCGGCAAGCCCGAAGAGGTTGCAGGGGCAGTATCGTTTTTGATGGGAAAAGACGCCGCGTACATTACGCGCCAGGTAATTTCAGTAAACGGAGGTTTGATATGAATAGAAGAGTTGTCGTGACGGGAATGGGCGCGTTAAGCCCTCTCGGAAATTCGGTCAAGGAAAATTTCGACAGGCTGCATGTCTATGAAAACAAAATCGAAGTTTTGGAAAGCCTCAAAGAATACAGCGGGCTGAATTCAAACCTCGCAAGCGTCATAAAGGATTTTAAAATACCCGAACACTATTCGCGCAAAACTCTCCGCACAATGGGCCCCGTGTCGGTAATGTCGCTTTTTGTGACAGAGCAGGCTCTCGAACAGGCGGGGATTGAGCAGGGCGGGGAGCTTATCCGCGGCGGAAGGCTCGGCGTTGCGTACGGCTCATCGTCGGGTTCAGTTGAGCCTCTTTTGGATTTTTATTCGATGATAAATACGAAAGTCGTGCGCAACATCACATCTTCAACCTATATGAAGATGATGCCGCAGACGACCGCCGTCAATATCTCGCTTTACCTGAAAACAACTGGCAGAATAATCCCCTCGGGAACAGCCTGCACTTCGGGCAGCCTTTCTATCGGATACGCCTACGAAGCCATAAAATACGGTCTTCAAGACGTGATGATTGCAGGGGGTGCGGAAGAATTCAGCCCGACGCAGGTTGCCATATTCGACACTTTGTACGCCACAAGCTCAAAGAACGAAACGCCCAAAAAAACGCCCTCTCCCTACGATGCCGAAAGGGACGGGCTTGTCATAGGCGAGGGCGCGGCTACTCTCGTCTTGGAAGAGTACGAACACGCGAAGGCAAGAGGCGCGAAGATAATTGCCGAAATTGCGGGGTTTGCCTCAAACACCGACGGAACGCATATGACACAGCCAAACGCGCACACAATCCAAGCCGCAATCGAAAAATCGATGCAATGTGCGGGGGTAGATTCTTCCGAAATATGCTATGTAAACGGGCATGGAACCGCGACAACACAGGGGGACATTGCCGAAACAACCGCAACCGCCGCCGCTTTCAAACGCCCCGTGCCAATTTCTTCGATGAAAAGCTACATAGGGCATTCTCTCGGCGCATGCGGCGCAATCGAAGCGGCAATGACAATCGAAATGCTTAATTCCGACTGGTATATGCCTACTCTCAATTTGAAAAATGTCGATTCCGCATGCGGTGATCTTGACTACATAATAAACGAGGGCAGGGTTATTCGCGGAGAATATGCCATGAGCAACAATTTCGCCTTTGGCGGAGTCAACACTTCTCTTATATTCAAACGGCTTTAAGATTTAAAGAAGTCGAAAAAATTAAACCACTGCAAGGGGGTATCGAGAGCGGATTTTTCCAAAAACGCGGCGTATTCCCTTGCGAGGTTTTCTCCGCGCCTTTTTGACTTTGCAAACTCTGCCATTTTAATTGTCGCAAAATATTTTCCATTTTTTTCCGCGCAGTTTGCGAAAAACACGGGGCGTTTTAGCATTTCGGCAAGCTGGAAAACTCCGCTTGGCAGATTGCATTTTTTGCCCAAAACAATTTCTTCGAAAAACTTTTCGGGGGCGCGTTTTGAAAGCCTGTCGCCCGCTGCGATAATCAAATTTCCCCGTTCAAGCTCGGCGTCAAGATGCTCAAAAGTCGCGATGTTTATGTTTGAGACGTCCAAGAAATGGAAAGAATTTTCTTTTGATTTTGAAAGAAATTCCGTTCTGAAAACAGATTCCGACCAATTTTCGACAAGGGCGAAGATTTCGGGTTTTCGCGTTCCGAAAGCCGCCGCTCCGTTTGTGCCGAGAACTTCAAAATTGCCAATGTGCGAAAAAATCAAAAATGCGCCTTTCCCCGAATTTACAAGCGTTTTAAATTCTTCCGCGTCGGGGGAATTTTCAAAAAAAACGCAATTTTTCGGAATGCGCCCCGACAGCGAAAGCATTTTGTCGAGCATCGAGAGCGCGTAGTTATAGATAAGCCTGAAAACTCTCGGCTTGGTCGGACTTATTTCTCTTCTTTTTTCAAATTCGTTCAAAACGCCGAAAAATTTTTTTGCGGAAGTTCTCGCTTCCGCCAAAAACGGGTATGCGCAAACGACAATGAAAAATATCAAAAACTGCGCGGCTCTGCGCCCAAAAACAATGCAAAACCACCAGACGATTTTTATCCTTAAAACGCCCGCGCATTTCTCTTTTTGGTTGAACCATTCGCTCATTTTTCCTCCGCAAGAAAAAGCGATATGAAATATGCAAATCCAAGCCCGAGGGCGAGCATCTCTCCGATGGAGCTTATCGCCTTAAACGACGTGAATGCGAGCGCGCCAAAGCCGATTATGCTTGTCGCAAAAGAAATAAACACGGCGTTCTTTGTAAGCGTGGAATTGTTTGAATAATGAAAAATAGAATAGTCTATGCCAAGCCCCATTAAAATAAATAGAGCCAGGATGTGGAACAAATTTACGTTTGCGCCTAAAATCCAAAATATGAAAATCGGAAGCCCTGCCGACAAGACCACGGGCAAAATCAGTTTAAAAAAACTCCTTCTGAAAACGAGCGCAAACATTGCGGCAAGCGCAAGAAAACTTGCCGCAATTAAAACCGCCGAAGATTTCATGTATGAGTCAAAAATGCCGTTTAGAAATTCAGGGGGCGAAAACGTTTCAAGAGCGCAGTTTTCATTTTTGTCCACGGGAATGATTGCAGTCCAACTGCCGTTTTCTCCGTGAAGCATGCTTGAAACGGCGTCTTCAAAAAGCGTGCCTTTAAGATCTTCGATTTTAAGCGGCTTTTGCCCTTTGGGCATTTCAAATTTTTTATTTGCGCCTATTGATTTTTGGAGCTTTTCGGAGTATTTTTCGTAAAGGTTTTCAATAAGCCTTTTGTTTTTTTCCTGGCGATTTAAAGACGGAATAAATCTTGAAATTACGCTTGCGCCGGCGTTTTCTTCGCATGTCAAAATACTGTCTATCGAAGAGCCTTTTATTATCGCAAGCTTCTTTTCCGTGTCCTTGAATATTTCAGAAACCGACTTATCCTGCAGGAGCAAGTCTTTATCCGGAACGTAAAGATCCGTTGCCTGAGTTTTGAATTTTGCAAAAATCAGCCCCGCAAGCGACGCCGACACAAGCGCAATTACGGCAATGTTTTTCAGCCTGCCCAGTTTCGGGATTGGAATTTTCAATACCGACTGATTGAAATCGGGCTTCAATTTTTTTACAATCAAAGGATAGAAAAACCTCACAAATAAATACGATGAAATCAACCCCGCAATGGAAAATACCGAGATTTCTTTAAGCAAGTCGAGGCTTGAAAAATACAAGACCGCAAAGCAGACAAGCGTTGTCGCGAGCGTTTTGTTCAAGGGCTTTTCGATGCTTTTAAAGGCGTCTTCGGGGGAGAATTTTTTGCATGCGGAAAAATAATGGTATGAATAGTCAACAGAAAGCCCAATCAAACTTGTCGCAAAAATCAGGACGCATACATGGGGCTTATCAAAGAAAAATACGAGGGTAGCAAGCGCGATTACAAAGGAGGAACATAGAGATATTGCCATCGGCAAAAATATTTTGGCTGTTCCAAACGCCCAATAACCCAGCGCAAAAACCAAGGTCAAAGAAACTGCCGAAAGAAAATTTATTTCGCTTTTTGATTTTTTTGACGCTTTTAAGCTGTGTATGCGCGCGCCGCTTTTATAGACTTCCAAATCTTTGTTTTTTAGATTTTCAAGATTTTCAATTTTGCTTTCGAGTTCGGCGTCGGTTAAATTCAGCGTATTTAAAATCGCCGCCGCATAGAATTTTCCGCCTTCTTCCTTCTCCAAAAAACCGTCCGACATTTTCCAACCGCCGCCGTATTCGAGGAGGCTTTTAACGTATTCTTCCAATAGAAAGAAAGGGTCTTTTGAAACCTTGAAAATCGAGGCGCGGTAGGGGGATAGAATTTTTCTTTTTGCTTCGCTTAAAATTTTTTCTCCTCCGCCGCTTTCGATTATTGCCGCGCTCTCGGGGGAAAGAATATAGTTTGAATGCTCTAAAAGAAGCGTTTTTGCCGCGTTTAATTTTTCAGAATTGTTCCTTTCAACCCCAAGGATTTTCGCGGCTTTTTCTTTTGCTGCTTCCAGCGTTTCGCGGTTTTCTGACGCAAGGACAATTCTTATTTTCGAGGAATTGTTTTTTATGAAATCAAGCTCCGCGCTCTTGTTTTTGCCGCTTGCAAGCTCAAAAATTCCATA
Organism: uncultured Opitutales bacterium; assembly: GCA_900547395.1. GTDB lineage: Bacteria > Verrucomicrobiota > Verrucomicrobiia > Opitutales > Intestinicryptomonadaceae > Intestinicryptomonas > Intestinicryptomonas porci. Next base: position 87,894 of record URGP01000008.1, on the reverse strand, counting down.
CTCGAAATCAATGGGCACGCATAACAGAAAAAGCGCGGAAAGCGCAAAAACCGCGGCGTATATAAATCTGAAAATGGCGTCTTTCAAAGGGTTTCTTTAAATTCAATTTTTATTATGGTTCCGTTCGCGAGTTCGAGTCGGCATTTTTCAAGACCGGATTTCCCAAAGCAAAGAGTTGCCGATTCAAGCCCGTTTTTAATTTTTGATATTTTTGGCAAAAGTTTTATTACGGTTTCGCCGTCGTCATCTTTTAAAATTTCCGTTTTAAATTTGTCTTCCAAGTCCGAAAAATCCCCCTTGAAGAGCTTTGAGTTGCCTATGCCGAATTTTTCAAGAGACTGCCTTTTTGTCCCGCTTGAAGACGATATTTCATAAAATTTGTCGGACGCAAAGAATGTAAATTCGTTTGGCGAAAGATTTTTCCATGTAATGCCGACTCCATGCTCAAAGCGAAAAACGCCTATGCTTTTTACGCTCACGCCAATATCGGGCATTTCCTTTTCAAGAACAAAAGAACCGATGGCAAGCTTTTTATCGGCGGCAAGTTTTTGAAGCCTCGCGGGGATTTCAGCGGCGAAAGCTTGCGCCAAGAAAAATGTCGATAAGAGCGTCAATAAAAATTTCATTGTAAAATCCGTTCTTTTATTTTTGCGGGCAGTTCAAAGCATGATGTCTTTGATTTAATGTTTACGCACATCTGTTTTGTTTCTGCCGAGCATATTTTTTCGCCGCTTTTGAAATCTTTTGCGATGTATTTTATGTGCAGGAAATTTTCGCTCGGAATAATCTTTGCAGATACCGAAAGCTCCTGTCCGAACTCAGAAGGGCTTATGTATTTTACGCTCATCTTGACCACAGGGAAAGCGTATCCGAGCCTTTCCATTTCGCGGTAGTCAAGCCCGATTTTTTCGAGCAGGGCGCATCTTGCCTTTTCAAAATATTTTATATAGTTTCCGTGCCAAACCACCTGCATTGGGTCGAGATCGTAAAACGGAACTTTTATTTTTACCGACGCTTCCATATAAAAATTTTCTCTTTTAAAAATTTAAAAATCCCTTCGGCGCAGAGCAGGGCATGCAGTGCGGAAATCGACGCGTTGTCTTTTATCATTCTGAAATTCGACGCTCCGTTTTCGGGATACTTTACAGCTACATCCATGTTTATTATTTGGCATCCCGCCCGCGCAAGGCGGACGATGATTTCGATATCAAAGCCCATCCGTGCAAATTTAAGGCTATGCATAACCTCTGAAACTTTCTTCAGTGGATAAATCCTAAATCCGCACATGGCGTCGCGTATTTTTACCCTCGGAACTTCAAGGGCAACCCAGAAATTCGTGATTTTCCTTCCGTAAAACCTCGAAGCGGGAGCATTTTCGTAAACAGGGCATCCGTTTATAACGGCATCTGGATTTTCCACCGACGCCTTTTTGAAGTCCTCAAATGAGCCAATGCCGTGCTGTCCGTCCGCATCTATTTGGAATACATGCGTAAAACCAAGCTCGCGCGCTTTTTCTGCGCCGCGGCAAAAAGCGGCTCCCTTTCCGAGATTTTTTTCATTTTTTGCAAAAATAAGCCCGTTTTCTTTTGCGAAGCTTTCAATCTCATTGGCTTCGCGGCTTCCGTCATCGACGAGTATCACGGGCACACCGAGCGACAGCAGTTTAGGCAAAAACTCCTTAAACTGTTCTGCATGGTTGAAAATGGGAACTAATATTGCAAGATTATGCATTTTTCAAAATTCCAAAACTCCCGAAGAGCAGGGAAGCCCTTGTTTTGAGTACGAAAACGTGCAGGAATTTTCCCCGTTTTTTATTGAAAGCAAGACAATTTCGCGCGGTCTTATTATGTTTGAAAATTTCAGCCTTTTAACACGCTTGGGATAATCGGTTTTGTCAAAAAGCTTTTTTGCAAAGTTAATGGCAAAGTGGAGCTGGATAGCCCCCTGCAAAATTTTTGCCATCGGGAAATGTCCGTTAAAATACGCGCTCTCGGCGGCAAAAAATATTTCGATATCCGCGCCAAATTCGTGTTTTTTTATGTCGCAAATTATTGGCTCTTCCATCTTCAAATTAAAAATTTTTTTAATTTCGCCCTTTAAAATTTTGCCTTGGGCGTTCGTCGGAATTGAATTTACAACCTTTATTTTTCGGAGAGAAAATTTGGAGTCGAAACTTTCTTTTACGCGCCTGTTTATTTCGCTTAGAAGTTTCAGGCGGCCGTTTTCCATAAAAAACCGCCTGCCTTCGGAATTTAAAACAACAAGCGACCTAAGCGCATTTCCATCAAAATCCACATGGCAGTTTTCGACAAATTCGTGCGCCAAAACCGCGTTTTCCATATCGGGAATATTAAGCTGCGTTTCTCCGATTTTAACGAGCCTGTCTATGCGCCCGAAAAAATTAAATTTTCTTCTGCCGCCAAAAATTTCCACGATGTCGTTCGTCTGAAATTCGCCGCCGAGCGCGTAGGGGGATTTGGCGCGCAGGCATCCACGAGAGTCAATGCCGATTTCAACTTCCCCAAAAACGCTCCAAGAATCGGAAACGCCTCTGTTTCTGCTTGCAATGCCGCCACTTTCGGTGCTTCCGAAAATCTCCGTGGGAATTGCACCCCAAATTTCCTTTGCATCGGTGCATGCCTTTTCTTTCAAAAGCCCGCCGCTTGTCGTGATTGCAACCATATTTTGCGGGAAATCGTAAAGCTCGCGGTGCCTTGCGACAGCTTCGATGAAAGACGGCGTTGTTATAAACAAGACTTTCTGATTTTGCTTTTGAATTGCAATAAGTGTTTCAGGATCTCTTATCGTTATTGAATGCGCGAGCATTTTTAGCGACATCGGATAAAGAAGCCTCCAAAGCATTCCATACAAATGGAAAGGCTCGCAAGTCGAAACCACCGCGCAGTCTTCAAAACGCCCCATGAGGCTTGCGCTGTTTTTAGTTTCATCGCTTAGAGTGGCGAAGGTTTTTTCAATCATCTTGGGCGCGGATGTGGAGCCCGACGTAAAAAAGCACACCCTGCTTTCGCGCATATTTATAAAATCGAATTCGCATTCGGGAAGGTCTTTGGGAATGTCGAATAAATTTGCAGAAAGCGTTTTCTTGTTGGTTATTACGGGCAGATTTTCGCTTTTTGAAAAATCTTCCGCCATCTTTTCGGAAGATGGAAGCATGACCCGCTTTTTTGCCTGCAAGAGCGCAAAGAAAAGCGTTGCAAACAAAACGGCGTCGCCTTCGACGTACAATATAAAATCTTCATGCTTGCTCCCTGCGAAATGCGAAGCGTATCTTGCAACGTCTTTTTTCATTTGCCCAAACGAAACCGAACCTTTTTCAAGCTTGAAAGCGGCAAAGTCGGAAACATTTTCCGTAAAGAAATTTTCGGGGCTAACAAACATCTTTTAAAGCCTTTCTGCGCGCCAGATATTCGAAAAAAAACATAAGCGCAATTAAAATGTAAGACAAAAATCCGTTAAATGCCGCCCAAACTTCATTCGACATAAAAACGGTCGCAAGAGAACACATGGCGAGGAAAAACATAAACGCCGCCCAGGCGAAAGTCGCCTTGCGAGCGTATTCTATCCCCTTTTGGGGGAGCGCTCCGCGCATTCTTTCGCCGATAATCTGAACGAGAGGCTTTTTTTTAAGCGAAAGCGCAAATACCGCCATTACGGTGAAATTCATCACAACGGGATAGAACTTGACCAACTCCGCCCTGCCAAGAACCGCCGAAAGCGCGATGACCGAAATCCCGCCGACAAGCAGGATTTTTTGGCGGTTTATGAAAAAGCCAAGCAACACCGCGACAGTCAAAACGGCAACCGCCGCTTTGCCACATCCGCTTTTTATCGCGAAGAAAACCGCAAACGGATAGCATGCAACGGCGGCGGCCGCAATGGCTTTTACTGGCGCGCTACTTTTCATTCACAAGCTTTTCGACAATATCGACCACTTCGCCAAACGTTCTGATTTTCTTGAAATCTTCCGGATTTACGCGCTTTTTTGTCTTTTGCTGCAAGCGCACCACCAAATCGACCGCGTCTATCGAATCCAAATCAAGTTCCGTAAACAGGTTCGTGGAATCGCTTATAGAGCTTTTTTCGCATTCAAACTCTTCGGAAAGAATGTCTTTTATGGAATTTGCAATTTCTTCTCTTGTTGCCATGTTTTTATTTTGTTTGGTTTGATAAATTTTTTATGATGTAGTCGGCTATCGTATCCACCGAAAAGAATATTTCGCTGTTGTCCTCAAATTCAGAAAACGTAACGCCGAACTTTTTTTTGATTTCCATTCCCAACTCCAAGGCGTCTATCGAGTCCAAGCCCAGTCCGTCCTTGAAAAGCGGGGCTGTCTGCTCTATGTCGTCGGGCGACATGTCTTCCAAATTTAGAGCGGTTATGATTAGCTCTTTTACTTGTTCAGATATTTCTTTTTTATCCATAAGTTGTTATATTTTTAAAATTTCCGATATTTTTGAAGTCAAAATTCTCGACTTTTTCGCGTTGCTCAAATCGGGGTTTGCTTCTGGAAAGATTGGGGCAAATTCTTGAAGCGCAAACTTTACCGTGCGGTTTGAAACGCTCAGCGGATTGGAGGTCTTTCCCAAAATCAAAGGGTCGCAAGTTATGCGCACGGGAATGACGGGGCAGGCTGATTTTATCGCAATCCGCGCGGCTCCCGAATGCACTTTTTTGCGGGGATTGTCGCTGCGCGTGCCTTCGGGGAAAATTATGACATTTATTCCGCTTCTTATCGCGGCTGCCGCCTTGCCGATTGATGAAATATCGAACTCCTTTGTGGGAATAAATATGCTCCTTACAATAGGCCTAAGCAAAATATTGCGAAGAAGAGACTCTTTTACGATGCAAACCGAGTTTTCATATGAGCTCATCAAAAACACGATGTCAAGCAGAGTGGGGTGGTTTGCGGCAATTACAACTCCCCTGTGCGAAGAGTTCAAATTTTTCTTTTCAAGCTTTATCAAACGGAAAAACTCCAATCCGCCGACAAAAAATTTCCACGACAACCTTAACGCAGATATTGCATGCTCCTTTGAAAACAGCATGGCAACAGGAACAACCACTATCCCCATCAAAAAGCCGCCGACTCCGAACAATGCAAAAAATAGTGCGGTTAAAACTGAACGCAAGAAAGTCATTTTGCCGATTGTAGTTTTAGAAATTTTCCGCAAACTTCTCCGCCTTTTTCAAAAAAGCATTTTAATTTTTCAAAACTCATCGGCTCTACCGAAAAATTGCCAAATTCGACGCAAATTTCGCCGCTTTCGCAATTTTCACAATAAAACGCCAGCCCGCAAGGCGGCGCACTTTCGCCGTCAATCACATCAAGCAGCGGCTCCTGCGCATATACAAACAAAACTTCGCTCGTTTCCAAAAAAGCTTCGAGCAACCCCGCTTCAAGAGAATTTTCGCCCGCGGCAATGGCAGTGTAGGGAGACTTGTTTTTTTCAACAATCGAAAACATACCCATCGGGAAATTGTGCACCGAGGAAGAAAATCCGTTCGGAGACACGCCCATACCCGAGTTTAAGGAGTCGAAAAGCTTAATGCAGTCGTTCAAACAGCCGTATCTCGACGCAAAAACAGACTTGTAGCCGCTTTTGCCGCCCGCAAGGGCATTCGCCAAATGAAAAACGATTTTGCCCGTTAGGTCAAGCTTGCGCCTTGCAAGCATCGGCAAAAACGAAACATCTGGCGACGCTCCTTCAAAAATTTTAAATCCTTTAATTTTAATGGGCATAAAAAACCTTTTTAAATAACGCCCATTAACAATGCAATAATAAAATTCCGCCATATAAAGCGCATAAAAATCCCTTATGGAAAATTTTACGCTTTGGGGAACGCGAAAATCATTTTGCTAATGTCGCATTGCCAAATTTTTCAAATCGGAATAAAATTTAGCATACTCTTCAGAGGTTATCTGCCGCTGAGTGCTTAAAATGAGCATGGGGCATTCTCCAAGCCCATACCCATATCCCGGATGTGAATGTTTATGGGAATTTTCAAAGAAACCGCATTTTTTATAAAAACGCAATCTTGCGGCCGATTGCGCATCAGTAATTTTATCTATTTCAAGAATGAGTATTTTATCGGTTGCAGACTTGAATTCTTCCATAATCTTAAAACCATATCCGCGTCCGCGCAAATCTTTATTTACGGCAAAATGTTCTATGTATATAAAATTGTCGAAATTCCAATACGAAATAAAACCTACTAACACATTGTTTTCTTCATGGCAAATCAAGCGGTATCTTTCGCTTTGAAATGCCATTTTTTGCTGAAATTCAGTCCGCTGTTCGGCAAGGGGAAAGCTTTCTTCATACAAGCTTTTAAATTGCGGATAAATTTTGGCAGAACTACTTTTTACCTCAATTTTATTCATAACAGATTATAGATTCAGCCTTTATCAGCAATTTGCGCAAGCCAAAACAGGTGAAAATAAAAAAGTCTTCATTTTGCATCCATACTTTCTTTTAGCATTTTAATAATTCCGGGGAAACTATATGCATTGCCGTCTTTTTTATTAAACAGCATTACCGATTCCGGAATTGCTAATTTCATATTTTCTTCTATCGATTTAGAATCTGAAAAAACTTTTGTTATTTTTATTGTTTCACGCTCGAATAATTCGCGCTTAAACTCTTTATCGTTTGGTGTGGCGGTAATTTTATATCTGCTCACAATTATTTTTTGCGGCATATAAATGTTTTGATTGCCAAGTTTTATATAATCTTCATAAGTAATTTCCGACATTGCGGGGAATATTGTCTCTTTATTGTCTTCGCTTGCAATCAGAAGTTTTGTGCAAGATTTTAGCGGATAAAATTTTCCTGAAATTTTTCCGATTTCTAATGTATAAAGATAATATCTGTCTGCATTGCCGGGTGCCTTGCCATCGTAAACGCGCAGGGAAATTACAGCGTTGTTTTCATTGTTTTTTATGGATATGTTGTTCTTATCCGATGAAATTATATTATTTATATCAACAAAATTGCTACCGATTCCGGGGGATGAAAAGCCCGTTATGTAATTAAGAATGAACGGATCTCGGTTTTTATCAAAATCGCTATCCAAGATTTCTATAAGCTTTCTGGCAGGCGTATATTTTATTGCATCGTTTTTAGAAAATGAATAAACATATTTCGAAAAAGGGACATTGTCTACCCCGATGGATATTCCCTGTTTATGAAATACAAAAAATTGCCTTTGCCGTCCGCAAACAATTTGCATTTGGTGTTGGGCGTATAGAGTATGGCGGTTGCGGGATCTGTGTCTTTAGGAAGGGAAGGGCTTATGTCCCTTCTGTATTCAATCCCAAATGGAATGGAATCATACCCGTATCGAGAATTAAATACGGGAAAAAACGATTCAAATGCATACGAAACAGATGTAAATAATAATAAAATTGAATATGCTATTATTTTCATTTGCAAGTGTAATCATGATATTTTCCGTCGTTTGCCTGGCAATTTGCACCTGTTGCCGAATGCGTTCCCGATCTGTAACAAGCTCCCAAAAAAGAATACCATTCTCCGCGATAGGAATTGCATTTAAATTTTTTATTTTTCTTGCAAGTATCGCATTCGTTTGGAGATCCGCACCAAAACGCGCTGTTTTCATCATTGCAAACTTCATGGATTCCATCCGTGCATGGAGATGGAAGCTTATGGTTCGGACAAGACGCCGACCCGCCTCCATACTTGGCATTGCCGCAACTATCATAATAATTCGAAGAAGAACTACCTCCGATTATGTCATTTTGCTCCATAAAAGACAATTCCGTATAGGCTGCATTTACCATTGCATATGGCATTATTAATAAACATGCAATAATTAGATCTTTCATTTTACCTTTCTTTTTCTAATTCAAACTTAAAACCTTTTATATTAAATGTATTATCGTTGCCGCTATATACGGCTATCGTTTTCTTATTACCAGCTTGCGTTTCTTGTATTTCTAAATCTCCCTTATTGTTTTTTACAATCTTAAAAACGCTGCCGTCGAAATTCTTTTTCGTAAATCTTAAAGGGTCGTTTTTGTCATCATTATATGCCATAAAGGTTAATAAGCCGTTCATTAGGGTTTTCCAATGCTTTCCGTTTTTATCATAAATAAATGTTGTTAAATTCTCATCGCCGTCAATTTCTCTTAAAATATTACCATTTTCATTGTAAACTCTTAGGAGTTGAATTTTCCAATCCTTGTCATTCTGGGATTTCTTTTCTATTTTTCTAATTTTCATGGAAACATTGCCGGGAGCCGCAATATAAAATGTTCTGGTTTGCTCTCCGGTATTCGGGTTTTGAATGGTTTTAATTGCGGTAATGGAATTATACTCCCATATCTCGGGATAGATATACTCCGGCTTTTTGTAAGTTATTTTTGAAACCTGCGTTCTTTTTGCAGGCTTTTTTTCTTGTTTTAAATTGGCATATTCAAGATTGTATTTATCTGCCTTGGGGTTTGATACTTCATACCTGCCACCGCTGTCTGATATAATTATGCCGGTTGTCGCATTCCACTCCAAAAAACCAACATTATCGCCGTTCGCAAATATAGTCATCTTATTTGTTGAGCGCTCAGTTTTTGCCGGATGTTCGTTTCTGACAGGGTAACCTAAAATTTTATCGTGTTTGCAAGAATACTTATAAGTTTCTTTATGTCCATCTGCGTATACCACAGATGAGATAGATTTAAAAGGTGTGTCCGTATAAGTTAAAAAGATCGACTTCCCGTCCAATGGCAGCCGTATTTCAGAAAGAAGCATACCGGGGTTATAAATAAACTTCATTATCTCGACATGCCTTGTAAAATTATATACGGATTGCGGATATCCATCCAAGTAATTTATCCTAAAAGCATCGGAATTTCCGCCATTGCAAAAAAATACCAATTTCCCATTCTTGAATTTAAACAACTTTTTCGGATCGTCCGAGTTTGTTATTAAAATTTCATCCTTACCAACGTTTAATTTCCATTTTCCCGTTGTATTTAATAGATATGTTTTCAAAAAACCGCGATCGCTTTTGGGAATTTTATTAAAGATGTATGTTCCATGATTGGGACTCTTCCAAATATATCGGAATTCTGATTCTTGGAATAAACGGGAATCAAAAAAGGCTATTGTCCAATATCGCCCCATATAACGCGGTTCCATTTCGGGATCCGAAGAGAATTTAAAGAAAAAGTCCGCCACATTACCATTGCCAAGCGGCATTTCATAAAACATGCGATCTATGCGCGCATAGCCTTGAAAGTCGGAATTTCCAATTGGGATTTGCCTTATAGATCTATTTAGCTGAGCATGCAAATAGGGTGTGCTTTCTCGTAAAAATAAGAAAGCGCTCCAAATAAATATAAAAAACTTAAGCATAAAATATTTCTATTTGCATGATTCAAACGTCATGGCGTTCCCATCCGGCGTTCTGCGCAAGAGAACAACAAAAGATAGCAGAAATAACAATAAAGATATTATATATCATTGTTTTTTTCATGATTTATCAGCATTAAAAAAAATAAAAAAATGTCAATCATAAAATAACAAAGAAAAAAATATTTGTTATTTTAAGTATATTCTTTTAGATTATTATTTTCATTTTAATTATTTTATCTCATAATATACGTTTATCTTTTCCTGCACATATACATCACACACAATTACAGATGCTTAAAAATGCTAAATTTCTGTTCAAAAACAGAAGTTTAGAGATTAGAACTAACAATTTTCACTATTTAAAGCAAATAGAAATCCTTGATAAGAGAAATAAGATGAAAAAATGTAAAAAGGCAATGTCGACAAAAAGCATAAAGAAATCTGACTGAGTAAACGTTTTTTTACTCTTTTCAAGAAAACCATCGTTAGACATAATATATATTGTGCGACAAGTTTAGATTGTTAAATATTTGGCTTCAATATGTTTGTTTGTAAGCAATGTTGTTTAAAGGCATTTATTTTGCGTGCCCTAATCTTTGATTTATCTTGGGAATTTTAAATTTAAGAATTGTAATTTAACAGTATTTATTGCAAGAATTTTAGAATATGAAAAAGTTAAGCGAATTTTTAATTTGTTTCTTCAAGAACACTCCCGCAAGTTCGGACGCTCAATCGGCGGCGGTTTCAATTTTTAGAATTTTTGCGGGAATTATGATGTTGCCTTACGGCTGGTCGAAAATTCAAAACTATGGCGAGCTTTCCGTAAATTTTTTCAATGACCCGATTGGCATTGGCATGTTGCCTTCGCTTTGGCTTACGATTTTTGCACAGATTGGATGTGCCGCAATGTTGATTTTGGGCTTACAGACAAGATTTGCCGCGTTTGTGCTTTTTATAAATATGGCGGTCGCCACAAAATTCCATTTTTTCGATCCGTTTTTCGTGAAAGCCCTGCCGATATTGTTTTTGGGCATGTATGCGTTCTTAATGGTTTCGGGCGGCGGAAAGTTTTCGCTCGACAATTTAATTTTTAGGAATGTAAAAACTGAAATTCCCGCGCCTTCAAACATGAACATTTTTTCGCGTTCCGTTAGGATTGCCGTTTGTTTTGTTCTATCTTGGATTGTCTTTTCAAACGCATTTTCGGGAATTTTTAGTTTTCTGATATTGGCTTTGGTTTTTGCGCTTTTCGCGAGCGCAATTTACGGATATTGCCCGATGGCCGGCATTATTAGAAAAAAGTAGTTATTTATAAAAAAGCAAACTTGCCTGCCATTTCCATATTTGGAATTTTCTACAAAATATGCGCGCAAAAAAACTTCGGATATTTGCAAAGTCCGAAGTTTTTTGATTTTTTTAGCGAACCCTTATTCTTCCGTGCGGTTTGCAAACGCCCTCATTGAGCTTTCAAAAAGACCGCCGATTCTTGCGCGCGCAAGCCAAATTTGCTCGTATTGGGAGCGCATAACTTTGAGGGTTTTGCGCAAGTTAAGACTTTGGATTTTCTCATCGTCGCTTGCCCTTGCAACCGTCCATTTTATAAGGTCTGCGGCAAGCGCGATTTCACCCTTGCAAACTTCGGCATCGGGGCTGTGAGGCTCCGCCTTTGAGAGAAATTCTATCGCCTTGTTTGCGCCTTCAAACATAGATTTAAAATGTTCTGCCGCACCCTGCTCTTTCAATTCTTTTAGTTTATTTGAATTTGCGAAGAAGAGTTTGTTATGAAGCGAATGCAATTTCTTTGCGGGGTCGCACCTGCCAAGTTCTGTAATGGCTTTTGACATGTTTCCCGTCGGGTCTTGGAATACAAACATATCCGCCGCCTTGCAGACATCGGATTCTTCAAAATCATCGCCCCATGCAGATTGGGCGAACGCCAAAATCGCAAGCCACATTGCGCACCAAGCCTGATGGTTGCCGTTGTCGCCCCAGTTTGTGAGCATTGCGCCCATTGCCCCCCATTTTTTCGCGGAAGAGCAAACGTCTTTTACGTTTTGATAGGCTGTATCAAGGCGTATTGCAAAACTGTTCCAAGTATTTGTTCCGCCAACCACGATGAAGTCGCGTTTTTGATCGTGCAGAATTTTAGCCTCTTCGTCTATGGGGCTGTCGGGATAATATCCCCAGAGAAGCGCAACCAAGTCTTCTGGAAGCTCTTTTGCAAATTCAGGTTCTTCCAATATTACGTCCGCCCAAATGTGAATTCTCTTGCCGTGGTTTTTGGCAAGTTTTGAAAGTTCTTTCACATAGTTTGCGTAAACCTTGTATTTGCCGATTTTATCGCATTCTTCTTTCGATCTTCCCGTTCCAAATTCCCACGGCTCGTCGCACCCCGCATTGAAGTTTTTGGATGTGAAGTTCGGCAAAAAGTCGTCGTAAAGAGAGCCGATGAAATCGAGAGATTCTTTTGACGGATAAAGGGTTGTGGGATACGGGCGTTCGTTGCCCATAGGGTCGATAAACGGAGCCTCGCATTCGGCAAGATGTTGGTATTCGGGATAGCGCAGCCATCTGTCCATATGCCCTAAGCTGTTTAAATTCGGGACAAGCTCGATGTTCGCGCGGGCACAAAGAGCGTCTAAAATTTTATATTGCTGGGGGGTCATCGGAGTGCTGTCGCCCCAAACAAGCTCGTGGTTTTGAAAAGCGAAAGTATGCTCTGTATAAAGCTCGAGCCTGTTGAACTTGAAAAGCGAAAGCAAATCCACAAGGTAGGCAAGAGTCTGCATCGTTGGGACTTTGCACCTGCTTATATCGAGCATGAAACCGCGAATTTTAAGCGTTGGCTCGTCAACGATTTTTAGGCATTGCACGCCATCTTTCGTGCCTTGCGCTATCGCCTGGCGCAATGTTTGGAATGCCATGCGCGCGCCCTCTTCACCCGAAGTTCTGATGGTTATGCCGTCTTTTGAAACATCGAGTTCGTACGCCTCTTTGCAGGGTACGGGATATGTCAAATCAAGCTTTACTTTTGCGCCCTGCGGAATTCCGGCGGGAGAGAGAATGACATCGCCCTGCTTTAAGGGCAAAAATTCCCCCTCGCGGATTTCAACCGATTTTGGTTTTGGAAAGAAAAACATGGCTCTTAGAATGTGTGAACAAACAGACCCGAGCGTAATTTCGGCTCAAACCAAGTGGATTTTGGAGGCATAATCTGCCCCGCATCGGCAATCGCCATGAGCTGTTCGACGGTTGTGGGATACATGGAAAATGCCACTTTGAATTCTCCGCTATCGACAAGGCGTTCAAGCTCCTTTACTCCCTTTATGCCGCCTACAAAGTCAATTCTTTCGTCTGTACGCGGGTCTCCGATGCCAAGAAGCGGAGAAAGCACCCTGTTTTGGAGAAGCGACACGTCCAAAGACTCAACAGCATCCAACCCGTCAGTCGAACCGAATGCAAGCGCATACCACTCGCCGCCCAAATACATGTTCACGTTTGTGGGCGATTTCGGCTCTTTTTCAGATGTTTTTGAAACTTCGCAAACCTTTTTAAGCTCCGCCAAAAATTCTTCGGAAGTTCTGCCCGCCAAATCCTTCACAACGCGGTTGTATGGAAGAATTTTAAGCTGTCCCGCGGGGAAGCAAACCGACAAGAACCAGTTGTAGTCTTCGTCTCCCGAATGATTGGGGTTCTCTTTTGCAAGGTCGCGGGCGCAACGCGCGTTTGACGCGCTTCTGTGGTGTCCGTCGGCGACGTATGCGCACGGGATTTTGTCGAAAACTTCAACGATTTCATTCAAAAGCTTCGGGTCTGAAATTTTCCAAACGCTGTGGCGTATGCCGTCGTCTGCGACAAAGTCAAACAAGGCATCTTCGTCTTTTTTGTTTTCCACGATTTCGTCGAGTTTTGTGCCGTCTTTTACCGTGAGGAAAACGGGGCCCGTGTTGACGCGCAGGGTGCGGGTCAAATTGTAGCGGTCGTCCTCTTTCGCCTTGCGGGTTTTTTCATGCTTTTTGATGACATCTGCATCGTAATCTTGCGCGCTGAAAGTCGCGACGATGCCTGTTTGGGAATGATTTCCCATCTGCTGGCGGTATAGGTACATCGAGGGGGCGTCTTCCCTGATTAAATGCCCGTTTTTTACGAGTTTTTCAAAATTTTCCTTCGCATGGTCGTAAACCGCCTGAGTATAAGGGTCGATATTCGGGTCGAGTTCAAGCTCGCTGCGGACAACGCGCATAAAGCTTAGCGGCTTGCCTTCGGCTTCCTTGCACGCCTGCTTGAAATTTACAACGTCGTACGGAAGGCTTGCGATGTCTTTTGCCAAGCCGTCTTTTGGTCTTAATCCTTTGAATGCTTTTATTTTCATATGTGTTTTAATTTAAAATTCGTCGTCAGATTTTGAAAGGTTTACCTTTTTCAAGAAATAATACGTGCCGTATGCCAAAAGCACGAGAAGAAGCGTCATTGCGCTGTATGTGTGCCCCCACCAGACGCCCTGCGTCATCATTGTAAATTCGCTCATGCCCCCAAGCCCTACAATGACGTTTAAGGGCAGAAAAATGATGTTTATGACCGCGAGCTGTTTCATAAGCACTGAGAGGTTGTTGCTTACAATGGAGCCTCTCGCATCGCTCATTCCAACGAGAATGTTCGTGTATATTTCAGTCATTCGCACGCATTGGTTGTTTTCGACAATGATATCTTCAAGCAGTTCGCTTTCGGTTTCCGAAAACCCTATTTTTTCAGTGTCGCGCACGAGTTTTGCAAGCAGAACCTTGTTCGCGGTCGTCGCGCTCTCATAGTAGGTCAAGCTTTTGGAAAGGACGAACATTTCCGTCAAGTGGTGGTTTGAAACCGAAAACTCGATATCTTTTTCTATCCTTGCGGAAATCAATCGTATGATTTTCAAATGCTCAAGGAAGTGGTTTGTGGCATGGTGCAAAATTCTTAAAATCACTCCCCTTAAAGAACGCGCCCTCAAAGCCCCCTTGCCGTACTCGAAAAGCGGATTTTCCTCAGGCTGCACGATAATCATTTTGTCGTCAAACAGGAATATGCCGACAGATGTCACGCCAAAGCCAAGCAAGTCTTCCGCCGAATAGTTGCGCGGCTGCTTTAAAATTATTGCTATGTGGTTGTCTTCAAACTCAACGCGCGAAATCTCATCGGGGTCGAGGGCGGAATTCAGCGAGTGCGGGTCGATTTGGCAAGTGTCCACAAGATACCGCTTCTCTTCTTCCGTCGGGGATATGTAGGAGAATATTGCGCCATTCGGCGATTCTGTTATTTTGCCGTCAACAATTTCAAATGTTTTAAGCATGCAGTTCCCTTTCTTTTCGGCAAACGGCGCCCCGCCCTTGCGTTCCAATAAAAAAGCACCTCAATTCGGGACGTCCGAACCGAGTTTCAAAAAAATGTCGGGGATTTTTGGCAACTTGTCAAGAAGTAATCAATTCGGGGCAAATTTAAAGCTGTTCGGAAAAAAAAAGATTGAATGTTTTTATAAAAAAATGCAAAGTCTGATTCTTTAAAAGCTACATTTATTATCAAAGTAAAAATAACAGCACTATGTCTAACCTAACAAAAACCCTGTCGTCGTCGCTTATAAAGAAATTCGTGATGGCAATTACCGGTTTTGCGTTGGCGTCGTTTTTACTCATCCACATGCTTGGCAATCTCCAAGTGTTGGAAGGCGGCCCGCACGCAATTAACGCTTATGCAAACTTCTTGCAGACTCTCCCCTGGGAAATACTGTGGGGATTCCGCCTCGGGCTTGGTTTGTGCCTTGTAATCCACTTTGCAATGGCATATCTGCTCGTAATGGAAAACAAGAAGGCGCGCCCTCAAACCTACGCAGTAAAACAGTCGGTTGTTTCGTCTGCGGCGGCAAAAACAATGATTTATACAGGGACAGTAATATTGCTGTTTGCCGTAGTGCACATTCTGCACTACACAGTTCTTTGCTTGAACCCCGAATTTAAGTCGCTCGACTGGGTTTGCGGTTCCGGAATGTACGAAGGCAAAACTTTGCACGACGTTTACGCAATGGTAATTTTGGGCTTTAACAACGTATGGGTAAGCTTGGGCTACATCGTTGCGATGTTCGCAATAGGTTTTCACTTGGTCCACGCCGTTTCTTCAATGTTCCAGTCGGTAGGTCTCAGAAACGAACAGGTAAGATACAAGCTAAACGCAGTGGCTTTGATTTACGCCGTTGTGATTTTCGGCGGATTTTCAATCGCCCCCCTCTCCGTTTTGGTTTCAAAATTCACTCCCTGCCAAATTTTGCCCGTCAAGGAAGTCGTAAAGCAATACGAAGAACTCGCACCGAAGGCGGAAGGCAAGGCAATCTTTATCGACTACAAGTTCCTTGAATGCAAATCTTGCGACAAGGCTAACCCTGCAAAATAAGAAAGATTTTATATGAGTTTCAATTTGGATTCAAAAATTCCCGAGGGGAAAATTTCGGAAAAGTGGGATAACTACAAATTCCACGCAAAGCTCGTAAATCCCGCAAACCGCAGAAAGTACCATGTAATAGTGGTCGGTTCGGGTCTTGCAGGCGCAAGCGCGGCGGCTACATTGGCTGAACAGGGCTACAACGTTTCCTGCTTCTGCTATCAGGACTCTCCGCGCAGAGCGCACTCAATCGCAGCTCAGGGCGGCATCAATGCCGCAAAGAATTACCAAAATGACGGCGACTCCATTTACCGCCTCTTCTACGACACCGTCAAGGGCGGCGACTTCCGCTCCCGCGAAGCCAACGTTTACCGCTTGGCGCAAGTGTCAAACAACATCATCGACCAGTGCGTTGCGCAAGGCGTTCCGTTTGCGCGCGAATACGGCGGTCTTCTCGCAAACCGCTCTTTCGGCGGTGCGCAGGTAAGCCGCACTTTCTATGCCCGCGGTCAAACTGGCCAGCAGCTTCTCTTGGGCGCGTATTCCGCATTGGTTCGCCAAATCGGTCTTGGCAAAGTCAAGATGTACACACGTCAGGAAATGATGGAGCTTGTGATTGTTGACGGACACGCAAAGGGCATCGTTTGCCGCAACTTGGTAACGGGCGAAATCAAGTCTTTCTCGGCAGACGCGGTTTTGCTCTGCACGGGCGGCTACGGCAACGTATTCTACCTTTCGACAAACGCACAGGGGTGCTCGGTTTCTGCGGCTTTCAACTGCTACAGAAAGGGCGCGGGCTTTGCAAACCCCTGCTTTACGCAAATCCACCCGACCTGCATTCCCGTCCACGGCGAACAGCAGAGCAAGCTCACTTTGATGAGCGAATCTTTGAGAAACGACGGTAGAATTTGGGTTCCGAAGTCAAAGGAAAATTGCGGAAAAAATCCGAACGAAATTAAAGAGGAAGACAGAGACTACTACCTCGAAAGAAAATATCCGTCTTTCGGCAATCTTGCTCCTCGCGACATTTCTTCCCGCGCGGCAAAGGAAGCCTGCGACGACGGCAGAGGCGTAGGCAATGTCGTTGGCGGCGAACGCCGCGGCGTATATCTCGATTTCGCGACGGCAATCAAGCGCGACGGCAAAAAAGCCATCGAAGAAAGATACGGCAACCTCTTTGAAATGTACGAACGCATCACAGGCGAAAACGCATACGAACGCCCGATGCGCATTTACCCCGCATCGCACTACACAATGGGCGGCTTGTGGGTTGACTACGAACTCCAAAGCACAATTCCGGGACTATTCGTCTTGGGCGAAGCGAACTTCTCCGACCACGGCGCAAACCGCTTGGGAGCGTCCGCGCTCATGCAGGGTCTTTCGGACGGCTACTTCGTAATCCCCTACACTCTTCCGAACTACCTCGCCCGCACAGGCGCAGGCAAGCCTTCGACAGACGGCGAAGCGTTCAAGGAAGCCGAAAAGTCGGTTAAGGACAGAATTGAAAAATTCCTCACAAAGAGCGGCTCAAAAAGCCCGCGCCACTACCATCAGGAACTCGGCAAAATCATGTGGGAATACTGCGGCATGGGCAGAAACGAAGCGGGTCTTAAAAAGGCATTGGAATTGATTCCGCAAATCCGCGAAGACTTCTGGAAAGGCGTAAAGGTCGTCGGAGACGCAAACTGCATGAATACCGAGCTTGAACGTGCAATCCGTACGGCGGACTTTATGGAATTTGCCGAAGTCCTCTGCCTCGACGCTCTCGAACGTAGGGAAAGCTGCGGCGCGCACTTCCGCGAAGAATACCAGTACACAGAAGGCGACCAAAAAGGCGAAGCAAAGCGCGACGATGCAAACTTCTCGCACGCGGCTGTTTGGGAATACACGGGCTTTGGCAACAAGCCTGTCCGCCATCAGGAAGAAATTCTGCATGAAGAAGTTAAACCTGTCGTAAGATCGTACAAATAATAAAGAGGTATCATCATGAAAATAAATTTAAAAGTTTGGAGACAAAAAAACGCCGAATCGAAAGGACATTTTGAAAATTACGTTGTTGACGACATTCACGAAGACACGTCGTTTTTGGAAATGTTCGACATTCTTAACGAACGCCTCGTGGCGGAAGGCAAAGAAGCCATCGTTTTCGACCACGACTGCCGCGAAGGCATCTGCGGCATGTGCTCAATGACAATTAACGGCATTCCGCACGGCCCCGAACGCAAAACAACAGTTTGCCAGCTCCATATGCGCAAGTTCAAAGACGGCGACACTATCGTCGTTGAACCTTGGAGAGCGGGTCCCTTCCCTGTCAAGCAAGACTTGGTTGTTTCGCGCGACGCATTCGAGCAAATCCAGCAGGCAGGCGGATTTATTTCAATCCGCACGGGCGCGCCCCAAGACGCAAACGCAATTCCCATATCAAAGGAAATTTCCGACAAGTCAATGGACGCCGCGCAGTGCATCGGTTGCGGCGCATGCGTTGCGGCATGTCCGAACGCCGCCGCAATGCTCTTTACGTCGGCTAAAGTCTCCCACCTCAACTACTTGCCCCAGGGTGCGCCCGAAAAAGACAGGCGCGTAATAGCAATGGTTGAAAAAATGAACGAATTGGGATTTGGCAACTGCACAAACTACGGCGAATGCCAAGGTGTATGCCCCAAAGGCATCACTTTGGATATGATTGCGAAAATGAACCGCGATTACGCCGTCGCAAAGGCAAAACAAGCCGTCGGCGCACTTTAAGCCGTTCATTCCAAAATAATTCCAAACAAAAAAGCGAGGCTTTTGCCCCGCTTTTTTTGCGTTATATTGATTTTTTACCTCAACATTTAGAGGGAAGAAGACAAGATTAAAAATGACGGAATAATCTTACAGATTTCTGTCGGAGGAAATTTTGTAGTTTTTCATTATTCGCGGCAGGGAGTCTTTCAGATTTTTTATGTCAACGATTATTTTTATTCCGTTATTGCTTTCCATGATGAAAAAGCCTTCGTTTTGCAAATCGTACATTTTAGCAAGCTCTTTCAAGTTTTTCACTTTTTTGCCGTTTACGGATTTTAAAATCAAGTTTCCGACTCCCTTGTAGCCTTCGGTTGACACATCGCCCAAAGTTTGCGCAAGAATTATCGTTTCTTCGTCAGCGTCGGAGTTTGTCTTTGAGAAAAGAACCGACATTTCATCGGGTACTCTCCGATATTCGTCGAGAAGGCTTAGCGAAAGTTTCGTAAACACAAAACCGCCGACAAGCAGGTATTCTGGCGATTTGTTGTAGTAGTGCGGCGCAATTTTATGCATTGCGGCTTTAAGTTCCACATCGGCTTCAAGCTCTTTGCAGTCTCTTAGCAGGCGCAATTTTACGGTGTCGCCAAGGCGTTTGCGGTCGGTTATGACGCCGAATGAAACATTTTCTCCGCTTTCGGTAATAACATTTCCGTTGTTTAAAATTTTAAATCCGTCAATCGATAAAATCACATCTCCCTCTTTCAAATTTAAATCGGCATTCGCGAAAGTTTCCACAATCATAACTCCGCTGTGATGTTTTTTCATCTTCAAAAATCTTCTGGTATCCGCCGACTGCAATGTTTGATATGTTATGCACAAACTGCCAAATCCTTTTATTTCTCCCGATTTAACTTCGTTTAAAAAGTGGTTTATGATGTCGGTATGAATCATATATCCCAACCCTTCGCCCTCTTTAAAACTTTGGAAAGCAATGCCTGCGATTTTGTTTTCGAAAAGAATCGGGCCTCCGCTGTTGCCGGGATTTATGGCGGCGTCAAGCTGCGCTGCAATATGGTTCATGTACGGATATTGCGCGTATTGCATTGATTCAATCCTTGAAATAATCCCCTGCGTGACAGAAATACCGTCCCCGCCCATCGGATATCCAACGACAAAGACAGGAGTTTGGGCAGGAGGCGTATTGCCGATTTCAAAGGGTTTAATTCCGTCAAAAAAAGACTTGTCTTCGACTTCGAGCAAGGCGAGGTCGCACTGGTGGTTGACTGCTTTTACTTTTGCAGGCACGGGAATTCCGTTTTGCTCGCGTTCAACTGCGATGTAAGTCGCGTCGGCAATATTGTGCGAATTTGTCAAAATATAGTTGCCTTCTATCACAACGCCGCTTCCGCTTGCGGCACTCTGTTCACCCGTGCGCCATGGAGAAAAGAAGTCGGGCGAACAGGAAACGGCTTCGATTTTCACAACCGCGCTCAGCGGATTTGCGGATTTTTCAGCGGCTTGCAGGAGAGTGCAACTTGATGATAAAAAGATAAAAAGCAGTCTTTTGGCGATGTTTGTCATATTGCGATATTTTTCTAATTAAATGGAATTTTAAGATATTTTGGGCAAAAAAGAAAATAATAAATTGCGTTTTGTTTGGGCAAAAAAAATGGAGCTAAAAAATCCAGCTCCATTCGATTTTTTTGATTAAAAGCCGCAAAGCTTATTTTTTTGCCGCCAATTCCTTGGCGTAAATGTCAAGCTGGGCTTTTATTTTTGAAATGGAATCAGAAATCTTGTCGGCGTCAGCCTTTAATGCCTTTGACTTTTCGCCAAGCATTTCCGAGAGGGGAATTTTTTTAAGCTCGGCGGCGAGTTTTTCGGCTTCCGCTTTCTTTTCTTCTATTGCTTTCTTGCAAGCTTCAACCTTGGCTTCGAGCTGGGCTGCGCCCATTTTGGAGGCATCTGCCTGAACTTCGGCGACGGGTTTGTTTTCATTTACACTTTCGCTGCAAGCAGAGACGAATGCAGAAAGAACAAGTGCCGTTAGAATTGAATATGCTATTTTTTTCATAATTATAAAACGTTAAAATAGTACCTTATTCGTAAAATAAAAGCTTTTTTTTACGTAAGAAAAATAACATACCGTTTCAATCCAAGATAAGCGGATTTTTTTATATGCGATTATTTATTTTCTCATCATAAAAAAATTGCAGCATTTTGGAGCAATCGGATTTGTGGATTGTTGAATTTTGCCGCATTTAATGCAATGATATGTATAAACTTGTTGGGCAAACGCGTATATACCCGCCATAAACAAGGTTGAGATTATTGCGATTTTTACTTTCTTAGTCATATTTTCCCTTTCTTTTTTTGGATTGTTATGACATGTAATTCGCAAAAACAAAAAAAATCTCCCGCCTTAAAAATTTTTTTTAAGAGGGAGATTAAAAAATGCGCTTCGGATTAAATTGTCCAAATCAATTTAAACCGACCTATTTGGAAGCTTTTGGATTTTCCAAAGACGATTTGTCAAGAAATTGCTTTATAAGAGCCTTGCCTGTATCGGTATTTGCCAAAGCTTCGAGCATGCCGCCTATCGCGGTGCCGCCTTTAGGGGAAAAGACTTCCCTTACCGAATTTACACCGGAATCAATATCGCCCGCGTTTGCAATGACTTTTATTTGAGCCTTGCCCAAATTTTTTGCCTGTTCGATGCCTACAGCCTGGTTTGCGCGAACTTGCTCTATGCGGATTAAATATTCCTGATACGGCTTGTTTTCGCCGATTTTTGCCGCAAGCTCGGTTTGGGCGGTTACGCTTGCAAGCTGGTCAAGCTCTTTTGCCTTTGCCATCGCCTTGCCTTCGGCTTCTATGCCGCTCGCCTCTTTTTGCTTTGCGGACAAATTGGCGTCGGCTATGGTGGTGATGACCTTTGCCTCCTGTTCGGCCTTGATAATTTCGGCTTGGCGCCTTATTTCAGCCTGCTTGACTTCTTGGACTCTCGCAACTTCCATCTCTTTTTCTTTTGTTAGCTTGGCTTGCGAGGCAATTTCCTGCTGCGCGATTTGGTCTTGTATGCCGACAGCCTGATTTACTTCCGCCTTCCTTTTGCCGACGGCTTCCGCCGCGTCCTGCGCCTTGACTTCGATAATTCTCTGCGCCTCGATTTCGGCGGTTTTTGCAATCTGCCTGTTCTTGGCGACTTCTATGCGTGATTCCTTTTCAATGTCCGACTTCTTCTTTGCCATTATGTTTGATATGACCTCTTCGCCCTTTGCGTCGCGAATATCCATAAGCTCGATATTTTTTACAGGAACAACGCCCCATTCGCGCAACTGGTTTGAAACCGCGTTCGTAAATTTTTCGCCATAGACAGAACGTTCCGACATGATGTCTTCAAGCTTCGCGTTCGCCATTATGGAGCGGACTGCGCCTTGAACGATGCCCTTCAAGTGGTCTTGCAACTCGCCGAAAGAACCGACTTTGTTTGCGGCTTCATTGGTGTCGGCAATTCTAAAAAACGCCTTTATGTCCAAAACAAAGGGAACCCTGTCTTGGTCGTAGGCTTCGTACGCATCCAAATTCAAGTCGAAATTTGATACGGGAAGCTCGCGTTTTGTTATGCCGAAAACGGGAATCCATGCGGGAAATTCGTAATAAACGTTTCCGCCCGCCTGCCCTTTGCCGTATGAAATGGTTTTTCTGCTATACTGCAATATATGCACCATGTTTGTGGGTACAACCCTGCGCAGGGTAACAATCCACCAAGCAAGCGCAATTATCAATATAATGGGAATAATTATTAGTGCGGTCATATTTTTATTTTGTTTTGAGAAATTATTACATATATATTTAACAGTAATTAATCAAACTTTTAAGAAATCTAAATTTGTAATTTCCCCAAATGTTGAAAGTTTAATCTCCAACTTAAAAAATAGAGTTTTAATATCCGGGACCATACATAATATCAAATTTGTACACGGATTTTGAAGTAAAAACTTCCCCGGGCGTTATCAGGGTCGGCGGGAAAAAGTTTTTTTGGTTTGGTTGGTCGGGATGATGCTGTGGCTCGATTACAAAACCCGCATATTTGTGGTAATATTTCCCGTTAGCGCCTTTTATGGTTCCGTCAAACCCCTGCCCCGTATAAAGTTGCAAGCAAGGCTCTTCGGTGAAAACGTCGAGCGTTCTTCCGTTTTTATCATAACTGATACTGCATGCTGAACCGAAAAAATCAACAGGCTTGTTAAGCACAAAATTATGGTCATACGCGCCGCCGCACATTTTAATGGCAAGCTGGGGATGATTTTCGTGCAGTCTCTGCCCTATTGCCTTGTCGTGCGAAGTAAAATCAAAAGGCGTGCCTTTTACCGCGAGTAATTCCCCTGTTGGTATAAGCTCATCGTTAACGGGCGTGATATAATCTGCGTAGATTTGCAAACTATGCGTTAAAATGCTCCCGTTGCCCGCGCCTGCGAGATTGAAATAAGGATGCCATGTCAGATTGCAAACCGTGGGCTTGTCGGCAGATACCCGATATTCAACGGTAAAACGGTTGTATTCATCGAGCTTGTAAGAAACTTCCACGTCCATATTTCCCGGATACCCCATGTCGCCGTCGGGGCTTCTCAATGTAAACTTTACTCCTGCAAACTTTTCACCCGACAAATCCTCCCCTTTGATTTCTTCGGCTTTCCAAACTTTCCTGTAAAACCCCTGCGAACCGCCGTGCAGGGAATTTTTGCCCTCGTTTGCGTCAACGCGGAAGGTGTCGCCACCTATCTTAAATTGGGAATTTGCAAGGCGGTTGCCGTACCTTCCCACAATCGGGCCAAAGAAATTTTTGTTGTTTTCGTAAGAGGCAAGGTCGGGCAAATTTAAAAGCACGTTTTCAAAATTTCCGTTCTTATCGGGAACAACCACGTCCGTTACCGTTGCGCCGTAAGTGATTGCCTTAACTTCCATCCCGTTTGAATTTTTTATCGTGTAGCGTTCGACTTTCTCGCCGGACGAAGTTGTGCCGTAATATTCGACTTTGACGCTCTGCGCAAACAACGCCGCGCATCCCGCAAACGCCATGATTGTAATAATTTGTTTTTTCATTGCCGTATGAATTTATTTGCTTGATGAAATTTATCTTAAAGAAAAACCGCAGTTTATGTAAAGAATAAACTGCTTGGCAAATATCGCGGCAATTCTGTTTTATTTCGGGATTAAATCTTTGTTAAACAAAAGCTTGGAAACGTCGTAATTTCGTTCTTTTGCAAGGTTTATGATTTTGTTGAGAGTTTCGACGTCCATTTGCGGAGTTCTCGAAAGTATCCACAAATATTTCTTGCTGCTCCCGCCAACTAATGCCCATTGGTAATTTTCGTCCAATTCCAAAATGTTGTAATCGGCGTAAAACGGTCTGAAAAAACTAATCCTGAGCCTTGAAAAATCCTTGCCGTTCGGGGCGTATCCCCTTGCGGAAACGGAAACCTTGCGCCCGTTTTTGTCGGTGGCTGAATTTATTATAAAAACGGTGCCATCGCGGTTTAATTTGTAAAAGGCCTGCGAATTGTATTTGCCACGCTGAAACGAAGTGTCCAATCGGGCGATTTCATGCCATGTACCCATATATTTTTTTATGTCAACGTTTCGGGCGGTCTTTACATTTGAAAACATTACTCTGCATGCGAATACGAGAGCCGCAACGCACGCCAAAAGCATAATAGTTATCAAAAGAATGTTCGCTTCCACAATTATTTATTCGGCATTTTTATTGACGCGTAAAAAAATAATATGCTAAAAATAAATTATGAGTAATTTTGAAAAACGCCTGCTTGACAAATTGCCCGAATATTATGATGCAGGGCTCATTGACACATTCTCGGAACAGCGTTTGAGGAGCTATTTGAGCGAAAAATCAGCAGCTTCGGGGAAATTTTTTACCACTCTTTCAATTTACATTCTTGCGGCCGCGATCGCGATTTTGGGGGTATTTTTGCTTTTGCAATACAACTGGGAAAATTTCCAAGACGTTACAAAACTTGTTATCGGCTTTATCCCTCTTCTTTTTTCTGCGGTTTTCGGAATTTTGTATTTTGCAAAATTTTTTAAGAATGCGCTATTTGCCGACATTGCCGCGATTTTAAACCTCCTCGGGGTAATAGCGGCAGTTCTTATAACAAACGACGTGTTTTATCTTTACGGAAGCGAACATCATGCGTGGGCGACCATAATTTTAACAGCCTTGCCGATTCCTTTTATTTTCAGTTCTTCGCTTTCTGCGCTGTTTTTAATTATTTTGACGCTTTCTAATTCCCATTTTGAAAGTGCTGAAATTCAAAATCTCTTTTGTTTTGCAAACGTAATATTGGCGTTTTTCATTTATAAAAAATCATATGACGACACGAGGGCTGTAAATTTTGTTTCGTACATTTTACTTTGCCTGCTTTTGCCATTCATATTTTTTGTTTCCGACATTTTTTCAGGGTTTGTAAATGACGCAACATTTTTTGCGTTGGGAGCCGCAATTCCGCTTTTAAAATTTGCAAAGCAAAAAGAGATTAAAGATGTTTTCCCGATATGTTTTTCGTGGATTTGGATTATAGCGTTTGTATATATATTTTATTGCGGAAGCATATATTTTAACACAACGCTTTCCATACGCGCTTTTTTTGAAAGCCTGAAAGAAATGCATAATTTGAACTTTCTGGCAATAGGAAGTTTTTATGCGGCAAATTTCTATTTCGTTTGCAAATTTTTCAAGTCGCTTTTCGACAAGGAAACAAACAAAGCTTATGTAGTACTCTCCGCCGTTGGCTTTTTCCCGATATTTCTTCTTAACACAATGGAAGAAAAAGTTGACATAAATACGGTACAAAATTTTATTTGCGCCTATGTGTTTTTAAGCGCGCTTGCATTCGTCCTTTCTGCAATAAGGCGCAAGAGTTTCGTACTTTTAAACTGCGGGTCTTTGCTTGTTGTGGTTTGGGCAGTTTCAAAGTTTTTTAGCGATAATTTGGATTCTCTTTCTGTGTCAAAGTCGCTATTGATTGCTGGAATTTGCATTGCCGCTTTAAATTTTAGTTTAAGCAAGCTCTTAAAAAACATCGGGGAATAATGCTATGAAAAAAATATCGCTTTTAATTTTATTTATAGTTGTAATTCTAATACAAGCTTCTCTTCCTTTAAACACAATAACAAGCCAATACATTACAAGAAAATACGGAGTAGAAGTGCTTGAAGATATTAAAACGGGCAACAATCGAATATACAATGATGAACACTATATTAAATTTGGCAAAAATGAAAAGATTTTCCTAAAAAAGGAAGTTGCAGAAATCTTAAAAGATATGAATGTCAACCCAAAGACACATAGTGTAAAATTAAAAGTCAAAACTTTGGGAGAAAAAAGAAGCATTGAAGATTTGATAATAGAAGGCATTGCTTTGAAAAATCCGTCAAAAGAAGATTTGGAACTTCTAAAAACCAGACTTTCAAAACAATCCGAAAGCGCACAAAAAAACAGTGATGAAATTTCGGAAAAGTAATACAGTTTTGCCATGCAAAAAAACCGCAGCGTTTAAACTGCGGTTTTTATTTTATTAAAAACCTCTCTGGCTCGGCTCTTTTGCAAACGCTATTATCGACTTTAAAACTCTCGAAGTTTGAGCTTGCGGGTGCTCTTCCAATGCCGCAATAGCGTGCTTGCGCGAAAGCCCCCTCTTGTAAATCGTTTTGAAAGCGTAAAAAGCGAGGTTTATTTCCTCTTCCGAGAAATTATTGCGCTGCATATTAAGCTTGTTTATGGAACATGGAACTGCGGGGAAACCGTCCGACATCATAAATGGAGGTATGTCTTTCGAGCCTTTCGAGCAACCGCCGAGCATCGAATATTCCCCGACTCTCGAAAACTGGTGAAGCCCTGCATTCCAGCCTATAACCGCGTGGTCGTCAACTCTGACGTGCCCACCGAGAGCCGTATGCGCGCTCATAATCACGAAATTGCCCACAACGCAGTCATGCGCAACATGGCTGTAAGCGATGAAAAGATTGTTGTTGCCGATTGTGGTAAAAGTGTTGTCGGCAGTGGCAAGATGCGCGGTTGTGTATTCCCTGAATACGTTGTTATCTCCTATTACAAGCCCCGTTTTTCCGCCTTTATATTTAAGGTCGTTTGTCTTGCCCCCGATGAAGGCATACGGAAAAACCTGGTTGTTTTTGCCCATTTTCGTAAATCCGTCAACGGTGGCATGGTGCGCAATAATAGTGCCCTCTCCCAGCTCAACTTCCGAGCCTATGTAGGCATAAGCTCCTATTTCGACATCGTCTGCGAGTTTAGCTCCGTCTTCAATGATTGCAGTTGGATGAATTTTCGGCATATTTTTAAGTTAAATTAGTACGCGCTTGCGGAATCCACGAGGGTAAACATCAATGTCGCCGAGCTTACGGGCTTGCCGCCAACTTTGCATACGGCTTCCGCCGTGGCGATTTTGTTGTTTTTCACTTGCATAATTTTCGCCTCGATTTCGAGTTGGTCTCCGGGAATTACGGGTTTTCTGAATTTCACCTTGTCCGCGCTCATAAAGAATGCGATTTTCCCTTCCGAGGATACCCTGCGGAACATCAGAATGCCCGCCGCCTGCGCCATTGCTTCAAGCTGCAAAACGCCCGGCATTACGGGATTTCCGGGGAAGTGCCCCTGGAAGAACGGCTCATTTATCGTTACGTTTTTAATCGCGGTGATTTCGTCTTCGCCCCTTACGTCTATTATGCGGTCTATCATTATGAAGGGATAGCGATGCGGCATAAGGTCGATTATTCTGCGGATGTCCAAAAAGTTTTCGGTAAAAATTTTGGTCTGCGGCAAAGCTTCTTTCTTTTTAGGAGAAGCTTCCGCGTCTTTCATTTGCTCAAAGATTTTAGATGTAAGCTTTGCGTTGAAAGCGTGCCCGGGGCGGATTGCAATGATATGCGCCTTCAAGCGGATGCCGAGAAGCGATATGTCGCCCAAAATGTCCAAAATCTTGTGGCGCACAAATTCGTCCTGATAGCGCAAAGGCTCTTTTGAAAGTATTTTGTCGCCTTTTATCACGATTGCGGAATCCAAACTTCCCCCCTGAATTTTCCCCATTTTAAGGAGAGCTTCAATATCTTCGTAAACAGTGAAAGTGCGGGCGGGAGCGATGCCGCTTGCATAGGTTTCGGCGTCGATGTCGAGAGAAAGGTGCTGTGTGTGAATTCCGCGGTCGTCTGCGGAAGTGCAGGTAATTTTAAGACCGTCGTAAGGAAGAGCTATTATCGAACGGTTGCCTTCGCTTATGGAAAGGGGCGATTTGAGTTCGTAATACTTTCTTTCGGCGTCCTGCTCGACAGGCTCTGCCTGCAAAATCAAATTGACGAACAATTTTGAAGATCCGTCCAAAATCGGAGGCTCGGCGGCGTTCATTTCGACATAAACATTGTCGATATCCATGCTCCAAAGGGCAGACATTACATGTTCTATCGTATGGAGCTTGACGTGCCCCTGCGCTATGCTCGTGTTGCGTACGAGGTCGTCAACAAGCTCTATCGACGGCTTTATTTCGGGCTTGCCGTAAATATCCGTGCGCCTGAAAACTATGCCTGTGTTCGCGGGCGCGGGTTTTAGCGTGAGCGTTACATTGGCGGCAGTGTGCAATGACGTGCCGCTTATGCTTACTTCCCTTAAAATAGTTCTTTGTTTCATTATTAAAAATTTAAATTAAAACGTATAAATTTATTTCGTAAAGCTTTTTGTGTCCGATATATTTATAAAAAGTCGATTTTTTGTGCGACAATATTTCCCCCCGTGGGTAAAAATGTCGCATGAAAGAAAAAATCGGGCACTTGGAAAATTTCAATTAGAAACTTATTATAAGCAATTTAAGAAATTGGCACAAAAAGTGCTTAATATAAAAGACATATGAACAGCGAAAAATTAACCGAAAAAACCATAGAAGCGATAAACGCCGCGCGCAACCTTGCGCAGTTGAACGCAAACAGCGAGCTTAACTGCATACATTTGCTTTCGGCCCTCGTTTCTCAAAAAGACGGCGTCGTGGGCGCGCTTTTGGACAAAACTTACGGCTTGAAGTCCTCAATCGAGATGGGGCTTTTAAGACTCGTAAAAGCCCTTCCCTCTGTAAAGGGTGCAAGCGGCGAAGTTTATTTAAGCCCGTCATTTTCTTCGGCGATGGCCCGTGCAGAGGCAATCGCAAATTCGATGAAAGACGAGTTTGTTTCAACCGAACACCTTTATCTTGCAATTTTGGAAAAGCCTGAACCCTCCGAGCTTGCAAACCTCTTGAAGGCAAACCAAATTTCTTACGATGGCGCGCTAAGCCAAATCAAGGAAATGCGCGGAACAAGCCGCGTCACAAGCAAAACGCCCGAAGCCACTTACGAAGTCCTTGAAAAGTACGGCTCCGACTTGGTTCAACTCGCAAAAGACGGCAAGCTCGACCCCGTAATCGGCAGGGACGACGAAATCCGCCGCGTCGTGCGCATACTTTCGAGAAAGACAAAGAATAACCCCGTTTTAATCGGCGAGCCGGGCGTCGGCAAAACCGCGATTGCCGAAGGGTTGGCCCAGAGAATAGTGCGCCAGGACGTCCCCGAAAATTTGAGGGACAAGACGATTTTTGCACTCGACATGGGCTCACTCATCGCGGGCGCGAAATACAGGGGCGAATTTGAGGAAAGACTGAAAGCCGTATTAAACAAGATAAAAGAAAGCAACGGAAAAATAATCCTTTTTATCGACGAGCTACACACAATCGTGGGCGCGGGCAAAACGGAAGGCTCTTTGGACGCTTCGAATATGTTAAAGCCGATGCTCGCGAGGGGCGAACTGCGTTGCATAGGCGCAACCACCCTTGACGAGTACCGCCAGTACATAGAAAAAGACGCGGCGTTGGAACGCAGGTTTCAAAGCGTGTTCGTGCCTGAGCCGAGTGTTGAAATCACGATTGCCATTTTGCGCGGCATAAAAGAAAGGCTCGAAACCTACCACGGCGTACAAATTCTCGACAAGGCTCTTGTCGAAGCTTCCGTTTTGTCAGACAGGTACATTTCGGGCAGACAGCTTCCCGACAAGGCAATCGACTTGGTTGACGAAGCTTGCGCGAGAATTAAAACCCAAATGAACTCGATGCCCGCCGAACTCGACGACATGCTCCGCCAAGTCATGCAGCTTGAAATCGAAGAAGCCGCGCTTTTGGGCGAAAAGAACGACGCCGACAAATCCCGATTGGAGGAACTGCGCAAAACCCTCGCCGACTTGCGCGAAAAGTCTTCTGCATTGAAGGCGAGATGGGAAGAAGAAAAGAATACCGCAAATCTGGCGGGCAAACTCCGCGAACAGCTGGAACAGGCAAACATCAGAATGGCGAAAGCCGAACGCGACTATGACCTGACAACCGCCGCTGAAATCAAGTACGGCGAAATTCCTAAACTCGAAGCAGAACTTAAAAAAGCCGAAAAAAAGGCTAAAAAGGACGACAAGCTCGTAAAGGAAAACGTCGGCCCCGAAGAAATTGCGGACGTCGTAAGCGAATGGACGGGCATTCCCGTAAACAAACTTGTGGAAAGCGAACGCGAAAAGATTTTGCATCTTCCCGAACTTCTGCATAAGCGCGTCATCGGACAGGACGAAGCCATAAAAAGCGTCTCAAACGCCATACTCCGCTCCCGCGCGGGTATAAAAGACCCGAAAAGACCTACGGGAACTTTCATGTTCTTAGGACCCACGGGCGTCGGCAAAACGGAGCTTGCAAAAGCCCTCGCCTCAACTTTGTTCGACAGCGAAGAAAACATAGTGAGAATTGACATGAGCGAGTACATGGAAAAGCATTCCGTCTCGCGTTTGATTGGCGCGCCCCCGGGATACATCGGCTTTGAACAAGGCGGGCAGCTGACCGAGGCAGTCCGCCGCCGCCCCTACTCCGTCGTGCTTTTCGACGAAATAGAAAAGGCGCACCCCGATGTCCTCAACACGCTTTTGCAGGTTATGGACGACGGCATTTTGACCGATTCACAAGGCAGGAGGGTCGATTTCAAAAACACGGTCATAATAATGACTTCGAATATCGGGGCGCGTTTCA
This sequence comes from uncultured Opitutales bacterium, assembly GCA_900547395.1. Classification (GTDB taxonomy): domain Bacteria; phylum Verrucomicrobiota; class Verrucomicrobiia; order Opitutales; family Intestinicryptomonadaceae; genus Intestinicryptomonas; species Intestinicryptomonas porci. Next base: position 57,256 of record URGP01000008.1, on the reverse strand, counting down.
TAACAGACGCCAAAATCGAAAAAGACGGCTCGCTTAACCGCGCGTCTTCCGAAGCCGTAACAAGCGAACTTCGCGGATACTTCAAGCCGGAATTCCTAAACAGAATAGACGACATCATAATCTTCAAGGCCTTGACGCAGGACCAAATCGAATCAATCGTAAAACTGCACATCGATATGCTGAACAAACGCCTTGCAAGGCAGAAGATTACGATAGAAGTAACAAAGCCTACTCTCGACAATCTCGCAATCGAAGGCTACGATCCCGCCTACGGCGCGCGCCCGCTGCGCAGGCTGATTGATCAGAAGATTGAAACTCCGCTTGCGCACGCAATCGTTTCGGGAGAAATAAAAGAAGGCGGCGTCTTTAAGGTTTAAACTTAAATCCCAAAAACGGAAAGGCGGGGACAGCAAAAAGCAGTCCCCGCCTTGTTTTATATACCTATAAAAAATTATTTTCTTCTTCTGTACGCCGCAAACGCGAGAGCAATCGCACCGAAAATTGCCGCGCAAGTAGATGGCTCAGGAATGTTTCCAACTGAAAATGATCCGTCTTGGTAATGGGCTTCCCATTCTACGCCGTTTTTATCAAAAAGCTTGTATTGTGCCCCGTTTTCGATGACGCTGCAAACAATGCTTTCAGTAAGCTCTCCGTCGCAAATGTCGCTTATGGAGAAAATATCGCCGTCAGAAAGTTCGTTTTCGTAATTTATCTGCAAGACATCGAAAGTTGATCCTTCCGCAAGAGATATTTTGCCGTTTGAAGAAACTGCGAGTGTGCCAATGTCAAATGCTCCTGTTGAAACAAAAGAAGCACCCGAAGCCACGGTAAGAACATTTGCACCCAAACCGCCGTTTACGGTCATTGAGCCTTCATTGACGTTCAAGTCGGACTTATAGTCGGACATGGAGCTGTTTACAACCATTTCTCCCGCACCAACTTTTGTGATGATAGATTTTGAATCCTTTGATGCGGCAAAAGAGTCATAGCCCGCAGTTCCGTCGCCGACAGTTAAAACCGCACCTTCTGAAACATCAAAATTTACTTTTGAAGATTCGGTCATATATAAAAATCCGCCGCTTGTATCAACTTTTTCACCGCTTGAATTTGTAGCGTAGTTACCTGAAAAAACAGCATTTTTTTGAACTTTCAAATTCAAAGTGGAACCTCCTTCAACACAAACTGCGCCGCCATATCCCTTGTCGGCGTAATTGCCGATAAAGCTTACGTCTGTTAAGGTTGTTATGGCATTGCTTTCCGACGAATAAACTGCGCCGCCGTAAGAAGAGATAGAACCTGCACGTTTTACGCTGTTGTTTTCAAAAACGGTCTCCGAAATATTTAAAACGCCGTTATAATTTTCGATTGCTCCGCCGCGTGCCTTGTTTTTGGCTTCCGCCGTATTGTTTGAAAAAGAGGAGTTCGTTATGTTCAATGTTCCGCCCATCGAAACTTGAAACACTCCGCCTTGAACGCGGTAAGAGCTGCTTGCGCTGTTGGAGTCGAATTTGACATTGTCAAAGGTTGCGACATTTACGCCTCTTACGCTCGAAACGACACCATATACCATAAAATTGCCGGAAGCCGCATTCATGGAAGCGGAATTGCCGATAAATTCGCTGCCGCTGACTTCAATGTTTTTGCCTTCCATTATCGAGCTGTAAACAGATCCGTTTGAAGTTGTAGCTGCGTTGTTTAAAAATTTGCTGTTTGAAACAACAAGCTTGGAAGAGCCGCTGTTTATAAGGCCTCCCGTACTCATCAAACCGCCGTTTAACGTATTGCCGCTCGCCTCTCTGCCCGTAATGTAAATTTCATCGGGAGAGCTTAACGCACTTGAACTGACGTAAACACCGACAGGATTTAAAGCTTCTATTGTCCGGTCCTTGAAATCCTCTTCAACAAAATATTGCCCTGCGGCGAAAACATATGCGCCTTGAAACAATAAAGAGGCTCCCAATGCCACAATGATTTTTTGCGTATTTTTCATTTTTTTCATAATACGATTATATAAATAAAGCTCCAAAGATATGCGTATTGTTAATACGGTTGTTTTTTATAATATTTAATTTGCTTATTAAAAGCTACTTGTGCAATTTGTATTGGCAAATGAGAATTTTTCACAAACTAAAAAATCCTTCCCAAGCCTTTGTTTTACAAATTTTTGTTGACAACCGTATTAACAATACGGTTACCAAAAACCGCCAAATTCATTTAAACAGAAGAATGGGGTGTAAAAAAAGAGCGGCATTTTTTGCCGCGCTTTTGATTGCTAGATATTCTAAATCTTCAAATTTCTGTTTTATCTTAATTAGCGTTTTTTTTGTTCGGTCTTTCAGACATTTCAAATTCAAGAACCGCTCCCGATTTCAGCTTGCCATGCGGGATATTTAGCTTTTCATGGTTTTCCCCGTTTATTTTAAGGGATTTTACATACTTGTTTTCCCTTGAATTGTTCTTTGCGATAATCTTTATTTTTCCGCCGTTTTCAAGCGAGATTTCCGCTTCCTCGAAAAACGGAGAGCCAATTTGGTAAGTCGGCTCTCCGACGTCGGGATAAAGCCCCAACATGCTCCATACGACAAACGCGCTCATCGCTCCTCCGTCCTCGTCGCCCGGAACGCCCATCAAGTCGTCTCTAAACCAAGTGTAAACAAGCGCGCGCACCGCCTTTTGGGTCTTCCACCCCTTCCCTATCCTGTTGTACAAATACGGGATGTGAAAAGACGGCTCGTTTCCCATTGAAAACTGCCCGACATTGCCCGTTTGGTCGGGAGCATGGTTTCCCCAAAATCGCCATTTCGGAAGCCCCGTCGGAGTATGGAATGTGTCGTCCAAATTTTTCTCGAAATTTTCCGCTCCGCCCATCAAGCCGACCAAATCGAGATGCGGAGCGTCCCAGCGGTAGGTCCAAGCATTGTTTTCGTCGTAATAATCCCGAAAGCCCAAGCCGCCTGAAATTCGGTAATCGAAAGGCTCGATAAAGTTGCCCTCAAAATCTTTCGGATGGAAAAATCCCGTTTTTTTATTGAACAAATTTTCAGCGTTTTTGGCGCGATACAAAAAGAGCTTTTTGTTTTCCGAAAAATTGCCGCCCGTTTGTTTTGGAAAATCCCTTTCAAAACATTCCAGCATTTTGTATGTACACCAGTCGTCAAAACTCGCTGCAAGCGTCACCGCAACCGACTGGCGTTTTTCAAATGTATTTACTTCCGCCACACTTTCCGCTTCTCCCTGTTTTAGCGCAGGAAAATATCCGTTTTTTGAATAAAAATCGTCCAAAACAGTGCGATGCCCGCGATGCCACGGAATAATGCTTTCAGTCAAAAGAGTGTTGATGGAAAGCGAAACCGCCGCCTTGAAATCAAAGCCTTTAACGCCTTTTTGATAGGCGTCCAAAAAGCTTGCCACAACGTGGTTGCCGTTCATTGCGTGGGCGTCGCCGAAAATCTGCGGGAAAGTCGGCAGCCATTTTTCGGAAGTCTGGTTTGCCATATCAATGTAGCTTTGCAGCATTTGCGCCTCTTTTGAAGGCTCCAATAGGACGCGCAAGGGATGCGATGTGCGGTAAGTATCCCATATCCAGTCGTCGCAATAAAAGGGCTTGTCGGTTTCATGCACCGAATTGTCGTATGCGCTGTAATACCTGCCGTATTCGCTAAAATCAATCATGCGCTCGAAAGTGCGCCAAAACGAAGTGTAAAAGACGCGCTTCATCTCTTCGTCGCAGGATTTTATTTTTATTTTTGAAAGGGCTTCGTTCCAGATTTTATTACCGTTTCCCTTTAATTTTTCGATGTCAAAATCGGCAATTTCCCTTTTCAAATTATTTTGCGCGCTTTCAAAATCTATGAATGAAATCCCGTATTTTACCGAAACTTTTTGAATTTCGCTTCCAAAATCCAAAACAGCGTCAGCCCCGTGCTTTGCGACAAACGGCTTCGAGGGCTTCAATAGCGGATTTTTTTCAGGCTTGCGGGAAAAAGGATATATTTTTACATCTTTCGGCTCGGCGTCGAACTCCAATGAAACGTACATTTTAACATTGTCTGCCTTGCCCGTGTTTTGAATTAAATTTATCCTGTTTTTTTCGAATTTGATTTCGCCGCTATCGACTCTTATGCGGATTTTGCGGACCTCCCCCGCGGGGGAATTTGAAAAATCGAAAGAATAAAGCGCGCTTTTGAAAGACGGCACAAACTCAACGCCTATTTCCTGCCCGTCCAAAATGGCAAAATACGAATAAGGCGAGATTTTTTCGTTATCTAAAGTAGAAACTTCGGGAACGGATTTTCCGACAAACGGCAAAATTCCGTTGCCCGAAAATATGTTGCGGTGCGACGGAGAAACAAGAGAAAAATCTTCAACAACCCAAGTCGCAAAATCCTGCCTTTTCGGATAAACCCTGAGCATGGAGTGCGGAAGCTGGATTGTCGGCAGGCTCGGCACAAGCGTATGGCTTATGTTGCCCATGTAGGGATTTACATATTTTACATAATCTTCTTGCGCGAAAATTTCGCAAGATAGCATAATTAAAAAACAAAAAACCACCCTTTTCATAAAAATTTGAAAATAAAAAATAACCGATTTGTCGCAAGCAAAATCAAATAAATATTTTTATTGGTTGACGAGTTGCGTTTTTTCATTAAAAAATAAATTTATGAAATTAAAAACTTTATTTTATGCCTCTTTAATATTTACAGGCGTCTCAACAGGGCTTTTTGCAGCAGACATATGGCGCGCCCCCACCGAAGACGCTCCTGACGGAGACTGGACTGACGGTACTACTTGGACAGGCGGAAATGTTCCGACAAGTTCCGATACCGCCAAAATCGACAAGCTCGAATCCAATACCTATTCCAATTCCGATGTTTCAGTCGGGCGTCTGGATTTGTTTACCGGAAATGTGATTGTTTCGGGAGGGACATTTTCGACCTCGGTTTCAATGGTTCGCGCTGGAACCCTCACGATAGGCGGAACGGCAAATTTTCAAACGACATCTGCATTTAATTCGGGCGACGGACAAGACCATCGCTATATACATGAAACGCAGTCAATCATAAATGTTTGCGAAAATGCGAAACTTACCGACAAAAATTGGGGCGTTTTGATTGGTGAAGAAGCAAACCAAATAGACATAACTGCCAATTTCTACGGCAATTCCGTAATTACGACAGGCAACAACAATGGCGTGAAAATCGGCAATTCGAGAGTCTGGGCGGAATCGGCGTCGGCAAAATCCACTTTGAATGTCTTTGAAAATTCCACCGTAAACGCTTCCACTATTTATCTCTATAAAAATGCGGAATTAAATGTTTATGGTGACGCAGTCTTCAATGCGTCAAACAAGGCTTATTTTGGTGACACGAAAACCAATACCGTTGCCAAAGTCAATTTAAAGGGTAATTCTGTAATGAATTTGAAAAGTTACTCTTTCATTTCCAATGCGGCAATAGTAACAGTCAGCGAAAACGCAACTTTGAATTTCACGCAAAACCTGCTTGTCGGAACTGCGGACAACAGCAGTTCCACCAATACTACCTCAGGGCATCTTATATTAAAGGATACTGCAAAACTTAACGCGCCAAGCCATACTTTGATAATGTACGGCAATGATTCCACAATCGAGCTTCACGGCTCTAACATAAAACCTGCCGACGGACAATCTTACATGGTAAAGTGCCTCGGTCTTACCGAACAAGCTGACAGCATCGGAACGGGAGGCACAATTAAATTTGTCGCCGACCAAAACGGCATCTCTACATTTAAAGCGGCCTGGATAGAATATAATGATTCCATATCTCAAACGGGCTACGCCTTAGAGCTTGATTTCACTAACTTTGCCCCGGCGGAAGGCGAAGGAACTTACACTTTCAATGTCATTTCCTCCACAAACAACTGGAACGGAAGAGAAGCCAGCATTATGCAAAATTATTTGAATGAGGCCGAAATCGGCAACGAAGATCTTGTAAAAATAATCAAGGCAAACGACAACGACACCTACTCTTTCTTTACGACAGACGGCGGAAAAACATTCGGCATAACGTATAATTATGTTCCCGAGCCATCGGCATACGCGGCAATTTTCGGCGCGATTGCACTTGCGCTTGCGGCATATCGCAGAAGAAAGTAAGTCTTGATATAACAAGAATTTTAAGCCCTTCGTTTCGGAGGGCTTTTTTTTGCGCCATAAAAATCTTGTACCGAAACGATTTTTTTATATTTTGAAAAAAAGAATTTTAACAATAAAAAGACATTATGAAAAAGCTAAAAACCGTTATTTTCTCCCTGTTTTTATCAATAACGCTAATTGCAATACAGGCACAATCTGCATTTGCAATGGCTGCACCACGCCCCAGAACCGCCGTTTTGGCGTCAGACCCAAGCGGGCTTGCGCTTAAAAATGCCGTAAAGGAACTCCTGCTCCAACAAGGTTTTAAAGTGAAAGATTTGACGGGGGAAGAACGCCAAAACTATTTTGACGTTGGTTTCAATTTGGGAAAGGAAATGTCCGAAAACGACTACGATTTCGGATTTGTATTTTGCGGCACGGGCATGGGGGTGAATTTGGTTGCCAACAAATTCAGCGGCGTATTTTGCGCCCTCTGCGAAAGCGTTGAAACCGCCCGACTTTCGCGCGTGGTAAACAACGCAAATGTTCTTGCAATGGGCGGAAAAATCGTAAATCCCGAAAAGGCAAAAGAAATGGCTCTTGCGTTTATTTCAACAGACTTTGCGAAAGACAACGATTTTCTAAGCAAGTCTTACGGCAAAGTTGTGGAACTTGCAAAGGAAATTGCCGAAATAAACGTTAAATCTTCAAAGAAATGAATCTATTAAAAAAAATACTTTTTTTGGCTCTGCTTCCCGCAATTTCCTCATTTGCGGATATGCAAGTGCGCCCATCGATAGACGAAGCCACCGCAAATTCCGCGCAGTGGAACGGCTTTAAAAAGACAAATTTTAAAGTGGGAAATTGCGCGGCATTCATCGTTGAACCTGAAACTCCGCGCAAAGACAAGGCGTGGGTATTGCGCCCTGCATGGTGGGGAGCGTTTGCAAATGCCGACCACGAACTTTTGAAGCAGGGCTTTTATGTTGCATTCGTTGATATGTCGTACACGGGCGCAAGCGAAGAAGCCATGAAAATTTTGGACAAAATGTATGATGTATGCACAAAAAAATACGGTTTGTCAAAAAAAGCAACTCTCGAAGGATTGAGCAGAGGCGGGCTTTCAAGCTTGATGTGGGCAAACCGTTCGCCGCAAAAACTCGCCTGCGTCTATGTTGACAATCCCGTTTGCGACGTAATGACAATATCCCCGAATTTCATAGAGGAAATACGCAAGGAATGGAGCTTGGAGAATATGCAAAACTTCAAGGGAAGCCCTGTTCACAACTATAAAAAACTTGCAAAAAGCAAAGTCCCAGTGCTTTTCATTGCGGGGCTTTTGGACGAAACAGTGCCGAACGCCACAAACGCAAAGCCGTACGTCGAAGCTTTCAAAAAAGCGAAAGGCTCGATAAAATATGTTGAGAAACCCGACGGTAAACACCATCCGCACGGCTTGCAAAATCCCGCGCTGATTGTGGATTTCATAAAATCGGCGTACGACAAAATCTAATCTTAAAAATCCGCAGACAATGCGGATTTTTTTTGTAATTTTAAAGAAGTTAATCCGATAAAAAAATTATGAGTATTGAAAAAGTAAATTCACAAAATTTTGAACAAGTGTTGTCTGAAAATAAATTCGTGGTATTGGAAGCGTTTGCGACCTGGTGCGGATATTGCAAAATGTTTGCTCCGACATTGGAAAGCGTCGCAAGTGAATTTCAAGGCAAAGTGAAATTTTGCAAGATAGATGCCGATGAAAACCAAGATTACATAGAAAGTTTGGGTGTTGATTTGTACCCCACCCTGCTATATTTCAAGGACGGGAAGCAGGTAAAGAAAGTGCCGAACGTCTCCACAAAAGACGCCCTTCGTTCGGAAGTTGAAACACTTTACAATTCTTAAAAACTTTTTTGTTCATTCAAAATTAACAACTATAAAGCCAAACAATTTAATATGCCATAGTGAAAGTTGCAGGGCTTCCGTTTCTGCAACTTTTTTATGGGAAACTGCCTGTTTATAAAAATTATGGGGATAAGGCATTCGGCGGAGTTGATTATGCTACTAATTTTATAAAAAACGGGAGACTGCAAGTGCAATCTCCCGTGAAAGTTTTATGTGAAGCTCGTTTTAAGGCAGATTATTCAGCCGCCAAAACTTTAAGCATATTTGAAAGCAGACGCCCCGCGATTGGGTCTGTCAACGCTTTGTCGGTGCACATTTCAGAAACCAGCGCCTTGCCTTTGCCGTCATTTATCTGAATGAGCGGGAAACCGCGCATGGATTCTATTTTCTTTATGCGGTCTTCAGGCTTTCCTCCGTCGATGTAGGCGTGGATTTTCATCTGACCGGCAAGCTCTTTTACGTTTTCGTTGCGCACGATTTTCAATGTCGCGCTGCAAGCTTTCGGGATTTCGCGCTTGTTGTTGTTGAAGTAGCGAAGCTGCATTTCGCCAATGCCGTTAAATACGGGATCGTCTTCTCGCTCCATTACGACAATATCGCCCTCGGTCGGGATAATCCAGCTTGTGATGTATTCGGGATAGGTTTTCTTTGCCGCTTCCTTGCTGTTTAGAAACAAAATTCTGCCTCCCTTTTGCTGGAATGAGCGCAGGGCTTTCGCGTCTTCATCGGAAATATCGACGTTGCCCGAAATCACCAAAACGCTCGAATTTTTGGATTTAAGCAAGTCTGCGACATTGTTTGCCTTGCGATATTTCACGCCCAAGAAGTCCAGTTGGGATTTTGCGTCATTTCCGTCCAAAAGCACTATGTCGCGTTTTGCCTTGAAGGAATTTGCGCTCCACTGCTTTTTGGCAATGTTTAAATCGTACCAATTCTGTGAAATCACCTTTCCGCCTTCCGAAAGCGAAAGCTTCAACTTGGCGGCAACCTTGCCTTTAACGTCGGGAATTTTAATTTCGGGTTCGATGTATTTGCGACCGTAATATTCGATTTCGGGGAAGTTGGCAGTTCCGCTTGCCAAAGACTTGCCCGCAACATCAATCGACCAGTTCAATACTGTCGGCTTCAACGCTCTGCCCTCTTCGTTGTCGTTTACGACATAGATTCGAGTATGGAGCTTTTCGCCCGAATAAACGTTTCTGCCCCAAAGCTCCGCGCTGACCAATACGGGCTGCATTGCGCGTTTCATGGCAAAGTAAGTGGGATAAGGCTCGATGTTTTCCGCGTCATAGCACTGCCTGAACCATGTCATGTACGCAAAGTGCATAATGCCCGAAGCCTTTTCGTTTGTCCTGCGCAAAGTTTCCGCAAGTTCGCCCGTCGTGAATGCCTGCGTATTCAAGAAATAATCGGGATTTGCAAAGTCGTACGCCTTGTAGCCAATCAAGGTGAACGGGTTTTGGTGAATCAGCTGGTATGAGCGCGTAGGATGCCCCGTTTCGTTGTTGGGATAGCCCGTTGACATTTCCTGAGAAATCAAAGGTCTGCCTTCCGTCTTGAACGACTTTTGGAATTCGCCGTTGAAGAACTTGAAAACCGTGTGGTCATACCAGTTGTAGTATGCGTGGTTGTCGTCTATGTCGCCATCGTCAACAGTGCTCATAAAATCCGCACCGAACCTGCGCAAACCGTTTTTATGCATATAGTTGGAGTCGAAGCATATCGGGCGTGTCGGGTCGATTTTACGGGTTTCTTTCGTTACGTCGGAAATGATGGTAAACTTCTTCTTCGCTCTTTCCAAGTCGGCGTCGAGGTCGTAAAACTTCATTTCGTTATTCGTCGTCCAGAAGAGTACTGATGGGTGGTTACGATACTTTTTGATTACTTGCAGCCATTCAGTGCGCCACAAATTCATTACGGCGTCATTTGGAATGGGAGTTGAGTGAATCATAAGCCACGACCAAGTTCCCTCAAAGCTGATTCCTATGCCGTTTCTGTCGGCGGCGGAAACCCAGAGCTCGTTCCAAGGCGTTGTGTGCGTGCGGGTAATCTGCACATTGCCATCTTTCATCAAAGACATAAATTTATCCGCAAGCTTTTCGTCATTCGGGCGAAGGGCAAACGGAATGTGGTTGCCGCCGCGCAGCCAGAATTTGCGCCCGTTCAGATAAAGGAAGCCGTCCTTGCGCGCCTCAAAGGTGCGGAAGCCCGAAACAATGTTTAAAGAATCCAAAACATTTTTGCCTGACGACAAAGCGAACTTGAAGTCGTACAAATTCGGAGTTGTCGGCTCCCAAAGTTTCGGCTTTAAGTTTTTGACATCAAAAGTGAATGTCTTTTCTTCGCCCGCTTTCAAGGTCTGCCCTTTCAATACGGGAGCGGAAAAAATGGATTTGCCGTCGGATTTATCGGCAATGTTGGCAAAAATGTCGAACGTGGATTTTTTGCTTGAATTGTTCTTTGCGGTAAGCTCGAAAGACGCCCCGTCAAGCGAAGGCTTTATAAAGACGTCTTCAATTCTGACAGGGTCGGTAATTACAAGCTTTACGGGTTGCCAAATTCCCGCGGGATTGTCGCCGTAGAAGCAGTGCGGAATGTCGGTTACGACTTCCTTGTTCGCCTGCTTGTCGTCCTTGTTGTCGCCGACATCTTTGCGGACAGAGGAATAGTAATTTTCCATGGCGTCGCTCGTCTGCGCCGCCGCGCCCTGAATGTCGCGGATAACTTTTACAACAATCAAATTTCTTCCGGCTTTCAATTTGCCCGTTGCGTCAACGTTGAAATCGCCGAACATGCCTATGTGCGAACCAGCCAATTCGCCGTTTATGTAAACTTCGGCAGTTTTGGACACCGCGTCAAAGTGAAGCTCCAAATGCTTGCCTTCGATTTCCCTCGGAAGCTCCACCCACTGGCGATACCATGCCGCCCCTGTCTTCTTATAGTCGAAAGTGTAATTTTCGCAGCGGTCGGTTTCAGACTGGTAATATTTATCGGAAACGCCCTTCGCTTCGTGCCCGTTCGCCGCTTTCATTGTTTCGCCGTGAAGCCAAATGCGGATGGGATTCCAAAAGCTCGGAACCTGCATGACATGCCAGTTGTTGTCGTCAACGGAAGTCGAAACCGCCTTGGTCTTGTCGTTTAACTGGTATTCGGGCATAAAGAGCCAGTCTCCGTCAAGCGAAATTTCCGTGCGAGGTTTTGAAACGTCGTCCAATTTCTTGCCCGCGTACTTTGCGCGTTCCTGCTTGCGCTTTTCTTCCTTTTGGGAATCCGTCAATTTTTGCACAAATTCAGTCTTTGGCTTTATTCCCTTGAATGCGTCATCAGGCAAAGGCTTGATTTCAAGATCGTCAAATTCGGTTGAAATCCAGCTGCCGCCCAAAGTCACACCGCCGCTCGGAGCAAGGTCGGAGTTATTGTCGATAACGTCAATTCTCGGGAGAGTTTCGTCGCCCAAAAATACGCGTATGCGCTTGCCGCAAACATCGACTCTCATTTTGTACCACTGCCCTACTTCGGGATGGAAACGCAAGGGGCGCGTCGCCAAAAACTCGTCGGTGCCCATGTACCCGAGGCGCATCAAATAAATTTGGTCGAGGAGTCCGCCCTTGATGCCCACGACGTAGCGGTCAAAGCGGTTATTGTTTCTAAAACCCGCCCAGATTTGCACTTGCTCGGCATCTTTCGGCGCGCGCGCCTTGAAAGAAAACGAGTAATTTTTAAGATCCTTGCCGCCAAAGCATGCGTAATTGTCTTTTGAAACCAAAACGCCGTTTGCAATCTTGGTTTCCCCTCTGCCAACCGTTTCAAGTTTTGAAGCGGATTTTGAAAAATCATTTTTGTAGGCAAGGTTGTCGGCAAATAAAAACCCCGAAACCAATGCCCCCCCGAACAATAGAAGAGATATTTTTTTCATACGATTGAGAAGTTAAAAATGTGGATATTTAATTCAAGCAAAAACTTTTATTAAAATCAAAAAAAACACTTAGCCTAAAAACCGCGCCTTGTAAATCCAAAAATACCGACCCATAAAATCGGACGCAAAAGCAAACGGCTCTCATTTGTCGGTTTTTAAACTTGACCGAAAACGCAAAGCAAATAAATTGAAAAAAATAAGAATAAAGGAATTTTTTCCGTATGAAAATAGACAACTTGAAAATATTTTCAGGGCGTGCAAACCCTGATTTGGCGAAGAAAATATGCGCGCATCTCTCTGCGCCGCTCGGCTCTGTCGTGACTGAAACTTTCCCCGACAGCGAAACTTACGTTCAAATTCTCGACCATATCAGAGGCGACGACGTTTTTATCATTCAGCCGACCTGCCGCCCCACAAACGACAATTTGATGGAGCTTTTGATAATGATTGACGCCGCCCGCCGCGCATCAGCATCGCGCATCACGGCAGTTGTCCCCTTCTTCGGCTATGCCCGCCAAGACCGCAAGGATAAGCCGGGTGTCCCAATTACCTCAAAGCTTGTGTCTAATCTGTTGGTCGCGGCAAAAATAGACAGAATTTTAACTCTCGACCTGCACGCCCAGCAAATACCCGGATTTTTCGACATACCCTGCGACCATCTCTATTCTTCGCCCGTTATTTACGACTATTTGAAGAAGAACATGGACATTTCAAACCTCACCGTGTTTTCCCCCGATGTCGGCGGCTTAAAGCGCGCGCAGAGCTTTTCAAAGCTGTTTGAATGCCCCCTCGGCTTCATCGCAAAACGCAGGGTTAGCGCGGAACATGTCGAAGCTTCCAACCTCGTTGGGGAAGTTGAAGGCAAGGACATTCTGCTTGTTGACGACATGACGGAAACCGCAGGCACGCTCGTTGCGGCGGCAAAACTTTTGCGCGAAAGAAACCCGAAGTCAGTGAGAGCTGCGGTATCGCACGCCGTTTTGACGGACAAGGCTTACGAACGCCTTTCAGACGGGCTTTTGGACGAGTTAATTGTAACAGACTCCACTCCTCCGAGCCCCAAGTACGCGGATTATCCGATAACCGTTTTGTCGGTAGCCCCGCTTTTGGCGGAAGCCATTTTGAGGGTGCACAACAATATGTCGGTCACTTCGCTTTTCAAAATCAAAGGTTTCTAAAACATGTCAAACATTTGGTTTCACCCTGCCAAGTCGATAGAAAAAATCGCAAGCTCGGTCGCAAAAGAATGCTTTGGAGGCGAGTTTGACGCTTCCGTACGCGCCGCAGATCCGCGCTTTGCCGATTTCCAGATAAACGGCGCACTTCCATTCGCTAAAAAAGCAAAGAAAAATCCGCGCGAAGTCGCCTCAAACTTTGTCGAAGAGCTGAAAAAAAGCGGCCGCTTTGACGAAAGCCTCGTTGAAATTTCAATCGCGGGTCCCGGTTTTGTAAACTTCAAGCTCTCTGCCGAATTTCTCTTAAAATGGCTTGGCAGATACAAGGGCGAAGCGGCTTTAAAAGACGCCGCAAAAAGCTTTTATAACGGCAAAAAAGTCGTGATAGACTTCCCGTCGCCAAATACCGCAAAACAAATGCACGTCGGGCATTTGCGTCCGATGGTAATAGGCGAAACAATCCAAAGGCTTCTGCGTTTTTGCGGAGCCGACATGATTTGCGACAACCATATCGGAGACTGGGGAACGAACTTCGGAATATTGATTTACGGCATAAAATCCGAAAACTACAAGCTTGACCCAGAAAACGAAAACGCGCTTGAAGACTTGGAAAGAATGTACAAGGCGGGCTCCGCAAAGGCAAAGGAAGATCCGTCCTGCGCCGACGCCGCCCGCGACGAGCTTGTAAAACTCCAAAACGGAGATGCCGAAAACACCAAACTTTGGAACGACATCGTAAAAATAAGCAAAATTTCTTTCGACAAAATGTATGAAAGAATGTCGCTTACAATAGACACGACTTTGGGCGAAAGCTTTTACCGCGACAAAGTCGGCAGAATTTACGATGAACTTACCGAAATCGGTCTCGCATGTGAAGACCAAGGTGCTCTTGTCGTATTTTTGAAAGACCACGAAAGGTTTGCGAAACAGCCGTTTATCATACGCAAAAAAGACGGGGCTTCAAATTACGCTTCAACGGATTTGGCAACGGTTTTGTACAGGGTCGAACACTTCGGTGCGGAAGAAATTGTTTACGTCACCGACGGACGCCAGCAAGACCATTTCCAGCAGCTGTTTTTGACGGTAGGAAAGTGGTTCGACGCAAAAGGATACCGCAAGCCCGAATTGCGCCATGTGTGGTTTGGAACAATTTTGGGAGAGGACGGCAAGGCAATCAAAACAAAAAGCGGCGAGCCTGTAAAATTGAAGTCTCTTTTGGACGAAGCAGTCGCAAGGGCTGAAAAAATCGTATTGGCGAAAACTCCCGACATGCCAAAAGACGAAATCAAAAAAATAGCCGAAACCGTCGGCGTCGGAGCATTGCGCTATGCGGACTTGTCGCAAAACCGTTCGGGCGACTATGTGTTCTCGTGGGATAAAATGCTCGCCTTTGAAGGCAACACCGCGCCCTACCTGCTTTATGCCGTCGCAAGAATACACTCGATTTTCCGCAAAATAGGAGTTCAAGAAAATTCCGATTTTGAAAACGATGCGGCAAATCTTGAAACTCCGCAGGAAATCGAGCTTGCGCGAAAGCTTATCGCGCTTCCTGGCGTGTTTGACTTAACTCTCGCCGAATTGCGCCCCCACCTGCTCTGCACTTATTTATACGAGCTTGCGGGAGTTTTCTCAACTTTCTACAACGCAAACAAAGTGATAGTGGAAGACAAGGCAGTCATGGCAAAACGCCTGATGCTCTGCGCAAGAACTATGGAAATCCTTGAAACGGGGCTTAGACTTCTTGCGATAGAGCCTCTGCAAAAGATGTAAAAATGACCATTTCAACCAAAACGGGAGACGAAGGCACATGCTCTCTGATGTTCGGGGAGAGGGTTTTGAAGTCGTCGCAAAGAGTCTCGGCATACGGGGCTGTTGACGAGCTTTGCTCCGCTTTGGGGGTGGTTAAGGCGAATTCAAAATCGGCAGATTTCAAGTCTGAAATATCGGAAATCCAAAACGCGCTGATTATGCTTATGACCGAGCTTGCAACCTCGAACAAAAAATACGGCAAGCTTTCCGAAAAGAGTATAAAACTGCTTTCTGAAACAGACTTGAAAGCCGTTGAAAGCAAGGCTTCGCAAATTGAAAGCGAAGGCGAAGTTTTCAAGGGATGGACGCTCGCGGGCGAAAATGTCTTGGACGCGGAACTTAATATGGCGCGGACAATATGCCGAAGGGCAGAAAGGGAAATCGTCAAATTGAATTCCGAAGAGCCGCTTCCGCGAAAATTTATTTTGGCTTACATGAACAGGCTTTCCGACTTGCTTTATCTTTGGGGAGTTCTCGCGGCGAAAAATAAAATTTCTTAAACCGCCTAAAATCCCGATAGATTTAGTGTGGAAGAAAAAATAGCAATTTTCGGAGGCAGCGGATTTATCGGAAAAGAACTTGCGCGTTTTTTAAAAAACTCGGGGCATGATGTCCTGTTGGCTGACCGTAAAAATCCCGAAAATCCGCTTTATTGGAATGCAAAAAGCGGAATTTTAAGCAAAAAAATCCTCGAAAACACAACTGTAGTCATAAATCTTTCAGGTGAAAATATTTACGGACGGTGGACAAGCAGTAAAAAAAATGCGATTTTGTCAAGCAGAGTCTCTTCGACGGAATTTATCGCAAAAGAAATACAGTCTTTGAACCGCCCTCCAAAGGTGTTCATAACTGCATCGGCAACAGGCTATTACGGAGCAAATCCAAATTTTGAATGCGATGAAAATTCCCCGAACGGCAACGGATTTCTCGCTTTTGTGTGCGCCCAAAACGAACAAGCCGCAAAAATTGCCTCGAACACGCGCATAATCACGCTTCGGCAAGGTGTTGTCATAGGCAAAAACGGAGGAATGGTCAAAACATTAACTCCATTTTTTAAATGTTTTTTGGGCGCAAAAATTTCGGACGGAAACAACTATATGCCGTGGATTTCAATTCTCGACTTATTGAGGACATACGAATTTTTGATAAAAAACGAATTCATTTTCGGCGCGGTTAACGCAGTATCCCCTATATATGCAAAAAATGCGGAATTTTCCGAAACTCTTGCAAAATCTTTGGATAGACCCCTGATGTTTTCCGTTCCCAAATGGATTATCCGCCTTTTTTTCGGAGAAATGGCAAACGAGCTGATTTTATCAAATCAAAAGATTTTCCCCAAAAAACTTTTGGACGCAAATTTCAAATTCCATCAGCCAAAAATAGAAGACGCACTCTGAATTCAAGCCTTAAAGCAGAGTTTGCCGCCCGCAAAAACAGCCAAAATGCGTGCGTTTTCGTCCAAAAGCGCAAAGTCCGCCAAAAAGTTTTCCTTAATCCGCCCCACTCCGCTTAAATTAAGGCTTTCTGCGACGTTTTTAGAGGCGCATTCGGCAATCTTTAAAACATGCCCGCCTGTTATTTTCGCAAAATTTTTAACGGCGTCGTTCATCTTTAAAACGCTTCCTGCCAAAGCTCCGCCATCGCAAAGCCTCGCTTCACCGTTTTTTACCGCTACCTTTAATCCGCCTAAAGTAGAAACGCCGTCTTTGAGCCACGATGCCCTCATGGAGTCGGTAATCAAAATAATTTTTTCAAAATTCTTTTTCGCAAACACAAGTTTTAGCATGTCTTCCGAAAGATGTTTTTTGTCGGCGATTATTTCAATCCATATGTCGTCGAACAACAGCCCCGCCCCCGTAGAGCCTATGTCGCGCGAAGTTATTTGGCTTTGGCGGTTCGCAAAATGCGTAATGCCTTTTAAGCCGAATTTCCGCGCGTTTGAAAACACGCCAAATCCCGCGGAAGAATGGGCGGAGCTTGGGAATATCCCCATATTAGAAATTTCCTTCAAGAAATTGCAGTCCAAATCAAGCTCTGGCGCATAGGAAATTTTCTTTATCTTAAAAACATCGTTTAAATTTTTTACAAAGCCAATGTCGCAAGGCTTTAAAAATTCGGGATTTTGCGCGCCCGCCATTTCCGGATTTACAAACGGACCTTCCAAATGTATCCCCAAGAGCCTCGGCATCGACGAAAAATTCGCCTCTTCGTATTTTTTTGCGCATTCAAAGGATTTTTTCAGCGTTTCAAAAGGCAGGGAAAGCGTTGCGGGCAAAATTCCCGTTACGCCCTCTTTTAATTTCAATTTTGCAATCTCGCAAAGCGCATCAAAATCGCCGTCGCAAAAATCGAAGCCCCCCGCGCCGTGGAAATGGCAGTCGATGAATCCCGCACTCAAAAACGCGCCATCCGCGTCGAAAACCGACTCTGCATTTTCGTCGATTTTTCTTGAAATGCGGGCAATTTTTCCGCCGTTTACGGAAATATCCGAAGGGCAAAATTCGTCAAATTCGTTTTTCAAAACGGCGTTTTTTATGATTAAATCATTCATAATCCGTAAAAAAGTAAAATTCCATGCCGCGATTTTTGCAATTTTTTATTTGCGCTCATATTCTAAAAGTTTATCTTTCATATAAAAAAGTCCATACTTAAATAAAAAAAATGAAAATATTAAAAACCGCAATTTATTGGATTGCCGCCCTTTCGGCGTCAGCGCTTTCGGCAGGCGAAAAAACAGACTTCGTAAATCCGTTTATCGGCACAGCCTACACGGGGCACGCGCTTCCGGGAGCCTGCGTGCCGTTCGGGCTTGTGCAGGCGTCTCCCGACACGGGCAACAGCTCATGGAAATACTGCTCCGGCTACAACTATGACGACAACAAAATTTACAGGTTTTCACAAACGCACCTAAACGGCACGGGCGTCGCCGACTTGGGAGACGCCGCCATAATGCCGCTTCTAAAATGCGCAAAAACCGAAAACTTCCGCAGCTCTTTCGACAAGAAAAACGAAAAGGCAAGCCCCGGGTATTACAGCGTCTATCTAAACGACGCAAAGGCGTTTGTTGAAATCACCGCAACGGAAAGAGTCGCCGTTTACAGAATTATTTTTGACGATCCGCAAAAGGCAATGCTTCTTTTTGACAACCAGTACGGACTGATTTCGGGCGAAAAAACCTTTACCTATAACACAGTTTCGGGCAAGGTGAATTTTGAATCGCCAAAACTCATTACCGGCGAGAGAAAAACCAAGATGTGGGTTTCGAGAGAAGTTTACTTCGCCGCCTCTTTCAGCTCCGAAATAAAAGAAAAAAAGCTTCTGCCAAAAATCCGCGATGACGAAAAATCGGAACGCTATGCACTTGAATTCAACTTGCCCGAAAGCGGGGAGCTAATCGTAAAAATCGCAATTTCAACCACGGGAATAGACGGCGCAAAGAAAAATTTGCAGGCGGAAGCCCAAAACCTGTCCTTCGACCAAATCCAAAAAAATTCGCGCGATAAATGGGAAAAACTGCTGTCCAAAATAGACGCAAAAGGAGACAAGGCGCAGCTCGAAAATTTCTACACGAGCCTCTACCGCAATTTTATCCAGCCAAACAACATCGCCGATGTTGACGGAATGTACAGGGGCGCGGACGGCAAAGTCGCAAAAGCCCCGAACGGAGCGTACTATTCGACCTTTTCACTTTGGGACACTTTCAGGGCGTCGCATCCGCTATACACCATTTTGACCCCCGAAAAAGTGGAGGATTTCGCACAGTCAATGCTTCTCCACTTCGATGCGTTTGGAAAACTCCCCAAATGGACGCTCTGGGGGCAGGAAAATTACTGCATGATTGCAAACCACTCCATCGCAGTCCTTGCGGAAGCGAACGAAAAAGGCATAAAAATAGACCTGCCAAAGGCTTTGAAAGCGGCAATAAAAACTTCCGATTTCGGCGACGACTATGAAAAACTCGGCTACTTTCCGTTTGACCAAAAGCGCGGAGCGTCGGTTGCGAGAACCTTGGAATGCGCCTATGACGACTATTGCGTTTATCTCCTGGCGAAAGCGGCGGGCAATAAAAACGAGTCGGAACGCTTTTTGAAACGCTCGAAGTTTTACAAAAATCTCTTTGATAAATCTACCGGCTTTATGCGCGGCAAGGATTCAAACGGCAACTGGCGGGAGCCTTTCGACGAGTTTAAATTTCCCAACGGGGGCGGTTGCGGAAGAGACTATATAGAGGGCAACGCCCTGCAATACTCTTGGCACGTCAACCAGGATTTCGACGGGCTGATAGAGCTTTTCGGCGACAATGAAAAAACCGCCATGGCTCTTGAAAAACTCTTTTCGGCAGACGAACACAAAGAAGACGCGGGGCATTCGGACGACGCCACGGGAAGAATCGGTCAGTACGCGCACGGCAACGAGCCGAGCCACCATGTGATATACTCTTTCAGCCTGCTTGGAAAGCCGCACCGCACGCAGGAGCTTGTCCGCGAGGTATTCGACAAGTTTTATATAAACAAGCCCGACGGGCTTTGCGGCAACGACGACTGCGGGCAGATGAGCGCGTGGCATATTTTTAGCGCAATGGGCTTTTATCCGTTCAATCCCGCGTCGGCGGAATACGTTTTGGGCGCGCCGCAAATACCCGAAGCGCAAATAAATCTTCCCAACGGAAAAACATTTAAAATGTACGCAAAAAACCTCTCCCCGAAAAACAAGTACGTAAAAAAAGCGACTTTAAACGGAGTTGAAATAAAGAACGCAAAAATCTCGCATTCCGACATCTTAAACGGCTCTACGCTCGTTTTTGAAATGTCCGACAAGCCCGATCTGCAAAAGGAATAAAATTGTATTGAAAAAAAACGCATTTGATTTAGCTTAAAAAAAATGAAAAATAATTCCGTTTTAGTTTACGGTTCGGTTGCTTACGACTCCATAGAAACGCCCTTTGACAAGGCAGAATACATACTTGGCGGCTCCGCATCATATGCGGCGCTTGCGGTTTCTTTCTTTGCGCCCGCAAACATAGTGGCTATCGTCGGCTCTGACTTCAAGGAAGACGACATAAGAAGGCTCTCGGCAAGAGGAGTCGGCTTGGAAGGGCTTGAAATAAAAGACGGCAAACAGACTTTCTTTTGGAGGGGAAAATACCACCATAATTTCAATAAGCGCGACACTCTTGAAACGCGCCTTGGCATCATGGAAAATTACGAGCCCAAAATCCCGCAAAGCCTGTGCAATTCGCCCTATGTGCTTTTGGCGAATTCGGGCCCAGAAAGCCAGTCAAAAGTTTTAGACGCAATTAAAAATCCCAAGTTCGTTGTTCTCGACACCATGAATTTATGGATTGAAATCGCGCAAAAAGAATTGAAAGACCTCATAAAACGCGTCGATTTGCTCATTTTAAACGATTCGGAAGCCCAAGAGCTTGCGGGCGAAAACAATACTATCGTCTGCGGCGACATTCTTCGCGAAATGGGCGCAAAAAGCGTAATTATAAAAAAAGGCGAACACGGAGCGATGCTTTTTCACGAAAGCGGATTTTTCACGATTGCCTCATACCCCGTGCGCAAGCTTGTTGACCCTACGGGGGCGGGAGATTCTTTCGCGGGCGCGCTAATCGGGCATATCGCAAAAGAAGACAAAACCGACTTTGAAACCATAAAGCGCGCAATGCTTGCGGCAACGGCGACGGCTTCAATAACGGTCGAATCGTTCTCCTGCCTCAAATTGGAGGAAGAGGGAATTGAAGAAATTAAAAAACGCGAAAATTTCATAAGGGAAATCAGCAGAATATGACGCTTGAAGAAACAGTTTTAGACATCGCAAAACGCTCCAGAAAAGCCGCCTTAAAGCTTGCAGTCGCAAGTTCAGATGCAAAAAATGCGGCTCTTTTGAGGCTCGCCGACTTAATTGAAGAAAACGAAGCGCAAATCGTTTCGGAAAACTTGAAGGACTTGGAGAGCGCAAAAGATATTTCCGATGCTTTCAAAGACAGGCTCACCCTAAACCGAAAGCGCATTCTTGCAATGGCTGAAGGCGTCCGCCAAGTAGCCGCCCTGCCCGACCCCGTCGGCAGAATTTTGGAGGAAAAAACGCGTCCGAACGGATTGAAAATCCAAAAAATTCAAACCCCGATAGGCGTCATAGCAATCATATTTGAAAGCAGGCCCAATGTTACGATTGACTGCGCGGCTCTCTGCCTAAAAAGCGGCAACGCCTCGATTTTGCGCGGCGGCAAGGAAGCGTTCAACTCGAACATTTGCCTGTCAAAGCTAATCTCTCAAGCTCTTTCGGAAACGGGTCTTGACGGCGACTGCGTGCAGATAATCCCAACACCCGACCGCGCGGCGATGAACACCCTTTTGAAGCTGGATTCCTATGTAAACTGCATTATACCAAGGGGCGGAGAAAAGCTCATACGCTTTGTCGTTGAAAACTCAACAATCCCCGTCATAAAGCACTACAAGGGTGTCTGCAACATATTTATCGACAAGGATGCCGACGTAAAAAAAGCGGTTGAAATTTCCGTAAACGCAAAATGCCAGCGTCCGGGCACTTGCAACGCCGCCGAAAACCTGCTCGCTATGCGCGGAGCTGAAAGCGCGTTTTTGGAAGTCGCCCGCGCGCTTGCAAAAAACAATGTGGAAATCCGTGCGACAAAAGAAGTTAAGGAATTTCTAAACAAGCATTCCATTCCGTCTGTCGATGCTTCCGAAGAAGACTTTTACACGGAATATTGCGCGCTTGTGATTTCAGCAACATTCGTAAAAGATGTTGACGATGCGATAAAATTCATAAACGAGCATAGTTCGGGTCATTCTGAAGCCATAATAACGGAAAATGAAAAAAATGCCGAAAAATTCCTAAACGGCGTGGATTCCGCCTGCGTTTATTGGAACGCCTCAACGCGCTTTACCGACGGCTTTGAATTCGGTTTGGGTGCTGAAATCGGCATTTCAACCGACAAGCTTCACGCAAGAGGCCCCATGGGCTTGAACGAACTTTGCAGCCACAAATACAAAATTTTCGGCAAGGGGCAAACCAGAAGCTAAAAGTTTATGCGATACATATTCCGCCTGTTCAAAAGAAATCCGATAGCGTTTGTAATTTCTTCAATTCTCACGCTAGCCACGATGCTGTCAATTATCGCCTCTTTGGCAATAATAATGGTGGCAATTTTGGCACCCAGAATTTTGCAGGAAGATTTTTCGGGAAAAACAGGATTCTTTTTGTCAACCGAAAAGTTTTTCGTAAACATAATATCGGGCGAAGTGGAAATAAACAATTTGCGGATTTCCCCTCCAAAAGAATACAATGAAAGCGACTTTTTGACGGCAAAGCGCGTGAAGTTCAAAATAGACCCGATAAAATTTTTCAACGGCAAAATTTTGATAACCGAGTTTGAAATGGATGCGGAGCATTTAAATTGCGTAAAGATTTCCGCCGCGAAATATTCAATCCGCGATTTTATTTACGCTTTTCCGGGTTTTGCGGAGTTTGCAGACGGCGATAAATTCAAATCGATTTCCATGTCGATAGAAAAAATCGACTATCTCGACAAGTCTGACGCAAAAATTCCGCTTCGGTGGACTTCAAAAAAAGAATTTAACATCACTCTAAACGACATCAAAAGCCCGACTCTTACAAGAAAAATAGTCGGAGAGGCTCTTGAAAAGTCCGGCGCAAACTTTGTTTTGCAAGGCGTTAACTTATAAAAATTCCCATGATAAAAACAGTAATTCTCGCAAGCGGCAAAGGCTCGAACGCGAAAAAAATCCTCGAATGCCAAAAACTCGGCAAGCTCCCCAACATAGAAATTGTCGCGCTAATTAGCGACAAAGAAGACGCCAACGCGTTAAAAGTAGCCAAGGAATTCGGCGTAAAAAGCGTGTACCTCGACCCCATGAGAAAGGGGGCGTTTTTCAGTGAAGAAGGTGCAAAGTTTTACTTGGAAAACCTCGAATTTTTATGCGCGGATTTTATAGTTTTGGCGGGATTTATGAGAATACTGCCCCCGTCCATAACTTCAAAATACGCAAACAAAATCATAAACCTGCACCCGAGCCTCCTGCCTTCGTTCAAGGGAAAGGACGCCATAAAGCAGGCGTTTGACTGCGGAGTAAAAATAACGGGGTGCACGGTGCATTTTGTAAACGACGAACTCGACGGCGGAAAAATCATCGACCAAAAAGCGGTTGAAATTGCGCCCGAAGACACGCTTGAAAGCCTTGAAGAAAAAGTGCACGCCGCAGAGCATGTCTTGCTGCCCTCTGTCATCGCCAAAATAGGCGAAGGCAAAATTCCTTTGGGCAAATAAAAAGTGCGCGCTTAAAAAACAAGAAGCCGATTTATTCGCTTTCCTTTAAGCGCGGAGCCAAGAATGCCACCGAAAGCCCGACAAGCAGTATAAGCGCAAATGCGCTTCTAAGTCCAAACGCCTCCGAAACATACCCGATTAGCGGAGGCCCCATCAAAAATCCCAAAAAGCCGATGCTCGAAACGCCCGTAAGCGCAATGCCCGTCGGCAAATTTTTTGACTTGCCCGCAAGGCTGTAGCATAGCGGAACAATGCTTGAAACGCCAAGCCCCACAAGGGCAAACCCAAGAGCAGAAACAATTACGCTTGGAACTAAAACGGCGATGAAAAGCCCCGAAGCTATAAGAATACCGCTCGCTTGCACGACCCTTATTGCGCCGAACTTCATCACAAATTTATCGGCCATAAACCTGCCTGACGCCATCATGCTCATAAAGCAGATAAAGCCGTATCTTATATGGCTTGCGTCGGCTTTTACAACGTCCTGAAAATATATCACGCTCCAATCAAACATCGTGCCTTCGCAAGACATGCTGCCAAAAGCGATAAAGCCCAAAATCACTATGTATTTGTCGAAAATAAATTTGAATTTTTGTAAAACAGGCTCTTTTTCGGAATTGGATTTCGGCGCGCCGCTTTCCAAGCTTTTGGCGTCGCTTGGCAAGAGATGCGGGCGCATAAAAAACAAAGTTAAAACCGCCAAAACGCCCATCATCGAAAAATGCTGAAACGGAGTTGCGCCCCACTTTACTATTTGGGTTGACGCAAGCCCGCCCAAAAACCCCGCAAGACTCCACACGCCGTGGAAAGTCGCCATAATGCTGCGCTTGTAGATTTTTTCAACCCCCACAGCCTGCGTGTTTATTGAAATATTGCACAAATTGCAGGCTATGCCGAAAAAGAAAAGCCCTATTCTAAGCTGCCAAACTTCCGACGCCAAGCCGAGCGACATAAGCGCAAGCGGATAATACAAAATAGAAAAAGTCAAAATGTTTCTGCTGCCAAACTTGGACACCAAATACCCCGAAAACGGTATTGCGCAAAATTGCCCGACGGGAATGGTAAAAAGAAGCCCGCCAAGTTCCGCGTCCGAAAGCCCTAAAGCATTTTTTATGTCTGCAATGCGAGTTGCCCAGCAGGAAAAGCCTATGCCGAACAAAAAGAAAAACGCCGACGCCGCAATGCGGTTTGACAATTTTTTTGAAATTTTCGCGCCCCAGAAATTTTGCCTGATGCAATCTCCCGTATCCATATTTTTTTAGCCGCAAATAAGGCTCTTTTTAAAAGGCAAAGTCAAGAAAAATTGCCTATAAAACCTCTTTGATTTTAGCGTCCAACCCGTCCACGGACGGATTTTCAAAATCCTTTCGAGGTTTGATTATAAAGTTATTCGTGCCCCATCCGCCGTCAACGCTTATGCGCCCGAAAACGATTTCAAAGCCGAAATCGTAAATCGCCTTTGTTATTGAGCACAATAATCCGGGTCTGTCTTTTGCGATGACTTCGACTGTCGTTTTTTGCGCTGAATTTTTTACCAGAATTCTGCACGGAAATTCCTCGTTGCGCTTCGGCGGCTGCTCAACCAAGTCCTGCCCCGCGCCGAAAATCTTTAAAATCGCGTTTGAAAACAGTTCGAGAGTGCGCTCGTTTTGAACTGCTCCGCCGCCGACGCTCGTTACGTAAAATGTGTCGATAATAATTCCGTCCGCCCTTGAAAACGCCTTTGATCCCAAAATGTTAAGCCCCGCATAAGTGAACGCGCTCGCAAGCTTGAAGTAAAGCCCGCCGAGGTCGCGGGTTACAATGGTGACGGTTGAAAGCGACATATTGGGGTCGTTGCGCCATTCAAAAACAGGCAAAGGATTAGTGGGAGTTGACGCCTGAGTGCAGTTGCGCTCCCGCTCGACATAGGTGTGGACCATATTCATGTGCAAAATCAGGTCGTCCTTGCCGTGAAAGAGGAAATAGTTTCTCGGGAGGTTGTTCAAGTAGCCCAAAGCCTCCTTGCTGCTCGTGCGGAGTTCACCCGAATTGAAAATGCCGTCGATAACCTTTTGCTTGCGCTCTTCGTAAAGAGCTTCGATTTTTTCTGGCGTAGATTGCATTTTGCGAAGGGAATTGCGGTAAAGCATCGTGTGCAATGACTGCTTGTAGGAATTCCACAAGGTTGAAGACGTGCTTTTTGAATCGCAAAACGTCATGACGTACAAGAACTTCAAACGGTCGGGATCTATGATTTTTTCGACAAAATTTTCTATTACCGTTTCGTCTTCAATGTCGTTCGACTGCCAGTAGCGCGCCATCATCAAATGGTGCCTTATAAGGAAAATCACGATTTCCTTTTCGTCTTCCGCCAAGTCAAACCTCGAAAGGATTTTTTCCGCAATTTCAGCTCCCACTTCCGCATGTCCTTTTATGCCGTCGGATTTTCCCAAGTCGTGCATGAGAAGCGCGAGGTAAAGAAGAGAGGGATTTTTGCTGTCTGAAAGCACCGCATGGTAGTAGCCGTAGGGCTCGTCTTCGACATTTGCGCCAAAAATCTTGTCAAGCTCCATAATGGTGTTGAGAGTATGGATGTCGGCAGTGTAGCGGTGGTAAAATTCGTGCTGCACAAGGCAGGTGATTTCCCCGAATTCCGGTATGAATTTCCCAAGAATATCGAGAAAGTGCATTTTTGAGAGTATGGGATACACATTCCATTCCGAACGCAAAATTTTCATGAACTCTTCGTTCGCCGCCTTGTCCGCCCTTACCTTGTCGTCAATCAAATGCGCGGAGTCGCGGATTAAAATTTCAAGCTCGTCCGAAAGCAGCACGCCGAACTGCTGGCAGCATCTGAATACTTTTATGAGCAATGTCGGGTCTTTTCTGAAAACCGCGGAATTTTGCGCATAGACAAAGCCGTTTCTCATTATGAAACCCTCGAAATAGCGCACTTTTGAAAGATTGTCCCTGCGTATGCCAAGCGTTTCTTCGATGTCTTCGGGAAGGACGATTTTCATGCGCTTTCTCGCTGTCTTTGAAATTAAATCGACCTCGCGCAAAGAGTAGTAAATGTCGCGCATGAAACGCTCAACCCTCTTCATCACGTCGTCTTCGCGGTATCCTATCGAATAGGCGACTTTCGGCTGAAGCTCAAGGTCGAGCAAATCGTTTTCGCGGTTCGAGAAATAGTGCATCTCGTTGCGCGTCCTCAAAAGAAGCGCGTGCGCCCGCCTTAGCGACTTGTATTCAACGATTGAAATTATCTTTTTTCTTGCAAGATCCAAAAGGGATTCCGAACCCGTTTTCAATTTTGCAACCCAAAGCAATGTCTGGTAGTCGCGCAAAGAGCCGACGCCGTTTTTCACGTTGGGCTCCTGCACATACGGAGACCAATCGTATTTTTTGTGGCGCAGTGTTTTGAGTCGCAAAAGCTCCTCTATGTGGCTTTCCGCAGTGTTCTTAGAAAGGGACGCAAATTTTCCCTTAAAATCCCTAAAGACATTCAAATCGCCGCAAATGAAGCGGGCGTCCAACATCGCGGTCTTTGTAAGAATGTCGGCTTGAGCGTCTTCCAACGCCTCTGAAACGGTGCGGCTCGAATGCCCCAGTTTGTATCCGACATTCCAAAGCGGATACATGATGGCGTCAATGGCGTCGGTTTTAAATTTGTCGGCAACGCCCCTGTCCGAATAAAGAAACATTATGTCGATGTCGCTTTTTGGGCAAAGCTCGCGCCTGCCGTACCCGCCGAGAGCCACAACGCAAAAATCGCCGAAAAATTCGCTTTCTCCCGCGTTTTCCCTTTCAAACAAAGCGTGCAGGTTTGAAATTACGCAGTCAATCACGTCGCTGTTTGACCTGCAAACGGTGTAGCCCGATGCCCCGTCTTCGTGCGCCTCTTTTATCGCCAAAAACCTGCTCTCGACAAAGGGTCTCAGCTCTTTTGCTGACGGGCTTTTCCCCGCGAAAATCGCGGCGGCGCCGTCGTAAGTTTGTTTTTTTAAGAGTCGTTCTCTGGCTGTCGAAAGCATACTGTATATTTTTCGCGGTGTAATATAAATTTTTCAAAATAACATTGTCAAAGGAAAAGTATTTACAAGAGCGGAAACTTGGCTTTTAATTGCATGCAATTTTTTTTAATTCGATTATGAAAAAAACATTCAAGTTTACAGTTTTGGCGGGCGACGGCATCGGCCCGGAAGTAATGGACCAGGCACTCAGAGTGCTTGAATGCGCCTGCAAGGGCGAAGATTTCGAGCTGTCGTACTCGCGCCACGACGTTGGCGGAGCCGCAATCGACAGCCAGGGCGAAGCATTGCCGAAGTCAACGGTTGAAGCCTGTTCGCAAGCGGACGCAATTCTATTCGGTTCGGTGGGAGGCCCGAAATGGGAAAATCTGCCCCCCGCAAAACAGCCCGAACGCGCCGCGCTTCTGCCGCTTCGCAAAATTTTCAAACTCTTTGCCAACATCAGACCGGGACTTTTGTATCCTCAGCTTACCGATGCTTCCCCTCTTAAAAAAGAGCGCATACCAAACGGCATTGACATAGTATGCATCCGCGAACTCACGGGCGGCATATATTTCGGCGAAAAGAAAACATATAAAACCGAAGACGGCGAAGACGCCGCGTGCGACACCATGAGCTACAAGGTTTCGGAAATAGAACGCATTGCGGAAGTCGCGGCACAGACGGCAATGTCCCGCGGCAAAAAAATCTATTCCATCGACAAGGCAAACGTACTGCAAACGTCCGTTTTGTGGCGCAAGACAATCACGGCTTTCATGGAAAAGAATTATCCCGAAATCGAACTAAAACACCTCTATGTGGATAACGCCGCAATGCAGCTTGCAAGAGATCCCAACCAGTTCGATGTTCTGGTTACGGAAAATATGTTCGGCGACATTTTATCCGACGAAATGGCGGTTATATGCGGCTCGCTCGGCATGCTTTGCTCGGCGTCGCTTGGCGACGGCTCAAACTCTCTCGGGCTCAAATTCGGCTTGTACGAACCTGCGGGCGGGACTGCTCCCGACATTGCCGGAAAGGGAATCGCAAACCCGTGCGCCCAAATTCTTTCAGCCGCAATGATGATGCGCTACTCTTTCGGCAGGGACGACATCGCAAAGAAAATCGAAGCCGCCGTGCGCAAGGCTGTCTGCGACGGCGTGAGAACTGGCGACATCGCATTCGGCAACGCGGCAGTTTCCACAAAGGAAATGGCTGACGCAATAATTGAAAGACTTTAATAAAAATGAATTCTTCGGAAATCAGAAAAAGCTTTTTGGACTTTTTTGACGCCAAGGCGCATTCCATTGTGCCTTCGGCTTCATTGATGCCGACCTCCCCCAACCTGCTTTTCACAAACGCGGGCATGAACCAGTTTGTGCCGTATTTTTTGGGCGACATGAAATCCCCGTTCAAACGCGCGGCGGACACCCAAAAATGCATACGCGCAGGCGGCAAGCACAACGACTTGGAAGACGTGGGCTTTGACACATACCACCACACTTTCTTTGAAATGCTCGGCAACTGGTCTTTTGGCGACTATTTCAAAAAAGAGGCAATCCATTGGGCGTGGGAGCTTCTCACCAAAGTCTGGGGCTTCCCGAAAGAAAGGCTTTACGCGACGGTTTACGAGCCGAAAGAAGGCGAACCCGCAGAGTTCGACGCGGAAGCCTACGCAATTTGGGAAGAGATTTTCGTTTCCGAAAAAATGGACCCTGAAATCCACATCAAAAAGTGCGGAAAAAAAGACAACTTTTGGATGATGGGCGAAACGGGTCCATGCGGTCCTTGCTCCGAACTCCATGTCGATTTGACGCCCGAAGGCAAGACGCAGGGTTCTTTGGTAAATTCCGATTCCCCTCTTTGCATAGAAATCTGGAATTTGGTGTTCATGCAGTTTAACGCGGAAGTTGACGGCACATTCTCGCCCCTCAAAAACAAGAATATCGATACGGGCATGGGTTTGGAGCGCGTTGCGGGCATTATGGCGACAACCAAAAATTTTGCTGATTTCTCGCAGACGTCATCAAACTACAACAGCGACCTCTTCACGGATATTTTTGCGAAAATCTCCGACATGTCGGGCAAGACCTACAAGGGCACAATCCCGTCCGACAGGGCTGACATGTCGGCGCAGGAGCTTACGGACTGCATTTTCAGGGTTCTTGCAGACCACATCCGCACCCTGTCCTTTTCAATCGCAGACGGCATTATGCCGGGAAGCGACGGCAGAAACTATGTTCTGAGGCGCATTCTAAGAAGGGCTGTAATGTACGGAAAGAGGCTCGGCTTAAAACACGGATTTTTTACCCGCCTCGCAGACTCGGTTGTAAGCAAAATGTCGCCGTTCTTTCCCGAACTCAAAGAGCAGCGCGAAGTAATTTTAAAGGTTCTCGAAAACGAAGAAAAGTCTTTCGACAGAACTTTGGACACAGGCTTGCAACTCTTGGATAAAATCACGGAAAACTCTGATTTTATTTCGGGCGAACAGGCTTTCGTTTTGTACGACACATACGGGTTCCCCATTGACTTGACTGAACTTATTGCGCGCGAACGCAAAATGACGGTGGATGTCAAAGGATTTGAAGCCGAAATGGAAAAACAGCGCGCCCGCGCCCGCGCCGCGCAAAAGAAAGAAGTAATCACGGTTGCCGACTCTGCTGACGCGGTTGAAGCAACCCAGTTTGTCGGCTACGAAAAAGAAAATCTCTCAAATTTCACAACGCAAATTTCAGCTCTCGTGGAAGGAGACGGTTTCGACTTTGTGGCGGTAAAACAAACTCCGTTCTATGCCGAAAAAGGCGGGCAAGTCGGAGACACCGGCACAATCATTGCAGGCGGAAAAACGGTTGATATTCTCGACACCAAAGTAAACGCGGGCGGAGCGTACCTGCATAAAGTCGCAAAAAATTCCATACCCGCGTCCCTCGTGGGCGAAGACGCCGTTTTGAACGTAAACGCAAAAAGAAGAGCCGCAATTGAGCGTCACCACAGCGCAACGCACGTCCTGCACTGGGCGCTTCGCAAGGTGCTTGGCGAGCATGTCCATCAGGCAGGGTCCTTCGTAAACGAAGAACGCCTGCGCTTTGACTTCTCGCACTTTGAAGCTCCGTCTTCCAAACAGCTGCGCGAAATAGAAAAACTCGCAAACGAAAAAATCTTGGAAAACCGCGGCGTAAAGTGGTTTGAAGTTCCATTCAACGAAAAGCCGAAAAACTGCCTCGCATTCTTCGGGGACAAATACGGAGCGGTGGTCAGGGTAATCGACATGGACGGCTTCCACGCAGAGCTTTGCGGCGGCACGCACGTCTCGGCTCTCGGCGAAATCGGAATGATAAAAATCGTCTCCGAAAATGCAATCGCGGCGGGAACGCGCCGATTGGAAGCTCTCGCAGGAGAAGCCGCGTTTGAATACGCAAACAAAATGGAGCGCGAAATCGCGGAAGCAACTTCCCGCCTTGCCTGCAAGCCCGAAGAAATTTCCGCGAAGCTGGAAAAGCTGATTGCCCTCAAAGGCGAGCTTGAAAGGGAAATCAAAAACCTCAAAAAAGCGAATGCGGGAAAAGAAGCGGAAGAGATTGCCTCCGACATAATCGAATTTAACGGCGCAAGCTGGATTGTGAAAGCAGTATCCGCGGAAAACCCGAACGAACTTCGCGAATTGGCGGTTCAAATTTCAAAATCCGCAGGCAGGGAAAACCTCGCAATTTTGCTCGGCGCAAACGCAGGCGGCAAAGGCGCGATACTTTCGCTATGCTCCGACGGCGCAATAAAAAGCGGCGTCAAAGCGGGCGACATAATTAAAAAAGTCGCGGCTCTGATGGGCGGCAAAGGCGGCGGAAAGCCCGATTTTGCGATGGGCGGAGGCGACGCGAAAATGCTCGAAAAAGCGTTTGGCGAGTTTAAAAATTCGCTAAAATAAAACTTCCACTGCAAAATAAAAAAATCGCAAATGAAAATTTGCGATTTTTTTTGCGCTGAAATAAAATCTATTTTTCGGAAGCTTCCACAATCTCGGAATTGCCACTACACTCACATGAAAGCCCGCCGTAAGTCCACGCACAGGAAACAAAGACGCAAAACAGCTGAAAAATGCCCCAAAATATGAAGCATTTTACGATGGTCGTGCACGCCTTAACCCATTCCAACCCCCAAGTTTTTGAAACCAAAAACCTGACAAAAATCCAGTAAATGAAGACCGAAAGAACGCCCAAAACGCCGATGACGGGCATTTGAAACATGTCGGATGTAAGAAAATTCCAACAGCCGAGTTTTGAGAAATCGAAAAATATTCCAAGACCCGCTCCGATTGTCAAAATCGGGAAAGCGCAAACCCACACAAAAAACTGCGCAAAAGACGTCGGAAAAAATTCCGAAAGGCACAGCGGCCGCCCCATGGAAACCAGCGACGCAATTATGATTATTGCGCCCAAAATTACGCAAGAGTGCGTTAATTGCGAAATGATTGCCATTTTGACGTGAAATCGAATTCTCATATAACTCTTTGCCTTGAAATTTTTCGTTTTGTTATTTTTCTAACTCTTAAACTACGCAAGGGGTTAGTCAATATTTTAAAGCGTTCGCGCAAAAATTTATCTAAAATAAAAGCTGTTTCAACTTGCGCTTTTTTGGAAAAAAAGCAAAAATGGCAAACTTAATAAAACTTCTAAAATTATGGCGGAAAAGCAAACTCCAATGATGGAACAATACTGGGAATTCAGGAAATCCCTGCCCAAGGACACCGCGCTTTTGTTCCGCCTCGGCGACTTTTACGAAATGTTTTACGACGACGCGATAGAATGCGCGCCGATTTTGGGAATTACCCTTACCAAACGTTCAAACTACCCGATGGCGGGAATTCCCTACCATGCCCTTTCGCAATATCTGCCCAAGCTTTTGAGCGCGGGCAAAAAAGTCGCGATTTGCGAGCAGGACGAAATTCCGAAAGCGGGCAAGCTCGTAAAACGCTCCATAAACCGCATTTTGACCCCCGGTACGATGCTTGAAGACAGCCAGCTCGACAGCAGAAGCGGCAGTTTCATCATGGCGTTTAACATTTCAAAAGACTACTCTTTGCAGGCGTCTTGGATGGATTTGAGCTCAGGGGAATTTTACTGCGCAGACTTTTCAAAGCCCGAAAATTTTTTGTCGGTTTTAAGCGCGCTCAATCCGCGCGAAATTCTGCTTCCCGAATGCGGCTCCGAAAAATGGAAATCCGATGAAACCCTTATGGGATGGAACGCGATTTTCAGAAGCCTTGCCGACCTTCGCCCCGTATCGCTTTTGCCCGATTACCGATTTGCCCCGGACTACGGAGAAAACCTTGTTAAAGAGCTTCTCGGCGTCGCCAATTTAAGCGGCTTCGGTTTCAAGGCTAACGAAAGCGTTTTGGGCGCGGCGGGCGCGCTTGTCTTTTACGTTTCGGAAAATCTGCGCAACAAGCCGCAAAACATATCTTTTTTGCGGAAAATCGCCACCGAAAAATGCCTTTTAATCGACGCCGCGACCCAGCGCAATCTCGAAATTTTCAGAACGTCAAGCGGTCTCAAAGAAGGTTCTTTATTAGACGCGATAGACAGGACTTTGACGCCGACGGGGGCGCGGCTTCTCGAAAGCTATCTTGCCTCGCCCACAATAGAGGCGGAAGAAATCAAACGCAGGCAAAACATCGTTTGGGATTTTTTCAACGCCCCATCCGAATCCGCCGAACTTGCGCAATACTTAAAAAACGTGCGCGACATTCCGAGAATTTTGGGTAGACTCCAAAACCGCATACGCTCCCCGCGCGAACTCGGCGCGCTTCTTTCTTCAATAGCGCAAATAGAGCCAATCAAAAAAGTGCTGAAAGCGTGCCTCGGCTACCCCGAAGAAAAAATCGAAAACGCCTTTGGCGATTATGGCGGGCTTGTGAACTATCTTTCAAGCGCGCTCTCCGATGAGCTTCCCGCGAAAATACAAGACGGAGGAGCCATAAGGGACGGTTTCGACGCGGAGCTTGACAACCTGCGCCTCATGAGCCGCGACAGCAAAACCTGGCTTGCAAATTTGGAGCGCGAAGAGCAGATTGCAACGGGTATAAAAAATCTGCGCATAAAATATAACGGCGCATTCGGATATTTCATAGAAATCACAAAATCGAATTTAAACCTCGTCCCGCCCCACTACATCCGCCGCCAGACAATGACAAACGCAGAGCGGTACACTACGGAAGATTTGCGCAAAAAAGAAAGAGAAATCCTGCATAGCGAAGTTGCCGCAATGGAAAGGGAAGACGCAATTTTTACAGAGGTTACGGAAAACGTCCTGAAATATTTTTCTTCCCTTATGAAAACTTCGCACGCGCTTGCGGAAATCGACGTTTTCAGGGGCTGGGCGGAGCTTGCGCGGGACTGGGATTATTGCCGCCCCGAAATAGACGAAAGCGGGGAAATCTTCATTGAGGACGGAAGGCATCCCGTTGTCGAACAGGTTTTGAAAAAAAACGGAACGTCAAAAACGCTCGCGTTCGTGCCAAACGATACATTCCTTTCTTCCGGCGAAGAGCAGATTGCAATAATCACGGGCCCCAACATGGCGGGCAAATCCACATACATACGCCAAGTTGCCCTAATATCACTTCTTGCGCAGACGGGCTGTTTCGTTCCCGCAAAATCCTGCAAAATCGGCATTCTCGACAGAATTTTCAGCCGCGTCGGAGCCTCCGATGAGCTGTCGAAAGGCAATTCGACATTCATGGTTGAAATGAACGAAACCGCAAACATTTTAAACAACGCCACATCGCGCTCGCTCATTATCTTGGACGAAATCGGCCGCGGAACAAGCACATACGACGGGCTTAGCATTGCATGGGGTGTTGTCGAATACCTGCACGGCAAGGGAAATTCGGGCCCCAAGACGCTCTTTGCAACCCACTACCACGAACTCACGCGCCTCGAGGGCGCGCTGCCGCGCCTTGTAAACTACCGCATCGCAGTAAAAGAGTGGAACGACGAAATAATCTTCATAAGGAAAATCGAAAAGGGAGCGGCGGATAAATCTTACGGCATACAAGTCGCGCGGCTTGCGGGGCTTCCGCGCGAAGTCATTGAAAGAGCAAAGGAAATTTTAAGCGAGCTTGAAGCGGAAGGATTCACTATGCACGAACATCTTGCGCTCGAAAACAAAATCAAAAGAAAGCCGTCGGCGCGCAAGCCCCAACCCGACTGGGAATCGCGCCAAATGTCATTGTTTTAAAAATGGATTTTGAAGAAGAGCTTTCCTTGAAGGAAAAAATCCGCCGCCTGCCCGAAACAAGCGGAGTCTATCTCATGAAAGACCGCTTCGGGCAAATTATATACATAGGCAAAGCCGTAAATTTAAAAAGAAGAGTCTCGCACTATTTCCAATCGACCGCGCGGCAAAAGGCGTATTCGCCCAAAATCGCGTCGATGATTTCGCTTATCGAAGATTTTGAATTTATAAAAGTCAAGAGCGAAGCGGAGGCTTTAATTCTTGAAAGCAAGCTGATAAAGCGATGGAAGCCGCGCTACAACACGCTTGAACGCGACGACAAAAATTTTCTTCTTCTAAGAGTCGAAACTTTTAAGGAACTGCCGCGCTTCACGTTTTCAAGGCATACGAAAGAAGACGGCTCGATTTACTATGGGCCGTATCTAAACACAAGCTCCATACGCTCCACCTTAAACCAGCTGAAAAAAGATTTCGGCATAATTTCATCGGACGCAAAACCGACAAAACAGCCCGACGGCAGATGGCGTTTGTACGACGATGCGAGGGCGGAAATTTTCAGCCAGCCCAATGTCGTAAGCGCGGAAGAATACGCCATGAGAGTCCAAAAAGCCATAGATTTTCTAAACAACCAAAGCGGGGAAATCGTAGAAGAGCTTGAAGAAAAAATGAAGCGCGCAAGCGAGGAGCAGAATTTCGAGAAAGCCGCAAAGTTCAGGGACGCGATTTTCGCAATCGCCCAAACGTCAAAAATCCGCGAGCTAAAACAAGACCCGTCGAGAACTTCCAAAGCCGTTGCGGAGCGCGCCTTGGTTTTGCTTGCAAGCGCACTTCAAATGGACAAAAAGCCCCACGCCATGGAATGCTTCGACATTTCACACATATCAGGCTCATTCACGGTGGCTTCCATGGTCCGATTTGACGAAGGATTGCCCGCAAACAACAAATACCGCCGCTTCAAAATGCACGTCAAAAATGACGACTATGCCTCCATGCGCGAAGTTGTGTCAAGAAGGTACGGAAGGCTTTTTGAAGAAAAAAAGCCGATGCCCGACCTCGTTGTGATAGACGGCGGCAAAGGGCAGGTAAAATCGGCGTTGGAAGCTTTTGAAGCAATCGGAATACCTGCCCCGAAAGTCATAGGGCTTGCC
Organism: uncultured Opitutales bacterium; assembly: GCA_900547395.1. Lineage (GTDB taxonomy): Bacteria > Verrucomicrobiota > Verrucomicrobiia > Opitutales > Intestinicryptomonadaceae > Intestinicryptomonas > Intestinicryptomonas porci. The sequence goes on along the minus strand of URGP01000008.1, from coordinate 21,655 downwards.
AAGCGCGAAGAAACCATAGTATGTTCCGACTTTGAAGAAATAAAGCTTTCCAAAACAAACGAAGCCCTAAAACTCTTGCAGCGCATCCGAGACGAAGCCCACCGCTTTGCGAACTCCTACCGCGAAACCCTGCAACGCAAAAAGATAAGGGAAAGCATTTTGGACGATTTCGACGGGCTTGGGCAAAAGAAAAAAGAACTGCTTTTAAAAACATTCGGCTCGATTGCCGCCTTAAAGAAAGCGGACGCGGAAAAAATCGAAAGAGTGGAAGGCATAGGCCCTGAAACTGCCGCAAGGCTAAGGCTTTTTCTCGACAGGCTTCCACAAAACGGAGATTGATTTTTACAAAGACAAATTTTTACGATAAAAAAGACATGAAATACTTAAAGCACCATTTTATTTGCGCGATATTTTCGGCAGTGATAACGACCGCCATAATTTTGTTTGAGCTTTTCTTTTTGTCGGCGGCGGAAAATTTTTCAACGGAAAACCTTTCTCAAAACAAGAATTTTTACATAACTCTTGTTTGCACATACCTGCTTGTATTTTTTCTAAATTACGCACTTTCTTTGATTTGCACGGAAATTGCGGGCAAATTCATTAAAAACTGGATTTTGGTTTTCTGCGCGGGATTTGCGGTTTATTTCGCGCTCTTAAGCGTCATAATTTACGCATCGATTATAATCGGAGAACCATCGGCTTCGATAAATTTTGCGGACCTTTTTATGGCGAGGCTCAAAACCGACATAATACTCTCGCTTCAAAACTTCACAATCGCCTTTGCATTCATAAGGCTTGCGAACAAGAAAATCTCACAAAGTAGGTCTTAACCGTTGAGCGTCGCAAGCGCGTCGCCCAAAATCTCCGCGTTCGCCGCCGCGACAAGCCCGCCTTTCTTCCCGAAGTCCGAGCCGCCAAACCAGTCCGATATTACCGCGCCCGCGCCGCGCACGCACGGAATAAGGGCGGCAAGGTCCCATATCTCCAAAACGGGGTCAAGCATAATGTCGGCATTGCCCCTGCAAAGCATCATATAGCCGTAGCAATCGCCCCAAGTGCGAAGTATTGAGAGCTTGTCCTCAAAATTGCGCCACGCGTCCATGTTTCTGCCCGCAAAGCGGACTTCCCTTGCGTCCGAAATCAAAGCGGTCGCGCCGTTTATGGATTTGAAATTCTGGCGCGCGCGGACAGGTTTGCCGTTAAAGAGGCAAACGCTGTTGTCGCCCAGACACCTTTCGCGCAAAATCGGTTGGTCAATCAGCCCCAATTCATAGCTGCCGTTTTTCATCAGAGCTATCAAAGTGCCGAAAAGCGGAATGCCCGAAATGAAAGATTTTGTGCCGTCTATCGGGTCGAGAACCCATTGATACTCCGCATCGGGATTTACAACGCCCCACTCTTCGCCAACAATGCCGTGTTCGGGGAAGGTACGCATTATTTTTTCGCGCAGAATTTCTTCCGTGTTTTTATCGACTTCCGTAACGGGAGTCGCGTCGGCTTTTGATTCTATTTTGTGCGCCTTGCCAAATTCTCCGCGTATATAGTCTCCGCTTAAATCGGCGAGTTCATTCATAAAATTCTTGAAATCGGGCTTTGTCATATTGTTTAATAGGCTAAGTTTGTAAGAAAAATTTTCAAGATGAAAAACGAAATTCCGATATACGCGATTGATTTTGAAGGCTCGAAAGCCATCGGCATTGTCGAGTTCGGCGTTGCGGGAATTTTAAATGGCGATATTTTCTTTTCAGATACAAAAATCTGCGCCCCTAAAAAATCCATAGATTTAAAGACGCGGAAAATCACGGGGATAACCGATTCTCTCGCAGGGCAAAATCCGCCTTTTGAGGCGCACTGCGAAATGTTTTCATCTCTTAGGCAAAACGGAATATTCGCGGCGCACAATTTCCATACGGAAGACAGCCTGCTAAGGCACTACATACCCTCGGCAGGCAGGGTTAAAAACTTTTTCACGGGAAAAGACACGCTTTCATGGTCGCCGTGGATAGACTCGCGCATTGTCTCGCGCCAAATTTTCAGCGTTGAATCGGAAAAGCTTTCGGACCTTGTTTCGGAGCTTGGACTGCAAGACGAGCTTGATTTTTACGCTGAAAAAATCTGCCCCGCAACGCGCAAAAAATGGCACTGCGCCCTATACGACGCCCTTGCAAGCGCACTCATAATAAAGCTCGCAATCCGCGAAGTTCCGAACTTAAACACCCTCGCTGAAGCCTCAAAAATAGAAACGCGGGAAAGCTCCCTGTTTTAACATTCGGCTTCGGGCTTTGAATCGCGGACGACTTTGCCGTTTTTAAGATACAAAATGCGCTGGTTTGAGCTTCCCCTGAAATAAAGGCGCGGGTCTTTTTTGGACATTACAAACCTGCCGTCAACAAGCACGTCTATATATTTTAAAATGGGCTTTCTTTCTGAATCAGAAACCAACTCTTCGTAGGTATAGCCTGTGTAGCACCAAACGTTTAAGTTTGTCCTGCTCTTTACCTCTTTTAAAAACTTCAAAAACTCTTCGGGATTAAACATCGGGTCTCCACCAGAAAAAGTTATGCCGTCCAAAATCGGATTTGATTGAAGTTCGGAAATAATCCTCTCTTTCAAGACATCGTCAAGCTCCTCTCCCGCACTGCAATCCCAACTCTGCGGGTTGTGGCAGCCGCGACAACGGTGCGAGCATCCCGAAAAATACACCGCAAAGCGAATCCCGAAACCGTCTGACACGGTTTCGGGAAACACGTTTAAAACTCTCAATTTCACGGCTATTTGTGCTTTACCCTGTCTCGCTCTTCCGCCTGTTTGGAGGAATTCCAAGTTTCGAGGCTGCCAGTCAAATATCCCGTTATTCTGCGCATTCTGGATATGTTTTCGCTCTTGCAGCACGGGCAGGTATCGTAAATGACGCCCCTGAAACCGCAGTCCTTGCAAGTGTCAACGGGGTGGTTAATAGAGCCGTAGCCTATGTTTTCGTCTTTCATCGTCTTGACAATTTTCAAGATGCTTCTGACGTTCTTCTTGGCTTCGCCGTCAAGCTCGACATAGGTAATGTGCCCGCCGCCCGTTATGGCGTGGAAAGGAGCTTCAAGCTTTATTTTTTCGACTATCGAAACAGGCTCCCTGACATCGACATGGAAAGAGTTTACATAATATTCGCGGTCGGTAACGCCTTCGATTATTCCGTACTTTTTTCTATCCATGCGCGTAAACCTGCCCGCCAAGCCTTCCGCGGGAGTAGCCAAGACGGAGAAGTTGAGATTGTACTTGCGCTTGTAGCTTAAAACAACTTCGTTCATAGTTTGAATTGCCTCGTAGAGAGTATCCCAGGCTTCCTTGTTATGGGCATGCCCTTCGCCAAAGAGCGCAACCATGGCGTTGTGCCCGCCGATAAAGCCTATGCCCAAAGTGCCTGAATTTATGACATCGCCGACTTCGTCTGTCGGGGAAAGTGCCATACCGCCCTTCCAGACATCGTTTGACATCATGAACGGGAATTGGCAGGCGCGCGCAGTGCGCTGGTAGCAGTAGCGTTCGTAAAGCTGTTCCGCCACAAGTTCCGACATATCCCTTACCTTGCGCATAAACAAGAATTTTGCTTCGCGGCGCAAGGCGTGCTTGTCGGCGTTCGGGCAGTTTTCTTCCGCTTCGCGCATGGATTCGATTGCAAGGCGCGGCATATTTATCGAAGTAAACGACAAATTGCCCCTGCCAAACGAAGTTTTTTCTCCGTGCAAATTTTCAAAAACCCTCGTGCGGCAACCCATCGTGGCAAGCTCGTAACGGAAGCGTTTGGGATCGTTTATGTCCCATTTTTCGTGCTTGTTAAACGGAGTGTCAAGGAATAGGAAATTCGGGAAAAGCGAAGTCGAAGTCGTTTTGCAGGAAAGCAAAAGCAGGTCGAAATTCGGAGCTTCAAACTTGATTTTGCCCGACATTGCGCCCTCGAAGTCGTTTATCGCCTTTTCATAGTCGGAATCGGAATACGAAACGCCATCTTTCACTTTGAAAATCTGAATCGGGAATACAGGCACTTCGCCCGTTCCCAAGCCTTCGGAAGTTGCAAGCAAAAGCTCCTTGATTACCATTCTGCCTTCGGGAGAAGAGTCTGTGCCGTAATTTATGGAGCTGAACACAACCTGGTTGCCGCCGCGAGAGTGCATCGTGTTTAGGTTGTGGATAAGCCCTTCCATCGCCTGGTGCGTGTCAATCCGCGTATTTTCAAGCGCCTGTGCAAGCACCGCTTCAAATTCCTTTTCGGAAAGAGACGCGCCCTCTTTTTGCGCCGCCTTCATCGCGGCGGATTTCGCCTTTTTACAAAGCTCTATCGAGGTTATTACGGGAGAGAGTGCCTTTCTAAGCTTCTTTGCATCGACGGGTTTTCCGCCGTTTAAGCGCACCGCAAACTCGATTTCGGTTGAGACGTGCTTTACGAAAGTCTTGCGAACTCCCGGAGCCATAAAGAAATCGAACGCCGGAATTGACTGCCCGCCATGCTGCTCGTTTTGGTTTGTCTGAAAAACAATGGTTGCGAGAGTGGCGTAGCTTTGGATTGACTGCGGAGTGCGGATGCTCCCGTTTTTGGTGTGGAAGCCGCGCTCAAAAATATCGTCCAAGTCGTACTGGACACAAGTGGTTGTCTTGGTCGGATAGTAATCCAAATCATGAATATGGATGTCGCCGTTGCGGTGCGCGCGGGAATATTTTACGCCAAGAAGATACTTGCAGGCATAATCTTTCGTGACTTCGCTTGCAAATGTCATCATCTGCCCTGCGGGTGTGTGGGAAGACATATTGGCGTTGCTCAAATTCACGTCGTTTTTTTCGATTTTTACAATGCCATCCATTATCCGCTTCATGGAAGTGCGCTTGTCGCGCTCCACAGTTCTCCATTCGCGGTAAATAATGTATTTTTTCGCGATGTACGGGTTTGAGCCCATCAGCTCGCGCTCTACGATATCCTGGATTTCTTCAACTGAAATAAGCTTTTTCTCGATGGATTTTACGACGCGCTTTGTGATGCCGTCTATAAGCCTCTCCTCGTTTAAGAGTCCGCCCGCCATAAAGGCCTTGGTTATTGCCTTCTTGATTTTTTCAGGTGAAAATTCTTCCGTTTTACCGTCCCTTTTTATTATAGAAATATCTTTTGTATCCATTTTATTTTCTTTTTTTAGTATTTTTTCGAGATATGAACGCTAATCCGTCAAATTAGTAGGAGATAATGTAAGGGATTATTCAGGTTGTTTTTACCAAAAATAAAAGAGGCGTGTCAAATAAGTTTTGTATTATTTTTAAATCTCTAATATACATAAACTTATAACATAGCGCAAAATCCCTCAAAAAAACGAAAAAAGCGCGAAGTTTTTACTCCGCGCCAATCAAACATTTACAAAAATTTTACGAAATATCCGAAGAATTTAACAATTCGTCAGTAACCCCCGCCATTTTCTTGGACTTGTAAAATGCAAAGCCTAAAAAGCATAAAGATATAACTCCTGCAATCGCGTAAGACAAATTCAAGTCCAAGCCAAACCCTATCGGACCTCCATGGGCGGGAGAAATCCAGAGTATGTATGAAAGCACTATAAAAGTCATGAACATTGCGGGGAAAATCGCGATAAAGCCGTTTTTGCCGTGCCTGAAAAGCCATACCGCCCCCGCAGTCAAAGTGGACGCCGCAAGCACCTGGTTTCCCCAAGCAAAATAATTCCAGAGCTGGTTGAAGGTGTCGGCACTTTTGTTTGACCAAGCCAAAAGCGCAGTGACAATCAATATCAAGGGAAGCGTCGTAAGAAATCTCTTCATAAGGGGTTTTTGGTCGATTTTAAAAATTTCGGCAATACTTAAACGCAGAGAGCGCATTGCGGTGTCGCCCGAAGTTATCGCCAAAATCACAACCCCCATGACAGTGATGACGCCCATATAACTGCCGAGGAAATGCCCCGTTATTTTCATGAGAACATCAGTGGCTTTTATCGACATCGTTTCGGGGAACAAATTGTAAACTGCAAGACCGCCTGCCGCCCAAATCATGCCTATGACGCCTTCGACAACCATCATTCCGTAAAAAGACGAGCGCGCCTCAAATTCGGTTGACATGGTTCTTGCGATTATCGGAGACTGCGTTGCGTGAAATCCCGATATTATGCCGCAGGCGATTGTGACAAAGAGAAGCGGAATTATCGGCTTTCCGTTTGCGGCAGTCCACATCTTTTCCTTGAAAGCCGCGCTTTCGGACAATAATTCAGGATTTCCGAAGAGCGAAAAAACAAGAGCCACAAAAATCGCAAACGTGCCCACGAGCAAAAGCGCGCTGAAAATCGGATAAATTTTGCCGATGATTTTGTCCACGGGAAAGAGCGTTGCCAATATATAGTAAATAAATATGCCGCCCACTATCGCCCAGAATATCTGAATTTGCGGGAATGTCTTGTCGATAAGCTCCGCAGGTATGTTTATGAATACAGCGACAACCAAAAGAAGCAAAAGCATCATAAAAACGGCAAAAAAACTGTAATAGGTTTTCCCCAGATTGTCTTTTATTATGGACGGCAAATTAGCCCCTCCCCTGCGCATGCTCATCATGCCTGCCAAGAAATCGTGCGTTGCGCCCGCTATTATGTTGCCTATCGGTATTATCAAAAACACGATTTCGCCAAATTTTATGCCGATGATAACCCCGATTACCGGCCCTACGCCCGCGATGTTCAAAAGCTGAATCAGCATGTTTTTCATGTGCGGCAAAGACACATAGTCAACGCCGTCATGCTTTGTTTTGCATGGAGTCGGCCTGCCATCGGGCGCAATGATTTTTTCAACAAGTTTCCCGTAGGTGAAATATCCCGCAACAAGCAACAGCAATCCCAAAAAGAACAAATACATATTTTCCTCCAAATTATAATTCAAAATCCGATTTGCCTGAAAGTGTTTCAGGCAAAGTTTCGCCCGTTTTCAAAAGGGCTGTTCCCCATGAAAGCCCGACGCCGAAAGCGGAAACCAAAACTCTGGCGTTTTGTGCCACGGTACCGCGCCGCAACGCCTCGACAAGCAAAACCGCGCTGCTTGCCGCGCTCAAATTGCCGATTTTTTCCATGAAATAAAACTGCTTTTCAGGCGGAACGCCAAGCATTTTGTATATCTGCGCCACCATTGTTTTGTTTGCCTGGTGCAGCAAAACCTTGTCTAAATCCGCAAGCGACACCCCGAATTTTTGCATCGCCTTCGAGATTTCTTCGGGAACTTTGTAAAGCGAAAAATGGAATACCGCCGCGCCGTCCATCTGCAAATCTTTTGCCGTGCGCACAGCCCCGAACTTGTCGGGGACGGGAGTTGCGGAATTTTCGCTTATCGGATTTCTAAATCCGCCGTCCTTTACAATCAACGCCTCGTAAAGGCTCGAATCTGTGCCGAAGTCAACGCCTTCAATGCCGTATTTTCCGTCCGATTTTTCCACCAAAAAGCATGCCGCGCCATCTCCATGCAAAGGCACAAGCCCGAAATCCAAAGGATTTATCAGCTTTGTTATGGTGTCTGCCACAATCAAAAGTATTTTTTTGCACTGCCCCGAAGCAATCATTCCGTTTGCAATCGAAAGCGAATAAATAAAAGCGGGGCATCCCATTGAAACATCAAAAGCTCCGCAGGAGGAAGAAAGCCCGAGTTTTTCGTGCAAAACTGCGGCGGTTGACGGCAATATGTAGTCGGGCGTCTGGGAGGCGAAAACAAGGCAGTCGATTTCCTCTTTTTTAATGTTTAGCTTTTCAATCATTCTGCTTGCCGCCGCAAAGCCCAAATCGCTCGCGCATACGCCTTTGGGGGCGACTCTGCGAGAGACAATGCCGCTTATTTTCTCGACGGAGCGCATTTTCTTTTCTCCGAATCTCGCCGCCAAATCCGAATTTTGCTCGACATTTCTCGGCAAAACATAATGGCATGCCGTAATTTTTGAAAATATTTTGCAGGCGGATTCCATAAGAAAAATTTAAAATATCCCCGTTATCTGGCTTCAAGTCAAGATTTAAACCTAAGGTCTTGACTTCAAAAAGCGTTTTTTGGAAAATAATGGCAAATATGGAAAAGTTCATAGAAAACCTAAAAGAAAACGTTGACGCCTTTGAAGACGTCGAATTGACGCCCGAAACAAACTTCGTTCATCTTGAAGAATGGGATTCCATAGCCCTGCTTTCTGTGATGAGCATGATTGCTTTTGAATACCGCGCGAACGTAAAAAACGAGGAAATTTTGTCGTGCAAAACGATTTCAGAACTGTACGAACTTGTAAATTCGCGCAAAAAATAAAGGGGAGAAAATGAAAAGAATAATGCTTGCCGCAATGGCGATAATTACAGCAACCGCACTTTTTGCGGGAGAGGAAACAATAAAACAGCCCTACTCGGAATGGGCGCGTTTTAACCGCTACGAAAAAGAAAACAAGGCGTTGAAAGACAAAAACACTCCGCCGCCCGACGCCGTGTTTATGGGAGATTCCATCATAGACATGTGGTCAAACGTGATTCACAAGGAGTTTTTCAAGGAAAACAACTACCTCGGCCGCGCGCTTTGCGGGCAAGTGACAATCCAGATGATTGCAAGATTTCGCAAAAACGTACTTGAAATGAACCCGAAAGTGGTCGTCATTATGGGCGGCACAAACGATATTGCCGAAAACGAAGGCTATACGGAGCTTGACGACATTGCGGGAAACATAATGAATATGGCGGAAATCGCGCTTTCAAACGACATGATACCCGTGGTATGCTCAATTACGCCTGCGGGAGAATACAGATGGCGAAAGCGCATTTCGGACGTACCGAATAAAATAGCAAAAGTAAATGCCATGTTAAAAGACTACGCCAAAAAGCGCGGCATTATCTATCTCGACTACCATTCCGCACTTGCCGACGAAAAAGGCGCAATGCCTGCCGACTATTCGGGCGACGGCGTCCACCCCAATTTGAAGTGCTACAAAATTATGGAGCCCCTGACAAAAAAAGCGGTGGACGAGGCGTTAAAACAATACGACTTGAAATTCAAAAAATAGCTAAAAAAACTCCCCTCAATGGGGAGTTTTTTGTTATTTGCTTTCGATGCTGTTTGCAAAATACTTTGCAATCGCGCTCACTATCACAAGCTGAGCAGCGTGGTAAATCATGGTAGGAAGCAACACAACCCCCGCTATCGCGCTGCTTGAAAATATGACGTGCGACATCACCGAGCCGTGAACCAGCGATTTTTTCGAACCGCAAAAAAGAGCCGTTATTTCGTCTTCGCGGTTGAATTTCAGCATCTTCGAGACGCCGAATATAATGGCGTACAAAACAAAGAACATCATAATAACCCCGCCCGAAAGAACCGCCAAATTCAAAAACGAATAGCCGCTAAACATCTTGTCCGCAAACGACTGGCAAAACGAGGTGTATATAATCATTAAAATTGTGATTTGGTCGAAATAGCGCAACGCCTTGCCGTGCTTCAGGGCAAAAGCCCCGAACCTGCGGTTTAATAGAAGACCCGCCGAAATGGGAACCAAAACCTGCAATATGAGCTTAAAAACGACATCTCCAATCGGATAGCCGCCGTTTTGCGAATCTATAAAAAGCCCCATCCAAAGAGGAGTTGCAAACACGCCTATCAAGCTTGAAATGCTGGCATTAAAAATCGCTGCCGGAATGTTTCCCCCCGCTATCGAAACCATTACGACGGAAGACGAAACGGTTGACGGCAGAGTTGCAAGAAAGAAAACCCCGAGCCATTGGTAATAATAACTGCTATTCGGATTGAAATCGGCAAACTGCATTGCAAGAAGAACAATTATCGGAAACGCGATAAATGTCATAAAATGTATCGTGCAGTGAAGCCTTACGTTTTTAAGTCCCTCTTTCAACTCTTGCGGCTTCAATTTAAGCCCGTAAAAGAAGAAAATCATTGAAACGCCGAAAGAAGCCAAATCGCCCAATGAAAAAGGCTCGCGCTCCATTCCTATCGGAGGATAGAGCCAAGCTAAAAAAATGCAAAGGGCTATCGACATTATGAACCAATCGACGCCCCACTTTTTTAAAAGCCGAAACATATTATTTTTTCGATTTAAAACTTTGCGCAAAGCTTTCTGCAAAATATGTCAAAATCATGTCTGCTCCTGCGCGCTTTATTGAAATCAGCGATTCGTCGCGAATTTTATCAAAGTCAATCCATCCGTTTTGAGCGGCGGCGCAAACCATTGAATATTCGCCCGACACCTGGTAGGCGGCAATCGGCAAAGAGGTCGCCTGCCTCAATTTAGACACGATGTCCAAATAGTGCCCCGCAGGCTTTACCATGATTATGTCCGCGCCCTCTTTTTCGTCAAGAGATGCCTCGCGCAAAGCCTCGCGCGTGTTTGCGGGATTTAACTGGTAGCCAGACTTGTCAACTCCCGATTTGCCCTTTTTGAGAGTGCCGACAGCCTCCCTGAAAGGCCCGTAAAACGCGGAAGCGTACTTCGCGGTGTAAGCCATAATTGCGGTGTTTTCAAAGCCAAGCTCGTCCAATGCCTCGCGGATTGCCCCCACCCTGCCGTCCATCATGTCGCTCGGGGCGATGAAGTCCGCGCCGGACTGCGCCGCAACCGCGCTCATCGCGACCAAAACTTCAACGGTTTCATCGTTTAAAATCCAGTCGCCATCTTTGTTCAAGATGCCGTCATGCCCGTGGCTCGTGTAAGGGTCCAAGGCGATGTCCGCCACGACTTGAAGCTCCGGAAAGCGTTTTTTTACGGCGCGGATTGCCTTGTTTTGAACGCTGTCGGGATTTACCGCCTCGTCGGCATCGTTGTTTTTAAGGCGCGGATTTATCTGAGGGAAAAGTGCCACTGCGGGAACGCCAAGAGCAAGAAGCGTTTCGCACTTTTTTAGCAGGCGGTCTATCGAAAGCCTCGAAATGCCCGGCATTGAGTCGATTTTTTCGCACTTGTTTCTGCCTTCCACCACAAATAACGGCTGAATTAAATCGGACGGCGAAAGCGAAGTTTCGGCGCACATCGCAAGCCTTGCGGGATTTCTGCGCAAGCGTCTCGGGCGATGCGGCAGGTTGAGTTTGAAATTTTCATTCATGATTTTTTTGTTACTCCTAAAAATTTTTTTATCAACAATAAAAATTCCATCGCCGATTTTAATCAAATAAAAAAGGATTTCAAACTTGCCCTTTTCGGCAAATTGAACATCATTTTTTAAATAATTTTTTGAAAGGTAATAAATGGTTCCAAGCGCATTCAACACATTATCACGCCAAAAAGAGGAATTAAAGCCGGCCGATGGAAAAATTTTCGGAATGTACTGCTGCGGTCCGACAGTTTACGGCCCCGCGCACATAGGCAATTTCCGCACTTTCATAATACAGGACGTCTTGCGCAGAACGCTGGAAGTCGCAGGGATAAAGGTAAAACATGTCCGCAACATTACAGACGTTGACGACAAAACTATCCGCGAAAGCCAAAAGCTCGGCATGTCCTTAAAAGACTTTACAAAAAAGTGGGAAGACAAATTCCATGAGGACTGCAAAAAGCTAAACCTCCTCCCCCCCACCGTCGAACCGCGTGCAACAGAACATATCAAAGAGCAGCTCGACATGGTTGAAACCCTCGTAAACAAAGGGCACGCCTACCCTGTTTCAGACGGCTCGGTCTATTTTAAAATATCCACCGACGAAAACTACGGCAAGCTTTCAAGGCTCGACAAGTCTTCGCTTGCAACCCAGTCCACAAATTCCGCGGGAGACGCCAACAATGCCGACGAATACGAGCGCGACAATGTTTCGGATTTCGCCCTGTGGAAAGGCAGAAAACCCGAAGACGGCGAAAATTACTGGAAATCGCCATGGGGCGAAGGTCGCCCGGGTTGGCACATAGAATGCTCCGCAATGTCGCGCAAATATCTGGGGGACACTTTCGACCTGCACGGCGGCGGAATTGACTTGTGCTTTCCGCACCACGAAAACGAAATCGCGCAAAGCGAATGCGCAACGGGAGTCTCCCCAAGCGTACGCAAGTGGTTCCACAGCGCGCACCTCATGGTTGAAGGCGAAAAGATGTCAAAAAGCCTCGGCAATTTGTTCAGGCTCGACGACCTTTTGCAAAAAGGCTACACGCCCGCGCAAATCCGCCTTGCCCTAATATCAGGGCATTACCGCCAGCAGTTGAATTTCACATTCAAAGGCTTGGACGACGCCAAAAGCGCGATTTCAAAGCTCGAAAAATTGCTTTCAACTTCGCTCGAAAAACTTTCAATAACAAAAGAAGCTTTCTTAAAGAAAATAAAGGCGGGTGCAAAACCGGAAGGCACTGCATTCTCGCAGGCGTGGGAAACCTTGTGCGACGACATTAACGTTCCGCGCTGCCTCGGCGAAATATTTACGGCATTCGCAAAAGCCAAGGAAACTCCGCTAAGCGAAGCCGACATAGACGCGCTCGGCGCAATTTTGTACGCATTGGGGCTAAAAATTTTCGAGGAAAAACCCGAAGAAAAAATCGACGCGCCCAAGGAAATCTTGGAAATTGCAAACGCCCGCTGGGAAGCAAAAAAAGCCAAGAACTACGCGCTTGCCGATGAACTGCGCGGCAAGGCGCTTGCGGAAGGCTGGGTAATTTTGGACAAAAAAGACGGTTTCGACATAAAAAAGGCATAAAAATGAAAATCATAAGGGCAAAAAGCGCGGGATTTTGTTTCGGCGTTGAAAGAGCCATCGGCATAGCGCGCAAGTGTACGGACTGCGGAAGAAACAAAGTCTATACCGACGGGCCTTTGATACATAACCGCCAAATGATGGAAAGGCTTGAAGAAGAAGGCATTCTGGAAATCGGCGATTATCAAAGCTCAAACGAGCTTAAAAGCGAGCTTTCCTCAAAAAAGGCAGACGACGTGCTTGTCGTCCGCGCCCACGGCGTTTCTCCCGAACGCAGGGAATATCTGAAAAATCTGGGGCTTACATTTAAAGACGCCACCTGCCCCGACGTGGGGCGCATCGCTGGGGCGATAAAAATCCACGCCCAAAAGGGATATACAATAATCATTATGGGAGACCCCAAGCACCCCGAAGTCATAGGGCTTTTAGGGTACGCGGGCGGCAAGGGATATGTCGTAAAAAACAATGAAGACATCGACGCCCTGCCGAAGATTGAAGGGGACATCTGCCTTGTTTCGCAATCCACGATGTTCCCCGACGACTATCAGGCAATAGCGGATTACTTAAAAAAGAGATTTCCGAACTTGGAAGTTATCGACACCATTTGCGGAGCAACAAAGGAACGCCAAAAAGACGTAACCGTTCTCGCAACGCAAGGAGCGCAGGCAATAATCGTGATTGGCGGCAGGCACTCCGCAAACACTGTAAAGCTTGCCATTATGGCAAAGCGCACAGGGCTTCCATGCTTTCACATTGAAACCCTTGCGGAGCTTGATTTGAACGAAATCAAGAAATTCGACATTGTCGGAGTGACGGCTGGCGCGTCAACTCCCGAATTTTTAATCGACGAAGTCTGCAACGCGCTAAATAAAATTTAAATTAAAATAAATTTTGCGAAGGCATGCGGAAACCTTTCGGTTTCCGCTTTTTTGCGCTTGCTCAAACTAAAAGATACCAAAAAAACTATCTTCCACCGTTTATAAATCTGAAAAATCGCGGACACACTTTGCGCAAAAGCTCCGCCGCAAAAATGCAGGCGGCAATTTGAAGTGCAAATAAAAAAACCAAAAGACATATAAAAGATACAGTATTCAAATTGTAAAAAAGCGAATCAAATGCCGTTTTTATCTGAATAAAATCAATGTAAATATCGGGAATAAAAGGATTTAAACCAATTACGATGCAAAATATGAATATTTCAAAAAAAACGAATGTTTTTACGCCAAATTAAATATGTAAAAATTAGCAGAAAATACTCATATGTACAATTATTTTATTGCCCCGTAAGCCGCGAAGCATGAATTTTTATGCAATATTTCCGTTTTAGAAAATCCTATTTTTTTCATAAGCTCAATCTGGTAAGAAAGCGAGCGCGGAGTGTCTTCATGATCCATATATTTAAATACCTTGTCCCGATAATCATCTCCTCCGATTTTTGACAGGTATTCTCCATATCTGCCCCGCATAATATTTTGAACGCCCGAAATTGAATGACCCACAAGATCTGTAATCCAAAGGCTTCCTCCTTTTTTTTAAAATTGAAAATATTTTTTTAAAAGCAAATTCCCAATCTTCATCGTCTCTTAAATGGTGCAATACGGCGCAAGCCAAAACAACATCGTAAAAATTTTCTTCAAGTTTTACGCTTCGAAAATCCCCGCATAAAATGCGCACATTTCCCCTTGCAAAGCGCCTACCCTTTGTTTTGCCCTGACAAGCATATTTTCTCTAATAAATCGCAATTTACATTGGGAGCGTATTCAAGCAATTTAATTGTATTGTTTCCCGCTCCGCATCCAATATCCAATATATTTGAAATAGGATTTGTGGAAACGGCGGCGGCGCAAGAAATAAGCTCCATTGCCAAAGGCGCATCCACTGTAGAAATTTGCCCTGTTGCTAAATTTGAAAAACGTTCAACATCGGCATCAAAACGGGCACGAATTTCATCTATCGTTGATTTTTTTGGCATAATAATCATCCATTTTTTTATGATAAGGAAAATATTTTCCAAATATCAATTTTATTCTCCGGAAATTTAAAATCTTAAATTTTTTTACATCGGGATTTATTTACAAAATAGATATATAAAAAAATTATAAACACATGTAAAAATGCACAAAATATATAAAAGCAAAAAAACGGCGAAGAATTAAATTCTTCGCCGTAAATCCGCCGTTTTAAAGATTATTTCTGCGGTATTATTTCATAGCCGTTAATTCGCGGGTCGCGGCTTTCGCCGTCTTTGCGCTTTGCGCCGCCCGTAAACTCAAGCTTTATGTAGCCGTTTTCGTCCGACTCCACATTTTTAATTTCAACAACAACCGCCTTGTTCACTCCGCCTGCAGCGCGAGCCACGTCAAAGTCTTTCAAAATGACCTTGCCATTTGCCTTGACATCGAAAGCCGCCTTGCCAGCAACCTTGTCGCGACTTGCTTCGGCGAAGTGCAAAACTACGGTGTACTTTTGCTTCTTGCCGGACAAGAGGGACGTGTATTCGCTGTTGCCCCAACGCACTGTCCTATACATGTCATTGGGACCTACCGCCTTTGAGCCGTCAACGCACTGTTTCGGGTCTTCCCAAGTTCCGTCAGGCGCGACCTTGTAAAGCTTTGCGCCCAAAAGAATTACGTCTTGCGTCTGGAAGCCTACCGCGCCCTTCAAAAAGCCGGGATCCTTTTCAAAAATCCTGCCGTTTTCTCCGCGGTTGTAGCCGCCGCAGTTGACCCTTGCAACCTTGCGGACTTCCAGCGGGCGCGCCTTGAAGTCAAAGCCCTTGTCTTCCCAATTCGAGACCGCAGCATTTTTGTTGTTCTTTACGATGTCGGAATCTTTAACTTCTACATTCCAACCGTCAACCATGACGACGGGCGAATCGCCCTTTTTCATCGAGTCTTTTGCAAAGCTTATTGAAATTACTTTCTTCTCGCCGGGAACAAGAGAAATGTAGTTATCAGAATAAGATACGGGCAAAATTCTCTTTTTTGAGTTCTTGCCCTGAACTTGCAAGTGAATCATCAAAGCTACATTTTCAGAGGGATTTTTTAACTGCAAATCGATAATCTGTTCGTTCTTGGAAGAGCGAAGCTTTGCGTCCGCCTTTATTGTTACCTTTGGCATATTTGCCATTTCCTTGAAGTTGCACAAGTCGAGCAACGGATAATCGCGCAATTTTTGCGTGTCTTTCGGGCTTCCGTTGATATGGCGCCAGTAGAAGTTGTCGGAAATCGTCTTGCCCTTCGCATTTTTAAGATCGAGCTTCAAGAAGTGAATATCCGACAATTTTTCGGGCCATTCGACCTTGCCAACGATTGTCCTTGATTGCGCTTTCGCGTTGACCGTAAAATCCTTTTTGCCGGCAAGCGTACCGTCGAAATTGTAGAAAGCGACACTGCCCTTTGCGCCGTTTAGGTCTTTTTGCAAGTGGTTTATGACTTGAATTTGACCTCCGTCGGTTTCAGTAAACTGGATGTGCTGATGTTCGCAAGCCTTCTTGACGCCAAAGAAAGAAGCGTTTGTTTCGAGGTCGTACTGGATAAGCTGCCATACAAAACTCGGCTGGGAAGGAATGCTCATCCAATACAGGACGCCTTCTGCGGGCTCAAACATTCTTGCAAGTCTTCCTTCATACATCGCCTTGTGGGTCTCGTAATTCATAAGCTGAGCTTTTTGCACAAAGTCCGCAAGGTTCTTTGGCGCGCCGTAGCGTTTTTCCATAAACTCCGGATACTTCCTGCCGCCGCCGGCGCAGAAATTGTGTTCAGCCCAAGAATCGGTAATGCCGTCCCATTCCGACTTCGGGAACATTCCCTGAATGGATTCGATTGTGGGAACGGAGAAACTTCCGATTTCCGTCTTGAAAGTTTCGCGCTTGTTGTAATTGGGAGCTTCAAAATAGCGCGAGTAAACCAGCGGTGGAACCCAGTCGTAAGGTCCGCCCGAGTTATAGCCGAACAATCCGCCCGAATTTGGCTGGTAATGGCGGTTCGGGTCGAGTTTTATAAGCTCATAGCGCACGATGTCGTCCAAATATTTCGGAGGGGTTGCCTCGTTTCTCGCGCACCAAATTACAAGAGATGGATGGTTGCGGTAGCGCAAAACAGTGTCGGCGACATTCGCCATGTAGTTGCCCGTCCAGACGGGATTTGCGTCGTTGAACTGCCAAAATTCCGACCAGAAAAGCATTCCATACTTGTCGCAAAGCTCGAAAATTTCGTCGCTTTGACTCTGTCCGCCCCAGTTTCTAATCATATTGAAGTTGAGGTCGCGGTGGAGCTTCACCTGCGTTTCCAAACGGTCGTAGTCTATGCGCTTCAAGGCTTCTTCAATGCCCCAGTTGCCGCCCTTCATGAATACTCTGACGCCGTTTACGGATAGCTTGAAGTTGGGCGTTCCCTTTTCCACGCTCGGAGCGCCGTCTTCAAAGTACTTAAATTCGCGAATGCCGAAATTAAGCTTCCTTTCATCCGAAACAGCATTATTGACTTCAAACGAAAGCTTCAATTCGTGCAAGTTTGGCTCGCCCAATCCGTTAGGCCACCAAAGTTTCGGATTTTTAATTTCAAGCTGAGGGAAATCCGCGGGCGTAAATTTTACAGTTTCGGTAAAATAAGGCTTAACTTCTATTTCCTTCTCGAATTTGACATTGCCGAAAGAGCCTTTTATCACGCCTTTTACGGGATAATCCGTAACGTTTTGCACGGGAACGTCGATGCTAACATGCGCCAAATCAAGCTTTGGCAAATTGGGCAAAGTCGTTGTTATGTACGGGTCTTTTATGATGGCAGGACCTGTTGCGGAAAGAAAAACCTTGTGCCAAATGCCGCTGTTTCTGTCGCGAATGCCCGACTGCCAGTCCCAACCGACAGAGCAGCCGAAAGTTGCGCCGTCAAGCCTGCCGACGCCGCCGCAAGGACCGCCCGTAGTGCCCATAATGTGTTCGGAAGGCACGCCTGTCGTCGGCTGCGGGGAAATCCTCACCGCTATTGTGGTTTCCTTGCCCGGATGCACGTCGTAGTTTCTCGTAATGTCGAAAATCCCGCGAATGAACGCGCCCTGCACGGGACCGACATACTTGCCGTTAACCCAAACTCCCGCGCTGTAATTTATGCCGTTAAATTTAAGCCAAATTCTCTTGTCCTTGAAGTCTTCGGGTATTTTTACGGTTGTGCGATACCACCAGTCTTTTTTGCACAAGTCTTCGGGTATTTTTTCAGGGCGGTTGTTTTCGTCATAGAGAGGCTCGGGATAAACCTTATTGTTCACCAAAGTCGTAAGCACGGTTCCGGGCACCGTTGCCTTGTACCAGTTGTCGGTCTTGAAGTCCCCCTTTGAGACTGAGCGACCTTCCTCGGGCAACTTGCCAGATCCTTGCCGATACCAGCCTTCAATCTTGGCTTGTTTTTCGATAATTGTCGCGTCCTGCATCTGCCAGCCCGACGACAATTCAATTTGGTTTAGATTTTGAGCAGACAGCGCAGCCGCAAACAACGCAAACAAGCCCGCAAGCACTCCTCTTTTCCCTTTTAATTTTTTGATTTCCATCATTTAAGTTATACAGTTATTTTAAAAAAAATATATTTTTAAGTTATCATATAAAAAAATCAAACATAAAAATCCTCCAAATTGCAAAAATTAATCTGCAAAACAGGCCTGAAAGCAAATTATGTTTTATATATAAAACAAAGTCAATATTGGCGCGGAGCATTCGTGGTCATTCCCGGAATTCCGCCTTCCCAGCTTGCGGGTCTTCCAAAAGAAGTTTGCGACTTGGTTCCCCTGTCCCTGCTCGGTTTTTGGCGTTGAGTCTCAACATTGTTGCAGGCGCAAAGAAGCGAAGTTAAAGCCAATGCAAAAAACAAATAAAATATTTTTTTAAAGTTCATAGTCGTAATAATTTTATATTCAAAGAATATAATATTTATTTTAACATTCAGGCAAGATTTAAAAGACACAAAAAAAGCGCGTTTTTTAACGCGCTTTTTTGAAGTCAAAAACGAATTATTCTTCTTCGGCTTCTTCTGCTTCCGCAGGTTCTGCCTTTGGAGCTTCTGCTTTCGGAGCGGCTTCTTCAGCCTTCTTTTCTTCAATGTTAACAACCTTTACAAGCTCCAACACGTCTTGCGCTTCGATTGTTTCGGGCAAGCCTTTTCTCGGGCTGAATTCAAGAACCGCAAATTCTTCGCCGGCTTTCAAAACCTTAGCGTTTGCAATCAAAACACCCTTGTTTGCCAAATTGATTTTCTGCCCGTCAGCCAACTGGTCCTTTTTGCCCTTGTTGATTGTGAGAATGTTGTCGGACTGGGAAACATTCGTAACAACTGCCGTCTGACCTTCGCCGACATAAGGAACAATGTACTTCTTTGTTATCTTTTTCTTGCCCGCTTCCAAATCAATGTCTTCGTAAGTAACGACTTCTGCCAAATCGAGAATTTTCGCTTTTTCAGAAGCTACTTCCAAATCTTTCTTAACTTGGTTTAGCTGGTTTTTCAAAACAGTGTTTTCCTGCTTCAAAGAATCTATTTGAGTATTGTCAACCTGAACATTCTTCGCCGCAACCAACTCCTTCTTGAGCTGTTCGATAAAGGCTTCTTTCTGGCTTACGCTCTTTTGAGAATCTTCCAAGGAAATTTTTGTTTTGCGCAAATCGTTTGAAAGCTTTACTTTTTCGTTGTTCAAACGAACATTTTGATTGCGTTCGCTTTCAAGTTCTCCCGCCAAAGACTTGGCTTTCTGCGTTTGAGTGTCGAGAGAAGCTTTTGTCGCCTTCAAATCCTTGTCAAGCTTGCTTTTCTCGGCAAGGATGCCGGGAACTTGGGCGGATTTCGCAAGAAGAGTGTCGCCTTGGACACCCTGCATGTCGGCATTTGCCTGCTTTATTTGACCTTTTACATTAAACCACATCCAGACGCATGCGATTGCGCCGAGAATAGCTGCGAGACGGAGTACTAACGATAATTTTTTCATATTTTTTTGTTAAATAAATAGCTTTCAATTTTTGCCTTGGCAATTCAAAACCCTTTAATTAAAAGCCTCCCGAATTGCATTGGCATTATAAAAAGACAGACTTCCCGAAGACAGGCATAAAAACCATATCTACAATAGAAACGCCTTATAAGTACAAGAATTTTTCGTTTTTTTCCAAAGTTGTCAAGACTTATATGAAGCACAAAACAAATTTTCTAAAAAAAATTCCCGCAAAAAACAATAAAAGGCGAAGCCCTAAAATTTGTCTATCGACTTCAAAGCCTCTTCCCTGCGTTTTTCCGACTGCTTATCGTAAAGCTTTTCCATATAAGCGCGCATTTTTTTGTCGTAAGAAGCATCGATAAATAACACCGCATCTTTATAAACAGTTGCACGCACTGAGCCGTCAGAAAGCTCGTAATTATAGCCTACGCAAGTATTCGGCTGCAAGGGAATGCCGCATGTCATCTGAAAATTCGGAGTTCTGTTTTCGGGAGCGCGCCCGCCGTAATAGACGTCTTCAACCCCCACGCGATGAATTGAAAATCCCTTGGGATTTTCCAACTTAAAATCAAACATATTGGGCTCGACAGTCCTGTAAATATTGGCGTTTCCAAAAGAGTAAACCATCTTTCTCAGATTGTCGGTGGCGTTGGATTTCTTTATTGTCTCGGTCGAACCGCGCTTGTTTGAATTGCCGCCGCGCTTCGTGCGATCGTCCCTGCGCTTTTTGTCCGCCGCAACCCTCTTTGTATTGGTGTCGGAAGCGGTAAATTCAATATCCTTGTAAATAAGCCCCTGGACTGTCTGCAGAAAATCCCTGTCATTCAAAACTTCGGGGCGAGGTTCAACGAAAATAAACCTGTCGTTGTTCTTTGGCAAAATTTCGGAAAGCGAAACTTTTTCGCCGGATTTTAAAGGCTTCCCTTCGGAGTCATAGAAAACGCCTTGCGGAACGCCGTTTTCGTCAAAATTCACGCTCCACTTCCTGTATTCGGGGACGAAGTTTACCCTCGTCCAATAAACGCCCTCGCGCTTGGAAATGACAGACTCCATCAAAGCTTCAAGCTCTTCGAAAGTCATGGGCTGACCATGCCTGCGGTAAAATTCCATCACCGACAAATCGTCCTGATAGGCATAATGGATTTCCCATCCCTGCAAGTCGTTTTGAGAATAAGTGTCGCCCATTTCAGAACGCGAAGAATTGGGACGCTTGAAATAAAACGAATTGCGGTTTCCCTCAGGTTGCATCAACAGTATGTGGCTGTAAGGAAGCTCCATCGCCTCGCGCAAAGAATCTTCCAATGGATATTGATAAGCGCCGTTTAAACGCGAATTCATGCGCCTTTCAATTTCAGTGCGATCCTCGCCAACTTTGGCAAAAACAGAAGAGAGAATAAAAAAAGAATAGAATAAAAAAAATAACTTCCTCATACCGAAAACTAAAAAAGATTTTTTAAACAATTTCAACAAATTTCTTGAAAGAAAAAAATAAAGAAAATTTTGTTGACGAAACCTAATAAAAAAGTAAATTGAAAAACTTTAATTTATTCAGACAATTTGGTTCTGAAATAAACAGGAGAGGTGACAGAGTGGTCGAATGTGCTCGATTGGAAATCGAGTGTGCGTCAAAAGCGTACCGGGGGTTCGAATCCCCCCCTCTCCGTTTAAAAGCGTTTTAAACTGCGAGTTCAGAGAGCTCGCAGTTTTTTTGTATAAATTTTGCAAAGAGAATGAAGTTCTATTGAAGAAATTTAGAAAAAAAAAACAAGCAAAGCGCAAGCGGTGTGCAGTTTAAAAGTTTTTTCCATAAGGAGAAACAAAGGATGGCGTGCAAGCGCAATCCCCCCCTCTCCGCCAGTTTTGCAAGCCTGCAAACAAGAGCGTTTGCGGGCTTTTTTATAAATATCTGTTTTTATATATGATAATGAAGTGCCAGACAAAATAGATAAAAACGTTGAATTTAAACCTAAAATAGGGTCAACACCAAAGGTTGTGGAATAGCGTTTTTTTGGTAATAGGTTTTTCATAG
>URGP01000007.1 GCA_900547395.1 uncultured Opitutales bacterium | reverse complement strand
CAACTTCGTATTACTCTATAAAAATTAAATAGCATTAGAGGCATTGTAGGACTTTCGTCCTCTTTGCCTCCCTTTTTTTCTATTTCTTCTACCCTCATCCCACTATCTTTGACGATGAGCGAAATTCTTGCACCTCATACTTGCAAACAAAAAAGCCGCAAAAAATTGCGGCTTTTTAAAATGGCGGAGAGGATGAGATTCGAACTCACGATAGGGTTTTAAAGCCCTATACCGGTTTAGCAAACCAGCGCATTCGGCCACTCTGCCACCTCTCCGTCTTATTTTTCCAAATCTGTTTTAGCAAATTTGAAAGTATGAAAGAAAACAATATATTGGCGTTTTAGGCAAGCAAAATTTTGCGTTTTTCCAAAAAAAATCTACGCCCTTATGAGTTTATAAAAAGTCCGAATGTCGCTTATGATTGAGTTTATGCAATTTTCAGGCAAAGTTTCGTGAAGGCATGAAACCCTGCCAAGTATGTCCAAAAACACGTTTTGTATAAACACATCGGAAATATTTTTTATTTCTCCGTTTTTTCTCGCCCTGTTTAGCACATTTTTTTTCAGAAACAGCGACCATTCTCGCGCGGAGTTTTTCAGCCTTGAATCCCGCATGAGAACTTCCGCGTAAAGCAGGTTATATTTCAGAACGTCTATCTTTTCGCCCGCAATTTCAGAAAGCATTTTAATGACGCGTTTCAAGTTTTTTATGAACTGCTCTATGCACTGCTCCAAGGAAATTTCCCCAACGTCCGTTAAAAATTCCTCCAAAAAGAATTTCTTGCACGACTCGAAAACCAATTCGGACTTGTCGTCGAAATACTTGTAAATCAAGCCGCGCGATATGCCGATTTTTGCGGCGATGTCGCTTATTGAAACGCTGTCATAGCCTTTTTTTAAGAGCAATACGAAAGTGTTTGCGAGTATTAAATCTTTCGTGTTTTTCATTTCAAGCCCTTTGAAATTGCCATAATCGGGAAGTAATGGCAGTAATAGCCGTAGCGCAGCATAAATCCGCGCGAAAGCTCTTTGCCCTGCGGCAGGGGCGCGCCGTTTTGCAAATCGACTTTCGCCCCCAAGCCGTAGCCGGGAAAGCCCGACCCAGTGAATTCAAATTCCTCCCAAGTGCCTTCTTTTGTCTGCGAATTTTCCAGAAATTTTATGCCTTTTACGAACGCTTCGTCACCATAGCCGAACGACCCGAGCGCAATCAAAGCCCAAGCGGTTTGCGACGCCGTCGAAACTCCCGATTTTCCCGCGCTTGACGGGCTCATGTAAGTTTCCGCGGTTTCGCCCCAACCGCCGTCTTCGTTTTGCTTTGACAAAATCCAGTCGAGAGCCTTTTTTACGCGCGGATTTTCGACCGTCTCTCCCACTCTTGCCAAGGCGGTCAAAACACACCATGTCCCGTAGATGTAGTTGACGCCCCATCTGCCGAACCAAGAACCGTCTTTTTCCTGTTCATCGTACAAAAATTTCAAGGCATTTTTCATTGCAGGATGCTCCTTGGAATATCCGCACATGCTAAGAGCCTCGATAATATGCGCAGTGACGTCCGCGCTTGGGGGGTCCAAAACTTCCCCGAAATCGCAAAACGGGATTTTTGTCACGATTTCCTTGTTGTTGTCCTTGTCGAATGCGCCCCAGCCGCCGTTTTCGGACTGCATTGCCAAAATCCAGCCTATTGCGCGCTCAATGACGGAATCAATTTTTTCAATCCTCACGTCGCCATCGGGCAGTATGTTGCGGAATTTTTTCAGCGCGCAAATCGCGACTCCCGTGTCGTCGATGTCGGGATAGAACTTGTTTGCCCTTTCAAAAGACCATCCGCTCGGCTTAACCTGGTTTCCGACAAGCACCGCCCAGTCTCCATAATGGTCGTTTTCCTTTTTCAAAAGATAATCGACAGCCTTTGCGACTCCCTCGCTTTCCCAGCTTTCGCCCGCGTCAAGAAGCGCGTTCAGCGCAAGCATCGTGTCCCAAACGGGGCTTTCGCTCGCCTTTATGCGTATGCCCTTTTCATTCGGCTCCGACCAGTGCAAATTGACGGCGTTCAAGGCAAGCTCCATATTTTTCTGCGTAAAGCCGAACCCGCTTATGTGCATTGCGATTATTCCGTAAATCCACGGAGGCTGTATGCCTCCCCAATAACCGTCTTCGTCCTGGTGCTCCAAAATCCATTCCATGACCTTGCGCTTTGCCTGTTTTCTGAACGGATTCCACCCGAGAAATTTATTGTAGGCGCGCAAAAGCTTGTCGCTTGCCAAAAAGAAATTTTCCCATGAAAAGAATTTTGTGTCGCGGTTTGAAAATCCCCACTGCTTGTATGTTCTGCCGTTCGGGAAAAGCTCGTCGCACCTTAATTTTTCATCGAGAATTTTTACGGGCTTTTGCGAGAGGACTATCGTAAGCGGCATCATTGTCGCGCGCGCCCAGCATGCAAACCTGTAAATGTTAATCGGCAGAAACTTAGGCAGAAATATTATTTCGGGAGGAAGTTCGGGAGTTTCGTCCCAATCCCACTCGCCAAAGAGCGCGAGCCAATATTTTGTGAAAACCCTTATGTGCTTCTGCCATTCGTGCTTCAAAAGCCATTCGCGCGCGCGCTTCATATAAGGCTCGTCGGGAGAAGACCCCGTTATGCGCAGGGCGTAATAGCATTCAACGGTCGTGTTTATGTCGCCGTTATTGGCGTTGAAATAGACGTCCCAAGAGCCGTCCTGCCTCTGGTTGTTTTTGATGTACTCCAAAATCGCGGCATTTTTGGGATTTTCAAAGCCGCAGAAAACCGAAGCCATAATCCACTGCGCTTCCATGCAGCAGTTGGTTTCAAGAGGGGCATTCCAGTATCCCTCTTCGTACTGGTTCTTATAAAGCCAGTCGATTGCGCGTTTCAAACATTCTTTTAAATTTTCTGATTTTACACTGTCCATTATTCGGGAAATAAAAGTGAACGATTGTTCACTTGTCAAATAAAAAAGTGAACAATCGTTCACTTTTTTAACGCGTAAAATTTACGCTTCGATGCAAAAAAAACGCCCCCGTTTCAGGGGGCGTTTTTGATTTGCAATAAAAAAATTAACGCTTTTCGGAAACGAATTTATAAAATTCCTCGTAAACCGAATCTGAATTTTTAGGGCCTTTCGTGCCTTCGGGATAGAAAATAACCGACATCGTGTTTTCGCTTTTAAGCCCCGCGATGGAATTGTCGTCTATATTGACATATGAAACTTCCAAACCTGTGCCTTCGAGCGAATTTTCATCAACCACAAAATCTATGTTGTGCGCCGAAACCCTCACTAAATCGGTTGCGACATTCTTTACAGGCTGGCTGTTTTTGCGCCCGAATTTCAGTTCGCGGATTTTCGCGCCGTTTGCCATGGCAATCGCCAAATGCCCCAAGCCGATGCCCAAAACGGGATATTTCTTTTGAAGAGCCTTTATGTTTTCCAAAACAGAGGCGCAAACCAAACCCGCTCCGCTTGAAACAAACACGCAGTCGGGATTTGACGCCTCGATTTCCGAAACTTCCGCGCTTGACGGGAAAACCTGCAAGTCAAAGCCGTTGTACGCGAGCGTCTGCAAAATTGAATTTGCCGCGCCCAAATCAATGACTGCGCATTTTTTCAGGGGCGTTTTGCGGACAGACTTGTAAATATCGGTGCCGCTTACCGAAAACGGAGCAATGTTTGAATCGTCAAACTTGTATTGAGACTTGCAGGACGCACCAAAATCCTTGCCGACAAAGCCATTCCACGACTTCGCAAGCTCAACCGCCTTGTCTTCCGAAATATCTTCGGTTGAGAGGCACGCGCCCATTGCGCCGCCGCGCACAATTTTCATTGCGATTGCGCGGGTATCCAAGCCTTCAATGCCCGGAATGCCGTTTGAAACGAGATAATCGTTCAATGACCCTTCGCTTCTCCAGTTGCTTACAATGGAGCTGTTGCGCATAACAGCCAAGCCTTCAATCCAAACCCTGCCGCTCTGCGCGTCGGCTGAATTTACGCCGTAGTTGCCGACTTCAACCGCGGTAAGCACCATGATTTGCCCTGCGCTTGCGGGGTCGCTTATAAGCTCCTGATAGCCCATAACCGCGCTGTTGAAGGCAGCCTTGCCCACTCTGGTTGTCTTTGCGCCGAACGAAGAGCCTGTAAACACTGTTCCGTCGGCGAATGCCAAAATTGCCTTACCCATAAAATTATTCCTTTGAACCGTTAACCATTTTCATATAATCTTGCAAAGACTGCACGCTCATTTCCTTTTCGCGCATTGCCTCGATGCCCTTTACCGCGACGTTTGCCGCCATCATTGTAGTCATTGTGCAAACTTTTTTAAGCAATGCCTCCTGGCGGATTTTGTTTTCGTCAAGGCGCGGAGTCATTCCGGACGGAGTGTTTATGATTAAGTCCATTTCGTCGTTTTTAATCATGTCGATGACGTTCGGGCGCGCCCCTTCGTTCAACTTGTATGTGCGGGTTACGGGTATTCCGTTTTCAGAAAGAAGCTTCGCCGTTCCCGAAGTCGAGAAAAGCTTAAAGCCGAGAGCAACAAGCCTCTTTGCAATTTCCAAAGCCATCGGCTTATCGTGGTCTTTAACCGACAAGAATGCGTTGCCCGACTTTGGAAGAGAAGGCTGGGCGGCGTCCTGACTCTTTGCAAAGGCAGTCAGCAAGTCGGGACCCAAGCCCATTACTTCGCCCGTGGAGCGCATTTCGGGACTTAGCATAATTGTTGCGCCCCTGAAGCGCACAAACGGGAACACCGATTCCTTTACGGCGACAAAAGGAACTTTCACTTCCTTTGTAAAGCCCAAGTCTTTCAGCTTTTCGCCGGCCATTACGCGCGCGCCGATTTTCGCAAGCGGAACACCGATTACTTTCGAGCAGAACGGAACAGTGCGCGATGCCCTCGGATTTACTTCGAGCAAATAAAGCTCGTTGTCCTTTATCGCAAACTGTATGTTCATAAGCCCGACAACCTTCAATTCCTTTGCGAGGGCGTAAGTTGCCTGCCGCACCTCTTCAAGCATTTTTTCGGAGAGCGTGTGCGGGGGAAGCACCATTGCCGCGTCGCCCGAATGCACGCCCGCGTACTCGATGTGTTCAAGCATTCCGCCAACAACGGTTGTTTCGCCGTCTGAAATTGCGTCAACGTCAAGCTCGATTGCGTCTTCAAGGAATTTGTCAAGAAGGACAGGCTTGCCTGGCGCCGCTTCAAAAGCCTCGCGGATTACCTTTTTCATGTCGTCCATGTTATAGACTATGAACATGCCTCTTCCGCCCAAAACGAAGCTTGGTCTTAACAAAATCGGGAAACCAATCTTGCCCGCAAGTTCGTAAGCCTGCTCGGGATTCATTGCAGTCGCGTTTACGGGCTGCTTCAAATGGAGCTTGTCGAGAATTTCCTTGAATATTTCGCGGTCTTCGGCGGCATCGATGGATTCAGGGGAAGTCCCGATGATGTTTACGCCGTTTGCCTTCAATTCGCTCGCCAAGTTTAGCGGAGTCTGCCCGCCGAGCTGGACGATTGCGCCGTCGCAATTTGTCTGCTTGTAAACTTCCAAAACGTCTTCAAGAGTGAGAGGCTCGAAGAAGAGCTTGTCGGAAGTGTCGTAGTCGGTTGAAACGGTCTCGGGATTTGAATTTACGATGATTGTTTCGTATCCGGCTTCGCGGAGCGCAAACGAGGCGTGGACGCAGCAATAGTCGAACTCGATGCCCTGCCCTATTCTGTTCGGACCGCCGCCGATAATCATGATTTTCTTCTTGTCGGAATGCTTGATTTCGCTTTCCGCGCCGTAGGTGGAATAGTAATACGGATTTACCGCGCTGAATTCTCCCGCGCAAGTGTCAACAAGCCTGTAAACAGTGTTGATGCCCCATTCTTCGCGCAATTTTTTGATGTTGCGGATTTTCGTGGAACAGATGTCGGCTATCTGCAAGTCGGTAAAGCCCGAAGATTTTGCCTCCTGCAAAAGCTCTTTTGTCATGTTCAAAAGACCCGATTTACGCAAATTCTTTTCGGTTTCGACAATTTCTGATATTTGGCGTATGAACCACGGGTCGATATTGGTAAGCTCGCAAATTTGCTCCTCGGTCATTCCCGCCAAAAGCGCGTAGCGGATATAAAACATTCTGTTTGCCGTCGGACGAACCAAATTCTTTGTGATTTCAGAAATGTCCGAAACTTCAAAGCCTCCGAACTTTCCGCCGCCGCCCAAGCCGCGCGCGCCGATTTCCAAGGAGCGGATTGCCTTTTGAATTGCCTCCTTGAAAGTCCTGCCAATCGACATAACTTCGCCGACGGATTTCATGGAGCTTGTCAAAGTATCGTCCGCGCCCACGAACTTTTCAAATGCAAAGCGCGGATATTTTGCGACGATGTAGTCAACCGTAGGCTCAAAGCTTGCGGGAATTGTCTTTACAATGTCGTTTTTAAGCTCGTCCAACGTGTAGCCGACCGCGAGTTTTGCCGCCATCTTTGCAATCGGAAAGCCCGTTGCTTTTGAAGCCAAAGCAGAAGAGCGCGATACGCGCGGATTCATTTCGATAATGACAATCCTGCCCGTCTTGGGATCAGCCGCAAACTGGATGTTGGAGCCGCCCGATTCAACGCCGATTTCGCGAATGATTGCAAAAGAGGCGTCACGCATAAGCTGGTATTCTTTGTTCGTCAAAGTTAGCGCGGGGGCAATGGTGATTGAGTCGCCCGTATGGACGCCCATTGGGTCGAAATTTTCAATGGAGCAAATTACGATGCACTGGTCTTTTTTGTCGCGCATTACTTCGATTTCGATTTCCTTCCAGCCGATAAGGCTTTCTTCAATCAAAATTTCAGTGACGGGAGAGGCTTCCAAGCCGAATGCAACCATTCTTTCAAATTCATCGCGGTTGTAGGCAATGCCGCTGCCCGTGCCGCCCAAAGTAAAACTCGGTCTTATAATTACAGGATAACGCTTGTGCTCTTCAATCCAGCTTACCGCCTCTTCCATAGTATGGACAACCGCGCTCTTAGGCACGTCCAGACCGATTTTTATCATCGCTTCGCGGAATTTTTCGCGGTCTTCGCCCTTCTCGATGGCTTCCGCCTTTGCGCCAATCATTTCCACGCCGTACTTTTCGAGAATGCCCATGCGGTAGAGTTCCGTGGAAAGATTTAAGCCTGTCTGCCCGCCCAAAGTCGGCAAAAGCGCGTCGGGGCGTTCTTTTGCGATGATTTTTTCCAATGATTCGGGAGTGAGAGGCTCAATGTAGGTTACGTCCGCCATCTGGGGGTCGGTCATAATTGTGGCGGGATTTGAATTTACAAGAATTACCTTGTACCCTTCCTCTCTCAATGCTTTGCAGGCTTGGCTTCCCGAATAGTCAAATTCGCAAGCTTGGCCGATTACGATAGGCCCTGAGCCTACAATCAATATACTTTTAATATCTGTACGTTTTGCCATATTTTTTCAACGCTTATAATTCCGTTGAAAAATGTATTGGAAAGCTTTTTAAAACAATGTCAACACACTAATACAAATATGTCTTAATTTTTTGAAAAACTTACAAAATTGTAATGTTTTTACAAAAATGGAATTATACTCCTCAAAAAATAATTTTTTCACGAAAAACTTGCGGGCACAAAAAAAGCCCCGAAAAAAAACGGGGCTTGAAAAAACTAAAAAACTATTCTTCGGGAACCGCGCTTTTGGGCATTCCCGCATTTATGTAGTGGTTTATGATAAAGCCCGAAGAAACTTGCGAAAATTCCGCGCGGGCGCGTTGGGCAAGCTTTTCGATTTCGGCTTTTGAAGCGTTTTTATCGGGAGCAGCAAAAGACTTTGCAAAAACAACAAAACCTTCGCCCGACAAAGTAACCATAGGCGAAACTTCGCCCGCCTTCATCATGGGCAAAGTTCTTGCCAATGCTCCGTAAAACTTCGCGTTTTCCATGCCCATCGACATCGGATTTGCAAACGAGAACTTTTCAATGTCCTTTACTTCAAAGCCGTCCGCTTTCGCCGCCGATTCAAATGCCTTGGCATCGGCTTTGGAAGCCTTCATTTTTTCGGCGAAATCCTGCCCTTTTTTGGAGAACAATTCGGATTTTTTCTGAGCCAAATAAGCGCGCTCCACTTCCGCTTTAACCTGCGCAAATTCGGGCAGATAAGACGCCTTGCTTTCGCGGAAGAACACCAAGTACGCCCCGTCTTCGGCGGCAACGGGATCGCAGTAAAACTTCTGTTCGTTAAGCTCAAAGCCTGCGTCAAACACTTCGGCGGGAATGCCGTCGGGCTTCTTTTCGTCGGGGCGAACCAAAGGCAGGGATTTCAAGTCGAGCTTGGCGTCCGACAGAATTTTCTTAAACTCTGCCGAAGCAAACTTGACGTCGGAATCGTAAATACCGGTCAAAATTTCGTCAGCCTTGGAAAGAGCGCGGTTTACCGCATTTGCATTTTTCAAGTCCTTCACGACCTCCGCCTTTACGTCCTTCAAGTCCTTGGCTTTAATGCCCTTCTCGTCCTGTGTCAAATACTTGCGGATTGTGGAGCGGTAAAACTTTTCGATTTCTTCTTCGCTGAAATTTTCATCTGCAACCGCAAAATCCTTTGCGGGAATGAACGCGACATCCAAAGCAACCGCGGCGGGAACTCTGAATGACTCCTTGTTAAGCTCAAAATACTTCTGCAATTCTTCCTCTGTCGCCTTTGTCTTAGGATTGAATTTTTCGTAATTTAAAGACGCGACCAAAACATTCCAAACGCCGTTTTGCTCTTCGTAAAAGCGCGAAACTTCAACGTCGGACACATAGCCCGGACCCGCAAAAAGCTTTTCCATCGAGCGCACAACCGCGACAGAAGCCATCATCGCCGCGAACTTGTCTTCGTCAAGTGCCATGCTCTTTGTAAACGCGGTTGAAAATTCCTTCCATGCGGCGGCGTCAAACTTGCCGTCTTTTTGGAACTTGGGCAAAGACTTTACAAAAGCTTCAAATTCTGAATTTGAAATGCGGTTTACGCACATTTTTTTCGCGGCATAGCCCAAATACGCGCTTTTAAGCATTGCTTCCGTAAGCGAATTCTGGTCAATCCTCGCGTCCGAAAGGCGCAAATCCAAAACAGCCTGACGCTGGAGCTGCGCCATCTGGTACTGGTCGTCGAGATTGTAGCCGTAAAAATTCTTTCTGTTTACCGTCGCCGACGCTTCGTTGCCGCCGAAGAACGGAATGGAAGAGCCAATCGTAAACACGAAAGCTATGATAATCACGAAAAGCAGCACAGAAAAAATAATTTTATGGTGCTTTTGAAGTAAAACCTGTATCCAAGTAATCATAAATGCAATATAAATTTTAAACGGTAAAACTTAAAGGCTTTTTAAGATATGTCAACAAAACAAAATATCATAATCGTTTAAAATTGCTTGAAAAAAACGCCTTTATAAAAAAGACTTACCAAATGGCAAAATTGGAAACGGCATTTGTTCTCGGAGCGGGACTTGGAACGCGCCTGCGCCCTCTCACGGCAGACACCCCTAAGCCTATGCTCAAAGTGAAGGGAAAGCCGCTAATCGAGCATATTTTTGAAAAGCTGGCGGCGGCGGAGATAAAAAACATAATCATAAACACCCACCACGCCCCGCAAAAATATTTGGAATATTTTGCGTCTCCATATTACGGCGGAGCAAAAATTACATTTGTAAACGAGCCTGAATTGCTCGACACGGGCGGAGGCTTAAAAAACATACTTCCGCTCTTTTGCCACGAAAGCGGAATTTTGGTCTATAACGGCGACATTTTTTGGGAAGGCGACATTTCAAAATTCATAAGGCATTTTGAAGAAAGCAAAAAATCCGCCTCTCTTATTTTGAGAAGCGAAGGCGCAAACAAAAACGTGGCGGTAAAAAACGGCTGCGTTTCGGATATGCGTTTTGAAATCGGCGCAAGATATGATAAACTTATGCAGTTTACGGGAATTTTTGCCTGCAAAAAAGAATTTTTGGACATCGTAAAGAACACACCGCAAAAGAAATTTTCAACAGTAAAATCCCTTCTTGAAATGATAAAGCTCGACGAAAACTCCGTCGAAGCATACGAGGACAATTCAAACTGGACGGACATAGGCACTCCGTCGGAATACGAAAAAATAAAATGAATGCTGATTTTTTGAAGTCTATTGGGTTTGAGATGCTTGGCGGTTTTGAAAAAATCCAAAAAGGGGGAAGCGCGCGCGCATTTTTCAGATTTTCCGACAAGAATTTGGGCAGTCTCATTTTCTGCGAGTATTCGGGAGAAAAAGAGGAAAACTTTCTGTACGCCGACATCGCCGAATTTCTATCCCGAAACGGCGTGAGCGTCCCCAAAATACATTTTCACGACAAGCATAAAAGAATGCTTGTAATGCAGGACGTTGGCAAAACCGACCTGCTCGATTTCTGCAAAACCGCGGAAAAATCCGAAATGTCGAAATTCTACAAAAAAGCCCTTTTAAACGCCGCAATCCTGCACGAAGAAGCCACGAAAGCGCACTTAAAAAATCCCGTAAAACTCATGGCAGGCTTTGACGAAAGCCTTTACGAATGGGAGAGAAATTATTTTTTTGAAAACCTGATTGAAAACCGATTAAAACTGAACTTGGAAAAGCCTCTTGAAGAGTGGAAGAAAATCAGCCCAATACTTAAAGAACAGACTTTGATACACCGCGATTTACAGTCGCAAAACGTGATTGTAAATGGCGAAAATGTGTTTTTCATCGATTTTCAAGGAATGCGCTTAGGCTCGTTTTGGTACGACTTGGGCTCTCTTTTGTTCGACCCCTACTGCGAAAAGATGGCAGGCGAACTCCGCGAAGAGCTTGCCAATTTTTACTGCGAAACGCGCAAAATTGCTTTCGACAAAAACGCCTTTTATGCGGCGTCTTCGCAAAGGCTCATGCAAGCTCTTGGAGCGTACGCCTACCTAAGCGGCGTCAAAAACAAGCCCGAATACTTAAACTACATCACCCCCGCGCTGAAAAATTTAAAGGAATGCGCAAGAAACGCAAATCTTGCCAAAACTTTTGAAATTGCCGAAATTGCGCAAAAAAAGCTTGAAGAAACGAAATAAAAGCCAAAACTTCCATTCCATGTCTCAAACAGTAAAAGAACGCAAAATGCGCCGCAGTTATTTTTTCATATTCTGCTACACGCTTGTCGCAATTATGGTAATAATGCAGTTTGCGCTTATCGCGTGGATGGAATTTTTCAGCTAAGGCTTTCTTATAAGAAATCCGCCCGCAAGCGCGGTTAGCGGCGCAACCAAAACCAAACCGAAAGAGCCTACTATCGTTTTTACGCACTCGGAAGCCACATAGGGATTGTTTATGAAATCGTCGGGACTTGTGCCCTGAGCCAAAAAAGCCATCATAAGCGTCAAATACCCACCCGCGTATGCCAACAAAAGAGTGGTTGACATCGTACCCACAACGCTTCTTCCCATGCGAAATCCCGCCGACACAAGCTCCTTAAAAGAAATGCATTTGTCGCGCAAATAAACTTCCTGCATTCCTGCGGCAACGTCCATGCTTAAATCCATCACCGCCCCCGATGAGGACAAGAATATCCCGCCAATAAAAAGCTCCGACAAGTTCAAATGCTCAAAGCCCGAATAAAGCAAGGCTTGCGAAAACGGCATAACCGCCCCGTTTATCGAAAATAATTTTGTAAAGACTGACGCCATCACGCAACTTGCAAAAATTCCCGCCATGGCCCCGACAAACGCAGTAAGCCCTTTGCGCGTAAATCCCGCAACCAAAAACAAAATCGCCCCCGTCAAAATAAACACCGCAAAAAGCGAAACCCATATCGCGCTGTACCCCATAAGGCAAAGCGGAACAACAAGCTTCCAAATGACAAAGCAGGCAAGCGCAAACGAAACCAATGCCTTAAACCCGACAAATCCCCCGAAAATCACAAGCAACACGGCAAAGATTAAAAAGAGCCATATTGTCAAATCCTTCCTGTAATAATCTTGCGCGTTTATAGCGTCAACCTTGGGGTCTGAGCCGTTCAAAATCGAAACCCACACTATGTCCCCCTCCTTGAACATTTTGTCAAGATCCATCTGAGCGCGCAAAATGTTGCGTGCCTCAAAAATTTCCCCCTTGAAGGAACCGCCGAGAATTTCAACTTTGAGAGACTGGTAGCCCTTCTTCAAAATCCCGATTTCGTCAATCGAAGAATTGTCAACTTTAACGACCTTTGCGCTGCATTTCTGCCCAAACCCGTCTTCCCCGCTTGGATATAAATCCAAAAAATACAGAAAAACACAAACTCCCGCAAAAACAATTACGGAAATAAAATCATGCGCCTTTATCTTACGCGACATCTATTTTTCCAAGACTGCCTTTAAATTTTTCGCTATGTCGGTATTGTCGAACATTCCGCTAAAAATCGAGGAGTTCACCCCATAAGCGGAAGTCGCGACCGGCAGGGCTGTGTGCGCGTTTGAAGTCCAAGCAATTCCAGCCTTGTTGTTGAAAATCCGAAGGGCGGAATTGGCAAGTGCGGAAGAATCGGGATTTTTTTTCAAACGCTCAAAAGCCGACTTCAATTCGTTCGTTTCAGCAGTCGAAAGGCGCATTGGCTCATCTTTGGGCGCGCCAAATTTTAGAGCGAAGCTTTTTTCAATTATAGGCTTAATATCGTCAAAAACCGCTTCGGAATTTGATTTTACGAAATCTTTTATTTTGTTTTTAAAAGAGTCGTAAGAGCAAGTCTGGTTTTTCAGCCTTTCGGGATAGAGCTTGTAGCCCGTGCCCGCAAAGCCAAGAGTAAGCCCGCCCGTTTCGTGGTCTCCCGTTATTACAATCAGCGTTTCTTTCGGATGCTTTTTTGCAAACGCAAAGGCTTCGCCAACCGCCCTGTCAAACTCCAAGATTTCGCCAATCGTGGTTGCTACATCGTTTGCGTGGCACATCCAGTCGATTTTGCCGCCTTCTACCATCATGAAAAATCCCTTCGGGTTGTCTAAAAGCTCGATGCCCTTGCGGGTGAAGTCCGCAAGGCGAAGCCCGTCCTTTTTATCGATGAAATAAGGCATCGCCCAAGCTTTGTTTTCAACCGCAATCACCTTTTTTTGCCCCGATATTTCGGAAAATTCTTTTTCCCCCACAAAAACGGAGTAGCCTGAATTTTTCGCAAGCGAATAAATGTCGCCTTTGAAAGACTTGGCATTTTTGTTGTCATGTTGGGCAATTCCTCCGCCCGCAAAATAATCAAAACCCGAATTTACCAAATCGAGAGCAATTTCATACTCGTTGCCCCTGTTTGAATTATGGGCGTAAAAAGCGGCGGGCGTCGCGTGAGTCAAGGTGACGGAGGTTATAATTCCGACTTTTCTGCCCGACTTTTTCGCCACATACGCGGTTGATGTCAGCGGATTTCCGTTTGAATCGACGCCAATGTAATGGTTTTTGGTTTTTTTCCCGCAGGCAATGGCAGTCGCACTCGCGGCGGAGTCGGTAATCAAAGAGTCGGCAGACTTAGTGAAAGTTATGGACTGCACGGGAAGCGAATTTATGAGCAAATCATCCCCGCCCAAACTCTTTAAGTAGTTCTGCGCAATCATGCGCTGCGGAAGGGACATTCCGTCTCCTATAAACAAAAAAACATACTTCGCCCTCTTGAGCTGCTCCGCAAACAAAACGGAAGAAGCCATCAAAAAAAGGGAGACTAAAAAAATCAAACGCTTAAACATAACAAAAAAACAATAAAGTTTGCGCGGCGTTTTAAGCAAGAAAAAACAATTCATTTTGCGGCAATTCCCGAATATAAAAAATCCGCCAAAGCCCCAAACGGGCAAAATGGCGGATAAATTGCAAATCAGAAAATTATGCCGAATTATTCGAGATGCTGGTTCATGTTTAAAGACGGCATTGTCTCCTTTGAAGAGCATATGCTTTTGGCGGGAACGCCTGCCACGGTGGTATGCGCGGGAACGTCGCACAAGACGACACTGCCCGCCCCTATTTTCGCGCCCATGCCTATTTCGATGTTGCCCAAAAGCTTCGCGCCCGCGCCAATCAAAACGCCAGAGCGGACTTTCGGATGCCTGTCGCCGCACTCGGTGCTTGTGCCGCCCAAAGTGACCTCGTGCAAGATGGAAACGTCGTCTTCGACAACGCTCGTTTCGCCCGCGACAAAGCTTGTAGCGTGGTCGAGCAGTATGCCGCCCCCGAATTTCGCCGCAGGATGAATGTCAACGCCGTAGATTTCAGAAGAAAGGCTTTGGAAATACAAAGCGAGGTGCCTTCGCCCCGCATTCCACAAAACATGCGCCATTCGATGCACGCAAATCGCCTGAAAGCCCTTGAAATACATGACGGGTTCGAGATAGCTTGAGCAGGCGGGGTCGCGGTCGTAAATTGCCACTATGTCGCGCAAAATGTTCCTGCGGACGTCCTCGTTTCTGGAGCATACATAAACAAAAATTTCCCGAACAAGGCTTTCGGGCATTGCCTTTGCGGCGAATTTGCGGGCAATTCTGCACCCTATTGCCTCAAACAAAGTGGCGCGACTTAAAATCACATCTTCAAAAAGCGAAGTCAACGCGGGTTCTTTTTCGGCAACGGATTCCGCCTCTTTGCGGATTTCGCCCCAAACCTCGTCCAATTTTTCCAAAATATCATTCATTTTATTTGCGGAAATTTGCCAAAAATAAAACGCGGACTCAACGCAAAAAAGCTCGATTTAAGCAAAATCGCGAATTTTTCCCTGAAAAACGCAAATTTTTGCCCAAACAGGCTTTAATTGTTTGACTTATTTTAACATCGCTTTTGTTTAGTATTCTTTATTTTATAAGCAAAATGAGCGAAATATCAAAAGCATACAATCCCTCGGAAGTAGAAAACAAATGGTACGCGAAATGGGTCGCGGAAGGCTGCTTTGAAGGCAGACCCGACTCCTCGAAAGAAGCGTATTCCATTGTAATCCCCCCCCCGAACGTAACGGGCGTGCTGACGATGGGACACGTTTTAAACAACACCATTCAAGATATTTTAATAAGGCGCGCCCGCCAGCTTGGCAAGTCTGCGATTTGGATTCCCGGAACGGACCACGCGGGTGTCGCAACCCAGACAAAAGTCGAAAAAGTTTTAAGGCAGGAAGGAACGTCCGCAAGAAAGCTCGGTCGCGAAAAATTCATCGAGCGCGCGAAAGACTGGCGCGACAAGCACGGCGGCATAATAATAGAGCAGCTTAAAAAACTCGGCGCAAGCTGCGACTGGTCGAGGCTTGTGCACACTCTCGACGACGACTACTCCGAAGCAGTGCTTACGGCATTCGTAAAGCTTTACAAGCAGGGATACATTTACCGCGGCAAGCGCATGGTAAACTGGTGCCCCGTAAACTTGACCGCCCTCTCCGACGAGGAAGTGATAATGAAGCACGAAGCGGGCAAATTCTACAAGATGAAGTATGAAATCGCGGAAGAGCCGGGAAAGTACTTGGAAATCTGCACAACGCGCCCCGAAACCATAATGGGCGACACCGCAGTCGCAGTCAACCCCGACGATGAACGCTATGCGCACTTAATCGGCAAGCATTGCTGGCGTCCTTTCCCCCGCGCAAAAATCAAAATCATCGGCGACAAATATGTTGACATGTCGTTCGGCACAGGCGCGCTCAAAATCACCCCCGCCCACGACCCCGCCGACTTTGAAATAGGACAGCGGCACAATCTCGAAATCATCGACATAATGAACCCAGACGCGACGATGAACGAACTCGCAGGCGATGACTTCAAGGGCTTAAACCGCGAGGACGCCCGCAAACTTGCAGTCCAAAAATTAAAGGACTTGGGGCTTTTAATAGAAGTTCAGGACTATGAACACAACGTCGGATATTCCGAAAGGGGCGATGTTCCAATCGAGCCGCGCCTTTCAGACCAATGGTTCTTGAAGTATCCCAAAATCGAAGAAGCCAAGAAAGCGGTTGAAAGCGGGCTTATAAAATTCTGGCCCCAAAGATGGGAAAAGACCTACACTCACTGGCTCGACAACATTCGCGACTGGTGCATTTCGCGCCAAATATGGTGGGGGCACCGAATCCCCGTATGGTACAAAAAAGGCGTTGAAAAAATCGACCTTAAAAACCCGGAACACGTCTATGTGGGAGTAAATCCCCCTGCCGACGCGGAAAATTGGGTTCAAGACGAAGATTCTCTCGACACTTGGGCAAGCTCATGGCTTTGGCCTTTCGCTACAATGGGCTGGCCCGACAAAAAGGCGATGGAAGACAAGTCGCTTAAATACTTCTATCCGACAAGCGACCTTGTGACGGGGCCCGACATCATTTTCTTCTGGGTCGCGCGCATGATTATGGCGGGCTTGGAATTTATGGACGGGGACGATGCGCATAAAATCCCGTTCAAGAACGTATATTTCACGGGAATCATACGCGACATGCAGGGGCGCAAAATGTCAAAGAGCCTCGGCAATTCGCCCGACCCGCTCGAAATTATCGCAAAGTATGGAGCTGACGGGCTTCGCTTCGGCGTAATGAACTGCGCGCCGCAAGGACAGGACATTCTGTTTAGCGAAGAGCGCGTCGAGCTTGGCAGAAACTTCTGCAACAAGCTTTGGAACGCCTGCCGCTTCCGCCAAATGTCGGGAGAAATCGCGGATAATTCGTCGGTTGAAAAAATCGTTTCGCGCATTGACAAGTCAAAGCTCGACTCCGACGACCTTGCGGTTTTGACAAGCCTTATAAACGCCTCCAAGTCCATCGACAAGGACTACGAAGAATACCAGTTCAACTCAATCACCCAGCGGCTCTATTCATTCTTCTGGACGGATTTCTGCGACTGGTACTTGGAAGTCTCAAAATCCCGCCTCTCCGACGAAAGCGCAAAGCAGACGGTTTTGGCAGTCCAAGACTTGTGCCTGCGCTCGTTGATTTTGATGCTCCACCCGTTCATGCCGTTTATAACGGAAGAATTGTGGCACTCCATGGGATTTGGCAAAGACGGAGATTTCATCCAAAACGAAAATCCGCATTTTGAAGAAAAGCTTGCCTCCCTCGGCATAAAGGCTGACGAAAACGCCCTTAAAACAACCGAAGGCTTGCGCGATTTCGCAACAAAAGCGCGCGCTTTGAAAGCGCAGTACAAGCTTGCAAGCAAGCGCGACGTAAAGCTTTATTTCTCGTCGGATAAAGAAAAATCGAAAATCGTGGCTGAAAACTCCGAAAAACTGAAAAAGATTGCGGGAGCCGCTTCCATTGAAATCAAGGCGGAAGTTTCTGATTGCCCCGCGACAATCTGCGCCCTCGGCACAATCTATTTGGACTTGTCGAACTCTGTCGATGCCGATGCCGAAAAGAAACGCCTCGGCAAGGAAAAGGAAAAGCTTGAAAGCCTTATAAAAAGCACGAACGCGCGCCTTTCAAACGAAGCCTTCGTTTCAAAAGCACCCGCAAACGTGATTGAAGGGGCAAAAAAACAGCTCTCCCAATACCAAGAAAAACTTGCGGAAATCGAAAAGCTCTTGGCAAATCTTTAAAGGCATCGTAAAAATCCGCGCAAAACAGTGCGGATTTTTTTTCGCAAACACCGCTATTTTAACAAAACAAAAATTTATGGCTCAAAAAATAAAACTATTTGCAACCGACGTTGACGGGACACTGACGGACGCGGGAATGTATTACTGCGCAAACGGCGACGAATTTAAGAAGTTTAACACGCGCGACGGAATGGGCATAAAGCTCATCCAGGCAAAAGGCGTAAAAACTGCAATCATAACTTCCGAAAATACCGAAATTGTAAGCCGCAGGGCAAAAAAGCTTGAAATCGACTATCTGTTTCAGGGCAAACGCCCCAAAATCGAAACAATTACGGAACTTTGCGGGGAAATCGGCATAAGCCTCGATGAAGTCGCCTACGTCGGGGACGACATAAACGATTTCGAGCTTCTGTCCGCCGTCGGGCTTAAAGCCTGCCCCGCCGACGCCGTAAAAAAAATCGCGGAAATTCCAAACATCATAAAGCTTTCCAAAAAGGGCGGCGAAGGGGCTGTCAGAGAATTTATAGAGCTGATTTTTGAGAAAGGTCTCGCATAAGGCGCAAGAACAATCGAATTTGAAAACCTGCCGCATTGAGGCAGGTTTTTTTTTGCAAAATCCGCGGCATAAAAAATATTTTTCGGCTTTAAAAAATTATTGCACAATCATTTAGTAATAAATTATTATTTTATATCATTACAAGATAATTTTGTTGAAAAAATCATAATAAACTAAAACATAGGCATTATGAAAAAGACAAATAATGAAATGTGGGTTCGCAAAACTATTATTTTAAGTCCGCACTCTCTTGAAATCGCGCAAAAACTGGCAAACAAATGGTACGCGGGCAATCTTTCCGCCTTTATAGCCGCCCGCATTGAAATATCCCAGCAGTGCGAGCACTGCCAAATAAACAACACTTTCAAAAACCAGGTAATAAACGAGGCTCAAAAGCAAAACATATCGGTGAGATAGCCGCGCGAAACTTGGCGGCGCACAGTATTCAAAACATTATTTTTCAATCAGCTCTTTAAGGGCAAGCAAAGACTGCGCATAAATTTCATCCGCCAGAGCTTTCAAATTTGCCTGCATTTTGCCATATTCGCCCGCGGACATTTTTACGCACCGCTCCAAGGCTTCGGAATAACTTGAAGAATCTGAATATATGACGGAGTTTTTGTCGTTAAACCCGTTTATCGGCGCGAATTTCTCCTGAATTACAACGGGCTTCAAAAAGCCGTAAACAAGCTGAAACGCGCCGCTCGTGCCGGTTGTTATGTAGCGCAAATGCGGCGCGAAATCAGGCTCGTAAGAAGTCAAAAAGAAATCCGCCTTTTCAACTTCATCATACATATCTTTAAACGGAAGCGAGCCTTTAAGCTCAACATAGGGCTTTATTTTTTCGGGCAAATTCACTGCCCCCTTCCCCACCGCGATAAGCTTCACGTTCGTTATGCCGCGGTCTATAAGCTTTTCAAACGCGCTAAGAATTATGGAACAATCCCTGCGCTTATCCTGCAACGCGCCAACGACAATGAATTTTACGATGTCTTCGCTTTTATTCGTTATGCGTACATTTCCAAAGTAATGCGGGTTTACCACAACGCTCTTTGCGCCCTTGTAGTCGGGCTTGCGCAGGGTTATGATATTTTCGTCCCAAGTTCCGCCATCGACCGCAGGCTTTATTTCGTGCTCGACAAACAGGGTTTTCTGTCCGGGGAGCTTCTTCGCAAAAAACTCGTACGCGCCGTTATAATCCCTGCCGTTCGAGAGCTTGCCGACCGTTGTCACCAAAATGCCTTTGGCGTTTGACAAGCCCATTTTTGAAAAGAACTTTTTTGCCTTTGAGCGGCTGATGCTGTTTAAAATCAAATTCGGGTCTGAAAACCTGCAAAACACACCCTCTTTCAGCTTTTCGGGATTTACAATGACGGAAACCTTATAACCCAAATCAAGCAAATATTTTGCATAGCCTGGCACAACCTCGGAATGCGACTTCGAACAAGGCTCCCAGACAAAAAACGTGCCGGCATCCGAAAAAGGCTCGGACGCGCCAAAAAACAGATTTTTAAACCAGTCTAAAATTGCCATAAAACTTCATACAAATAAAAACCCTATCCCAAAACAAGTCAAGTTCAGGCGACACAAGACGAAGATTTTAATTAGCCGCAAAATATGTTTTTTCGCAATGTAAAATATATAAAATCCCATAATCCCAAAATATAAGCTAAAAAAAGAAGACTGCCCGAAAAGACAGTCTTCCATTGATTTTCTTGCAATTTATAAAATTACTTTCTTCTGCGATACGCCGCAAACGCGAGAGCCAATGCCCCGAAAATCGCCGCATATGTGGAAGGTTCAGGAATTACGGAAGATCCCGTATAGTAAACAACAAAATCTTTGTATCCTTCGTTTTCGAGGCTGTCTTCAACCGCAAAGATATAAGATTCGTTATCCAAGCCTCTGGTTATGACTTCCATCTGGTCCAAGACTTCATCATATTCAAAACTATACCAATATTCAGCGATTTTGTTTTCAAGGTTGCCGTCCGCGCTCGAAATCAAAACAAAACGTTCGTTCTCGTAATTGCCCGACATTCCCGTAAAATCGACGCTCAAAATTCCGTTGAAAGAGTTATCGATATTGTTTGTAATCTTGATTGCGGAAATACCCGTATCGTCGAATTTATATTCTAAAACGCCGCCAATGCGCTCATCAAGAGAAGTCCACGCGCCGCTCATCATTCTGAAAGTTCTTGTTTCAATGGAAGAACCGCCGCCGACAATGCGCATTATTGCAGTTCCGCTCGAAGCGATGCCGTTGCCGAATTTAAGCTCAGTAAACAAAGCGTCGTTGCCCGAACCGCGAACTTCAAAAAGTCCTGTTCCGCCCAAGTAATCCTTGCCGCCGTATTCGTGAACTTTCATTACAACGCCGCCGCCTTCGCTTGTGCGCAAGGTGGTGTTGCCAGCCATAATGAATTCGCGAACAGCAGTAGATTCGACCATCTGACCTTCCAATGCAATCGTCGTATTTGTAACGATGAGATTATTCTTCTTTTCCGCAGAATCGCTCTTGGAATAGAAGCGGTATGTGCCGGCAGTCGAATTGTTGTTGCCCAAATTGAATGTGTTTATATTTGCAGTGTTGCCGGAACCTTGCATTTCAAACAAGTACATTGCATTGTCGCCCTGAAACAAGCCACTTAAGTGCAAATTCTTTTGGGCTTCAAAAAGTCCGTTCGTGCCAAGCATTCTGATTGCGTAAGTACCGCCCGTATTGCCTTCATTGCCGGGATGGATGTTCATCTGTCCTTTTGAAATGAAAGAAGAGCCGTCGCCCAAGAGCTTGATGCCGACTTCGCCCGAACGCATAGCACCATTCTGAGTACTGTATCCATTGTCTGCATTAGTTGTAAGCGTTGCGCCGTCTTTTACAACATAGTAGCTAACTGCATCTCCGCCTTCAATATCCGACTGTGAGAAGCTTGCGCTGTTTAACGTTGCGTTTACCCCGTTTGAGAACACCAATTCCTGCTGACCGGAAGCATTGTTTGTCAAACGGAAATTCTTGACCGACGTAAATGTTGCAACGCCGATTTCAACCGATGCGACAGAATCGCCCTCGATTTTAGACGAATGCATATTGAAGTCGGAATTTGTAAACGAAAGAGTATTCGTGCTTCCCAAGAAATCAATGTCTATTCTGCTGTTGCCGTGCGAATAAACATTCATGCCGTTTGTCTGGAATGTCGAATTTGTGGCATCGGCAATTGAAATGTTGATTTCCGCTTCAGAAACATTTGTATGATTCCAGCCGCCCTTAACATTAAAATTGCCGCCAATTTGGAATATATTGTTGTCTCCGCTCATAATGAAGTTGGCAGTGCCGCCGAAATCCTCATTTCTTGCAACATCAAATGAACCGACTGTCTGGTACTTTGCATTGCCCTTCATCAAGAAGTTCGTATTCCAAGTGCTGTCTGCATTTGTGCGGGCAAGATTCCAAATGGTTTGACCAAAAGCGGCAAACCTTGCCATATTGTCGGCACTGTCGCCTTCCATTTCAAAGGTGAAAGACCCCATCGTGTGCTGGCTCTTTGGGTTATCCTGTGCGCCCAATACAACATTCTTTGCCGAAACTTTACCGCCGTTTGTGATTGCGAATTTAAAGAAACTTTCTTCGCTCGTTGCCCTGCCGACTTGCAAAGTCAAATCCGCACCGGACATTCCGGAATTTGTAATATCGGAAGAAAAGTCGTAATAAGTTACACCGGTAGCCTTGCCGTCACCCCCCAAAGTAAGA
Organism: uncultured Opitutales bacterium; assembly: GCA_900547395.1. Classification (GTDB taxonomy): domain Bacteria; phylum Verrucomicrobiota; class Verrucomicrobiia; order Opitutales; family Intestinicryptomonadaceae; genus Intestinicryptomonas; species Intestinicryptomonas porci. Next base: position 87,886 of record URGP01000007.1, on the reverse strand, counting down.
ACACCGGCACCGTTCCAAACTGAACCATTTGTAATGACAACCGAATTCTGATAGTCTTGATTATCAGCTCCGGTATTCATAACGTGATTACCCCAGCCGTTGTTTGTGCCGAGATTGTTTATGTTCCAAACATTGTAAGTGGAATTATCAAAAGTGAGCGTACCCTTGCCATTCATTCCCAATGGATTAACTTCTGTATTTCGGTTGAGAGTCGCACCATTTTGGAATACCGCATTGACCTTGCCGACATTGTTTTGGACCGTTCCGACATTAACACTGCCGTTAACCGTACCGCCGTCCACCAAGAATGCCACAAAATCATCAGCAACAGTGTTAGAAGGACTCCACCAACGAATTGGACGATTGGCATCCATCGTCAAAACACCGTTTTTGTTCACTACAACACTCGAACTCCCCGTTATTTCCAAAAACGTATCTTTCGAGCCTGTTGCTACAAAATGCAATGTTGAAATCTGATCTCCTTCTGTATCGCCAATGACAAGCTTTGTGTTATTTTGCAAATACATCGAAGCGTCTTCGAGCATATTGACAGTCTCTCCGCCGACAATTTTAACAGTGGAAGAAGTGGAATTGTTGAGATTCAAAAAAACCTGTCGCGAGGTTGCGTGGTTTCAGTTTTTGACCATTCAATGTCCGACCAATTTATATCGGTAGGCTCCGAAGTTTCAAACTTCCAGTCGTAAACCTGAGCAAAAGAAGGGATAGCCGCAAATGCGACAAGGGTAGATAATGAGGTTAGTGTTAAATTTTTCATAAGTATTTAAATTATAAGATTTGAAATTAAGTTTAAAACCGAAAGATTTACTGTCAACACTTATTTCGTAAAAAATTTCATAACTAACTAAAAATCAACAAACCCATACCTAAAACAATAATCAAACAAAATATAAAACCCGATGCAAACAAGGAAAATTCGCTTAAAACAAAAAAAGTATGGACAAATTCTCAATATAATGTAGATTTCTCATTTTAATAATCGCGAAAACGCGATTCTGTTTTAACGCTTGAGTGGCGGAATGGTAGACGCTGCGGACTTAAAATCCGCTGACTTTAAACAGTCGTACGGGTTCAAGTCCCGTCTTAAGCATAAAAATCCCGAGGCATTGGCGTCGGGATTTTTTGCATAATACCTGTGCCCCGCCCCAACATCATTGCGATAATCCCCGTTTACACCTTGCGCTTATTTCAACCGCACCAATCCGTCCACAAATTACTTTTTTAATTACATGTTCGGATGCGGTTTATTTTTAATACTATTTGAAAAAAATCCATATAGATTTTCAATCCGTACAACATGTAAAATTTTAAATTATTTGAATTCTACCTAATCTATTTTACTTTATCAGCCTTTGCAAAACTATCGGGAAAAGACGCGCCATAATGTCTTCCATAAACTTTTTGTCGCCACACATTCTGCTGAAAAATTCCTCATTGTTTGCGTAGCGAGTTGCGAGTCTTTCAGGGAAAAGCTTATCGTAAACAATCCTGATGGTTTCCCTATCGCTTTTGGCAAACTTTTGCAGCTCGGGATCGTTTACAAGGTCGTTTTCAATTTGTTTTAAGACCTTATCCATTTCGGTAAAACGAGTTCCGAATTGCTTGTTGATATCGTCAACAATTAGCGAAAGTTTATCTTTTTTAGGTTCTGATTTTTTGCCGGCGCCTGTCATTGGCATTACATTGCCATCTTTATTTTCAAGTGCTATGCTTCCGCCGTACTTCTTTTCATTTTTGTAGTATTCAAGAAGAATCATGTCATCGAGTTGAACTTTCTCAGCCTTGTCGCGTGGAATTACTTTCAAGAGGAATTTCGCAAATACTGCGAATTTTAGCAAGTCCTTGTCGTACATTCTGCAGATTTGAGTTATGAAGCTGTGGAAGCTTACATAAGATTCCAATGCTGACAAAACTTTATCTTTGTCGTCACGTTTTAGCCCAATGTAAATTTTTATGGAATCTTCTAATATTGAACGGATTTTCCCGACAGCAGATTTTTCTTGTTGGCCGGCTTTGAAGTAAATTTCTGCTACATCATCAATTTGCTGACGGGTATAGATGGCAGAGTTATCTAAAATTTTCTTCAACTCGTAAATGCGGTTTGGGTCGGATTCTTCTTGAAGAACGGTTGCCTGATAGAATGGGCTGAAAGCTTCTTTTATGTCCTCAGGCTCATTTACAAAATCCAAGATAAATGTATCTTCTTTGCCGGGACAGGTACGGTTTAATCTTGAAAGAGTTTGCACCGCATTCACGCCGATCAGACGCTTATCGACAAACATTGTATGCAATAGCGGCTCATCGAATCCGGTTTGATATTTTTCAGCCACTATAAGTATGTTGAAATCTTCGCCCTTAAAATAGTCTTTAAGCTGGCTTTCTTTTATTGTTTCGCCAGATTTTGCCTTATTGCATTTTTCTTCGGTATAAGACACATCCCCATCGACGAGTTCACCAGAGAACGCCACAAGTACATCAAGATTATCATAGCCATTGTCTTTTATGAAATTCTTGAACTCTTTAAAATAGCGAACAGCGTGAAGCCTTGATGCGGTAACGACCATTGCTTTTGCCCGTCCGCCGATTTTATTTGCGGTAATGTCGCGAATATGCTCAATCATTATCGCAGTTTTTTGCGATATGTTGTGAGGGTGCAATGACTGAAAATTACGAACAGCCCTCGAAGCCTTGCGCTTGTCAAATTCAGGATCGTTCTCGTCTGTTTTTGCGATTTTGTAGTAAGTTTTGTAAGTTGTGTAATTTTTGAGAACGTCTAAAATAAATCCCTCCTCTATTGCCTGACGCATTGAATAGATGTGATAAGCCCTAAATGAGCCGTCTTGCATTTGAGTGCCGAACATCTGCAATGTTTTGCCTTTGGGGGTTGCGGTGAACGCAAAGAACGACAAGTTTTTGTGATTTCCATGCGATGCCAATTCTTCTAAGATTTTGTTGTCATACTCGCATTTTTCATCGCCCGATTCGCTGTCTATTTTTGCAGCTTCTTCAAGTTCTTTTTCCATATTGGCAAGTGCGAACTTTAGCTTTTTTGCAGCCAAGCCTGTTTGCGATGAGTGAGCTTCGTCGCAAATAACAGCAAAGTTTCTGTCACCAGCTTTAACTTGTTCAAATATGACTGGGAATTTTTGTAAAGTTGTGATGATAATAGGAACTCTGTTATTTATTGCCTCTAAGAGTTGTTTTGCGTTTTTGTAGATTTTTTGAACAACACCTCTTGTGTGGTCGAACTGATAAACGGTATCTTGCAGTTGAGCGTCTAAGACTTTTCTATCTGTAACGATAATTACAGAATTAAAAATCTTTTCGTCATTGTTGTTGTGAAGCCCTGAAAGTCTGTGAGCAAGCCATGCGATAGAGTTTGACTTGCCGCTGCCCGCGCTGTGCTGAATCAAATAATTTTTGCCTGAGCCATTTTGTTTTACGTCTGCCAAAAGCCTTGTGACAACGTCTAATTGGTGATAGCGGGGGAAAATTATGTTCTGCTTGCCGTCCGGCTTTTTTTCCAAATGAATGAACTTTTGCAAGATTTCCATCAACCTGTCTTTGCGGAGAACATTTTCCCAAAGATAAGATGTCATAAAATTATCAGGATTTGGCGGATTGCCCTTGCCTCCGACATTGCCGGCGCCATTTGAGCCTTGGTTAAACGGGAGAAAACAAGTAGAAACACCTGCAACTTTCGTTGTCATAAAGACATTGGCTAAATCTACGGCAAAACAAACAAGAAGTCTGCGGTTAAACGCAAAAATCGGGTCTTTGTGGTTGCGATCTAACTTGTATTGCCTGATAGCGTCATCTACAGTTTGCCCTGAAAATTCGTCTTTAAGCTCGAGAGCTACAATCGGTATGCCGTTTAAAAGCAGCACCATGTCAATGGTGTTCTTGGGGTCTGACGGCGAATAATGGAATTGGCGCGCACATTGCAAAACATTGTGCTTGAAACGCTCAATTAACTGCGGATTTTTGGAAGTTTCCGGCGCGAAATATGCAACCTTAAATTCAACTCCCATGTCTTTTATGCCATTTCGCAATACTTTGATTAATCCGTCCGATTCCACCTCTTCGCAAAAACGCTTTATAAACTTGCGTTCAGAATCAATACCATAAAGAAGTTGATAACGCTCCCAAGCCTTTGGCTGGGATTTCTTGATAAATTTTATCAAAACACTTTCATCAAGAGCCGATACAGCATTGAACGACTTATCATTACCCTTGATAAACCCGCCCTTTGCCGAACACAAAAAATCCTCAATCGCTTCTTCTAATTTGATTTCTTTATGGTTAAATTGGCTCATATTTTATTATATTGACTTCTTAAATGACTTAACCTTTGAACCCTCAATGAAGAAAAGATTATTACTTGCTCTTGAACATGCAACATAAAACTTATTACGTGTAATTGGGCTAAGATTTTCAAAGAATTTTGTTTTTATTGCAGCATGAACGTCTTTCGTAGTTATAACACAAACATCACCAAAAGTAGAACCTTTACAAGCACCCCAATTGTTTGAGTTAAAAGGATATTTTTGACATTCTTTATAAAATAATTTTACAATATTATCATTTTTTAAGCAATCAAGTATCTCATTTTCCTTTTCTAATGGGGTAATACAAGCATCTTCTTCGTGATGAGATTGAATTTTCATACCTAACATTGATATGAAATCACAAATATTTCTTTTGCAACGATAACTTTTTGAAAGAGTAACTTTGTCAATATTTAAAATTCCATTAAATTTTTTCTCATAATTAGCAATTCCGTTTTTGTATAAATTACTGGCTTTGTTACCCGAATTACTTGTGTCAAAAGTATGTTGATAAAAATCGCCTAAATATAAGATATTAATATCGCATTTTGCAATTTTTAATATAAAGTCAAAATCATACGATGCAAAGTCTTGCACCTCGTCAATATATATGTAGTCGTAATGTCGCTTAATTCGTTCCATAATCAAGTTAATATTATGACGCAACAAAAAATCCGCTAAGTTACAATGATATACATATTTTGATTTTGTAATATAACGAGCAATATTTTTCTTAGGAATACTTAAAATTTGTTGGGATACCTGTTTAAAAGTTAGCCCTTTAGTTCGATAGTCTAGAAAATAAAATGGCTTAAAACAAAAAGAGTATAAGAAAGAAAAATAGGTTGTTACATATATGTTTTTAGGTATTACATGAAACTTATCACGGAGTTTTTTTATTAATATATTGTAATTGTTATCTGTATATGTAATAAGCAAAACGCGCTGTGTAGATTCTATGTGATCTACAATAAACGTAGTTTTACCAGAGCCTGCTACGGCTAAAATTAAACGCTTATCCATGTTATACCATTTCTAATATACTCTGGAACTATTAGTGTTTCGTCAGACTTTAAGAGTTCAAACGCACAATCCGACTTATTTGATAGCATATAATGTACAACATCTTTCCTTTCGGCACCGAATTTATTCTCGCATAAGTCTTTATTACACTTGTAAATAGCTTTTTCAAACGTTGTTATAGCATTATCTTCTGGAGAAAATATCTTGATATTAGGATACTTGTTATAATCAGAGTATTTTTCCTTAACATTATTGGTATAGTCACCATCATTGTCAGTAATAACAGCCGTTTTCCCCCCAGTTATTTTTGCAATCTCTAAGTAACGTTTAAAAGATAATCCATTCACGGATATAATTTGGACGTCGTTATTCATCTTTCCACATGTACTTTTTATAAATTTTTCCATGAGAATATATTCGGCATGCCCTTCAACAAGAATTACTTTTTTAGAAAGTACAAAATTCAATATATTGCTGTTCGGAGCCTTAATGAAAAATTCTGACGTATCTTTCTTTAAATCGGAAAGTTTACTTACAGAGTCAATGCCACTTAATATAAAAAGATTCTCAAGTCCCAATCGCGATGTTATCATATTGCTATGAGTTGTAATGAACATCTGCCCGTCTGTATATTTAGATATCTCATCTAAAAGCTTTAGCATATTAGTTGCACTTAGATGATTCTCAGGTTCTTCAATAAGTATAAGCTTATTTAATGTATCTTGTGTTTTTTGTAGTGCATATTTAGTTTTTATTAAATTTTGATAACCCTTACCTTTGTTATTTATATTGACATTTTCATGATAGATTTGAAGCTGATTCTCTAGCGAAAATTTATTGTTAGAGGGAACTTTAAACGAAATTGAGCCCGAAGAAATCTCGCTTAAAAAATTTTCCGAAAAATTGTCATGAGTATTTCTAAAATTATATTGATGTCTTACTCTATCTTGGATTTGTGACGTTTTATAATATACGCCTTTTATGTATTCTCGCTTTGCATATTCTCCGTCTATGTCGGAATTATCTATTAGAATATTTGTGAATATCTTATTGAATTTATGATAAGAATTACCAGCGAATGTGAAAAACTGAATTTTGTAGTATTCAAACGGGAACGTCTTGTTATCGCCTGAGATTATCGCATTTATTATTTCCTCTTGATCGTCACTTGGAGAAATATCTAATCTTATTCCTATGTCATACGTTTTTTCAAGGTTATTTTTACCTTCAAAAATCTGGTCTGTTATGCCATTTAAATATACATCAATAGATAAATGAGGTAGTTCATTTATTGTTCGCTTACGAGTTTCCAACGAAAGAAACTCATCAATTGCACTCCTATTGAAAAGATTCTCTAGTCCAAAGCGTTCAATCTTTGATATACTAGCAGATAAGACTAAATCTATAGCCGTCAAAATAGTACTTTTCCCTGTTTCATTGTCTCCGACTATTATATTTTTCCCGTCATTGAAATCAACTGATAGTTTTTTAAATTTCTTAAAATTATTTAATACAATTCTTTTTATAGTGACTGCCATATATCTAAATTTTTTGTTTACCTGTTACGTATTCGAAGATAAGGGATTTTTTATATGCGTCAAGTTTTTCTATTAAATTTTGTTTTTTATTTATAGTAGAATCAATTTCAGAACATTTTACATCGAGATACTCCGCAATTTGATTTTGTTCAGAAATTGGAGGTGTTGGGATCTCCATATTATTATATTTATTTGCTCCTATATTTTGTATTGTTGCTTGAATGAATATCCTTGATTTCCATTCAAAATAGCAGAAAGAGAGAGAATAATATATAAAGAATATAGGTAACATTTGTGAAACATCCATACGTGCTCGTATCAAATATCCTGCAAATGCACACCTTCCAAAATCTGATTTATAGATAAAAGTTTTTCCAACAGTTGCACCACTTCTTGCTAATAGAATATCATCATTTTGAAGAATATAGTCTTTTGCCTTATTTTCTGGTAGAGATTGAGGAATGTCATCACGAAGAGATTGTTCGTCTTTAATATCTGTAATCCTAATGTATCTAGGCTCGTTTTCATTAAATAAAATACCACTTTCATTCGCACCATAAGTTAATGGTTCTTTTAATAATGTTTTTAATTTTTTCACATCCCAATGGGTTGGAATATCGCCGATATAATCTATTCCGCTGGGTTTGAGAGGGGTAGATTTGTTGAGGCCTTTTGTGACAGTTTCGGAAATTAGCGATTGCTTATAGGCTTTAAGTTTTTCGATACCTTTTTTCTGCTTTTCGATTGTCTTATCAATCTCCCCACACTTCTCATCCAAATAATCCGCTATCTTTTGTTGCGAGACCAAAGGTGGATATGAAATATTTATATTTCCAACCTGTTCTTGGTTTATTGAGGGCACCGTTCCTGGATTTACGAAATAAGAGAAATCAAACAAACTTGTAACATATTTAAAATATATTGAGTTTATGGATATTGGCACAAATGCCATCATATTATTATCAATGCAAGAATCAAATTCCAATACTCTAAATCGTTGAAGCAACAATGCTGCTCCAACTTTAGCAAATACGATAGATCCTTTTACGATTTTTTCAGCTTTCAGTTTTAATCTTGTTAATTCTGATATAGAATCTTTACCTTCTCTTGTTATTGGATTTTCAACCAATGATTTTACTTTTATAAATGGTATTTCTTCTCCATTTATGCCTTGATATTCTTCTGGAAAACCGGAACCACCAATTAATTTTCCTATATGTTTTATTTTTACAATACTCCAATCATCAGGAATATCGCCAATCCACTCTATGCCGCTTGATTTCATATTTACTCGAAAATCCTTTCCATAGAGCCCTTGAGTTCGGATTCTATTTGCAGAATTTCTTTCATCAAATCTGCCGATGGTGTCGGCGGCGTGTATTCGTAAAAATAGCGTGTGAATGGAATTTCGTAACCGATTTTTGTTTTGCTTTCGTCAATCCAAGCGTCAGGTGCGTATGGCAAAACTTCACGTTTCATATATTCGGCAACGTCTTCTGAAAGTGGGATATTTTCGGTATCGCGCAGTTTCGGATCTGGCTGAGGTTTACCTTTCTTCAAAACGGTCTTGCCTTTTTCATCTTTCAATGGGCGTTCAACAACAACTTTGCGGTATCCAAAATCTTCATTTTTGAAAATTTTGCTAATCTTGTTTTCTTTAAAATCGCCATAGATTTTTGCGATTTTTTCGATGGCAGATTTTGGAATATCGTTGCGCTTATTACCAAGACTCTTTCGGCGTTTTTCGTAAAGTCCATTTGCATTGATAAGTTGAACTTTGCCAATACGACGTTTTTCTTTATTATTGCTCAAAATCCAAATGTATGTTGCAATTCCCGTGTTGTAGAAAATGTCGTTAGGCAAGGCTATTATAGCTTCAAGCAAATCGTGTTCTAAAATATATTTGCGGATATCGCTGGGGCCGCTACCCGCATCGCCGGTGAAAAGCGGAGAACCGTTATGAACAATCGCTACACGGCTACCACCATCTTCAACAGGCTTCATCTTTGCCACTGCGTTAGACAAAAACAACATCTGGCTATCGCCTATGGAAGGCAAGCCCATAAAAAAGCGTCCGCCGTTTTCCTTTTTTATTTTTGCTTCTTTTTCAACATTGGTTTTTTCATTCTTCCATTCTCTGCCAAAAGGCGGATTTGATATAATGTAGTTGAATGTTTGATTTGGAAATTTATCGTCTGAAATCGTATTGCCGTTGCGTATAAGACCATCATCTTCGCCCTTAATGAGCATATCCGCCTTTGCGATTGCAAAAGTTTCGTCGTTTATTTCTTGCCCGAAACAGAGCAAACGGGCTTCGCTATTATGGCTTTTTATATACTCGTTTGCAACTGTCAGCATACCGCCCGTACCGCAAGCAGGGTCGTAAATTGTGCGCGCATCGTTTGTCGATAAAATTGCATCGTCAAAATTTAAAAGTATATGCACCATAAGCGCAATGACTTCTCTTGGCGTATAGTGCTGCCCCGCATCTTCGTTATGGCTTTCCGAAAATTTGCGAATGAGCTCTTCAAAGATATAACCCATTTCAATATTGCTTACGCGAGACGGATGCATATCTGCCTTGTCAGTGGCAAATTCTTGCAAAACCGCAAACAACAAATGGTGTTCGCGAAGCGTGGGAAGTTCGTTTTTCTGGAACTTGAACTTTTCAATAATATCGCAAACGTTTTGCGAAAAACTATTCAGATACACCGCAAAATTGTCGTCAATATTATCAGGATCATCAAGCAATGTGCGAAGCGTGAATTTACTCGTGTTATAAAAAGGCTGTTTTGCGGCTTTGCGAAGAAGATTATCACGCATGATGTCGTTGTCCATTTTGCCGTACTTTTCATTAGCCGCAAGCACAGCAGACTTTGTTTCTTCCAAAATAGAATCAAAACGCTTTATGACTGTAAGGGGCAGTATTACTTTGCCGTATTCGTGCGGTTTGTAAACTCCTGTTATCTTGTCGGCAATCGCCCAAATTAAATTCGCCTTATTTGAAACCTTACTGCTTAAATCCATTCTGATACCTTTTATCTATCGCAAATAGCTTAATTAAATCCTATAAGAAAAGGTATTAAAACGATAAAATTCATCAAGACAAATTCGTTCATCGTCAAAGATATTGGGATGAGGAAAAAAGAAGAAGAAAAAAAGGGAGGCAAAGAGGACAAAAGTCCTACAATGCCTCTAATGCTATTTAATTTTTATAGAGTAATACGAAGTTGGCGGAAAGGTCGAGACTTTTTTGCGAGGTTGGAATACAAACAAGACGGTATACCGTCTTGCCGCGGGTGCGGGCATAAGAAGGTTGTATTTTACGACCACTATTATCGGAAAGCTAAAGTAGCGTCGATAGACGGACGGATATACGATGTAATAATAAAGGCGCGTCGATATCGGTGTCCGAAATGCGGGAGTATTTATCGAGAGCCGATACGGGGGTTGAAAAGCAACAAGCGGTTGTCCGAGAACGCCAAGGATGAAATCATCGACAAATACCTTGACGGGGCGACGAACAAGAAAATATCGAAAAGGTTGAGGGTATCGCAAAGCACAGTGGAGCGGGTAATCCACGAACGGTTTGATATAAAGGTCAAGGAGCAACTAAGCTATGAATGCCCGTCAATCATTGGTATTGATGAATACAAAAGTTGCGAAGCAAGCTTTTGGGAAGCATAAAACACGAAGTGTTTTACCCGAAGGGCGAGAACAGCGCGGATTTTGCGAAGCAAAACCAAGCGAGCGAGTGCAACATAGCATACATAAGGGCTACAAGTTTGCAACGACGATATCGGATTTAACGCATCACAGGGTATACGATGTGATAGAGGGCAAATCGCGCAACTTAGTGGAAAGCAAGTTGATGAGCTACAAGGGGAGAGATAGAGTAAAAGTTGTGTGTATGGATTTAAGCAGCAGCTACCGAAGCATAGTTAGAAGATGCGTTCCGAATGCGAAGATATTGGCGGACAGGTTCCATGTAATAAGGCTTGTGTTGTATCACTTTATGGAGTTTTGACTCGCGTTTGCATGCGCAAACCGTCTCGCCCTTCGGGTTTTTTGCCTGCGGCAAAATCTCATTCGCGCTTCGCTTGAATTGCAAAGGAGCGCAGGAGGAGGTAAAGTGGAACAGGAGACTGATATATCCGCTAAGGAAACGAGGAGACCGCTTGAAATCCGATGAGCGCCAGAGACTGAAAAAGTTCTTTGAGGATAATCCTGCGATAAAGGTAGCCTACGAGTTTAAGGAGCGATTATGCGAGTTGCTGAACAGGAAACATCAAACGGCAAAGGAATGTAAGAGAACTGAAAACAATGATGAAACAGATGAAATACGAAGCGACACAAGAGTTTGAGAGGCTCGCAGAGACAATAAGCGAGTGGTTTGCGCCGATAATCCGAATGTGGAGATTTACAAAAAACAACGGAATAACCGAAGGCTTCCACAGGAAAATGAAACTAATACAACGAATGGCTTACGGTTATCGAAACTTCCAAAATTACAGATTGAGGGTCTTGGTTCTATGCGGCGTCTTTCATTAAAATCCACTCTCTTTGGGGTTGACCCCACTGATTTGCAAGCACTTGCATTTTACCGTGCGCCGACACAACAAAAGGCAGATTCGCAACTTAATGCAAATCTGCCTTTTACGCTTAAAAACTGGCGGAGAGAGAGGGATTCGAACCCCCGGAGCCTTGCAGCTCAACGGTTTTCAAGACCGCCGCGATCGACCACTCTGCCATCTCTCCTAAAAAATATTTGTTTTATAATGCACATTGTCTCTTCCCTTGCAAGCTTTATATTTTATTTTTTTATCAAAGGTGCATTAGGTTTTTCACTGCAAGTAAAAAAATTCTCAAATATGAAATTCACAAAAAATCTGCGACAAATACAAAAAATATATCGCGCTGATTTATTTGACATAAATTATCATTTAATCGCTTTTAGGAAGAGATTTTGAGGACAGTTTTACAAAGTCTATTGCAGGAAAATTACAAAGAGCTTGCAGTTCCTTTTTTTGTTCAAAAATATGGCAGAGATTTTGGTATATTGTAAAAAATCCCTCTAAACGTTAAATCACAGCAAACAGGCTTAGGGATTTTTTAGTTTAGGTCAAACGTTTGGCAATATAGCCATTTTTCGGGCTAAATCCCCAAGTTTTTATTTCATAATATTCCATAAAAAAGGTGCTTTACATAAACTTTGCAGCCTATCAAAAACTGCATTGAAAAAACCAAAGAATGCCCCCTGCCCTTTTCTGTTTTTATAAAAAAAGAGCTTCGCAAAAACGAAGCTCTCCCAAATTTTGAATTTTTCCAAAAAATCAACCGCCGGTAAGTGTTTGGATGATTTGAATGAGCGGCAAGAAAAGCGCGATAACGATGGAACCGACAACAACCGCCATAAGCAAAATCATTATAGGTTCGATGATTGATGTTACCGCTCCGACCGCGTTATCGACTTCTTCGTCGTAATTATCAGCGATACGGTTTAGCATTTCCGCAAGCTGCCCCGTTTCTTCGCCGACTTCAACCATGCTCGTAACCATTGTGGGGAAGAGTTTTTGCTGGTCTAAGGGACCCGCAAGATTTTCGCCGTCTCTAACCCTGTCGTGGACTCTTTGCAAAGCGTCGGTAATGACAACATTATTGATGGTGCCGCTTGTGATTTTAAGGGCGTCAAGAATTGGAACGCCCGAAGCCAGCAAAGTGCCGAATGTGCGTGTAAAGCGCGCAACGGTTGACATCATTGCGAGATTGCCGATTTTAGGAAGTTTCAAGATTGCAATATCCCAGAGGCGTTTGCCGAATTTCGTTTTGAAGAATATCTTGATGAATACAAACGCAAAAACGATAATGCCGAGCGTCGCCAAAATATTATCTTTCATGAATGTTGAAATGCCGATAACAATTTGGGTGATTTCGGGCATTTGCGCGCCCTTTAACATATCGTCGAAAATCTTTTGGAATTTCGGGACGACGAACACCATCAAGACGCTGACAATGACGACCGCAACAACCATAATCACGATAGGATAGACCATTGCGCCCTTCACTTTGCTCTTGATTTTAAGAGCCTTTTCCTGGAAAGTCGCGACTCTGTCAAGCACGACGTCCAATACGCCGCCCGCTTCACCCGCGCGCGCCATGTTCACATAGAGGTGGTCGAATATCTTGGGATGCTGCGACAAGCCGTCGGAAAATTTATTACCCGTTCTCACGTTGTCGGCGATTTGCTCCAAAACCGACTTGAAGTAGGGGTTCTTTTCCTGTCTGCTGATTACTTCCAATGAACGCAAAAGAGGCAAGCCCGCCTTCAAAAGCGTCGCAAGCTGTCGCGAAAATATTGTCACATTTTCGTTTGAGACACCCGTACCGAACAACGCTTTTTTTGGTTTCTTTGCCAATTCGCCTTCCGTAAGTTCGGCGATTCGGGCGACTTTTATGCCGCTCGAACCAAGCTGCATACGGGCATTGGCTTCGCTCGAAGCTTCAATGACGTCGTTTACCTCTTTGCCGTCCTTGTTTTTTCCTATATATCTGAATTTTGCCATAATGTGCCTTTATTGAAATTAGGTGTACTTCAAAACTTCTTCAACCGTCGTCGCGCCGTCGAATATAGCGCGCAAGCCGTCGTCGCGCAAAGTGCGCATTCCGAGTTCTATTGCCTTTTGCTTCAAGACAAGAGTCGGAGCGCGGGCGGTGATGAGCTGGCGCAGCGCGTCGTTTACCAAAAGAAGCTCGAACAAGCCCTGTCTGCCGCGGTAGCCGGAGTTTGCGCATTCGGGGCATCCCTTGCCGAAGAAAAACTGCTTGTCGGCAATTTCTATCGGGTCAACGCCGAGCATGTCGATAAGCTCCTGGTCGGGTTCGTAAGCCGTCTTGCATGACGGGCATATTTTTCTAACCAAACGCTGACCCAAAACGCCTTCAAGAGAAGCCGCGATAAGATAAGGTTCAAGCCCCATATCCATAAGTCTTGTCACCGCGCCCGGAGAGTCGTTTGTGTGCAAAGTCGCCAAAACGACGTGCCCCGTGAGGGACGCTTGAACCGCAATCTGCGCAGTTTCCAAGTCGCGGATTTCGCCGACCATTATCTTGTCGGGGTCCTGACGCAGGAAGGAGCGCAATGCGCTTGCGAAGTCCAAGCCCACATGGTGGTTGATTTGAACCTGCATGATGCCGTCGATTTCGTATTCGACAGGGTCTTCAGCCGTCAAAATCTTGACGTCAACGGTGTTGACTTCGCGCAATGCGGAGTAAAGCGTTGTAGTCTTACCTGAACCCGTAGGGCCTGTTACGATGAAAATTCCGTTTGGCAGATTTACAAGCCTGCGAATGTTCGACTTTACTTCGTCGGACATGCTGAGCATATCGAGGTCGAGGTTTACGACGGACTTGTCGAGAATACGAAGCACCACGGATTCGCCGAACTGCGTCGGAAGAGTAGATACGCGCAAGTCAATCGGTCTTCCCGAAATCGACATTTTAATTCTGCCGTCCTGCGGAATGCGGGTTTCGGCGATGTTCAAATTAGCCAAAACCTTGACGCGGGAAATAACGGGCAATGCCAGGCTTTTGGGAGGAGGAGCCATTTCGTAGAGCGCGCCGTCGATACGGTAGCGTATGCGGAAGCAGTCCTCAAAAGGCTCGAAGTGTATGTCGGACGCCTTGTCGCGAATTGCCTGCTGCAAAACGAGGTTTACGAACCTGATAATCGGCGTTTCGTTCGCCATGTTGGATATGTCGTTTTCGGACATATCGCCTTCGCCGAAATTAACCCCTGAAATTTCGGAAAGAAGCTCGTCTATGCTCGAATCTTCTTCCCCATAAATCTGTTTTAACAGATTTTCAACCGCCGCGGGATCTGCCACGACAATCGAAACATCCTTGTTCAAAGAGAATGTCAAGTCGTCAACAATGGAGTTGTTGAAGGGATCCATTGCCAGAACTTTTATCGTGGTGTCGGTGCATTCAAGCGGGACAACCCCGTACATTCTCGCTACCTGCGCCCTAATTTGCTTGGAAACTTCCTGAGGAATGTCGGAGGGAAGAGCAGGCATGTATTCATAGCTCAAATTGTCCGCGATTGCCTGCAAAAAGGCATTTTTTTCAACCAAACCCGAACCTATGATTACATCGGCAAGCGACTTGCCTGTATCGACGTGCGTTTGATTTAAATCGTCAAGCTGCGCCTTGTCTATCAAATTGGACGCAAGCATTATTTCGTAAACGGTGCTATTGTGGTCTTCAAACATTTTGAAATTCCTTTGCTATTTTTAATCAGCCTCGTTCATTGTGACTTTCAGAACTTCGTCAGGAGTGGTAAGCCCGCTCGAAATTTTGCGAATGCCGTCTTCGCGCATTGTTCTCATGCCGAGTTCGCGCGCCTTTTGGCGGATTTCAACCAAAGTTCTGCCTTCATAAACCATTTGCTGCAATTCTTCGTTTACGAGGAAGATTTCAAACAATCCCATTCGACCCTTGTAGCCGATGCCGTTGCACTTGGGGCATCCCCTGCCCTTCATAAACGACATCTTGGCGGCTTCGATTTCATTGATGTTCAAAGCCTGCAAAACCTTGGAATCGGGAATATAGCTTTCCTTGCACTGAGCGCAGCTTTTTCTTACGAGACGCTGCGCCAAAACGGCTCGCAAAGAAGCCGACACAAGGAACGGCTTTACGCCGATATCGACAAGACGCGTCACCGCACTTGCCGCATCGTTCGTGTGGAGTGTGGAGAACACCATGTGCCCCGTAAGAGAAGCATTGATTGCAATTTCAGCTGTTTCCAAGTCGCGAATTTCGCCAACCATTATTATGTTTGGCGCTTGGCGCAACATTGAGCGCAGAGCCGCCGCAAAAGTCATGCCTACCTCGCGCTTAACCTGTACTTGGTTTACGCCCGACATCTGGTATTCGACAGGGTCTTCAACCGTGATGATTTTTCTGTCGGGGTGGTTTAAGAAATTGATTGCAGAATAGAGCGTTGTGGATTTGCCTGAACCCGTCGGACCTGTTACCAAGAATATGCCGTCCGCCATGCTGACCACGCGCTCGAAAACAGTTTGGTCGTCAGAGAAAAAGCCAAGCTCGGGCAAGCCCAAACGCAAGCCTTCCTTGTCGAGAATACGCATGACGATGGATTCCCCGTAAACGGTGGGCAGACTCGAAACGCGCAAGTCGATGTCTTTCTTTTCGTACGCGATTTGAATGCGCCCGTCTTGCGGAATTCTCTTTTCCGCAATGGAAATGTTTGCCATCAGCTTCAGGCGGGAAATAATAGAAGGCTGCAAACGCTTCGGCGGATTTTCAACTTCGATCAAAACGCCGTCGATGCGGTAGCGGACTCTGAAACGCTTTTCAAGAGGCTCCAAGTGAATGTCGGACGCCCTGCGGCGAACCGCCTCGGTTATGAGCTTATGTACATAACGGATAATCGGGGCTTCCTCTTCGCTTGCCCCCTCTTCTATTGCAATGCCGCCGTCTGAAGAATCGCCAACGCCCTCAAACATTCCATCGTAAGTGGACGAGCCGTAATGCTCCTCAATAGCCCTTTTGATTGCGTCGGGAGACGCAAGGCGCATGTCAAGCGGCATTCCCACCAAGTGGCTTATATCGTCGGAAGCGTTTACGTTGAGAGGGTCGCTTATTGCGATTTCGAGCTGCCCCTCATGCACGGAAATAGGGAACACTCCGTACTTTAAGGCTTCTTCCTTTGGAAGGAGCTTCTTTACATCGTCTTCAATGCGCAAATCGTTCAAGTCGATTTCGGGAATTCCGAATTCTTCGCTTAGCGCATGCACAATGTCTTCAAAACGAGTGTATTTTTTTTCGACAAGCAGGTCGATTATGCGGGAGTCAATAACGTCAACGCCAACCCCTTCCCCTTCGAGCTGGGACCGCGCGCCGCTTATTACATCCGCACTAACCAAACCTTTGTCCGACAATAATTGGATAATAAAATCGTCCGCCGATGTCATATATTTGTTCTTGTGAATAGATGAAATAGAGTAAACAGATATACTATCTATTGATTCCTACGAGAAATTCAACATTTGTTTTCACTTTTTTTAATCTTTGCAGCAAAAGCTCCATTGATTCCGCGCTCGGAACGCCTTTCATCGCCCTTCTGAGCTGGTAAATCTTGCTCATTTCATCGGGATGGTAGAGCAGTTCCTCCTTTCGCGTTCCGCTTTTTTCGATGTTAAGCGCGGGGAAAATCCTCTTTTCCACCAAAGACCTGTCCAAATGCAGCTCTAAATTGCCTGTTCCCTTGAACTCCTCGAATATGACTTCGTCCATTTTCGAGCCTGTTTCAACGAGTGCAGTGCCGATAATGGTGAGCGAGCCGCCGCCTTCGATGTTTCTGGCAGAGCCGAAAAATCTCTTCGGCTTTTGAAGCGCGCCTGCTTCAACGCCGCCAGACATTATCTTGCCGCTGTTCGGCATAAGTGCGTTATAGGCTCTTGCAAGGCGCGTTATGGAGTCTAAAAGAATTATGACGTCCTTTCCCGCCTCCACCATTCTGCGAGCCTTGCTTATGACCATTTCAGCGGCATGCACATGGCTGAACGCATCTTCATCAAAAGTGGACGCAATTATTTCGGCGTCAACGCTCCTTTTGAAATCCGTCACTTCTTCGGGGCGTTCGTCAACCATTAAAACAATCAAATGCGCGTCGGGGACATTTCTGCGTATAGACTTTGCCATGCCCTGCATGAGGACGGTTTTGCCCGTTCTGGGAGGTGCAACAATCAAAGCCCTCTGACCAAAGCCGATAGGCGCAAGCAAATCGACAACCCTCATCGACAAATTGTCCCATCCGCAATTCGGTTCGGCTTCAAGAATGATTCTGCGTGTGGGATAGTACGGAGTAAGCTCGTTAAAAGGAGTGAGCGCGCGGGCATCTTCAACGTCCATATCCATCACGCTTTCAACCTTTACCAAAACGGGAGCCTTTACGGGATATTCCTCTTTGGGTTCCGCAATCGAAGCTTCCGACTCCAAGGCGTTTTTCGAAACTCCGCCGTTTGCCTCATCCGCCGAACGGTCCTGAACAACAGCAAGCCCCTTGACTTTGCATCCGCGCAGCAAGCCGTTTTGCTCAATTACTTTTTGCGGAACGAAAACGCAGTATTTTTTCAACTTGTAGCTGTCGCATGCAAAACATATCGCGCCTCCCAAGCCTCCCTCAAACACGTCCAAAATGCCCTCGACTGAAATTGCGCCGTGCTTGCCGCGCACATGCTTCAAAAATGAAACAAACATAGCGTCCACACCCGAAAATCTGTCAAATTCAACACCGATTTCGTCAAGCTTTTGCTGAAGCTCGTTTCTTGAAAGCCCGTAAAAAGACGAATAGTCGAAAATCGGCGTCTCTTCTGTTATATTATTTTCGACAAACTCCCTCAATTTTTCGGAATTTCCAATTTCTGCAAAGTCCGAATAGGCTTCGGGATTAAAAGATTCCTGAATATCGCGGTCGCCGAATTTCATCCACTTGCGGGTGTTTTTCTGCTGAGCGCGCTGGTTTTGGGAATTGCGCTGGTTTTGCTGACTGCGCGAATTTTGAGCGTTGCGCAAATTCTGCTGGGAACGCTGGTTTTGCTGACCGCGCTGAGCGTTGAAATTTTGGCGCGGCTGATTGCGCTGGTTGCGGTTAAACTTGTTGCGGTTGTTTTGGCTCCTGTTGTTTTGATACTGGCGGAACTGCTGTTGCGGATGACTTTCCGCCTCTTCTGCGGCATCGTCTAAATCGTCTTCCCGATTTCGGTAGGAATCCTGCTCCAAGTCGGCAAGCTCGGTGGAAAAATGCGTGGGGATTTCGTCGCCATCGCTGTTTTCTTCCGATTCGGGCTCCTCGTATTCGCTTCCGCCCGTGAAAGAAAACTCGTCGTTTCTAATGTTGTTTTCGCGCTCGCGGTTACGGCGGCTGTAAGATTCGTACTCCGCCTCTTCGTCGTAGGCGTCCTGCGTTTCAGGTTCGGAAATTTCAGAGGGCGACTCTTCTTCCGAACGGGGTTCGATTAAAGGCTCCTTTGCATCTTTTTCCCGCGCAATGTCTTCTTCGGCAGGAGCGGATTCCGACTTCAATGCGAGTTCGGCGGCAAGCTCCGCTTCTTTCAGTGCTTTTGGTTTGCGCCCTCTTCTCTTTTTTGGGGCCGGTTGCGGCATTGTTTCGCCGATTGCTTCTTGTTCGGGATTTATTTCGTCCATAAAAAACTTATTTTAAACAAAACAGATTGAAAATATTAAAGGCGCGCCAAAAACAACTCCGCCTGAGCCTTTAAAAAAGAGGCGTCGCCGTCATTGAAAAACGCGGCGTGCGAACGGGCGACTTTATCGGATTGCGGCATTTGAAATGAATCGCGCCTGTCAATTTCACGCTCCGAAAGACCTCTTTTCAAGAGCCTTCTCCTCCGCAAATCCTCGCTACAAAAAACAGTAATGCAAAAATCGAATTCCTTTTCAAGATTTTTTTCAAAAAGAAGCGGAACTTCAACCACGCAAACGCCGCTCTTGCAAGCGTCCTTCCAAAGTTTTTCTACGCGCGGATGTATGATGTTTTCAAGCAAGGCAAGCTTTCGGGCGTCGCAAAACACAATGCTTGCAATCTTCTTTGCATCGGGCTTTCCGTCTGTAAACCCATCTTCCTTAAAAAGCGCGTAAACTTCCTTTACCGCGCTTTCGTCTTCAAACAAAACGCGCTTTGAAAGCTTGTCGGCGTCCAAAACACATGCGCCGCACTCTTCAAACGCCTTGCCCAAGGCACTCTTGCCCGCGCCTATCGACCCCGTTAGAGCAATCAAAACTTTTTTCATGGAAAAAGCGCGCGTAAACCTGCTACGCGCAAAGCATACGCTTTAAACAGGTAGCGCGGTCGATTTTGCCTTCCGACAAATCGCACAAGGTTGACATTATCGGCAGTTTCAAGCCGTTTTTCTCAAACATCCTGCAAATTTGAATGGTCTCCAAACCCGCGCAAACCCTGCCGTTTAACGCCGCCAAAGCCGCCTCAACGCTCGCGCCCTTTCCGAGCTGTTCGCCAGTCCTGCGATTGCGCGAATCGGGGCTCATGCAAGTTGTGAGAACGTCCCCCAATATTGCAGATTCCTTTATGAAAGAATCGCTCCACGCGCCAAGAGAAGCCGATGCGCGGTAGATTTCCTGAAATCCGCGCGCCATAATGATTGCCTTCGTGTTCGCGCCCAAATTCATGCCGTCGCAAAAACCCGCGGCAAGAGCCACGATGTTTTTCAATGCCGCACCCACTTCCACGCCGACAACGTCCTGAGTGGGACGCACATTGAAAGTCGGGGTCGTGAAAGCCTCTGCCGCCATTTCGGCAGAAACCCTGTCTTCAAGGGCGACAACTGCTTCCGCATACTTGCCCTTTGCCACTTCAAAAGCAATGTTAGGCCCCATAATGGAGCCGCAAGCCCCCGAATGGGCAACGCACGCTTTAAGAACTTGCGAAGGCCTGCGCCAAGTGCCGATTTCAATGCCCTTGCCCGCATTTATCATAATTGCGCCATCTTTAACGAAGGGCGAAAATTTCTTGGCGGTTGCGTCGAGATACTGTATGGGAACGCCCCAAACCAAAAGCTCGGAATTTTCTATGGCTTCCTGCGGATTGTTTGTGAACGCCACATTTTCAGGAATTTCGATATCGGGAAGAAAAAGCGAGTTCGTCCGCGATTTTTTTACGGAATCCACAACTTCGGGTTCTCTTGCCCAAACGGAAACATTCTGTATGTTTTTTGAAAGAATAATTGCAAGCGAGCTTCCCCACGCGCCCGCGCCCAACACTGCAACTTTTTGAAACTTTGCCATAATCGGTATTTTTAATTTATTGGCGAACTTTGGCCAAAATCGCACCCGCAATTTTTGCCATTACGCTTCGCGGTATTAAATAATTTATGAATGTTAGCACAGAATTTAACAATCCTACAACCTTTAAATTTTTTCCGGCGCAAAAAGCGTACAGGGCGGCTTCCGCGACTTGTTCAGGCCCATGCCCGAAATTCGACTTCAACGGACGTTTGTCAAACCCCGCGCGCCTGAAAAAATTCGACGTCGTCGGACCCGGGCAAAGACAAAGGCAGGTCGCCCCGAACTTGCGCAATTCATAGTCAAGCGCGAGGGAAAAATTCATGACATAAGACTTCGTCGCCCCGTAAACGCTCAAATACGGGCACGGCTGCCACGCCGCGGTGCTTGCAACATTTATGATTCCGCCGCCGTTTTCGCGGATTAAGCCGATAAATTTTCCGCTGAGGTAAGTCAGGGCGCGGACGTTTACGTCTATCATGTTTGCGTTATGCTCCAAATTCGGCTCGGGGAAGAGCCCGTATCCGCCAAATCCCGAATTGTTTATGAGCAGAATTTTTCTGTTTTTCGGGAAATCTGCGTTTTTTTCGGCGTTTTTTTTGATTTTTTCTAAAATCCCACCAAATGCGCAATCTATTTGCGATAAGCAAGATAAGTCGCATTTAAAGTCGAAAACGTTTTCCCTTTCAAAAAATTTTTCACTTTCCGAACGAGAAATGTTGCATATTAAAATATTTTTTGGTAATCTATAAACCAGTTCAAGAAAAGAGCGACCTATTCCCGAACTTCCTCCCGTCAAGATGACGGCATTGTAGTTTCGGGACAAGTGTTCGAGAATTTTCCTCGTTTTGCGATTTTCTTTTACGGAGCTCTTTATTTTCTTTTGCGAATTGCCGATATTCATATTGGCAAAGATAATTTCACAATTTCATCACGGCATCAAGCCATAACAGAAAGGAAAACATGAACAACAACGAAATCATCATCTCCGGACAGAACCTCGAATTGACAGACTCATTGAAGCAGGAAGTCTATTCAAAGATGGAAAAACTTTTCAAGCACCAGGAAAAAATCATAAGACTAAGAATTGACTTGGAGTACAGCCCGAACCGCAACCATGAAGACGAATTCATTGCGAAAGGGCGAATTGAAATTGAAGGTCCCGACATGGTGATAAGCATCGCTTCAAGCGACATGTACAAGTCCATAAACGAGCTTGCCGACAAGCTTGACCGCAAAATCCGCCGCGCCCGCAGATTGGTCAAGGTCAAGACAAAGCAAGTCAAGAATGTCGATATTTCAAATAATATTCCAAACGCCGTAAAAGCAGGCGCAAGATAATAATTAGTTTAACAAAAAGCGGAGAATTTTACTTCTCCGCTTTTTTTGTCCCCAAAACACAAAAAAAATTAAAAAAGACGGCAGGGAATGTATCCCAACCGCCTTTTTTATTGCAACGCGGACAACGCTTAAAAGCGATGCGCCGCGCGATATTATGTCGCTTAAATTAGAAGCCCATTGTCATGGAAGTGCCAAACCATACAGTGTCGGCATACTTTCCGAAGGGGCGGGTTTCTGTCGCGGCAGAAGAGTGCGCATTTACATTTGCCCAGCGAACGCCGAAAGACAAAGCGCAAATTTCATTCACGCGCAAAACGAGATCGGCGTTGATGCCGACATAGCTGTAGCCGTTCGAGTCGTGGTAAACAACATTGTCAGTCTTAAAGCGGCTGCCGTTTCTGTATCCGTAATAGATTGAAGTGTCCAATGACAAGAAATCTTTGCCTTCGCCCAAAATCCACTTTGAAATCGGAGCAGAATAGTCCAAAGAAACTTCAACCGTATTGCATTCCATGTCAAAGTCGTAATAGTAATAGAGGCTCGGAGTTACAGCAAAGTCGCCCAAGAGTTCGCTTGTGTCGTAAGAAACGCCGACTTTGAGTTCGTTTGTTGTGTCGAACTTGCAGGCTTTCTTTGCGCCCAAAGAGGTGTTCCAGTAGAGCGTGTAGCCCAAGTCAAACGTAAACGCCGCAACCTGGTATGTCATGCCGAGGTTGATGTCGGTTTCAGTATAGTTGTCGTCCAGAGGAGAGTTGTTGAAAACGCCGATATACGCGCCGAGAGCGTCTGTAATGGCGTATGCAACTTCAACTTCGGGCTGGAGAGAGTCTTGCGCTTCCCTGATGCCGCGGAAAACATAGTTGCTTTCATAGGCGAAAGAAACAGAAGCGGAGAACTTGTCTGCGCTCAAGAAGCTTTTTTCAGCCTGCTGCGGCTGTTGTGCCGCGGGTTGGGCGGCGTCAGCCGCGAACGTAAACGGAGCGAGCATTGCTGCAACGCCCGCAAATAGTGTAGTTTTTAGCATGTTTTTCATAATTTAGTAAATCCTTCTAAACAGAAATTAGGAATAAAATAAAAATCCAATAAGATTTAAAAGTCCAGCCAAAAAAACAAAACGGCTTGTTTTTTATACTTTAAAAATGAAAAAACTCTCTTATAAAGAATGTATAAAATAATCGTTGCGGACAAAATTTCCGCGCCGAAAAAATTTTTAACAGAAACAAAAAATGAACAGCAGAAAATTAGCGATAGCAAAAATTGCCGAACGAAAAGTCGAATGCAGCGACAATACTCCGCAGTACGAAATAGACAAAGAATACGGCAAAGACGTATTCGGCATAAGGGCAATGGAACAGTATCTGCCCCGCCCCGCCTACAAAAAGCTGGTGGAAACCATAAACGCGGGAACTCCGATTGATTCTTCAATAGCAAACGACGTCGCTCACGCAATGAAAAAATGGGCGATGGAAAGAGGCGTCACGCACTACACGCATTGGTTTCTGCCGCTCAACGGGCTGAGCGCGGAAAAGCACGATTCATTCCTCGACCCGAGCGGGGAAATCGGCAACGCCATCACGCGCTTTTCAGGTAAAAACTTGATAGTTGGAGAGCCCGACGCCTCGAGTTTTCCCTCCGGCGGATTGCGCTCCACTTTTGAAGCGAGGGGCTACACCGCCTGGGACCCGACATCCCCCGCATTCATAAAGCGCACTGGCAAAGTTGCAACCCTTTGCATACCCACCGCATTCTGCTCGTACACAGGAGTTGTCCTCGACAAAAAAACGCCCCTGCTGCGCTCAATGCAGGTTTTGGGTCAGCAGGCAAAACGCCTTTTAAAATGCTTCGGGGAAGAAAGCGATGCAAAGCCGTCGGTAACTCTCGGCGCTGAACAGGAATATTTCTTAATAGACAAGGCTCTTTACATGTTGCGCCCCGACTTGATGCAAACGGGAAGAACGCTTTTCGGCGCGCCCCCGCAAAAGCACCAGCAGCTCGAAGACCACTACTTTGGCGCGATAAAGCCGCGCATACTAAACTTCATGAGCGAAGTCGAAAAGGAATTGTGGCGCATGGGCATTCCCGCAAAAACCCGCCACAACGAAGTCGCCCCCGCGCAGTTTGAAATCGCCCCCGTATTCGAGGAGCTTAACGTTGCAGTTGACCACAATATGGTGACGATGGAAACCCTGCAAAAGATTGCAGACCGCAACGACTTGGTCTGCCTTCTGCATGAAAAGCCGTTTGAAGGCGTAAACGGATCGGGCAAGCACAACAACTGGTCGATTTCAGTAGGCGAAAAAAACCTGCTAAACCCCGGCAATAACCCGCACGAAAACGCGATATTCCTTACGGTTCTATGCGCGATAATAAAGGCGGTTGACGAACATGCCGACCTTCTTAGAAGCTCAACCGCAAACGCGGGGAACGACCACCGTCTGGGCGCAAACGAAGCTCCTCCTGCAATCATTTCAATCTTTTTGGGCGACCAGCTTACCGACATCATCGAACAGCTTGAAAAAGGCGAGGCAAAATCGAGCAAGCACGGAAGCCAAATAAAAGTCGGCGTCGATACCCTGCCCGCTCTGCCCGCAGACGTCACCGACCGCAACCGCACAAGCCCGTTCGCGTTCACGGGCAACAAGTTTGAATTCCGCGCGGCGGGCTCTTCGCAGTCGTGCGCAAATCCGAACATAATGCTAAACACGATTGTCGCCGAAGCTTTCGACGAAATTTCAACTTACCTTGAAAGCCTGCCGAAAGAAGAATTCCAAAAGGGGCTGCAAAAGAAGCTGAGCGAAATCATAAAAGCGCATAAAAGAATTATTTTCAACGGAGACGGCTACAAAGAGGAATGGAAGGAAGAAGCAAAGCGCAGAGGGCTTCCGAACTTGCGCACGACTCCCGAAGCCTTAAAGCCGCTCCTTGACGAGAAGAACATCGCGATGTTTGAAAAGTACGGAGTGCTAAACAGGGTGGAAATGGTTTCGCGCTACGAAGTGTTTATTGAGGAATTTACCCGAAAAGTTCTAATCGAGGCGGGGCTTTCTATAAACATTTCGCGCACCATGATAATACCCGCGATATCCGCCTATTTGTCAAAGCTCTCCTCCGCAGCAAATTCGCCTTGGAAAAACGCGGCAACCGATGAAATCGGCAAATGCGCGGCAGACTCGCTTTCCGAAGTTCTAAACGCCACAAAATCTCTCGAGGCGGAATTTGAAAAGAAGGCCGACATAGAAAAGATAAAAGAGAAAATGGCGCATCTTCGCAAATGCGTGGACAAGGCGGAAGGAATTGTGGAAGACTCTCTCTGGCCGCTTCCAAAATACCGCGAGCTTTTGTTCATATACTAATTCATAAAACTTCAAAAAAAATTCGCTTAAATTTGTTAAGCGAATTTTTTTTGCAAACTATTTGGCAAATATTCTAAGCCGCTTTAAATGGAATATTTCCGTTTTGTCGAGCATAAGCCTTACATATTTCGCCCTAATCGGATTTTCAAAATTCACAATCCACTTGCTTTTGTAGTCCTCGCAAGACCATACGCGTTTCCAGTCCCTGCCGTTTTCGGAAACAAACATTCTAAGGCGCGTGGTTCTGTCGCCCTGGGCGTCTGCCCGGTTTACAATTTCAACAGAAACGATTTCCTCCGCGCGTTCAAGCTCGACCGTCAAATGCGGATTTCTCTCTTTAAGCGTGTGGAAAGAGAAAACGCCGTCCCCCGAACTCATCAAATTGTCCTTTTTGGGAGACCATTTTTCGTCAATGGAAGAATACGAAACTTTCGCATTTTCCGAAACCCACCTGCCCAAAGGCTTTGGCATAAGCTCTTCAACTAACAAATTTTCAGCGTTTTCAAGTGGCTTGTAAGAATACTGTTTCGGGAAAATTCCGTCCGCTTTCTGCGCCTTCGAGCTTACCGGCTTCAAGACGAAAGTCCAGGAAACAGCCCCCTTGAAATCAGGCTTAAACTGATTGCGCGTAGATGGACCGCAGGCATTGTTGCCAAGCCCCCTTACCCTCCATGCAATTCTCAGCTCGTTTTGCGTCGGCTCTTTTAAGTTGTGCGGATGCTTTGCGCTTAAAAGTTCTTCCTGAGTGTAGGGCAATATCGCCATCGGCAATGGTTTTTCGACAGCGGAAACAATAATGCCCAAGCCGTTTTCATCGGTAACTTTCATTTGGCGGACTTCTTCGCGGTTGCCCGTATCCTGCGGCAAGGAATAGTCTTCCATAAAGTCTTTTACCTTCAAGGAGTAAAGCCCGACATCCGCCGCTTCTTTCCTGTCCTCGTAATTTGCAAAGCCGCCGCGCCCGAAATACTTTACATTTTCGAGTTTCGGATTAAGCCCCATTTTTAAGCCTATTCTTGCCACGTTTAAATTCCGTGGCGTTTCATTTATCTTTTGGCAAGTTGCAACAACCTGCATAGTTCCGTCAGGCAAAATCGTATATACAAACTCATTTGCAAAGCCTTCGCCGTCATTGTTTGCGAGAATTTCAGAGCATGTGATTCTTGCCGCATTTAAGCCCTGCTTTTCTATTTTTAAAGACGGCTTAATGTGCTTCAATTTTCCAAGATTTCTGCCGCTCCATTCCCTTGCAACTTCTCCGCGCCTTTCGTTGTCGATGTAGGCGGTTGAAATGTCAAAAAGAACGGGCGAAGTTATAATGAAATCCCTGCCGCGCTTCAAGCTTTTCAAGCAGGCGTTTTCAGCGTCGAATTCGTAAACATAATTCCCCGCCTTCACCAACACGGCATCGCCATTTTTTGAAACTTCGATTTTGCCGCGGTTTGCGATTTTCATTTCTTTCAAAGGCTCGCCGCCTTTCAGCTTAAACTGGGTGCTTGAAACTTTATCGCCTTTCTTTGCGAACAAAGTATCCGCCTTGCGCGTAAAAACCACTGAGTAAAAATATTCTCCGCCGCCGCCAAATTCGGGAATGTCTAATTCAATTTCTGTCGATTTTCCCGCAGGCAAGTCGATGGCATCAAGCGTTTTTTCAAAGACCTGCTTACCGTTGCATTCAACAACTATTTTTGCGTCGAACTCGTTTAAATTCGTGTCGAAAAATTCATTTGAAATTTTGATTAGCTTCGGGTTTTCGCCATTCGGGCGCGAAACCTGAATGTCTTGGTAAACGCGCCCCACTTCGTGATACTTGGCAAAGAAAGTTCTGTCGGCGCGGACTATGCCGTTTGAGCAGAAATTGCCCGCGGACGGAGATGTCTTCCAATCGCGCCCGTCCGAGAGATATAGCTTTCCCGAACCGTCTTCGCGCGGCAAATAAAGCGACTGGTCAACCCAGTCCCAAATAAAACCGCCGTGCAGACAGTCGGCATTAGTTCTTATTAAATCCCACTTGCCTTTCAAGTTGCCAATGGAATTTCCCATCGCGTGCGCGTACTCGCAAAAGAAAAACGGCACTTTCTTTTGAATCTTGCGCAAATATTCGTTCATTCTGTCAACGCCGCCATACATTGGAGATGCGAAATCGGAGAATCCCTTGTCTTCGCCGTTCATTTTATGCCAAACTTCGGCTTCGGAATGCACATAGTGCAACGGGGCGTTGTCCCGCACGACTTTCGCCATTTCTCCATGCCCCTTCACAATGCGCCCCGCAGATTCGTTGCCCACTGAAAATATCATAACGCACGGAATATTCCTGTCGCGGAAAACCATATTGCGCATTCTGTCAACGCTCGCGGGAATGAATTTGTCAAAATCAAGCGGACCCGTGTTTCTATAACCGTGTTGCTCTTGGTTGCACTCGTCCAAGACCATCAAACCGTAGCGGGAGCAGAGCATGTAAAAAGTGTCGTCGTTGGGATAGTGGGAAGTGCGTACTGCGTTGATATTGATGCGCTTCATAAGCTCGACGTCGCGCTTTTGCCATTTAAATTCGCAAGTTTTGCCCTTGTCGGGAGACCAGTCGTGGCGGTTTACCCCCTTGAAAAGCACAGGCCGGTTATTCAAGAAAATACCCGTACCCCTGACCTCAAATTTCCTGAAAGCAAAATCCGCCCTGACGGTTTCAAGCGTTTTGCCTTCCGCATCGGAAAGCGTAATTAAAATGGCGTACAAATTCGGTTTGTCGGGCGACCACAGCTTAAAATTTTTCGCGCCAATATCGGCTGATATTTTTATTTCTTTTGAAGTTTGTATTTGCGGTATTTTCTTTTCAAGCAAAGTTTTGGAATTTAATTTGTTGCCCTGTTCGTCAATTATGTCGGCTTTCAAAACGAGTCCCGACGCCGATTTTTCCGAAAGATTTTTTATAAACGTCTCCAACTTTATTTTTGCCGAAGACAAATCCTCTGAGAAAAACACAGGAGCATAATAATCGCGAATGTAAGTTTCGGGGCGCGAAATCAGCATGACGTCGCGGATTATGCCCGACATGTGCGGCATGTCCTGCATTTCAAAAAATCCGCCCGTGGAATATTTGAAGACTTCCACAGCGACAGAATTCTTGCCCTTTTTCAAAAGCGGCGTTATGTTAAATTCAGACGGGGTGAAAGAATCTTCTGCATATCCCGCAAACTTTCCGTTAACAAAAACCTTAAAGCCCGTACGCACACCGTTAAAGCGAATAAATACCGCGCGCCCATTCCAGTTTTCAGGCAGATTGAAATCGCGGCGATAAACTGCAACTTCGCGGTGCTCTTCGGGAATTACAGGGTTTAAGATGGCTTCACTCGGGTTTTCCTTGCCGTCGTCGCCATAGCCTTTTATCCAAGAGCCGTCTTTGTGGAACTGAAACTCTGCAGTCGTGTTGTTGTAAAAAATCCTGTCATAGCCCTTGGCTTGCCAAGTATCGGGCACGTCCAAAATATCCCATTTGGAGTCGTCAAAAGTTGCCGAAACATATTCGCTTTTAAAGAGCTTTTCGTTTTCAAGAAAAAGAAATTTCCAATCGCCGTTTAAGAGCATATAATTCGGGGTGTCGTAAATTTTCCCGATGTCGGCCGCCGAAATCGGTTTTGCGGCAAGCTCAAAGTTTGGATAAGAAATAAAGAACGCGCGCGGTTCTTCCTTGTTAATCTTAAAAGTTTCGATGTCTTCAAAAACGAATTTACTATCGAGAAAATCAGCATTTTTTGCAAAAGACCCCGTAAAGGCGAATCCCCCCGCCAACAATAAAAACAATAACTTTTTCATGGTTTAATTTTCAGTTAAGTTAAGATAATTATTTAAATATGCCATTAAACGCCGCAAACTTCAATAAAAAAACCAAAGGCGCGGCAATTCCGACAACACAAAAAAAGCGGCACCGCACCAACGCGCGAATGCCGCAAAAAATAATGATAAACTTTTTAGGAATCGGGATACAAGTACTTCATGTCAACAGCCTGCGCCGCAACAATGACCGCCGCGCCGAAAATATCTTCGGTAAGCGCGCTTCGCGGAACTTCCGCAAAGGGCTTTACAAGCCCCGTCACAATCTGCCCGTAAGTTCTGCATCCGACAATGCTCAAAAATTTTGAAGATATGTTGCCCGAATTCAAGTCGGGGAAAATCAGCACATTCGCCTTGCCGGCAACGGAGCTATTGATGCCCCTTACTTTCGCGGCTTCGGGAATGAGCGCGGAGTCAACCTGCAATTCTCCGTCAACTTCTATTTCGCAGGCTTCCGACATCGCCCTCTGATGCACGAGAGCCGTCGCCGCCTTGACTTTCAGCACGCTGTTTGTCTTTGCCACTTGAAGTTTTGAAACGAAGCTTAGCATCGCCACTTTTGAAGGCTCGCCCGTCAAGTGGTTTGCAAGCTTTGCGGTGGTGATGGCAATATCCGCAAGCTGTTCTTCCGTGGGTTCGGGAATGACGCCGCAGTCGGAAAGGAAGAGCAATCCGTTGGTGCCGAGTTTTTCGTTGTTTGTTTCGACAATCATCATTGAAGACGCCGTCTTAAAGCCCTTTTGAAGCGATATAAGCTGGAAGACGGGACGAAGCGAGCTTGCGGAAGACTGGGTTACCCCCGAAACCATCGCGTCGGCGCGGGCAGTCGCAAGCATCATGGTTGCAAAATAATTCGGATTGCGCAAAAAGCGTTCAACGTCCGAGACTTCCATCTGCCTGAATTTTGGCATTCCCTTGAGAATTTTCAGCAAATCGCCGAAATCGTCGCTTTTATCGATTTCGAGTATGCGTATTCCGTCGAGAGGAAGCTCCATTGACTTTGCCTGTTCTTCAATTTTCGGGCGACTTCCGATTAAAATCGGCACACCCAGCCTGCGGCTTGCGAACATGCGCGCCGCCTTTATGATTCTCGCGTCTTCGCCTTCGGGGAAAACGACTCTCTTGGGATGGTTTTGAAGCCTTGCTGATAATCTGTTAATTAACGACATAAAATTGATGTTTCTTTTTTGTTGTAAGTTCTTTTTAATATTTCGTCAATAATTTCTTTCATATAAATCACTGTCGATGTCGTGCCAAAAACGGCTCGGCTCGCGCAAGTCGGAATGTCCCTTGCCGAAAGTGACCCTCGGATATGTTATGACAAGCAGGTCTTTAGCGCGCGTGCTCGCCACATAAAACAGCCTGCGCTCCTCCTCCACGTCGCCCTCTTCGATGCACCTTTCAAGCGGGAACATTCCCTCCGCGGCTCCTATTATGAAAACCACGGGAAACTCCAAGCCCTTTGCCTGATGCACTGTCATAAGGCTTGCTCTGTCGCCGAATGCCTGCTTTTCGTCACGCCCCGCTCCTTCCGATATTTCCAAAGACGCGCTCGCCAAAAACATGTCTATGTCGGGAAATCTGGAAGCGTATTCATAAAGGGAATCAAAATCCTTCACCCTGTCCTGCCAATCCTCATAGGTATTTTTCATGCAGTCCGAATACCATGAATCGCAAACGGTTCTCACCATGTCCTTGGGCTTCATGGCGGGAACGCTCTTTTCAAACAAGTCGGCGGCGGGAAGATTTTGCGCGCGCGACTTTCTGACGGCAAGGCTGACGTCCAAAAGCCCCGCCGCAACGCTCGGGAAAATCGAACGCGCCGCCTCGGGGACTTTCGCCAATACCTCTTTTGCCGCCATTGCCTCGATAATGGAAATCTTCGATTTTTCGGCAACCGACACGGCTTTTTCGTAAATCTTCTGCGCGGTTTTATCTCCGATTTTGGGCAGAAACTTCACAAACCTCGCAAATGATACGAAGTCCCTCGGGTTTGCCGCAAATTTTATCTGCGAAACCGCGTCCTTTATGTGCGCCTGCTCAAAGAATTTCAAGCCGCTTGTGATTGCAAAAGGAATGTTGCGGTACTGCATTTGAAGCTGCATATCCATCGCCTGAAAATGGGCGCGGTACAAAATTGCTATGTCTGAAAGCTTGTAAGGCGGATGCGCCCCGCAAGTAAGCTCCTCAATATAGTCGGCGACCAAGCGCGCCTGCGACTGCGAATCCATCGCGCGTATTATAACGGGCTTATGGGCGTCGGCGCGAGACGCCGTAAGGCTCTTTTTAAACTCCTCGCCCGCCTCAAAGCCCTCAAGAATGCTGTTTGCAAAATTTAGAATTTGCGGAGTGCTTCGGTAATTTAAGCCAACCTTGTAAATGGAACCATTCGGATAGCGTTTTTTGAAACGCAAAATGTTTTCGATGTTCGCCCCTCTCCAAGAATAAATGCACTGGGCGTCGTCGCCGACCGCGCTTATCCTGCCCGACTTGCAAAGCAAATCCAGTATTTTGCATTGGAGGGTGTTTGTGTCCTGGTATTCGTCAACCAGCACGTTTTTAAAGCGCGCGCCATAACGCTCGCAAACCGACGGGGCTTCCAAAAGAAGCCTATGCCACAATTCAAGCAAATCGTCAAAATCGCAAATCAAGCCTTCTCTGCGCCGATTTTCATAAGCGCGGGCGATTTTTTCTATGTCCTCAGGCGGTGTTTCAATCCATGAAAACCTATCGCGCATGGCGTCTTCAATAGACATGCAGGTGTTGCGCGAATAGCTTATGATTTCCTTTAAGAGAGCCGCGCGCGGATTTTCCTTCTTCTTGAAAAAAGTGGGCGAAACCTCCTCAACGCAGTGCTTTAAAAGCTTTTCGGAATCCTCGGCATCGGCGATTGTAAAATCCGGCTTGATGCCGATTGCCTCACCTTCCTTGCGCAAAAATTTGTTGCCTATCGAATGGAAAGTGCCGCCCCAAAACTTCCATGTTTCGACGCCTGTGAGAGCGTTTACCCTTTCAAGCATCTGGTTAGCCGCCTTGTTTGTGAAAGTCAAAAGCAAAAGCTCCTGCGGATAAATGCCGCACTCCCCCACAAAATGCGCAACCCTGTAAGTCAGCGTGCGCGTCTTTCCCGACCCCGCGCCCGCAAGCACCAATGCGGGAATATCCGCAGGTGCCGTGACAGCCGCATACTGGTCGGGATTTAATTCTTTTTTAAAGTCTATGAAAGCTGGCATCGGCTTTATTTTGCAAGAAATCTAAGAGCCGCCAAATAGCCTTCAAAGCCCATGCCGCAAATCTGGGCTTCGCAAACGGCTGCGGTAAACGAATTGTGGCGGAAATCCTCGCGCTTGTGGATGTTTGAAATATGGACTTCCACAAACTTTAATCCCGACCCCGCAATGGCGTCCCGCAATGCGACGCTTGTATGGGTGAATGCCCCGGGATTTATTATCGCCCCGTAAAAGCCGCCGTCCGCAAATTCCGCGATTTTATTTAAAATTTTCCCTTCGATGTTCGACTGGAAGCAGGAAACTTCAACCCCAAGCTCTTTTCCGAGTGAAACAACCGAATTTTCCAAGTCTTTGAGAGTCGCGCTACCATAAATTTCAGGCTCGCGCACGCCGAGCCGATTTAAATTTGCGCCGTTTATCAATGCTATTTTTTTCATTTTAAAGAGGATTTTGAGATTTTATGAATTCATGTTCAAGAGAGAACTTTTCCGCAACAAGATGAGCCAAGGCCTTTATTCCGCAACATTCCGTGGCGTAATGCCCGCACGGATAAACATTTATTTTGCTTTCCTGCGCGTACACATACTGCCCCTGCTTCAACTCGCCGCAAACAAGAGTGTCAAAGCCCTCGTCCAAAAGGTGCAAAACAGACGTCGAACCGCTCCCCGAACAAATTACGATTTCATTTGGATTTTCGGAGCCGAATTCAAAGCCCTTGTAGGTATCGGGGAAGAGTTTTTTCAGCCTCCGCGCAAGCTCCGCCCTGCCAATGCCGCCAAGTTTTGCAACGACCGCGATATCCTCTCCGTCCAAATTGAAACAGCCGCCTGAAATTTCAAGCCCGAGACTTTTTGCGATGAGCGCGGAATTGCCGATTTGCCTGTGGGCGTCGAGCGGCAAATGGCACGAGTAAACCGCGATGTCGCCCTCCACAAGATTTTTTACCTTCTCGTAGTTCGACTTCACAATCGGAATAGGCGCAGTCCAAAACATCCCGTGGTGGACAAGAAGCAGATTTGCCCCGATTTTCCTTGCTGCCTTGACTTCCTCAATGCCGCAATCGACCGCCGACGCTATTTTTGAAACTTCTCCCGAATTTTCAAATTGAACGCCGTTGTAAGAGCCGGGGAAATCTTTAAAATCCCCCACCCTCAAATATGAATTTATAAATTCCGCTATGTCCGCCAATTTCGCCATAAAGCTTTCAATTTTAAAATTATCCTGTCCGCCGAAAGCCGCAAGCGAAAAAACGCCGCGCCGCTTTTTTTTGCCTACTCCGATTTCAACGCCTTTTCGCGCTCAATCAAAGTCGGGTGCGAATAATGAAAGGCGGAGTAGAGCCTGTGCGGAGTCAAATTGCTCAAATTTTTCGTGTGCAGCTTGCGAAGAGCCTCCACAAGCGGCTTTTCCCCGCCGCAAACTTTCTTTGCAAAAGCGTCCGCCTGATATTCATACCTGCGCGAAACGGCGTTTTTCACGGGCGTCAGCCAAAAATTTATGGGAGAAACCACGATTAGAAATATTAAAAGAGCCGCCGCCATTCCGTCTTGAATGTCAAAGCCGAATCCCCTGTAAAACCAATCGCACTTCGCAAAATAGGCAACAAGACCCAAACCCGCAAACATCATGACAAAGTTTGAGACTATCATTTTGGGAATATGCCCGCGCTTGTAATGCCCGATTTCATGCGCCAACACCGCCTCTATCTGTTCAGGAGAAAGCTGGCTAATCAAAGTGTCGAAAAGTATGATTTTTCTGAACTTGCCAAACCCCGTGAAAAACGCGTTCGAGTGGCTGCTGCGCTTGCTTCCGTCGATTACATAAATTGCGCTCGCCTTAAAGCCCGCGCGGTCTGCCATATTTAAAAGCCGCGTTTTAAGCTCCCCCTCTTCAAGCTCCGAAAGCTTGTTAAAAAGCGGCAAAATCACCCGCGGATAAACAATCAGCATAACCACCTGAAATACCGCAATAACACAAAAGCCCAAAATCCACCAAGTGTTCGGCATTGCGCCAAAGAACCACAAAAGGAGAGCCAAAAGCGGTATCCCAATCACAAGCGAGATTGCGGTTTCCTTAAACTTGTCGGCAATCCAAAGCGAGGTCGTGGATTTGTTGAAGCCGTACTTTTGTTCCAAGACAAACTGCCCGTACCAGTCGAAAGGAAGAGAAAACAGGCTTAAAATTATGGACGACAGCAAAAGAGCCGCCGACTGCGCCCATACGCCGCTTCCGAAAATGCCCGTGAAAAACCTGAACAATATCGGATAAACCCCGAAAATCAAAACAGCGACAATCAGCACAAGCCCGAACAGCCTTTCGTAAATCGAATACGAAATTTTGTCGAGAGTGTACCTCGCGCTCTTTTGATAGTCGGCTTCGTCGATAATCTCTGCAAAAGCTTCGGGAACAGACTCCCTGTTTGCGCGGACTTCCTTCGCGTTCAAAGCGTCAAGCCATGTGTCCGCTAAAAACATCAAAAGAAGCAAGGCGATTGTAAAAAACACTAAATTTGT
Source organism: uncultured Opitutales bacterium (assembly GCA_900547395.1). Taxonomy (GTDB): domain Bacteria; phylum Verrucomicrobiota; class Verrucomicrobiia; order Opitutales; family Intestinicryptomonadaceae; genus Intestinicryptomonas; species Intestinicryptomonas porci. Next base: position 52,872 of record URGP01000007.1, on the reverse strand, counting down.
TAAAATCATTCAGACAAAAGTTTTTTGAATATTGACATCAGCATTGCGGGATTTGCCTTGCCTTTGGAAGCTTTCATGACGGGGCCGACCAAAGCGTTCAAAGCCTTTGCGTTGCCCGCCTTGAACTCTCCGACCGCTTTCGGATTCGCCGCGATTGCGTCCTTGCAGAAGCCTTCAAGCTCGCCTGCGTCGCTGTTCTGCTCCAAGCCCTTTTCCTTTACGATTTGGCTTGCAGATTTTGAAGAGGCGAACATTTCCGCAAAAACTTCTTTTGACTGCGATTTTGAAATCTTGCCGCCGTCAACAATTTTTACAAGCTCCGCAAGGTTTGCGGGTGCAATCTTGCATTCGCCAAAAGGCGGGCGCGTTTCGCCAAATTCCGCCATCGCGGAAAGCTCGCGCAAAATGTCGTTTACGATGATGTTTGCGATTGCTTTCGGGTTGTTGTAAACTGATACCGCCTTTTCAAAGTATGCGCACATGTCGTAGTCAAGGCACATTACGCTCGTGATTGAATAAGGCAGTCCGAAATCTTTCATATACCTGCGCTGAATGTCGTACGGGGCTTCGGGAAGCTCCGACTTTATTTTTTCGACAAGGGCGCGGTCGATTTTTACGGGCATCAAATCGGGTTCGGGGAAGTAGCGGTAGTCGTGGGCGTTTTCCTTGCCGCGCATCGACTGGCTTACGTTTAGCGAAGCGTCCCACCGCCTCGTTTCCTGCACGATTTCGATGTTTTTGTTGAGCGCGTCCGTCTGGCGGCGGATTTCGTATTCAATGGCGTTTTTGACGCCTGAAATCGAGTTTAAATTTTTAAGCTCTACCTTTACGCCAAGCTTTTCAGAACCTTTGGGGCGCAGAGAAATGTTGACGTCGCAGCGCATCTGCCCCTTTTCCATGTCGCATTCGCTGACGCCCAAGCCCGATATGGTTTGTTTTAGCGAATTCAAGTAGGCGAAAGCGTCTTCGGAGCTGAACATATCCGGCTCTGAAACGATTTCCATAAGCGGAGTTCCCGCGCGGTTGTAGTCAACAAGGGAGTCGTTTGCGCAGTGGGTGAGCTTGCCGACGTCCTCTTCCAAGTGTATGCGGGTAAGCTTCACAAAGCGGTGCGCGCCCATCTCGCCGCGAGACGCGCTCGCAAGCTCGATTTCAACCGCGCCGCCCTGGCACAAAGGCTGGTCGTACTGCGAAAGCTGGTAGTTTTTCGGGCTGTCGGGATAAAAATAGTTTTTTCTGTCCCACTTGGTTATTTCGGGAATTTCACAGCCGAACATAAGCCCGACTTTCATCGTGTCGTAAATTGCGGCGTAATTCAAGACGGGAAGGACGCCCGGCAAAGCCATCACGACGGGGTCGGTCAGAGTGTTTGGCTCTTCCCCGAAACGGTATGGCGCGCTTGTGAACATCTTTGTTTTGGTGTTCAGCTGAACGTGTACTTCAAGACCTATTACTGGTTCGTATTCCATAATGAAAAGTTTTTTAAAGTGCGGGATTTCTGCCCAGGAAGCCTGCCGTCTGCTCGTAGGCGTAGGCGTAGGAAAGCAGATTTTGCTCGTCGAAAGCCTTGCCGATTAGCTGCAAGCCGATTGGCATTCCCTCCGAATTAAATCCGCAAGGAAGAGACATTCCGGGCAAACCTGCCAGATTTACGTTTATGGTAAAGATGTCGTTTAAGTACATCGAAAGCGGGTCGCCCGACTTTTCGCCTGCCTTGAAAGCGCAGGCGGGAGTCGTGGGAGCTGCGATTACATCGACGGTTTTAAACGCTTCCGAAAAGTCGTTGCGAATGAGCGTGCGGACTTTTTGGGCGCGGAGGTAATATGCGTCGTAGTAGCCCGAACTTAAAACATAGCTTCCCAAAATAATCCTGCGCTTTACTTCCTCGCCAAAGCCTTCCGCCCTCGACTTGAAGTAAAGGTCAACCACGTCATGCGCCTTGTCGGAGCGGTGCGTGTAGCGTATGCCGTCGTATCGCGCCAAGTTTGAAGAAGCTTCGGCGGTCGCAATGATGTAGTAAACGGGTATTGCCAAGTCGGTGTGTGGAAGCGATATTTCAACGATTTCCGCCCCGAGACCCTTGCAGTGTGCAACAGCCTTTTCAACTGCCGCCCGGACTTCCAAATCCATTCCGTCAACAAAGTATTCCTTCGGAATGCCGATTTTTTTCCCTTTCAAGGAATCTACGGAAAGCGTCGATGCGTAATCGGGAATGTCGATTTTCACGCTCGTTGAGTCGAGCCTGTCGTAAGAAGCAACAGCTTTCAAAAACAGCGCGCCGTCGCGGACAGTCCTTGAAAAAGAGCCGATTTGGTCCAAAGAAGAGGCAAACGCCGCAAGCCCGTAGCGGCTTACCAGTCCGTAAGTCGGCTTTATGCCGACAACCCCGCAGAATGCGGCAGGCTGGCGTATCGAACCGCCCGTGTCGGAGCCAAGCGCAATAATGGTTTCGCCCGCCGAAACGGCAGCCGCGCTTCCTCCGCTCGACCCTCCCGGGACTCTCGAAACATCCCAAGGGTTGCGGGTACTCTTAAACGCGCTGTTTTCGCAGGAAGAGCCCATTGCAAACTCGTCCATGTTGAGCCTGCCCCAGAGAACCGCGCCGTTATTTTGCAAATTTTTGACGCTCGTTGCCGTGTACGGGCTTACATAATGCTCAAGCATTTTGCTTGCGCAGGTAAGCGGCTTGTTTTCGACCGCCACAATGTCCTTTAAGGAAACGGGAATGCCGTCAAGTGCTCCCAAAGTTTCCCCTTTAGCCCTGCGCTCGTCGGACTTTTTCGCCATTTCAAGCGCGTCTTCGGGATCTTGAAAAAGAAATGCTCCGACCTTCGGCTCAACGCTGTCAGTTCTTTCAATTACCGCTTTTGTAAGCTCCAAAGATGAGATTTCGCCCTTTGAAAGCATTGACGAAAGCTCCGCGGCGTCTTTATAAAAAATATCCATCAAAAACTTCCTTTCTACGCTTCGTCAACAACTTTTGGAACAACTATCTGGTTTTCCCTTTTCTTGGGAGCGTTCATAAGAGCCTGCTCCACCGAGAGCATCGGTCCTTCAATGTCGTCGCGCCACACATTGTAAATTGCATGCGCGTGTGCGCTCGGCTCTACATTTGAAACATCGACTTTTGAAAGCTTTTCAAAATACGTTAAAATTTGACCGAGCTGGCGCGAAAAAACCTCTTTTTCTTCGTCCGTAAGCTCTATGCGCGCCAAGTTGGCGACATAAGAAATGTCTATTGCTCCATTTTTGTCCATAAGACGCTTATTTTTAAGATTGCCGCCGCCCTTTTCAAGCTTAATCTTTGCCGCGTCAATAAGCTTTTATGGTGATTATTTCTATTTGCGGCGTGCAAAAGAGCCTTGCAGGTATCGAACTTGTGCCTATCCCCCTCGTAATGAAAATCGGGTCGTCGCGGTGGTTTACCAACAGCCCGTCGCTTGAAAATTGCATCTGCCCTTTTCAAGCTTAATCTTTGCCGCGTCAATAAGCTTTTATGGTGATTATTTCAATTTGCGGCGTGCAAAAAAGCCTTGCGGGTATCGAGCTTGTACCTATCCCCCTCGTAATGAAAATCGGATCGTCGCGGTGGTTTACCAACAGCCCGTCGCTTGAAAATTCAGTGTAAAGGGAAATGACATTCTTTAAGACGGGTCCGTAAAATGGAATTCTGAACTGCCCTCCGTGCGTATGCCCCGCAAAAGTTACGGACGCCTTGCGCGGAAGCGCGGGAAAAATCGAGGGGTCGTGGGTAAGAAAAATGCAGGGCGCACCTTCGGGAACTTCATCAAAAGTTTTTTGTAAATTGAAAATATCGGTGCCGAAATCGGGTATGCCCGCTATATAAAAATCTCCGTTTTTGGTCTCCACCTTCGCGGATTTGTTTCGCAAGAACTTAACGCCCGCGCGGGAAATCTGCTCCTCGATTTTTTCCGTGCCCATATCGGTGTCGTGGTTGCCCGTAATCGCGAATTTACCGAGAGGGGCTTCCATTTCCAAAATATATTCGGCAAACCTCTCATAGTCCATGGAAGTATTGTAAAAATGCCTGTTAAAGTAGTCCCCCAAGAGCAGTATCAAGTCGGGCTTTTCTTTATTAACAAGCTCGACAGTCTTTCTCATGCGCCATTTGTCGTAAAAGAACGCGCCCGCGTGAAAGTCGGAAATTACGGCAATTTTTATGTTTTCAAGTTCTTTTGTCCATTTTTTTGAATAAATTACCGATTTTGACGTATGCAGAGCAAAATACGGCTCGTAAATAAACATATCCGCAACAAGAGCGGCAAAAAGCACGAGAAGCAGGTATTTGAGAAACTTGAAAATTTTTGCCATTCTACTTGGAGAATTTTTTTATAAGCGCAAAAGCCCGCACGCTCGCACCCGAATTTGCATGGTGCCAGTTCAATGCGTTCAAGCCGATTTGCTTTCTAAGGGCAACGTCCTTTGCGAGTTTTAAAAGGGCATCCTTAGCATTTTTTTTATCGGAAACTTTTATCGACGCCTTAGCTTCTTCCAATGATTCGCACATCTTTTTAAAGTTTGTCATGTTCGGACCGTAAACGATTGCAACGCCCGCCGCGGCGCAATCGAGCGGAGACTGCCCACCGTCGTTAGGCGGCATCGACTTGCCCGCATAGGCAAAATCGGCAACCTGCGTAAGGCGCGCAAGCTCGCCCGTCGTGTCGGCGACATAAACCAAAGTCCCGCCCGGGGCATTCTGCTTCTCCGTCCTGAAATTGAAAGGCAAAACGCCGCCCTGCAAAAGCCTGCGGACTTCCTCCCTGCGCTCGGCATGACGCGGAACAAGCAGCAGGCGCGCGTCTATTCCCGTTTTTTGGCGGATTTCCGACAGAGCTTCCAAAAGCATTTCCTCTTCGCCCGCCCAAGTCGATGAGCCGAGCAGGACAAGTGAATCGTTTTCAAAGCCCATTTCAGATTTAAGCGCATCGCGTTCACTTTCGGAAAGAGGCGCGGAATTTGAGGCGTCGAATTTTATGTTGCCGGTGGAAGAAACGATTTCGGGTTTTGCGCCAAGCTTTAAAAATCTGGCGGCGTCAAATTCACTTCCGCAGGCGATTGCATCGAACTTGTTAAAAATGCGCCGCGCAAAAAAGCCCGCCTTGGAATACCTCTTAAAGCTCCTGTCGGAAAGCCTTGCGTTCAAAAGCAAAAGCGGCTTTTTTTTCGACTTTGCCCTGTGCAGATGCTCGGGCCACAATTCGCCTTCCATCTGGACGCACATGTCGGGTTTTATTCTGCGCCATGCAAGCGCGTTTGAAAGCCAAAAGTCAAACGGGAAAATCCCGACGTAATAACAGTATTTTGCGTACTTTTCGCGCAGGATTTTATAGCCTGTGGAAGTAGTTGTGGTTACCACGACCTCAAAACCGCCGTCTTCATGAAGAAGTTTTAGCATGCTTGAAAGAGCCTCCACTTCCCCGACGCTCACCGCCTGAATCCAAATTCGTTTTTTACCTTTTTCAGGGAACGAAAGATTTTTCAAAAATCCGAAACGGTGCGAAAAATCCTTTCCATACCCGCCCCTTTTTATCATGCGCATTGCATAATAAGGCATTAAAACCGCCATTATGGGCAGAAACAAAATTCGATAAATCCAAATCATGAACTTAGGCTTTTTCAAACAATAAAGCTGTGTTTGCCCCGCCAAATCCGCTGCTTAGCGACAGCGCGATTTTCGGATTTTCGTCAATTCTTTTTTGAACGATGTTGAAAGGCTTTGCCGCTTCGTCCAATTCTTCGATGTTTGCGGAAGCCGCAATAAATCCTTCGTCCAACATGAGAGCGCAAAAGCCGGATTCCATCGCGCCCGCCAAAGACAAGCCGTGCCCCGTCAGGGATTTTGTCGAGCTGATAGGCGTTTTCGGACTTTCGCCGAATACGCTTGCGATAGCTTTAAGCTCCGCAGTGTCGCCGATTGGAGTGGACGTGCCGTGGGTGTTTATGTAGCCGACATCTTCGGGTTTTACCCCCGTAGATGAGAACGCAAAGCGCATTGCGTTTGCAAGCCCCTCGCCCTGCGGATGAGGAATTGCGACATTGTATCCGTCGCTCGCCTGCCCCCAGCCCAAAAACTTCGCATAGACTTTCGCGCCGCGCATCTTTGCCGTTTCTTCTTCTTCCAAAACCAAGACAGTTGCCCCGCCTGTTCCGACAAAGCCGTCCCTGTGCTTGTCGTAGGGGCGGGAAGCCTTTGACGGGTCTTTGTTGCAAGAAAGCGCCCTCATGCCCGCAAAAGGCAGGATTGTGCGCGCGTTTCCGTCCTCTCCGCCAACCACGAACATGCGCTTTTGGCGTCCGCTTGAAATTTCGTCGAAAGCAAAACCCATCGCGTGCGAAGAGCTTGCGCACGCCGAGGCAAAGCCGCAGCTTGCTCCCTTGATTTTAAAAGCCGAAACCAAATTAAAAGAAAGAGTGCCTACAACCGAGGAAACAACGCCCATCGGGGAACAGCGCATTACACCGAACTTGTCGAGCCGCGCCATGTTGTCAACAAGCATGGAGGTAGAGCCTGCAGATGCCGTGTACATGCCTGTTTCAACGTTTGAGATGTCGCTTTCGGAAAGGTTTGCATCTTCTATCGCCTGCTTCATTGCACAATACGCGTAAAGGCAGTGCGGGGAAAATCCGCGCATGACTTCCCTTCTTACCGAATACTGTTCGGGATAGATCCAGTCTTCATAGTCAAAGTTTTCGGTATTGAAGCCCTTGATTGTTCCCAAGCATTTCACGGGAATTTTGTCCCCCGCAAACCCATCGTAAAGCTCTATGCCCGAAATTGAATTTTTGAGGCTGTTTAAGACTTCCCCTTTGGAATTGCCTATGCTCGTTATAAATCCAAGCCCTGTTATTACAACGTTTTTTGACATATTTTTAAAAATCGAATGTTAATGAAATTTTTTCGGCATAAGCGGCCTTTTCGCCGTTTACGAATATGGAGCCTTCAAAAATGCCTATCGGATGGCGTATTCTTTTGGCTGAAACCTTCATTTCAAGCCTGTCGCCCGGCTTGCAAATGCGCATGCACCTGACTCCGTCCGCCGAAGTGAAAAATATGCGCTCCTTGTTTGCATTTTTGCCCGAAGGGTCGATTTCTCCCCTCATCAAAAGCACGATGGCAAGCTGCCCCAATGCTTCAAGCATAACCGATGCGGGAAAAATGGGATTATTCGGGAAATGCCCCTTCAAGAAAAACTCATCGCCTTTTATGGTGTAAGAGCCGCGTACTTCGCCGCCTTCAATTTCCGCATCCTCGACAAAAAGATAAGGATGCTGTTGCGGCATAAAGCTTTCGATTTCTTCTTTTGTAAACTTTTTTAAGTTGCACATATCAAATATAAAATACAATCACACTTTTATTTTCTTTCAATAAAAAATTGTTGCCTACTCCGATAAAATAGACAATCTTCATTGTCGTGAATTCGTCAAAAAATAAAATTTTATTTGCCGTAAACCGCACAAAGCCCAATGCCGACATTCTCGTAAAAAGGCTTTCGGGCGCGGCAAAGCGCGAAAACTTTGAATGCGTAATAGAGGGCAAGTTTCCGCCCCCCGAAGACGCCTTCAAAGACGCGAAATGCTGCTGTGTAATCGGCGGAGACGGCACAATACTTTCCTGCCTAAGCGGCGCGGCAAAATACGGAGTTCCGATTTTCGGGATAAATCTCGGCAAACTCGGATTTATGGCGACATTTACCGATTCCATTTCAGACGAAGAATTTTTGGACATGGTAAACGGCAAGAACGCAGAAATGGAAACACGCACAATTCTGTCGGCAAGCTTCGGCAAAAACCGCTTTCTCGCGCTAAACGAATTTGCCGTAAAATCGCAGTCGCCCGCGGAAATACTATCTGCCGAAGTTTTGGCTGACGGGGAATTTGTCGCGGATTTTGTGGGGGACGGGCTGATTTTTTCAACGCCCACGGGAACTTCCGCATACAACCTTTCTGCCGGCGGACCCTTAATACACCCTAAAGCGAGAGTCTTCGCGCTTACGAGCATCTGCCCGCACACGCTCTCAAACCGAAGCCTTGTATTCGATTCCGAAACGAAGCTTGAAATCCGCGCAAAAAATCCGAACGCAGTCTTGATAAGGGACGGCAATGTGGAAAAAAGCTGGCGAGGAGAGCCGCTTTTTGTGGAAGCCGCGCCCGAAACAGTGAAATTCGTGCGCCCCGCCGGTCATTCCCATTTTTATATTCTGCGCACAAAATTGGGCTGGGGCGGAAATCCCCGCACTCAAAGATAGACATGGAAACTCCGCAAAACGCAAAAGACAGGGTTATTGAAATGGCGACAAAAGCCCTGAAAGAAAAGTCGCTCAAAGAAGAGACCGAAAGAAGAGTTTCGCTATGCTGTATAGCGATTTTCGCCGCGCTTAATTTCGCGCTGTTTTTCTTTGCAAATGATTTCGTTTTCGGGAACGCAAACTTAAAATACGTTGCGCTTGCGGGAGACGCGGCGATTTTTGCCGCAATTTTTTTAAAGCGCAACCCATTTGAGTTCGCGCGAGTATTCTTTGCGGCATGCGCGGGATTTTACTCGTATTTATACTTTTGCCAAGACATGGGGCAGGCCGCGGCAATAAACGCCCTCTACTGGCTTTCGGCAACCCCTCTCACAATCAGAATGAAAACAAAAATCACGATTTTTACGCTCATCCTTTCCGAATGCTTTTACGTCGCGCTAATCCGCGCTATGATAGAAAGGCTCTAAAAGATGGAAAACAAGAACCAAGAAAAAAAGAAGCTTACATTATCGCAAAAAATTTCCAGAACCGCCGAATTTTTCACTTTCGGAATCTGGTCTTCCGACATTCATGAGATGTCGAAATTCAAGGCGTCCGTCTATGCGCTTATGAGGGTCGTCTCAACCACGGTTTCGGGAATGCTGAAAAACAAAATTCCCGTACAGGCGGCGTCGCTTTCATACACGACTTTGCTCGCGCTCGGGCCTCTCGTGGCGGTCGTCATCATATTTTCAGGAATGGTGTTTAAAGAGAAGGGCGACAGGTTTGTGTACGACAAAATAGTGGATGCCATGGTGTTTGTAATGCCCGCAGTAAACGAAGTGGTTGAAACCCCGCCGCCGCACATACAAGAAAGCATTGACTTTGCAAAGCAAAAGCAGGAAGAAATCGCGGCTTCGGAAACGCGAATAAACCCCGAAATACGCGCCCTGATTGCAAAAATTTCAAAAAGCAGCACTTCGCTCGGCATAATGGGCACTCTCACAGTCGTCTTTACATGCCTGCTTTTGTGCGTCAACATGGAATCGGCATTCAACACAGTCTGGGGACTGCACAAAGGAAGGGGCTGGCTGATGAGATTTACGTTTTACTGGATGCTCATAACATTCGGGGTTGTTTTGGGGCTATCGGGAATGACATTCTTAACAGGCTCGCAGCTTGGCGAAATTTTTAAGAATATACCTATAATTTCCGAATACGCGGGCTGGGGAACGAAGCTTGTGGGAATGGGCGCGCTGGTCGCGGCTCTTGCCCTGTTTTACAAATGCATGCCGAACACCTATGTAAAAACGGTTCCGTCTTTGATAGGGGCGTTCATCGTGACGTGCCTTTTGCTTGCAAACAACAAGCTGTCGTTTTTATACATCGGCAAAGTCGTGGAACAGCAGAATTTTTACGGATACCTTGCAATAATACCCGTTGCAATGTTCAGCTTGTACATATTCTGGCTCTTCATACTAACGGGAGCGCAAATAACCTACGCGATACAAAACATCGACATGCTTTCAAGCGCGGAAAGCTGGAAGCGCACGGGAAGCCAAGTAAAGAGAATGCTCGCCCTTGCCGTGTTTTCGGAAATCGCAAAGGCGTTTTATAAAGAAGAACCTGCGCCCAATCTAAAAAGCCTCTGCGCTACACTCGACATCCCGAAAATCGTTGCAAGCGCGTGCATAATGGTGCTTGTTGAAAAAGATTTGATATGCGAAGTCGAAGACGAAAACGGAGAGCCGCGCTTCAAGCCCGCCTTTGCGCCCGACAGCATAACGCTTGCGAGGTTTTTCCAAATTCTCGGCGAAAACCCCGGGGACAACATCGTATCTTCCGACATCGCAAAGAGAAGCCATGCGGCGTCGTTTGCGATGGGAGTTTTCGCAAACCTTGCAAAAGGCGAAAACATGCAAAAAACAATCAAGGATTTAACTATTTAAAATGGATATTTTTGAACTCCGCAACGAATACAAAAAAGGATCGCTCGACAGGGGCGATTTAAGCGAAAACCCGTTTGCCCAATTTAAGAAGTGGTTTGACGAGGCAATGCACTGCAAACTCGAAGAGCCAAACGCAATGGACGTTGCGACCGTAAACGAAAACGGCGAACCCGACATACGAACGGTGCTTCTGAAATCGTGGGACGAAAAGGGATTTGTGTTTTTCACGAACTACGAATCCTCAAAGGCGCGCGACATCGCAAAAAACAGCAATGTCGCAATCCATTTTCTGTGGCTCGGGCTCGAACGCCAGCTGAAAATTTTGGGAAGAGCCGAAAAAATAAGCGCGCTCGAATCCTTGCGCTACTTTGTCTCGCGCCCGTCCGACAGCAGACTCGGCGCATGGGTTTCGCACCAAAGCAAGGTTATAACATCGCGCTCAATTTTGGAAATGAAGTTTGACGAGATGAAGCGCAAATTCGCAAACGGCAAAATCCCACTGCCCGACTTTTGGGGCGGATACAGAGTAGTTCCGCACACATTTGAATTTTGGCAGGGAAGACCGAGCAGGCTGCATGACCGCTTCCGATACAAACTAAGCGAAAACGGCTGGCAAATAGACCGCCTTTCGCCTTAGCAACATAAAAGAAAGCCCCGTTTTTACGGGGCTTTTCAGCAGTTAAAAACTTTTGGCTCCTTACAAGGCCGACATTCCGCGCTCGCCCGTGCGAATGCGCACAACATCGTCAACGGGCATGACAAAGATTTTGCCGTCTCCTATTTTGCCCGTTTTTGCGGACTTCATTATGGTATCGACAACCTTGTCAGCCAAGTCAGACGGAACGCAAATATCCAAAACAAGCTTGGGCAAAAGCTCGCTTGTGTATTCGCTGCCCCTGTAAATTTCAGAATGCCCTTTCTGGCGGCCGAAACCCTTTACTTCCGTTACGGTCATTCCTTCAACGCCGATTTCAGCAAGCCCCGCCTTTACTTCTTCCAGCTTGAAAGGCTTTATTATCGCTTTTATCATTTTCATAATTCGACTATTTTTTTATTATAATTTTGCAAGTGCAAGCTTTTTAAACCCGAAAAATTCATCATTCTTTCAAAAACACCGCGTACTTGTTTTTTCCGTCCTCAAAAATTTTGTTTTCCGCGCCGTAGGCAAACTTTAAATTTTCGGAAGTCAAAACGCATTTCGGCTCGCCGAACGCGAAAATTTCGCCGTCCCTTAAAAGGGCGATTTTATCCGCATGTTGGCTCGCCAAATTGACGTCGTGCAAAATCGCAAGAACTGACGTTTTGGCGTCGGCAAATTTTTTTACGGCAGACATCGCCAAGTTTGAGTTTTTCGGGTCGAGGTTTGAATTAGGCTCGTCGAGCATCAAAAGCGTCCCTGCCCTGCCGCACGCGCCTATCTGGCAAAGAGCCCTCGCAAGCTCGACCCTGCGCCGCTCCCCGCCCGAAAGCCTTGTGAAAACCCTGCCTTCAAATCCCGACATTCCGACTGCCGAAAGGGCGTTTTTGGCGATAAAAATATCCTCTTTTGATGCGAAAAATCCGCCGCGCGCATACCTGCCAAGCAGTACAAAGTCGAGAACAGAGCTTTCAAAATTAAATTCGCCGTCCTGCATCAATGCCGACCTTATTTTTGCAAGCTCCGAAGGCGAATATCCGCCCAAAGGCTTTCCCGAAAGCAAAACCATGCCTTTTTGAGGTTTTTCCAAGCCGCAAATGACTTTAAACAAAGTGCTTTTTCCCGCGCCGTTGGCTCCCAAAACCGCGACAAATTCGCCGTCTTCAACGCAAAAATCCACGTTTTTCAAAACGGGATTTGCCCCGTAAGAAAATGACAAATTTTCGACTTTAAGCATTTTCGCCCCTCCTTAACAAATACAAGAAAAACGGCGCACCCAAAAGCGCGGTCACAACTCCTATCGGGACGGAATCAAGCGGGGAAGCAAGCCTTGAAACTATGTCGGAAAATACTACAAGGCACGCGCCCGACACTGCGGAAAAAGGCAGAAGGGTTCGATTGTCGGGGCTTGTAAGCATTCTGCAAACATGGGGCACTACAAGCCCGACAAAGCCTATTATTCCGCAAATGGCAACCGCGCATGCCGCCATGACCGCGGCGGCACAAATTGAAATTCTTTGGAGGGACTTTACGCTCGCGCCCGACAAATACGCGTTGTCGGAACCAAGCATGAGCATGTTGAGCCCCCTCGAATTAAGAAATAGCAGAAGCCATGACAAAACGCCGAAAAAAGACGCGACCAAAATCTCCCCCCAAGAACAGTTTTCAAGAGAGCCGAGCGTCCAGAAAACAAACCCCTTCACGCCCGCCTCGCGGACGCCGTACATGATAAATCCGACAAGCGCGCCGCAAAAAGCGTTTATTGCAATGCCCGCAAGAAGCATTGAAAAAGCCGAAAGCCTGCCGTTTATCCTGCCGAGACGCCAAATGGCAAATGTCGCCAAAAGCCCGAAAACAAGGGCTGAAATTTGAACGGAAATTGCAAAAACGCCGAAATTTACTGCAACCGCAGCCCCAAGAGCCGCCCCTGAGCTGACCCCCGTAATTGAAGGATCCGCAAGAGGATTTCTAAAAAGAGCCTGCATGGCAACCCCCGCGCTTGCAAGCATTGCGCCGCAAAATATACCCGCAACCAAACGGGGAAGACGGACATCGAATATTATCGCCCCCAGTGTTTCGTCAATGTTCTTTCCCGCAAGGACTGCAAAAATGTCGGAATACGATATTTCCTTTAAGCCCACACCGAGGGAAACCGCGCTTAAAAAAACCAACAGCGCGCAAGATGAAGTGAAAAAAATCCAAAATCCGCGCACGCTTGGAGGCTTTCTACCTAAACGTCTTGCGCGGCGCGAACCCCGCTTTTGCGGGAGCCGCGGGACGCGCGGCAGGTTCGTTTGAGCGCATTCTGTAAACTATGCGCGCCTTTTCGATGTCTTGTGGAGTCATCTCCATCTTTACCCTGTCGCCGACAGTGAGCTTTATGAAGTTCTTGCGCAATTTTCCCGAAATGTGCGCAAGCACCATATGCCCGTTGGGCAGTTCGACACGAAACATTGTGCCGGGAAGCACCGACACCACTTTACCTTCTACTTCTACGCAGTCTGACATTTAAAATATATTGATATTTTTCGTATAATTCTTTCTATTTGTGCTTGTTATACCCAAATAGTCAAGATTTTTTAAAAAAATAAGATGAAAGACAAGCCTTTCCCCGAATGCCCCTTTGAGCCTCTGCGCCATTCATTTTTAAACAAAGACGACGAATTTTTCATGAAGCTTGCCTACAATCAGGCGTTGAAAGCATGGAATATCGGAGAGGTCCCCGTGGGCGCAGTCATAGAATACGGCGGAGAAGTTGTCGCGCAGGCCCACAACATGGTGGAAACCCTGCAAGACCCGACGGCGCACGCCGAAATTCTGGCAATCACGCAGGCGGCGAAAAACATCGGCGACTGGCGGCTTAACGGCTCCACTTTATACGTCACAAAAGAGCCGTGCCCCATGTGTTCGGGAGCGTGCGTTATGAGCAGGATAAGCCGCGTGGTTTTCGGCGCGCCCGACCCAAAAATGGGATTTTTGGGGGGAGCCGCAAAAATTCATGAAACATCGGGGCTTAACCACAAGGTGGTTGTTTCCGATTTAGTCTTAAAAGGCGAATGTGTGGAACTCATAAAAACCTACTTCGCCTTAAAACGAAAAATATCAAAACCCGAAACAGAAAAGGATGAATACGATGAATTATCACGTTAAAAAAACAATCTCAATATTAGCTTTATTTGTCGCAGCCATTCCGATTTTGTTTGGGACGGAAAAAGGCAACAAAATGAAATACGAATTAAAACCTCTCCCCTACTCTTACGAAGCGCTCGAACCCTATATCGACGCCGAAACCGTAAAACTGCACCACGACAAGCACCAGGCGGCATACGTCGCCAAGCTTAACGCCGCGCTCGAATCCTCGCCCGAATTTGACGCGCCTGAATGTATGCGAAAACTCCTGTCAAACCTAAGCGATGTTCCCGAAAAAATCAGAAACGCAGTGCGCAACAACGGCGGCGGGGCGTTTAACCATGTATTTTACTGGGAAGGTCTTTCTCCCGACAAAACAGAGCCTTGCGCGGAATTCAAGGAAGCTATCGAAAGGGATTTCGGCTCCGTTGAAAAATTCAAGGAAGAAATGTCAAACGCCGCAGTCAACCGGTTCGGCAGCGGCTGGGCTTGGCTTGTCCTTACGAAAGAAGGCAAACTCAAAGTTGTGGCAACTCCAAACCAAGACTGCCCTGTAATGGGCGAAATAGCCAATACCTGCGGCTCAACGCCGATTTTCTGCATAGACGTATGGGAACACGCCTACTATTTGAAATACAAAAACCTGCGCCCCGAATATGTGAAAAACATATGGAACATAGTCAACTGGCAGGAGCTCTGCAAAAGATACAAAGAAGCGTTGAAAAAATAAATTCATTCCATCGAAAGACAAAGACCGGCAAATAAAAAATGCCGGTTTTTTGTTGAATGTACCAAAACTTTCCAGATTCAAAAAAGCGGTTATAAAACTTGACAGAAAAGTTGCATATTTTTAATCTAATAAATGAAAGAGAAAAAAAATTCGGCTTATTTAACCTTTTAGATTTATGAAAAAGAAAAATTACTCCAAAAAAATCATGGTGCTGTCATTGATACCTCTGTCGGCAATGGCAACAACCTACACCAATCAGACGCTTACAAGCAAAACAATATCCGTCACCCCAACGATGTCGGATATTTACAAGAATTGTAAAATCACTTCGGCAAATACCACAACAGGCTTTATTTCCTACAAGGGCGGCGCGGCGGCAGGCAACAGTGCAAGCTTGACGTTCGACGCCACAACGCTAAAGCCTGCGTCCGTAAGCAAGTCATATCCTTTCATCAATTTGCCCGCAGCGAATTTCAATTCATCGTCGGTTGAAATATCTTTCATAAACGGCACTACCGCATCCTACGGCAAGATTACGGCATCCACAGGTTACATGTCGTCAACGGCGGCTCCGATTACAATTGGTCAAGGTACTCCAGAAACTGCAAAACCCGCCTACATAACTTTGAACATCGAAAGCGGTTCAAAAGTTCAGGCAGGCGCGTTTATTTTGGGCGATTGTTATAATAGTAATAAGAATACGGAAGATAAAAATCCCCACCGCGAATACACTTTAAACATGCAGGGGACAAGCGGAAAAACAAGCTCTTTCGAAATTTACACATTTGCGATGTACCACGGAGCGACAAATCCTGCCTCATACCCGAACTTCCAATCCGACAGCATTGTAAACATGTTCGGCTATTCCACAATCAAGACGGGCAGTACTTTCATTATCTCCGGCTCAAAAAATGCGATAGAAGGCAACGCATCTGTATTGGCGACGGGAAATTACAACACCATCGATGTCAAAAGCAATTTCCAAATCGGCACCCAGTCGGGGAAAAGCGGAGGTCTCGCTTCAATCGAAATGGAGGGCGACTATAACAAAATTTTGGCAAACGGCAACCTCTTCGCCTTGGGCGGTCCATCGCAAACCGGCGGCGAAAACATGCTATATGTCGAAGGGAATAACAATGAGGTTTATTCAAAGGCAAACATCCAAGTCGGCTATTCCAACGGCAGAGAGGGCGGCTTCAACGAATTCGTAGTTGAAGGCGACAACAATAAAATAGAAGCAGGCACGTCTTTTTATGTCGGCTACGGCGCCAGCCAAAGCGGCGGCAAAAATTCCGCGTCCATAAGGGGCGAACAGATCGATTTCCGCGTAGGCGGCATAGCCACAAGCGGAGAAAGACATATCAAAGTCGGCTACGGCTCCAGCCAAAGCGGCGGCACAAACACTTTGGAAGTTATAGGTACAGCAACCGACAAAAATGCCGAAGGCAAAAGAGGCATAAGAATGCACTCCATCCGCATTGGAAACACCAGCGCAACAGGCGGTACAAACATGGCTCTTTTCAAAGGAACGGAAGACACCCCTGCAACCGAATATTCAAATGCGAGCATTTATAAAAAATCAATGCTCTTAAACTTCTTTTCAAACGACTCCATCGTAATTTACGGTTCGCAAAAAGAAGGTTCAACCGTTTATAACGAATTGCGCTTTGAAAACAATGTCGGCGCATTCATAAACGGCGATGCACAAAACGGCGCAAACATCAATACCTTTATCGCCTCAGACGGCGGCATAAAAGGCGGCACAGCAAGATTTGTTTTGGCAAACACAACCGACAATGCAAACTGCGGCAACATAATGAGAATATGGGGTCTTTACATAGGCAACACAAGCACAACAGGCGGCGAAGCGATTTTGGAATTCGACGGGTCCGGCACAATAGTTTCTGCTGACGATTACCTGAGGCTCTCCGCAGGCGCGGGAACGACATTTGAAAAACCCAAAGGCGGACACTTGATTTTCAAGCCATCAAAATACGGCATATCAACTCTCAAATTCAACAGAATACTCGATATATCGGGATTGATGACAATCGACTTTTCAAACTTAAAAGATATGTCATCAAATGAAGACGCAGAATTTGCGACAAACTTCTTCTACAAAAACCAAAACGATACGGGCATAAAAATTGACGAATCCCTTAAAACAATGTGGGACGAAGGCAGATTTCGCGTTTTGGACGTAAACGGCAATGAAATGGCATTGCAGTATTTTGAAGCTACAGACGAATATCCCGCATATTTTTACTATGCAGATGAAAATGACGGCTTGGAACTTATAATAGACCTTGAATACAACAATGCACGAATGATATTTTCGAGGATAGTCCCGAAACCCATCTCAATAGAATTTCAACCCGAAAGCCTTGAAAAATTCGCAAACGAAGACGTATTTTTCGATGTAAGAGTTTCGGGAACAAACCCAACGTACCAATGGCAATATTCGGCGGACAACATCACATGGGTTGACATTGAAGGCGCAACAAATTCTTTCTTGGAAATCCCCTCTGCGGCGGAATCGGATGCGGGTTATTACAGATGCGTTGTATCCAACTCCTTTGGTTCTGAAATAAGCGATTCAGCGGAACTTTCGCTTAAACCGTCCCCCTTCCAAACAAATCCGAAAGACGTAACTATAGTATATGACGGAGCGGAAAGCCCTACGGCAACCTTTTCCCTCAAATTAAAAGAAGGAATAGAGCTTTCAGAAAATAATCCCTACCAGTGGGAAGTAAACGAATACGATTTTGATAGCGATGAATACCTCGGATGGGCTTCTGCAAGTGGCGATCCGAATGCAACGGGTTATGGCACGCCGAATCTGACGATTGCAAACATCGCTCCGAAGGGCGAAGACGGCTACCCGAAATACAATAAAAATAAGTATCGTTGCCGCGTAAGATTGAGCTACGGGGAAGAAGCCTATACAAACGCCGCAACGCTGTCAGTCGAAACAATGACTCTTAAAGACGACATGCAGGCAAGCTACGACAAGTATGTAGGAAACGCCTTGAACTTTACGGTTCAGACTTCCAAGATATTGCAAAGCGCGCCCGACATAGCATACCAGTGGTTCATAAACAAGCTCGACGGCAAAGGCTTTGTTGAAGAAGCGGGCGCAACATCGTCAACTTTCAAGGCGTACACCACCGCGGAAGCTGACGGTTGGCAATACATTTGCGTTGCCTCAAACGGTTTGGACAGAAAATATTCCACAATCTCGACGGTAAACGTGAAAGCAAATCCGAAAATTGCAAGCCAGTCAAAGAAAGTCGCAATTTACGACGGACAAAACACAGTCTTGAAAGTCGATGTTGTCGGAGGATACGATGTGACCTACCAGTGGTTCAGACAAAATCCCGAAACAAAACAATGGGAAGCCATACCGGGCGCAACAGATCCTACCTATGTAGTTGAAGGAATCGCCGAAAACGACGGCGCGTCTTTCCGCTGTGAAGTTTACGACAAATACGGGAAGAAGCTGACATCCTCTACAATCAAAACCCCGATGCAGGAAGCTGCGACGTTTGCGGAAAATGCAATAAACATTTTGCAAACAAGAGGCTCTGATTCTTCGCTAAATGAAAACTATCCCTACCCTGATACTGTGGAGCAAACCATATATGCCGACTATCCGCTAACGATTACGGCAAACGCGACGGGCTACTCGCTTAAATACCAGTGGTACTCTTCTTCGGACGGCAAAAATTTTGAGCCAATCGCAAAGGCGACAAAAAACAAGTATCAAATAAAAGCTCCGACTGCCTCTGACGAAACGCAGTATTTGATGTGCCAAGTTTACAACTTAAACGACAGCGACATCGCAACCCAGCAAACGATGGTTATCGCGCTGAATGTTCAAGAATGCCCCGCCCCCACGGAACTTACAACACAGGTTTTGAGGTTTGAAGGCGGAGAGTTTGATTTCGATTTCATACCGACATCAAAGAGCAAGTGCGTAATATCAATCGATGGCGGAAATTCCTCCGCAAGCACGAGCTACACTTATAAGAGAGTGTCGCCGACTGCGGCAACGTTCAAGCTTGCCTTGAAGGAATACAAACTCTCGCTTAACGGCACAATGTACTTCGATGAAAGCGGCATTGCCTCAATCGACTCATATTCTGTCAAAAAGTTAAGCGCAGACGACGGCAATCTGCCCGAAGAGCTTAATATCACTCTCGAGCAGGATTTGGAAACGGAATTAAAGCTCTACAACAAAACCAAAACAAATCTTGAAGTGGTCGCATCTACGCTCGAAAACATGCCGCTGACCTACAACTGGTTTGTTGACAAACAGGACGGCAACGGCTTTGTAAGCGCGGGCAGCAAGAAGAATGTTTTGTCAATCACTCCCAAAGAAACAATGATTGGCTGGATATACTACTGCGAAATCACAAACGGCTACAAAACCATAAGCTCTTCCAACGCAATCATCGAAGAGCTTACCGACAAGGCAGTAATCACAACTAAGCCAAAAGCCGTAACAGTATTCGATTCCGCCGAAAGCGAAGGCACGTTCACAATCGCGGTAAGCGGAGGCTACTCTCCGACATACCAATGGCAGGTGTCTTACGACGGCAAGACATGGCAAGACCTTGAAGGCGAAAACGATGCGGAACTCACCATAAACGGCGCGGACTACGCGGGCACAAAACCGAAGTTCAGATGCGAAATTTACGATGAAGGCTTGAAAGTGCTAACATCGGGCTCGGTTGCAGCAACCGTGAAAAAAGCGGCAAGACTTGACGCGGAAACCCCGATAGCGGTAAGCCAAAAAATCGGCAAGGTTAACGAAGAATGCCCGATTTCCGAAAATGCCTGCAACGCAATCGAATATTATCCGATTACAATGACGGCAAACGCAACGGGAGATTCCCTAAAATACCAGTGGTATGAAAACGGCGTCGCAATCAAGGGTGCGACAAAGAAGACCTACACCATCAAAAAGCCCGAGTTCGGAACAAAGACTTACGGATGCGAAGTCTATAACTTAAACGGCAAAGAACCCGGGACAAGCGACGCCCATGAATTCATCCTCAATGTCGATTTCATACCAACTCCTGTCGAATTGACAGGCTTGGTATATGACATCAAATCAGGTGAAACACTGTTTGCGACAATGGCGGCGACAACAAAAACCGCATGCAAGCTTGTCGCGCCGGCGGCAAATCCGCAGCTTGTCTTCAACACTTCCACAATGTCCTACAAAACAACCGGCGACAACACGGCGACATTGAAGCTCACCCTTTCCTACTCGATGCAGGAAGGAGACTCTCCGTCTGCCAACAAGCCGATCAAGGTTGTGTTAAACGGCACAGTGGAATTCGACAACTTCGGAAACGGAACGTTTAAATTTGAGCCGACAGGCGATAAAAACATAGACAACGCCTCCTGCTCTTATACATTGCAAAGAAAATTCTCGACAAAAAATCTCATGCCGCAAACTCTGGCAAGCAAAGGATTGTTCTTTGAAGGCACTGACTACTTTATAGACGCTACGGGGAAAAATATGTTCCTTTTATCTACGGGAGAAAAAGTCGGCACGATAACCTATAAATATGTATCGGAATGCGTGGCGACATTTACCATGAAAATCGGGAAATCTTCTTACTCTGACGGGGTGTTTATCTTAAATGAAGACAGCCTCTCATATAGGCTGACAACTCCCACAAAAGCCTTTGAGCAAGGCTCCTGCAAAATTTCAGACGTTAAATAGAGTAAGCTAAAACATTCTTCAAGACGGCGGATAAAAAAAATCCGCCGTTTTTTTGCGGGGATTTTTTGGATAGTCCATAAAAATAAATTGAAGATTTTTAGCAAGCGTCTAAGATTTCGCGAAAAACAAAATGGAAAAATTTTCTAACACATACTCTGTAAGAAGCCTCGAGATTTCTCCGAATTACAGGCTTCAACGCGAATATGCGGGGTTTTATTTCCAAGAAATATTCGCGGAGTTTTGCGCCTCAAAAAAAATGGCGGGCTACGATATGGCGCGCATGGGATTAACCTGGCTCATAAGCGACACGGAAATATCATACAGCCCGAATGAAATGCCGTTTTGGCGCGAAAAAGTCGAACTCGAAGTTGAAGCGGTTGAAATTACGCCCTTGTTTTTTAATGTTGCATTCAGAATGCGCTCAAGCGGATTGAACGTAGCAAACGGCAAATACCGCACTCTGATTGCCGATGCAAAAACCCACAAGCCAAAAAAATTCACGGATTTCATCGACAGATTTCCAAACATATCCGCGCAAAAAACCGATTTTGAAAAATTTGAGATTTCGGGCGAAAAAATCGGGGAAGTTCCACAAAAAGTAAGGCTTCCCGACCTCGATTTCAACCGCCACTTAAACAATGCGCGCTATCTTCCAAGAGCGGTGGAATCAATGCCTGAAAACGTAAGGGAGGAAAAACACCTCGTTTTAAGTCGGCTTAAATTTATAAAAGAAGCGAGGCTTGGAGACGAAATTCTTTCCGAGACTTTCACAAAAGACAATTCGGAATTTTTCCACAAATTATCCCGCAAAAGCGACGGCACAGCAATCTGCATCGCAAAAACAATCTGGCAATAGCGTTTAAAATCAGAAAACGTAAAATTGTTTCATTTACGCCGACCATTGTCTGTACATTTAAAAATATTTTACTATAATCGCATTTTTTTAAGATTTTTACAATCTTACTAAAACATTTCCCAATGCGCCAAGAACAATCAAAGCGGCATAAAAAAAGGCGGAGCCGAAACTCCGCCTTTAATTTTATCAAAACATCAGATTGCCGCCTGCGCAGCCGCCAAACGTGCGACGGGAACGCGCGGGGGAGAGCAACTTACATAGTTCAAGCCGACATCGTTAAAGAAGCGGATTGATTCAGGATCGCCGCCGTGTTCGCCACAAACGCCAATCTTCAATTTCGGCTTTACGCCCCTGCCCTTTTCAACTCCGATTTTAACAAGCTGACCTATGCCTGCCTGGTCGATTGAGGCAAACGGATTTTTTGCAAGAATATCCAATTCCTTGTATTTTCCGAGGAAAGAACCGCTATCGTCGCGGCTCATTCCAAGACCCGTCTGGGTAAGGTCGTTCGTGCCGAAAGAGAAGAAGTCCGCAACTTCCGCAATTTCGTCGGCAGTGATAGCACCGCGCGGAATTTCAATCATGGTGCCCACCATGTACGAGAACTTTACGCCCTTTTCCTTCATTACTTCGGCGGCGACGCGGTGTATTATCGCGACTTGGAACTTCAATTCCTGCACAAAACCGACTAACGGCACCATGACTTCGGGCATTACCTTTACGGGCTTTCTGCCTTTCATCACTTTTGCCACTGCCTCAAAAATCGCGCGCGCCTGCATTTCTGTAATTTCGGGATAAGAATTGCCCAAGCGGCAGCCGCGATGCCCGAGCATCGGATTCTGCTCCTTCAATGCGTTGCACCTTTCCGCGACAAATTCCGAACTTACGCCAAGCTTTTCGGCAAGAGCGTTTCTTGCGGCGGAATCGTGCGGCAGGAACTCGTGAAGCGGCGGGTCGAGAAGGCGTATGGTGACGGGATGCCCGTCCATTGCCTTGAAGATGCCCTCAAAGTCCGAACGCTGATACGGCAAAAGCTCTGCGAGAGCCGCCTTGCGTTCGGCAGTGTCGCTTGCCAAAATCATTCGGCGCATGGAGTCAATTCTGTCGCCCTCAAAGAACATGTGCTCGGTGCGGCAAAGACCTATGCCCTCAGCTCCCAAAAGCAGGGCGGATTTCGCCTGCGCGGGGCTGTCGGCATTAGTGCGGATGCCGAGTTTGCGGTATTTGTCCGCCCACTTCATAACTGTTTCAAAGAGCTGGTATGTGTAGCTCTTAGCGGGCTTCATCTTGCCGTTTAAAACGCGCACGACTTCAGAATCGACAGTGGGAATTTCGCCAAGGAATATTTCGCCCGTAGTGCCGTCTATTGAAATATAGTCGCCCTCTTTAACCACTATGTCGCCAACGCTCATCAAATGCTTTGCGTAATCCACATGAATGCTCGAAGCTCCGCATACGCAAACCTTGCCCATCTGGCGGGCAACGAGAGCCGCGTGTGAACTTACGCCGCCGCGCGAAGTCAAAATGCCTTCGGAAGCAATCATGCCGCGCAAATCTTCGGGCGAAGTTTCTTCGCGGCAGAGAATTGTTTTTGCGCCCTTTGAATTTTCAAGCTCCGCCATGGCGGCAGAGAAGACAACCTTGCCTGTCGCGGCTCCGGGCCCCGCATTCAAGCCCTTCGCAATAGGCTTTGCCTTCTTGACGGCGGCAGGGTCAAACACGGGAACAAGCAGGCTTGAAATAGATTCCGCGGGAATTTTTCCAACCGCAGTCTTTTCGTCCATCAGGCGTTCCTTGTTCATTTCAACCGCAATGCGGACCGCTGAAAGCCCCGTGCGCTTGCCGTTGCGCGTCTGCAACATGTAAAGCTTGTTTTCTTCGATTGTAAATTCAAAGTCCTGCATGTCGCGGAAGTGGCGTTCAAGCTTGGAGCGTATTGCCAATAGCTCCTTGTACGCCTTTGGCATTTCCTTTGAAAGCATCGCGATTTTGTGAGGAGTGCGCACGCCTGCCACAACGTCTTCGCCCTGCGCGTTAATCAAGTATTCGCCGTAGAATACATTTTCGCCGTTTGCGGGGTCGCGTGTAAAGGCAACGCCCGTTGCAGAGGTTTCGCCCTTGTTTCCGAACACCATTGTCTGGACATTCACGGCTGTGCCCCAATCTGCGGGAATGCCGTATTTCTGGCGGTAAATAATCGCGCGCTCGTTCATCCAAGAATCGAAGACCGCGCCGATTGCGCCCCAAAGCTGCTCATAAACGTCCTGCGGGAACTGCTTGCCCGTGCGCTCTTTAATCAACGCCTTGTAGCGGACAACAAGCTCCTTCAAGTTTTCGACATCCAAGTCGGTATCGAGAACGGCACCCACTTCCTTTTTCAATCCTTCCATGACTTCGTGGAAAGGTTCGGTTTCGGCTTCCGTGCGCGCCTGCACGCCCATAACGACGTCGCCATACATCTGAATGAAGCGGCGGTAGCAGTCGTAGGCGAAGCGCGGATTTGAAGTTTTTGCGGCAAGACCTTCAACCGTTTGATCGTTCAAGCCCAAATTCAAAATTGTGTCCATCATGCCAGGCATGGATTCTCTCGCGCCCGAACGAACCGAGAAAAGCAAGGGGTCGGAAGCGTCGCCAAACAATTTGCCCATCTGCTTTTCAACAGACGCGACGCCTTCCTTGACCGATGCCGCCAATGCCGTCGGATATTTTTTGCCGTTTGCGTAAAAATAAGCGCATACTTCCGTGGTGATTGTAAATCCGGGAGGAACGGGCAAGCCTATGCGCGCCATTTCGGCGAGGTTTGCGCCTTTGCCGCCAAGAAGGTTTCGCATTTTGGCGTCGCCGTCGGTCTTTTTGCCGAACAAATATGTGTATTTTACGGACTTGGGGGATTTTTTTGAGGTTTTAACCGCCGATTTTTTTGCAACCAGCGATTTTTTCGATGATGCCTGTTTCTTGGCTTTGGGTTTATTTTCTTTTTTTGCCATAACCTTTTATTGATTGATTATACTCATACTAAAAAAACGCCCCGACCCCGCGATGAGCCTTGCAAAAAAACACAATGGCAACGAGGCATAAGGACATTTCAAACCCGACGGCAGGCAAAATATAATCGCATTGCGCATTGCGCAAATTCATTGTTTTTGGCAGAAGCTGATTTATGTAAAAAAATTATTTATTGGGGTAAATTAAAAAGTCCCATAAAACAGCCGCGACAAATTATCAAAAGCAATACGCTTTGTTCAATAATGCCGCCCCCAAAAACAATTTTGCGAAATTTATAATGCCAAAGGTCGAATTTTTCTATGTATAATATGACATAAAAAAGCGGCAAATGTCAACATAAAAACAGAGCAAAAACCGCCATTTAACCAATAAATCTCGCCAAATTATAAAAATCGAATATAAATAGAAACACAAAAAGCAGAGTAAAGAACGCGCCCACAAAAAACATCTTCAAAAAATGCCCCTTCTTGCGAAGCACATAACGCTCAAATTCCCCGTTTATGTTTTCCCTTCCAAGCCTTGTGATAAACCTGTCCAAGAAAACATCCGGAGAAAATATTGCCTGAAAAAATTTGCGCAGACAAAACAAGGAAACGCACAGCCACGATATACACATGACAACGCATACGCATTGAAAATTATTCAGCGTGAAAATTAAAAACATACCCCTTAATATAAAAAGAATAAATTCCTTACAATTACGCTAATGAAATGTCAACATTTTACATTCCCAAAGAATGTTTTTTTATTTCACCCCGCGGACCATATTTAGAGCCGAGCTGCACAACCCCGCCCCTCTCGCCTTCGGACCAGCCAAATGCCTTGCAAACGGCATCTTGCAACACTTCAAATTGGGATTTTGAATTGTCGAAATCCGCAAGCAAAAGATTTCTTTCAGCTGCGATTTTTCTTATGAATTTGTTTTGAGTTAAAGCGGCGGCGCGCGTTGAGGGATTGCCTGTTTCGTTAGTCGCCAATATGATTTTTGCACTTTTATGCTTTTTTGAAATTAAATCAAGGGCTTTAACATAGGCTTCAGACCACGCGTTAATGTCTTTATTTTGAGAAAACTGCGGCTTGAAAACAACCGCGTCGAAAGGCAGAAGGCTTAGCGCGTACGAAACGAGTCTGTTGTAATCTGGATGCAAAACGCCTTTTGACGAATCCCAATAAGTGAAGTTTGCGACGCTTGCGAATTTTTCGCGAAGCCTGTGCGAAACGTGGCGAAGCTCCCCTCCGACAAGAACGATGCGTCTGCCCTCTTTGCTCTTTGCGTTAAACCTCATGCACAAATTAAAATCCAAGGGAGAATCCAAACACCCATCAGGGTTTGAAATACCGCCTTGCCTTAGCAGATTGCGAATAGTTTTGGCGACGAGCAAAGCCTGAAATTTTGTTCCCGCAGGCTTGAAGTGAACGCCGTCATCCGCCCAACACTCATTTCTGTCAAGCCCCTGCATTGCGCCCATAAAATCTACTATCGGCAACCCCGTCTCTTTTGAAATTTCATACAAGGCAACGTCTTCTATCGGGCGATTGTCTTTTAGCGGAGTGCGGCTCATCAGAAACATTTTTTTTGACGGTGCTTTAGTCTTTATGAAGTTTATCGCATTTACAATGCGCTCCTTTCTGTCTTTCCAAGAAGGGATATGCAAATGCCCGCCATTGTGAAAGCCGATGACGTCAAACTTTCCCTCTTCGAGAGCCAGGTTTAGCGCGTAAATGTAGTCGGGGTCGCTCGCGCACATCGAAGACGCCCACGCAGAAACGTTTACGCCGTCTTTTTTCAGCTCTTCCTGCAAGTCGGACTGAAAGCCCCTCACAATGGAATCCCCTATTAAAAGAACTCTCGGCGACTTTTCATCGTAAGAGTTAAAGGCAACGAAGTCGAACCAATCTATATTCTCCTGGGGCTTTGGCGCAGGATTTTCAGGCTCGAACTGCCTGTAAAGCATGTCGTATGAAAATGCGGGATACGCCAGAAAAAGAAAAGCAAGCAAAGACAAAAATTTTTTCATAACCAAAATTTATTCTTTCCAGTTCGAGAAGTCAACCTTGTCCCACTCGGTTCTCGATTGCAAGCGCGAGAATTTTTCATCGGGAAAACCCAAAACGACAAGCGAAAAAGCGATAATGTTTTCGGGCAAATTAAAAAGGGACGCGAAGTCTTCCATCCTGCTTTGAACGGGATAAATTCCGCACCAACATGAAGCGATGCCCATTTCGCGGGCTTTTAGCAAAATGTTTTGCGTCGCGGCTGAACAGTCTGCGGGATAATAGCCTTCTCCGTCGGGCGACTTGTACTGGGAAAGCGCGTCCGCGCACACGATTACCGCGGAGCCTGCGTCTTTCAAAAAGCCGCAATACGGATGTATTTTAGCGATTTTTGAAAGCATTAAGGAATCGTTTACAGCGATAAACTTCCACGGGCGGCAGTTGCACGCGCTCGGAGCCGACATCGCGGCTTCGAGAATTTTTTCCATCTGCGCTTTTGAAACCTTTTTTGAAGCGTCAAACTTGCGGACCGAACGCCTCGTAAACAATACTTCATCAAAATCCATAAAATGCCTTTCCTAAAATATTATCGTAAAAATTCAAAAATTTGCTTGCTCTAAGGCGTTTTTTTTGCGCTTATAAAGACAAGGTCGGGACCTATGCAATGACGGATTTCCGCGAACCCCGCCAGATTCGGAAGAAAGCAACGGTAGCAGAAACCTCATGTGCCGTAGGCAACCTGACCCCCTTTAACTCTTTTGCCCGAAAGGATAAAAGAGTTTTTTTGCGCCATTTGCCGAAGTTTGCAAAATTCTTTTCCATTACGCCACAAGATCCACATTTCCGTCCTCGGATATGACGACAGCCATGCAGACTTCGCCCAAAGTTTTCCTGTAATCGACGTACTTTACCGCCGAATTGTACCGCGCCCCGCGCGTGGCGTCCCCGCTTGAAGTCGCCATTCCGTCCAAAATCGTACCGATGGAATAGCATACTCCGTTAGGGTCCAAAAGAATCGCCCCATCAATCGGGGTGAGCGAAGACAAAAGCTGGCGGGAAAGAAGAATCGGCGCAACCGCCGTCGATTGCGACGCCAAACGCCTCGCCTCTTCCTTTGCCCTCTTTGATATGACAAGCATCGTCCCCTTTTTCTCGCGCATTGCGGCTTGGATAAGCTCGATAAGCCTGTCAACCTTGCGGGAGCCTTTGAAAGAAAACACTTTTTTTATCGCCGCGGCAAACTCTCCGCCGTCGTAAGTGGAGCGCGGAGGAACGGGCATGCCGTAGGAAACATCTATCAGAGACTTGCTGCCGTAGCGTATGCGCCACTTGTGCATTCCCAAAAAGTCGATAAAAAAGCTTTTGGCGTTTTTCGGCATCCTGCGCGGAAGCTTGGCAAGCCCCAAAACGATTTCAGTGTCGGAATGCAAAACCATTCCGTCTTTTGTAAGCTCCAAAAGCTTGCGCGTGGAGCGCACGTTGCCAAGCCTCGGCATTCCCGAAAACTCGATGGAGCGCGCCATGGCGTTCTGGGGAGCAAGAAGAATCGTTCCGACAGCCTCCCCAAGCTCGTAGGACGTGCGCGAAATCTGGGTGCAAATCGTAAAGAGACGCTCCTTCCAAAGAGACTGCGGCTTGCCCGAAACCCTGTAAACGATGTCGCCAACGAAATTGCGCCCCGCCTGGTACAAAATGGAGTCCAACCCGAAGTGGAAGCCTCCCGTCTCCGTAGCGTCGGGCGGCATGTCAAGCTCGATGCGGTGCTTTTCCAAAAATTCGTCTATGAGCGAAATAATGAAAGACGTGCTTAAAAAATCGCCGGCGTCGCTTTGGGCGTCCAAAGACGGATAGCCGCTTAAAACGTCTTCGTCAACCCCAAGCACCACAAATATGTTGCGCCCTGTCGAAACCGAAGCTTCCGAAGTAAAAAACTTTAAGTTTTGGGGCTTTTTCGGGGACGCAACAACCGTCCTTAAAATCGCCTCCCTCATATTCGCAAACGGAGAGTCGGGCGAAGTGTAAGAAGACGGCATGTCGGAAATCCTGCGCGAAGGCTTGTCGCTTGAAATTTTTTGGAATGTTTTTCCGAAATCCGCAAAATCGTCTTTTGAAATCCAAAAATCCTTTGGCGCAATTATGTCGAAGTCAAATTCTTTCAAACTCTGCGAAACCTGCTCCGCGCCGCCTTCCGCTTTTGCTTCGCGCTCCGTTTCTGAAACAAGAAAAACAACGGGGCTTGCGTGCTTGTCCATATATGAAAACAAAGACATTGCCCGCTCGGAGGCATTCTGCAAAAACACGGCATATTTTGCGTTTGGATTTTCAGTCGTACTGCTCATAAAAACTAAACTTATATTTTATTATTTTTAATCTTTGTCAAGTTATGATGTTTTATTGTTGTAAAAAATGCCGCATTTTGCGTTGATAATGAAATGACAGACTATTCTTGGACAACATCGAGAGCGGCGGGAATACTGATGCACATATCGAGCCTGCCCTCAAGACAGGGAATCGGCTCTTTCGGGGAGGGCGCGGAAAAATTTTTGGACTTTCTCACGCTTTCGGGAATAAAATACTGGCAAATATGCCCGCTTACGCCCACGGGATTCGGGGACTCCCCCTACCAGTCATTTTCGGCTTTCGCGTACAACACATATTTCATAGACTTTTTCGAGCTTCAAAAGTTCGGGCTGATAGACGAAAGCGACGCCTACAAACTAAGCGGACTTCCCTCAAAAAAATGCGATTACGGGGCAATCTACCAGACTCTTCCTGACATTTTAAGAAAAGCCGCCCGCAAGTTTTTTGAAAGCCAAAAGCCTTCCCTTTACGATAAATCTTTTGATGTTTTTTGCGAAGAAAACAAAGACTGGCTCGACAACTACGCCCTGTTTTGCGCCCTGAAAAAACGCTTTGGCGGGCTTCCCTGGACAAAGTGGGACGCCGAATTTAAAACGCGAAAAAACATAACATTATCCGACGCAGACAAAGACGAAATATCTTCGGTAAAATTCGGGCAGTATGTCTTTTACTGCCAGTATATGCGCCTTAAAAGAAAAGCCAATTCAAGAAACATCGAAATTATCGGAGACATGCCCATTTTCGTTTCGGAAGACTCCGCCGACGTCTGGGCAAACCCCGAACTTTTCGACTTGAAAAAAGACCTCTCGCCGCGAAACGTCGCGGGAGTAGGCCCCGACTACTTTTCCCCCACAGGGCAGCTTTGGGGAAATCCTCTGTACAGCTGGAAGTCTAACCCAAAAGGAGTGCATGGTTTTTGGGAAAAACGCTTAGAAAAAGCCTTCGGGCTTTACGATGTCCTGCGCCTCGACCATTTCAGGGGTTTTGCGGACTACTGGGCTATTCCCGCAAATTCGAAAGACGCCTCGAACGGCTCGTGGAAAATCGGTCCGGGCAAACAGTTTTTTGAAAAAATGCGCGAAATTTTCAAAACGGAAAAATTCATCGCAGAAGACTTGGGAATCTTGTCTGAAAGAGCCGTAAAACTTTGCAGGGACATAAACATTCCCACAATGGCGGTTCTCCAGTTCGCATTCGGCTCGGATGCTTCAAACCCCTACCTTCCGCACAACCTCTCGCGCAACATCGTCTGCTATACCGGAACCCACGACAACCCATCGACGAACGACTGGTACGCCAACGCCGACCCCAAAACACAGGACCATTTTCGGCGCTATTTCGCAACTCCCGCGCAGTCGCCGAACTGGAACATGGTTTTGGGCGCGCTGACGAGCGTTTCAAACCTCGCAATCATACCCATGCAAGACATTTTGTCGCTCGGGGCGGAATCGAGAATGAACACGCCCGGAGTTGCGAGCGGCAACTGGCAGTGGAGAATGTCGTTTTTCCAGCTCGAATCTGCCATAAAAAACACTTCGGCGTTCTTGAGAAGCCTTTGCGAACTAAGCGGCAGGGAAAACAAAACAGAACCCAAAAGCCTGCCCCCCGACCTTCTGAAATTCATCAAATAAAAAAATGCTAAAAACATCGGAATATCGGGCTTTTTTGGTTGCAAGACAAAATGTTTTTTGGAAAATAAATTCCTTTTTGAGAATAATGTTTTAAAAAGGGAATGGATACTTCACACATCAGGAATTTTTGCATCATAGCGCACGTTGACCACGGCAAGACAACATTGTCTGACCGCCTCTTGGAAATGACCAAAACAATCGAAAAGCGCAACATGCAAGACCAGCTCCTCGATTCGATGGATTTGGAGCGCGAGCGCGGCATCACAATCAAGAGCCATCCCGTTTCGATGAACTACGTTTTTGAAGGGAAAGAATACCTTTTAAACTTAATCGATACCCCGGGGCACGTTGACTTTTCCTACGAAGTTTCAAGGTCTCTCGCTGCCTGCGAAGGAGCGTTATTGCTGGTTGACGCGGCGCAGGGCGTAGAAGCCCAGACGGTAGCGAACGCAAATCTCGCGATGAACCAAAACCTCGCGATAATCCCCGTAATCAACAAGGTGGATTTGCCGAGCGCGCACCCCGAAAAATGCCTTCAACAAATCGAGGACGTTCTTGCCATTCCCGCAGACGACGCTATTTTGGCAAGCGGGAAATCGGGCATCGGCATAAAGGACATCTTGGACGCGGTTGTAAAAAAAATCCCCTCCCCCCGCCTTGCAGACTACCCGCAAACCCGCGCCTTGATTTTTGACTGCGTTTTCGACAGCTACAAAGGCGTAATCTGCTACGTCAGAATTTTCTCGGGAACAATAAAGGCGGGTTCCGACATACAAATGATGTCAAACGGGGCGCGCACGACAGTCAAGGAAGTCGGCAGGTTCAAGCCGAATATGGTTGTCGAAAAAGAGCTTACGGCAGGCTGTACGGGATACATCGTAACAAACATAAAAGACGTGACGGAAATCAAAATAGGAGACACCATAACCCTTTCCGAAAATCCCGCAAGCGAAATGCTGCCTGGCTACAAGGAAGTAAAGCCGATGGTTTTTGCGGGCATATACCCTATCGACACCGCCGACTACGAAAAATTAAAGACTTCCCTTTCAAAGCTTCAATTAAACGACGCCGCCTTGATTTATCAGCCCGAAAATTCGGTCGCGCTCGGATTTGGGTTTAGATGCGGCTTCCTCGGTCTTTTGCACATGGAAATCATACAGGAAAGGCTCAGGCGCGAATACGACTTGGACATCATTTCAACATACCCAAGCGTCGTCTATAAACTCACCACAACCGATGGAAGCAACATAGAAATCGACAACCCCGTGCGCCTGCCCGACCCTTCCACGATAGAAAAAATCTACGAGCCGAAAATCAAGGCGCACATACACATTCCAAGCGAATCCATAGGCGATATGCTCGCGCTTATCGCCGAAAAGCGCGGCTTTTGCGAACGCACCGAAAACATCGACCCGACACGCGTCATGATAACCGCAGACCTGCCGCTAAACGAAATTCTGATAGATTTCAACGACCGCCTGAAAAGCATCACGCGCGGCTACGGAAGCCTGGACTATGAAATGAACGGCTACGAAGCCTCCGACTTGGTGCGCCTCGACATTTTGGTTAACGGGGAGCAAATCGACGCGTTCTCATCAATCGTCCACCGCGAGAAAGCGGAAGCGAAAGGCAGAATGATGTGCGAAAAGCTAAAAGACATTCTCCCGCGCCAAATGTTTAAAGTGGCAATCCAAGCAGCGATAGGCGGCAAAATCGTCGCCCGCGAAACCCTCGGCTCATTCAGAAAAGATGTCACCTCAAAATGTTATGGCGGCGACATAACCCGAAAGAAGAAGCTCCTTGAAAAGCAAAAGGAGGGGAAAAAACGCATGAAGCAAATCGGCAAAGTTTCAATTCCGCAAGAGGCGTTCATCGACGTCTTAAAATCAAACAAGTAAAAAAATGTTCCCGTTTTCAAGAAAAGACAAACACATAAAAGAGCTGGTTTCAGCCGCATACAACGTCTATAATTACAGGCGCGACGTAATCGGAAGCGAAAACGCGGAAAAGCTGCATGCCTTGATAGAGGAAGTCGAAAACCTTTTCGACGACGGCAAAACAAGGCTGCCGCGCTTTAAAGAGGCGTGCAATGAACTCGAATGCCAAATGAAAAAATGCGGCGGGACGATTTATCCGCTCGGCTTTTGGGCGGACAACGTTGACGTCGTATTTGTTGCGGGCATACTCGCGCTCAGCCTGCGCTCGTTTTTCTTTCAGCCTTTCCAAATTCCCACAAATTCGATGTATCCGTCCTTTTACGGAATGACATCGCATGTATATGCCGAAGGGCAAGATGCCCCGTCTTTCAGGGAAAAAGCATGGAATCTCATAACCAAAAAAGCGTCCAATTACGAATTAAACGCTAAAAAAGGCGGCGAAGTTCTAATACGCATAAACCACCCGTCGCAAATGGAGGCAAACGGGGGGATTTTCCACAGCGAAATACGCCCTTCAAGATGGCTCGGCGTATTGCCATCGCGCGAAAAAGTCTATACGTTTAAAGTCGGGGGCGCAACAGAAGAGCTGTCTGTTCCCGCCGACTTTTCTTTGGACGGCGTAATTCAAAAGGCGTATCCCTTCATGACCAAAAACGAAAGCGCGGGAGAATACATAAACGCCATCTCAACGCGCGCAAAAATCGTAAACATCGACGGCGAACTCTATTTGAGCCTCGGCGAAAAAAAGGCGGGAGAGCGCATACTAAACTTCGACATACTTGGCGGCGACATGCTGTTTGTTGACCGCATTACATACAATTTCAGAAAGCCGAAAGTCGGAGAGCCCATTGTATTTAAAACGGGAATGTGCGAAGGCATAACCGCCAAGAACGGAGGCGTGCCCGACGACAAATACTACATCAAAAGGCTTGTCGGCGTCGGCGGAGACTCCCTTAAAATAGAAGGCTCAACCCTGATGGTAAACGGAAAGCCCGCGGAAGGCTCCGAAGCATTCAACGAAAACGCGCAAATGATAAACGGCTACTGCGGCTACAAGCCTTTCGGAATGCTCGAAAACGGCGCAACCGTAAAAGTTCCGCAAAAAAGCTACTACGCCATGGGCGACAATTCGGAAAACAGCTGGGACAGCCGCTACTGGGGATTTGTCCCCGAAAAAGCGGTGGTAGGCAAGGCACTCGTAATATTCTACCCGTTCACAAACCGCTGGGGGGCGGCAAAGTAATCCCCGCCCCGCAAAAAAATCTTGCAATGCTTTTTTTAAGATTTTTTGACACATACCGTTAAAAAGTTGTTGAAATTTTTAATTAAAGCTATTTAAACGAATAAAGAAATATCAAATAAACATTAATGGCAAACCAATACCCAAGCGGCAGACCAAACCCGCACCAAAAAAACAATAAATTCGCAAAGAACTACGGACCGCGCAGAAACGAAAGAATAAGAGTTCCACGCGTCCGCGTAATCGGTCCCGACGGAACGCAAGTCGGAGTTATGCCGACGGCGGAAGCCTTGGCATTAGCTCGAAAGCACAAGCTCGACTTGATAGAAGTTTCGCCAAACGCCGAGCCGCCGGTTTGCAGAATTTTGGACTACGGAAAATACCTCTACGAAGAAGCGAAAAAACAGAAGTCGAACAAGACTTCCACCGCAAAAGTAAAAGAGGTAAAACTGCGCCCGCATATCGACAGGCACGACTACGAAACAAAAATGCGCAACGCCGAACGCTTCCTTTTTTCAGGCAACAAGCTGAAAATCACAATGATGCTCCGCGGCCGCGAAATGGAATTTAAAAACATAGCATTCGACATCGTAAAACGCGCAATCGCAGACCTAAACCACATGGGGCACGCCGATTCAGAACCCAAGCTCATGGGCAGAAACATAGGGGTCACAATATCTCCTGTCGCTCAAAACCAGCGCAAGCTGAAATATTCCGGCGAAGACGAAGACATCCCCGAAGAGGACGATTCGGCGTCAGACTCCGAATAGTTTTCGGAGACTTCTAATGATGGAACATGCGCCCAAAAATTTATTTGCAAGCCTGTTTAAATCCTTTAAAAGCAAGATTTATGACGGGAGCGCAAATAAAAGCCGCAAAAGCGAGGGCGCATTTTTCCAAGATTGTTCGCGCAGACGCTTTTTAAAAGCACTTGGGCTTGGTGCGCTTTTTTTGGGAAGTGCGGCGGAACTTGCGGCAATCGATGTAAAAGGGGTCTATTACATTCCCGTTTCAAAAATCGCAAGGCGGTTTGGGATGAAGTACAAAACAACCATTCCCAAAAAACGCCAGCAAATTTACAGCTCCAACTTTTCAATGACCTTCGACGTCCACAGGCGCGACATGGATTTAAACGGCGTAAAAGTGTGGCTCGGAGACCCCGTTGTGGAAATGGGGGGGCTTCTATATGTATCATCGCGCGACATAGAAAAAACAATAACTCCCATTGTATTTCCGAAAGTTTCAAACGTCCCCCCGCCCCTGCGCCACATAATGATAGATCCGGGTCATGGAGGCAAAGACAAGGGGGCAATCAGCAAAACTTTCGGGGTTTTCGAGAAAAATTTGACTCTCGACATCTCTTCAAGAATTGCGGCATATCTGCGCAAAATGGGCTTCAAAGTTTCGCTTACGCGCTATAAAGACGTATTTTTGGAACTTCCCGAACGCCCCGCAAAAGCAAACAAAGTAAACGCGGACTTATTTTTAAGCATACACATAAATGCGGCGGGACCGAGCGCATCGGGCGTTGAAACGTACTCCCTCACCCCCAAAGGTCAGACTTCAACAAACGCCTCGACGATGTCGGTAAAAGACAAGCGCAATTTTAACGGAGAAATCCAAAACAGCTGGAACACCCTGCTCTCATATTACATCCAAAGCGAATTGAAAGAAGCGGCATCTTCTCCCGACAGAGGCTCGAAACGCGCGCGATTTGCAGTTTTGCAAGACGGAAAAATGCCTGCCGCCTTGGTCGAATGCGGTTTTATATCAAACAATGCCGAAGCCCGCAAACTATGCTCCGCAAGTTATCGAGATTCTCTTGCAAAAGCAATCGCGAATGGAATTTTAAGATACTCGAAAACATTGAAGAGGCTAAACAATCAAAAGCCCTAAAATTTAATGCGGTTTTTCACCACTGACAAATGCCGAAAATTTGAAATTTTCAGCCGTCTTTTTTTGCAGATACAGAAATTATCATAAATACCACGGCAAAAATTGAAATCGAAATTCCCGCAACAATATTTGCAGACAAAACTTCCCCGAAAACGGATGTTCCCACGATTATTGCAGTAATCGGCTCAAAAACCCCAAGCACGGAAGCTTTTGTTGCCCCTATTTTTCGCGTTGAAACAGCCAGCGTCGCCGTAGAGACAATAGTTGGAAAAATTGCAAGCCCCAAAAGGTTTCCAAATCCGCAAATATCAATGACGCCTATTGCAGGCATTTCGGAAAATGCGGTCTTAATGAAAAATATCACAACCCCCGCCAGAAGAGAATAAAAAGTAATGATATAGCTTGAAATGTTTTTTATTGCCCCACTGCGGTTAATTATGACGATGAAAACGGCATAAACAAAAGCGGAAGCCATCGAAAGGCATACGCCTGTAAAATTTACCGATTGGGAAGAATTTTCGCAAGCCATGACGGCAACCCCGAAAAACGTCGCAAAAATTGCAAACCACACCTGCCGCGACGGCGCAACTCCCAAAAACACCATTATAATCGCGACAAACACGGGATAAAGAAATATAAGGGTTGTCGCCAATCCCGAAGCTATGTAATTGTACGCCTCAAACAAAAACACGCTGCTTGAAGCATAAAGCAAACCAAGAAGCAAAAGCACCCAAAATTGCCCCCACGACACCTTGAAACTTTGCCCGCGCACAAGAAGAAAAATCCCCAAAAGCAATACAGCAAAGGCATATCGAAAGAGCAATATAAATTCAATGGATGCTCCGTTTCTCATCAAGGGCACGGCAAACAGCGGATTTAGTCCATAGGCTATTCCCGTGATAATCCCCGCAGAATAACCAATGGAATTTTTGACATCAACTTTCATTTGCACTCCGCGCCAATGTTGAAATAAAAACTTCATATTAAAATATGAAGTTTTTTTTAATGCCCTATTCCACAGGTTCTTCAAACGGACTCGCGGGCAAGTCCGCGCTGTTATACAAGTTTACGTCGGGATCGGGCGCCCACGCGTAGCGGACTTTTTTTACGCTTGAAACTTCGGAAGGAAGTGTAATTTTAACGGAATTTTTTGAAGCGATCTTGGCTTCCGCGCCATAAAATTTTCCGTCTTCTCCGGCGACTTCAAAACAGCGCACGCCTTGCCCGTCGGAAATTTTCAAACCCTTTCCGACATTCTTAAACACCACACTCACAAAATCGCCTTTTTGTGAAAGCTTTAAAGGCATGGGCGAACGGGATATTATTTTTTTGCCGTAAACGTCCGCAAGAGCCATAATTGCCAAGCGATGGGCGGGCTTGGTTTTGTCCTTCGGGTGCAACTCGGTTTCTCCGCCGTCAATGATTATCGCAACCCCGCTCTTTTCAACCATGTCGCCAAGCTTGCGCTGCACATTGCGAAGCGGCGCCCAACCCTTGTCGGTGGAATCGGGAAGCTGAACTGTAAAGATGTAAAGATTTTCATTTTCAAAGAACTTTCTCATCATCTTTGCGTATTCGGGGAATAGATTTATATAGTTGTCGTGCGTGCCATTGTTCATTTCGCCTTGATACCAAATCTCGCCACGCATCGAAAGCGGAATGAGGGGCGCAACCATCGCATTGTGGCACCAAGAAATCACGCCGCAACGGTTGTCGGGCTTGTTTCTCTTTGCCTTTTTTTCCGCAGGCAAGGCTTCCCACTTTGCAATGTCCCGCGCCTGCCATTCGTCAAAAAGCTTTTCCATGCGTTCGACATACGCTGTTTCGCCCGCGGCCGCAGCCGCTTCGCGCGTCATCCATGATTCAAGCCTTGAACCGCCAACCGCCGCGCTGATGTAGCCGATAGGGACATTAAGATTTTCAAATAGCTCCACCGCAAACTTCGAGCCGACAGCAGACGCCTTGCTGAACTGTTTGCGGTTTTCGGGTGTTACGGGCAGCCATTTTTGTGCGTCTTTCAAATCATGCGCGCCACTCGGAGTTGCAGAAGTGGCTTTCGGTATAAAATAGTAGCGGATTAGCGGCAGATTTGAATTTTTGTCCAAAAACTCCTTTGCGTCATTCATCGAAGTTATGTTGACGTCCATATTGCTCTGCCCCAAGCAAACCCATACTTCGCCAACCAGCACGTCCTTAAAAACCACTTTGTTTTTTCCTTCAACAACAAGCTCCTGACCTTCTTTGACGTACTTTTTTGGGGCGGGCAAATCGACCCTCCACTTGCCGTCGGCACCCGCAACCGCAGAGCCTTTCAAATTCATAAATTTTACATTTATCTTTTCGCCTGCATCTGCCGAACCCCAAATTCTTATAGGCATGTTCACCTGCAAGACCATGTGGTCTGAAAATATGTCCGCGCACCTGACGTCGGCATAAGCTGCAATCGCGGAGATTACCCCCAAAATCATTGCAATTATTTTTAAATTCATAATAAAAAATTATTTACGCAAAACGACTTCCATTCAATCAAAAAAATAAAATGCGCATAAAAAAGCGGCGTCCAAGAAAATCTTAAACGCCGCTTCAAAATAAACTCAATTCGGATTATTTGCCGAAAACTTCAACTTCGATGTAGGTGTTGGTTTCGTCAGTGCTGCTGCCGTCTGAATAGAGGCGGACATAGCGAGCCTTCTTCGCACCCTTCAAGTCGATGAGTTTGCCTTCGTTTGTTTCAATCCAAGCCTTGTCGGAACCCTTGCCCATCTTTGCGGAGTTGTCGTGGTCGTTATTGTAAACCGTTACAACGTCCTTCTTGAATTCGGGATCGTTGGAGATTTGGATTACAACGTCATTGTAAGCCCTCTTCTGTGAATGGAAGTGCCAAACCGCGATGGCATAGATTTCCGATTCCTTGCCGAGGTCAATCTGAACCCACTGCAAACCGCCGGAAATGGAAACGACAGAACCCATTGAACCGCCCTTGTCGCCGTCGGTAATGAATTCAAGCTCGCCCGAGAGGGGGAAGTCGTCGGAAGCTGTCACCGCTTTTTTAAGCGCGATGTTCTTAACGCCGTCCGGAACCATAACCGTCGGATTCGGTTCTTCAACGGGATTTTGCCCCGCGAGTTTTACGGGAACGGGAGTGCCTTCCAACTGAGAGGGAGGAACATCGAGTTTAAGAGGCTTCATTTCAGCGAAACTTTGTGCAAAAGCAAACGCCAAGATACCAAGAATAATAGATGTTTTTTTCATGATAAAAATCCTTTCTTTTATGTTAACGGAAATTCGAGTCCGACTTTAAGGCGGTTAAGCCTTAAAATCTTCGTCTGTAAATTCCAGCATTTTCTTTGCGGCAACCGCTTCGTTTACCTTGTAAACTGCAGCTTCCGCTTCAAACGCATGCTCGCCGTCGCAATTCAGTTTTTCCTGACCGCGAATAGCGTTGAAGAAGTTTTCCAAGTGCGGCTGGTGGATGAACTTGCCCTTGAAGTCAACTTCAAAGCCGTATTCTTCCGGCGGCTTGGATTCGCGTACGTCTTCCGTCTTGACTTCGACTGCCGCCTTCTTGACGAGCAATCCGTCTGCAACATACTTTTCCCACTTTGCGTCGAGTTCGGGGCGACCGCGTTCCTTGAAGATTTTTGTAAGCGCGGGATTTTCGGACATCTTGATGGAGCCGTCCGTGCCGAAGAACTGTTCAAAGTATCCGCCTACGCTCGTGGTTGTGAGAACCTGATAGAAAGCGCGCGCGGGGAAACCCTGATAAGTCTTTTCAAACTCGTAAATGCACATTACGTCGTCATACCAATCCTTCTTGTAGAAGTTGTTGCCGCCGCCTGCCATTACGCTCTTGGGACGTCCGCCGAACATATAGGCGAAGATGTCGATTTGGTGCGCGCCGAGGTCGGAGATTGGACCGCCGCCCAAGCCCTTGTACCAACGCCAGTTGCGGAACTTCTGCTTGTTTTCAAAGCCGTACTTTTGCAAAGTTTCGTCGGAAATTGCGAATGCCTTGCCTTCGGGGACAGTCAAGTCCTTGGTTACAGCCCTGTTCCACTGGGCGTTCGCGCCTGTAATCTGACCGCAAAGGTTCAATTTGCGCAAAAGCACGTCGCGAACATAATGATAGCGCGGGCTTGACTTGCGCTGGTGTCCAATCTGCAAAAGCTTGCCTGTTTCGCGAGCCGCGCGAACCATTGAGCGTGCGCCTTCGACAGTGTTTGACATCATCTTTTCGCAGTAAACGTTTACGCCTGCCTTCAAGAAGTCAACCGTCTGCGGAGCATGCCAGAAGTCCGGAGTTGCGATGATTACACCGTCCAAGTCCTTTTCATTTGCGATGAGATCTTTGTAGTCTTCGTAAAGGTGGTCTTTAAGATCTGTTTTCTTGCCTGCCTTTGCAGTCGCGCCCAAGATGCGGCCGCGTGCATAACGGCGACGGCATTCCCAAATGTCGCAAACCGCGCGGAAGCGAATTCCGGGAATTTTAATAAGGCTGTTCAAAAGAACTTCGCCTTCCGCACCCATGCCGACGAGCGCAATGTTTAATTCTTCACTTGGTGCGACCTTTTTCTCCTGTGCGCGGGCAACGCTCGAAGACATCATAAGACCGCCGCCCGCAAGACCTGCGAGCTTCAAGAAGTCACGTCTGTTATATTCCATATTTTATCCCCCTTTTTGTTATTTGTTGCACTTGCAGCAAGGAAGCTTGCCGCAGGGCAAAAGTTCAAACTTGTTGTGCTTTGCAAGAAGCAGAGCCGCAACAATCATAATCATGTGGACGCCCAAATATGCGATGCCCGCCGCGGAAGCGTCGCGCAAAGTGGGTTCCAAGATGATGAATCCGTATGTCAAAGAAATGTAAAGCAAGCCCATCAAGAAAAGAGTTACTCGTGTGCAGACGCCAAGCAAGAGAGCAACGCCGAGAGCTATTAGCGCATAGCCCAAAACATAGGCGTAAGGCTCTACCATAAATGACGGCATAAGAGGGCTTGCAGTAAAGCCTTCAATGCTCATCGGGCCTTTTGCCGGCAAGCCGTGATAAAACTGGAAACCCAAAGTTTGAGCCTTGTCAAAAGCTTCCGCCCCCATTGCCTGCAATGTTTCAGCATCAAGGTCGGCATATTCCGCCTTGACCGTCTGTCCTTCGCCCTGGAATTTTACCAACCCCGTACCGATTGCCCTGGCAGCGAGCCAAAAACGCAAAAGCCAGAACGCCATTGTATGTGTGAATGATGATTTACAATTTTCTTCTTGCATAATATTTTCTTTAAGATTTGTGATTTATATTCTTTTTAAAATTTTTTATTTTTCAAGCAAAAAATGCCCGGTTTGCGGACGCCCAAAAACATTCAAATATCCGCCCGAACAAGGCATGCTGTTAAATATGTTTTTATTAGAATGTTGCAAAAAAACATAAAATCCCGAAATTTCCGCGCCCATCCAAAAAACCAATCGGACTTTGCGCGGATTTTTCGGGATTTTTTTAAACAATTACTGGTTTGACTTGTCGAACGCAGAGTCAAAAACGACGTCTGATGTCGGGAAATCTATCTTGCGGGTAAATGCGCAAGCTTCCGTGCCGCCGTGAACCCTGTCCATTCTTCCATCTTCCCATTCAACGGAAAGCGGACCCTTGTACTTGATGTCGTTTAGAGCGACTATGATTTCCTCAAAGTTTACATCGCCATGTCCGGGAGAGCGGAAGTCCCAATAGCGGCGCGGATCGGTAAATTCGGTATGTCCGCCGAATACGCCCGCTTCGCCGTTGCCGTGTCCCCACCATGCGTCCTTGACATGGACATGGTAAATGCGATCGGCGAACTTGCGGATGAACTTAACGTAGTCAACGCCCTGATAGCCGAAGTGGCTCGGGTCGTAGTTAAAGCCGAAACGCTTATGCCCCTTGATTGCAGAGAGAGCTCTTTCGGCAGAAGCAATGTCAAACGCAATTTCAGTCGGGTGGACTTCCAACGCGAAGTTTACGCCAACCTTGTCAAATTCGTCCAAAATCGGAGTCCAGCGCGCGGCGAAATCCTTGTAGCCTTCCTCTATTGCAGACGGCGGAACCGGCGGGAAAGAGTAAAGCCACTGCCAGATTGAAGAGCCTGTAAAGCCGTTGACGGTCGGCTCAATCGGAGATTTCGCCATTGAAGCGGGACGCAGTTTCATGAAGTTTGCGCACGCCTTGGCGGTTTTCACCATCTGCTCGGCCGCGCGCCTGCGCACGCCTTCGGGCTCGCCGTCGCCCCAAACTTCGGCAGACAAAATGCCTTTGTGGCGGACGTCGATATTGTCGCAAACGCACTGCCCCATCAAGTGGTTTGAAATTGCAAAGCAGTTCAAGCCGTTCTTTTCCAAAATCGCCCAACGACCTTTCAAATACTCCTCGTCGTCAAACTTATCGACGTCAAAGTGGTCGCCCCAGCAGGCGATTTCAACGCCGTCGTAGCCCATCGACTTAATCATCGGCGCAAGTTTTTCAAACGGAATGTCCGCCCATTGCCCTGTGAAGATTGTTACAGGTCTTCCCATATAATTTCCTTTTTTTAAGTTTAATTTTACAAAAAATTCCGCCGTTTCGCGGCAAAGCACAAGCAAAAGCCGAAATAAACGGGTCAAATAACAAATTTAACAAAATACGAAAACCAACAGCCTGTCAATAAAAAACAAGCTTTTTTAAACAGCGAAAACCGCGCAACACCAAGCCTCCGTTTTATTTTTATAAAATCTTGACAGGATTTTTTCCCCGTATAAAGTTAATTGAATTATTTTCTGCATATTTTTAAAAAGCAAAGAAACAAGAAAAGGAAAATCATGTTAAAGAAAATCGACCATCTGGGCATAGCGGTAAAATCAATAGAAGAGGCTCTGCCTTATTACGAAAAAATATTGGGGCTCAAATGCGAAGGCGTTGAAGAAGTACCTAGCCAAAAGGTGAAAACGGCTTTCTTTACTATTGGCGGCGTGCATTTGGAACTCTTGGAGCCGACTTCCGAAGACAGCCCCATTGCAAAATTTCTCGAAAAAAATCCGCGCGGAGGAATCCACCACTTGGCATTCTTTACAGATTCCGTCCCCGAAGAGCTTGAACGCGTCAAGGCGGAAGGCGCACAGCTCATAGACCAAGCTCCGCGCCCGGGCGCACACCACAAGGAAATCGCATTCCTGCACCCGAAATCCACGGCGGGCATTCTCACTGAATTCTGCCAAGACGCAAAAGGCGGATGCGGTTGCGGATGCAAATAATTGACAAATTTGCAAACTTTCTTAAATTCCAACTCTTTTTTAAGGAATACAAATGGCAATATCACAAAAATTATTGGACGACCTGAAAGCAAGGCGCAAGAAAATCATCGCATCAGGAGGCGATGCAAAGCTTGAAAAACGCCATGCAAAAGGCTTGATGTCGGCGCGCGAACGCTTGGAAGCACTCTTCGACGAAGGCTCTTTCCAAGAGTTCGGGATGCATGTGACGCAAAATTACAACCTCTTTGACGGCTTGGGCAAAAGCTGCCCCGCCGACGGCTTGGTAAGCGGCATAGGTCTTGTTAATGGCAGACCCGTTGCGGCGTTTGCGCAAGACTTCATGGTAAGCGGCGGCTCTCTCGGCTCCGCCCACGCGGAAAAAATCTGCAAACTCATGAAATTTGCGTCCGAAAACGGCATGCCCGTAATCGGAATAAACGACTCAGGCGGCGCGAGAATTCAAGAAGGCGTCGAAGCTTTGGGCGGATACGGAAAAATTTTCTGGCAGAACGTAAACCTTTCGGGCGTCGTTCCGCAAATTGCGATAATCGCGGGCCCATGCGCGGGCGGCGCGGCTTACAGCCCCGCTTTGATGGACTTCATTATCATGACAAAGTCCAACTCAAACCTCTTCATCTGCGGTCCTCAGGTTATTGCGGCGGCAACGGGCGAAAAGGCAGACCCCGAATCGTTCGCCTCTGCGGCGGCGCACGCAACAATTTCGGGCAATATCCATCTTGTAGCGGAAGACGACAAACACGCAATCGAGCTTTCCGAAAAGTTGCTTTCCTACCTTCCTTCAAACAATATGCAGGAAGCTCCGCACGACTTGTCGGTGCCCGTTGAAAAAATCTACGACGAAACTTTAAACGAAATCGTCCCCGAATCTTCAAAAATCGCCCTCGACGTTTACAAGGTGATTGAACGCATCGTTGACGCAGATTCATTCTTTGAAATCCAGAACATGTGGGCAAAGAACATGGTGACGGGATTTGCGAAAATCCAAGGCGTCGTTATCGGCATTATCGCAAACCAGCCGACAGTCAAGGCGGGATGCCTCGACATCAACGCGGCTGACAAGGCGGCGCGCTTCATCCGTACCTGCAACGCTTTCAATGTTCCGATTTTGAACTTGGTTGACGTTCCGGGATTTATGCCGGGCTTGGCGCAGGAACAGGGCGGCATAATAAGGC
The DNA here is from genome assembly GCA_900547395.1 of uncultured Opitutales bacterium. GTDB lineage: Bacteria > Verrucomicrobiota > Verrucomicrobiia > Opitutales > Intestinicryptomonadaceae > Intestinicryptomonas > Intestinicryptomonas porci. Next base: position 9,081 of record URGP01000007.1, on the reverse strand, counting down.
ACGGCGCAAAAATGCTCTTTGCCTACGCCTCGGCGACAGTCCCGAAAATCACGCTCATAATGCGCAAGGCTTACGGCGGCGCGTACATCGGAATGTGCAACACCGAAATGGGTGCAGACATGGTATTTGCATGGCCGACCGCCGAAATCGCCGTTATGGGCGCGGAAGGCGCTTGCAAGGTTCTTTACAAGAAGGAAATTGCAGAAGCCGCCGACCCGAAGGCAAAGGAAGCAGAGCTTCGCGAAGACTACAGGGAAAAGTTCGCAAGCCCCTACCAAGCGGCAACAAAGGGCATGATTACAGACGTAATAGAGCCTGCCGAAACACGCGGCGTATTGGCACAGGCATTCCGCGCAACGCTTTCAAAACGCCAGACGCGCCTGCCCAAGAAGCACGGCAACATTCCTCTGTAAGATTTTATAGAAAGACGACATATGAATACACTGGCAATAGCGCTGTATCCCAATGCCTCTGAAACCGTATCGTTCATGCTGATAGGTTTCATAGTGGTAATCGGGGTATTGGCATCTTTGATGCTTGCCACAACGCTGATGGGTATGCCCTTTAAAATGGCAGACGAAAAAGCCGCAAAAAAAGCGGCACAAGCCAAAGAAAAGGCTCGCCTTGAAGCGGAAGAGCAAGCTCGGCTCGAAAAGGAAAAATCCCGCGAAATTGCGGGCGTCATAAGCTCCGCGGTTTACGCCGCTTTGGACGGAGCGCCCCACAGGGTGGTTTCCGTAAAGCCTGCGGAAGGTTTGACACCCGAACTTTTGGCAGTAATAAGCGCGGCAGCGGCAGTGGCGGCAGGCTCGGAATGCGCCGTCTCCTCAATAAAAAGAGCCGCTCCCGACTTCAACTGGGCAAGCTCGGGCAGAAACGCAATATTCTCATCAAAATCACCAAAAAGATAAAATTTAAAAAAAGAAAGACACACATATGAAAAAATTACGCATCACAATTAACGGCAACGCATACGACGTAGAAGTAGAAGTTCTCGGCGAAGTATCAAAATCATCCGCTTCAGCGGCAGCTCCGGTAGCGGCTGTTTCCGCTCCCGTTGCGGCTCCAGCTCCCGTTGCAGCACCCAAGCCCGCGGCTCCAAAGTCCGCCCCCGCAGGCGGCAACGCAGTCACAAGCGCGCTCGCGGCAGTTGTTGTATCTGTTGACGTAAAGCAAGGCCAGCAGGTCAAGGAAGGCGACAAGCTCTTGACTTTGGAAGCCATGAAAATGAATACTTTTGTTTTTGCCCCCAAGGCAGGCACCGTCGGAGAAATCCACGTAAGCGCGGGTCAGAGCGTTGCGGAAGGCGACGTTTTGGTGACATTGGCGTAAGTTTCGCTTCCGAAACCGCCGCTTTCGGCGGTTTCGGAAATCAACGCTTTTTATCGAAAAAAGCAAGACAACAACTTGATGCGCATTGCGCGTCAAAAAAATTTAAATGCAAATGTTAAACCAATTATTAGAACTTCTCACAGACTCGGGGCTGTTTTATACGGACTGGAAGATGATTGTGATGTGGGTTGTGGTTGGAGTTTTGTTCTATCTGGCGGTAAAACACCAGTTTGAACCACTGCTCCTCATTCCAATCGCATTTGGCGCATTGCTTGCAAACTTGCCGACTTTCGGCGTTGTTAACAAGCCGGCAGGCCCCATCTTGTCTCCCGAAACAGGCATCGTGGAATACATCTTCACATCGGAGCAGGAAAATCTTTCCACTTCGAGAGTGGTAAAAGACCAGTACGATACCCTGTGGCGCATTTTCTCCGACGAAAAAGTAAGGGAAAACACTGCCGAGGCGAAAAACGCAAAGTTTGCGGAATTTGAAACAAAAGTAAAAGAATATCTCGCAAAAATCGAAAGGGAAACCGCTCCCAAAGTAAAAGAAGAAGGCAAGGCGGACTTGTCCTACAAGGGCACGGGAACGCCGAAACTTTTGGCAATCGTGCGCCCCGACAAGCCCATGGAAGGCGAACGCGAATGGATGAACAAATCATGCCAAGTCGAATTCCAAGGCAGAAAGCTCACAATTATGCCAAACGACAAGCTCATTTGGCTTAACGCGGGCGGAACTGTCGATAAGATAAACTTCAAGGAAGGCGACAAAGTTGCAAAGAACCAAACCATAATCGAGCTTACAAACACCCACGCGGGCGGCTTGTACCACTACATCTCGATGGGTGTTCTTCTTGAGCTCTTCCCGCCGATAATCTTCTTGGGCGTCGGCGCTCTTACGGACTTCGGCCCGCTTATCGCAAACCCGAAAACACTTCTTTTGGGAGGCGCGGCGCAATTCGGCGTCTTGGCAACCTTGTCATGTGCAATCGCAATAGGCTTTTCAGCCCCCGAAGCCGCCTCTATCGGCATTATCGGCGGCGCGGACGGCCCGACTTCGATTTTCACATCGAACAAACTCGCCCCGCATTTGATGGCTCCGATTGCCGTTGCGGCATATTCCTATATGGCTCTTGTTCCCGTCATTCAACCCCCTATTATGAGGGCTTTGACAACGGAAGCGGAACGCAAAATCAAGATGACGAGTTTGCGAAAGGTAAGCAAGCTTGAAAAGCTCATATTCTGCGTGTTCGTCACAATTTTCGTAATCATGCTCGTTCCCGACTGCTCGGCTTTGATAGGTATGCTCATGTTCGGCAACTTCATCAAGGAATCCGGCGTTTGCGAAAGACTAAGCAAGTGCGCCCAAAACGAACTTATAAACATCGTAACGATATTCTTGGGTTCTTCCGTAGGTCTTACAATGACGGCAGACCGCTTCCTGAACTCAAAAACGCTGTTCATTCTCGGACTGGGCGTTGTCGCATTCGCGATTTCGACAGCGGCAGGCATACTGATGGCAAAAGCGATGAACTTGTTCTTAAAAGACAAGATAAATCCGCTAATCGGCTCTGCGGGCGTATCGGCAGTTCCGATGGCGGCGCGCGTTTCGCACGTCGAAGGACAGAAGGCAGACCCAAGCAACTTCCTCCTGATGCACGCAATGGGACCAAACGTCGCGGGCGTCATCGGAACAGCGGTTGTCGCGGGCTACTTCATCTCGACCTTGAAAGGGCTGTAATACAAAATTTCACAAAACCAAAAGGGACGCTCAAACGGCGTCCCTTTTTTTGGCGTGCTCTTACCCTGCGGCTTTAGATATAATCCAAAATTCCCTTTTCAAGCATAGCCAAAGAAAAGACATAATCGTTATGTTCAAATGTCTCTCTCAAAGGTCTTGATGTACTTTCCCACCCTATTCCGTCGGTAATCCATACAAACTTAAATTTATTGCCAAGCACATCATACAAATTTCTATATTCCCCTGCTGTTGACTTTAATTTGGAACCGCCTCCACCATAAAAATTAACTTCAAAAATAAGCAAATCTGCCGGCGTTTTCACAACATAATCATATCTTCGCGACGATTTATCAACCGGAACGCGAACATTGAAAGCTTCGTATATTTTTTCAGAATTGGCTTCTTTTAAATACTTATAGGATTTTCTTAAACAAAGATCTTTTATAAAAGTCTCCGCAATGGATTCCATAGAGTGCCCGCCCCTGTTTTTGCGCCCATTGCTGTCGAGACCTACCTCGACGCCTAAAACATAGTCTACTAGAGATTTTATGCGACCGGAAAAAATAGAATCCTTTAATCCTGTTTTCTTTATAAAATTTAAATAACACTCTATATCGGCATCTAAAATTTGTTCTTTTGAAAAATCGTAATTTTCGTATACCAGTTTTTTATTTGAGAAATCCACCAAAATATTAAATGTTTTCTCCCTGCAAGCCAACAGTATCGGCAGCACTTTTATTATTTGCGGATGGGCTTTCAACAATATCTTAAATTCCGTATCAAAATCTTCCTTCCCAATTAAATAATTCAATAAATTTAAAGAAATCTCAACTTCGCGCAAATTATAATCAACCTTGCCCCAATCGATAAAATACGACCACAAGGTGTTGGACAGCTTTAAATTTTTCAACAGGAAAGAAAAAACTTCGTCGCTATTTTTGCAATTTAAATTTTTATTATAAAAATCAAAGAATTTCATTTATAGTTTCGGATTAAGAGTTCAACGATTTTACCGCGCCCATTAGGATTTGCGTTTATATTTCTGCTGGCGAAAACCTCAATTTTTTCGTAGCTTTTATATAAATCTTTTACAATATCTGTATTAGAATTTGACAAAAGGAATTTTATACCCTTTGAATTTAACTTGTCGCACAAATCCCGAAGCTTGATCTGCAGATTCAAGTCAAATCCATTCTTTGTATAATAGGTAAAAGCCGAAGTTTCATTCAACGGAACATAAGGCGGATCAAAATAAACAAAGTCATCGCTTTTTACATGGCGTAGTACTTCGGAAAAATCAGCACACCTTATATCCGTTTCTTTCAGCAAATACGATGCATTAAATATGTTTTCAGCATCTACAATCCGTGGATTTTTATAATTTCCGAACGGAACATTGAAAAACCCCGAGGAATTGACCCTGTACATTCCATTAAAGCATGTTCGGTTCAAATATATAAAACGGCTCGCTCTTTCTATTTCAGAAATAGACAAATACGACGACGACCTGTCCAAGCCCCTTATTTTCAGAAAATAATCTTTTGAATTTTCATGCTTTTTTAAGGAGCTTATTAGCTCCGAAGGAAAATCCCTAACAACTTTGTACAAGTTTATGAGCTCCTCGTTTTTGTCTGAAATGTAAGTTTTAGGAAGAGATAATTCAAAAAACAAAGCACCGCCTCCCACAAAAGGCTCAAAATACCTGCCAAAAGTCTGTGGTATAAACTTTAATATAGTCGGAAGAATCTGACGCTTGCCCCCAACCCATTTTACCAATGGATAAGGTTTTGCAAAAGACTGTTCACCCCCTCTGTACATATTAGCTCAAAACTTTTTCAATCCTTTTTATTGATAGGTCTAAGAATTCTTTTTTCAAGTCTATTCCAATAAAATTTCTGCCTGTTTCAAGAGCAGCCACCCCCGTAGTAGAACTTCCAGTAAAAGGATCCAAAACAATATCCCCTTCTTTCGTTGAAGATAAAATTATTCTTTTCAAAAGACTTAAAGGTTTTTGCGTCGGATGTTTTCCCCAAATTTTTTCCTCCCGTTTTGGAGTTCCGATTGCCCAAACAGAGCGCATTTGCTTATTTTTTACCTTTAAACAATCTTCCCCCCAATCTCCGTTTTTCATCAATTCGTAGTTAAAAACGTGCTTTGATTTCGCATCCTTTTTAGCCCATATTAGCGTTTCATGACTCGCGGTAAAATAACGGCAACTCATATTCGGAGACGCATTAGGTTTAAACCAGCAAATATCATTTAGAATTTTAAATCCCAAAATTTGCAATGCAAACCCACAAGCGTAAATAGAATGATATGTTCCTGAAATCCATATAGTTCCATTTGGTTTTAAAACTCTATGACAAGCTTCAATCCATCTTTTATGAAATTCAAAATCTTTTAAAATTCCACCACTTACATCCCAATCTCCCTTATTCACAGAAACAATTTTTCCCGATTTGCACGTTATACCGCCATTTGACAAGAAATATGGAGGATCCGCAAAAATCATATCCACAGAACATTCGGTTGCGCGATTTAAAATATCAACACAATCCCCAAGAAATAACTTTACGCAGTTTCTGTCGTAGTATTTTTTCATAAAACCATTTTTTCGGGTTTAATGAAAATGTTTTTTTGGTCTTTTTCAAAGAAAATCGAAATGGAAAGAAAAATGGAGTCAATCGTTTGAGCAAAGCCTTCTTTGCGAAAAAATTGATTTTTTCTGCGTTTTTTAATTGAGAAAAAAAAAGTTAGGTGTTGAATTATTCGTAATTTTCTCAAAAACACAAAACAGCTATGGCTTACAAAACAATGACAGCGGAAGAGGCGGCAAGCCTCATCAAAAACGGCGACAACATTGCTTTCAGCGGTTTCACCCCTGCGGGTGCGGCAAAGGCAATCCCAACAGCTATCGCAGAAAGAGCAAAATCAGAACATGCGGCGGGCAGGGAATTTAAGATAAAGGCAATCACGGGCGCATCGGGCGGACCTTCTTTGGACGGCGTATTGGCTCAGGCAGACGCACTCGAATACCGCGCCCCCTATCAGTCGAATGCCGACATGCGAAAGAGCATCAACGCGGGGCTTACAAATTTCACCGACATGCACCTTTCGATGACTCCACAGTATATGAACTACGGCTTTTTGGGCAAGTTCGACTGGGCGATTGTCGAAGCCGCGGAAGTTTCCGAAAACGGCGAAATCCTGCTTACTACTTCCGTAGGCATTTCTCCGACGGGATTGAAGCTCGCCGACAAAATAATCATCGAGCTTAATGAATACCATTCGCCGAAGCTGCGCGGAATGCACGATATTTACGAAACGGCAAACCCGCCCTACCGCCGCGAAATTCCGATTTACACCTGCTCCGACCGTTGCGGCACTGAAACGGTAAAAGTCGATCCGTCAAAAATTGTCGGCATTGTACGCACAAACCGCCCCGACGAAGTCGGCGGATTTAAAGAAGCCGATGCAATCACGACAAAAGTAGGCGAAAACGTATCGAATTTCCTTGCCGCCGAAATGAAGGCGGGCAGAATTCCTGCGGAATTTCTGCCAATTCAAAGCGGCGTGGGCAACATCGCAAACGCTGTCTTGGGCGCAATGGGCTCAAACCCCGACATTCCGCAGTTTTCAATGTTCAGCGAAGTCTTGCAGGACTCCGTAATCGACATGCTTGAAAACGGGCACATGAAATTTGCGAGCGCGACATCGCTTACGGTTACCTCGCCCAAGCTCAAAGAAATTTACGACAACATCAAATTCTTCCACGATAAAATCGTTCTCCGCCCGCAGGAAATTTCAAACAATCCTGAATTAGTACGCAGGCTCGGCATTATTTCAATCAACACCGCGATTGAAGTGGACTTGTTCGGCAACGTAAATTCCTCGCACATCATGGGCAAGAATTTGATGAACGGCATCGGCGGCTCGGGAGACTTCACAAGAAGCGCGTACATCTCGATTTTCACGACTCCCGCGGTTGCAAAAGGCGGCTTGATTTCCGCTTTTGTTCCGCTTGTTTCGCACGCCGACCACAGCGAACACTCCGTAAACGTTGTTGTCTCGGAATACGGCGTCGCCGACTTGCGCTGCAAAACCCCGATGCAGAGAGCTGAGCTTATCATAAACAACTGCGCCGCTCCAGAATACCGCGACTTGCTCCGCGCGTACATGGCAAGCGTCGCCAAAGGACACACTCCGCAGACGCTCTCCAAGGCGTATGCAATGCACGAAGCTTTCGTAAAAGAAGGCGACATGCATAAAGCTGTTTTCTAACAAATAATGTTTAAGAAACTGATTTTTGCTATAACGGTTCTTGCATTGGCGCAAATTTGCGCCAATGCAGAGCCCTTGCCTGCAAAGAACATTGTATTTCTGTCAAACAACCATGAAAGCATGGTTCAAAACGCCATTTCAAACGGAGCGCGCGAAGCCTTTAAAGATTTGGGGGCGCGCTACAACACTGAATTTGCCATAAAAAACATAACTCCCCTCTCGGCGAATTCCACGGGAATAGAAAATCAAGCCGACATTCTTTCAAGCGCATTGCAGCAATCGGAAAACATCGGCGCAATAGTAATTCCAAATCTTTCCAAAAATGAAAAACTTTCCGAGGCAATAAACGCCCTTGCCGAAAAGGAAAAGCCCGTCGCGCTAATTTCTACCGACATTCCGGAAAGCAAGCGAATTTTCTTTGTTGAAAGCGACACCAACGCAATCGTTAAAACAATATTAGACGAAATAAATCCGCATTTAAGGGAAAATAATTTTAAGCTTTTGGTTATTTATTCGGGGAAGGAAGATATTTTTAACGCGCCAGAGCCAAAACCGTCGATGGTTTCACAAAAAGCCCTGCTCGACGCGTTTAAAGACAAGCCATACGTCCAATATGCCTCGTCTGTTTACTTTTCTGAATTTGCAAAGAAATTTCAGCAGGAAATTAAAGATTTGGATAACTACGGCATCATATTTTTGAGTGCCTCTCCCCTTATAAATTCAGTGCCGATAAAGCGCGATTCCGACAGGGACTTCATAATTGTGATGTCTCTTCGCCCGCATCTTGGTCAATACCTGCGCAACAAGGAAATTTCAATGTGCATAGGCGGGGACTACTTCGGCTACGGATATTTGTCCGCCATCGCCGTTGCTGAAAAGTATTTTGAAGACAAAAATCCGCCGAAAGACAAGCGGATTTTAGCCCCGATAAAATACAAGGTTTACCAAACGTCCGATTTTGACAAAAATTGGAATGCGCTTTTCAAATAAAAATACGCAAAAAAATGTATTGCTTTTTGAAACGCCCCTGTCATACTTTTAAGCTTTAACAATTTAACAAGATATATTATGCCAAGAGAAACAGTAATTTTAGAATGCACAGAAGCACGCAAAGAAGGCAAGTCTCCTTCCCGCTATCTAACTTCACGCAATCCGCGCAAACAGCTTGAAAAGGTTGAAAAAATGAAGTACAATCCCTCGCTCAAGCGCCGCACATTGCACCGCGAAATCAAAAAGTAAGCGACATGGGGACGTTGGCAGCATAAAGCTCTGAAATTGGGCAATCTGCTCCGCGAAAAAAGGGAAAGGCTCAGTCGAGTATGTTTTAATATACTCCGTTCGCCTTTCCCTTTTTTGTGCTCGCATCTCGCCCCATTTGAGAGCTTTCTGTGCGCCAACTGCAAACAACTTAACGAGGAAATAGTCCAAAAATAAAAATATTCCAACCTTTATTTGCTCTTGCTCCTTGCCTAAGCGCACAATCAATGTGCCAAAGCAGGGAGCAATTTTTGTATCAAACAGCGTAGAGGCGTTGGCGGTTTGCCCACCCAATGATTCATTTTCATAACTTGCGGAGAAAAGAGAGATACTTATGAAAAAAAACTACTTGACATATAAATTTTTCAAAATAAGATTTTTGCAATTAAATAAATATCTGTTATGAAAAAATGAACTGTACCCCAAAATTCGGACAATAAAAAAATCGGGGTTAGGAGATTTTTATTTTA
>URGP01000006.1 GCA_900547395.1 uncultured Opitutales bacterium | reverse complement strand
TGCAATCTCCTATCACAGCTTTTTTTATTGTCCGAATTTTGGGGTACAGTTCATTAGTGGCGTCTTTTTTTGTGGAGTTTTATTGTATTAAAGGGTCTTCAATTTTTTCAAAGCGGTTTTATAGACGTCCTTCGCCTTCCAGCTGTCGGAAGTTCCGATGATTTCATCAAAGAGCTTAAACCATTTTTCAGTGCGGAATTTGTGCAAGTCATTGCGGTTTACATTGCCGTACTTCGCCTTAAATTCGTCGGTTGCCATAATCATCCAGCGCAATTCGTCCGCGGGAATGACATGCTCGTTGATGATTCTCGAATACTTTTTGACTTCGGCGGGAGTGGCTTCCCTTCCGAGCATTTCCAAGAATGCGGTTTTTACAACGCCCTGAGCTTCTTCAACCCCGTAGGAATAGGCTCTGTATTCCCTGAACGCTCCGCCTCTTTGAACAGGCCCGTGGTTGCAACGCAAGAGGTGTTGCAAAGAACGCTCCTGCTTTTTGAAGTCCTTCTGGAGCTTTGAAGAGCCGACATATTCTGGGTTATAGATGAAAGCCGAAGGCTCGTCGCACAAAATGTCCCACCTGCCGTCAGCCAGACCTGAATGCTTGCCAAGAGACTTGTTGCCCTTGATTTCAAACTCGTCAACGCCGTCAGCTATAATGCCGTATGCGGAAGCTTCGCCGTCCAAAACGTTGTTTATGATTTTGGCACCGACAAATGTTTTGTTGCGCTTGTCGCTCGGCACCCAAACCGTCGCGCCGCAGGGAACGGCGATGTGGATTCTCGCGCCGCGGCTGTCGATTAAGTTGTCTTTTACGAGGACTCCCGAATAGTCGTATTTGCGCATTGAAGTTTTATCGTCTTTGGGCAATTTGTCGCCGTCGATTTCATAAAAGCCCAAGCCGTCAACCATATTTATGCCACCCAAGCTTTCGCGGGAAACAGAGGCTATTACGTTGTCTTTAACTTGGCTTCCGGGTGCGCAGAATAAAACGATACCAACGTCTGTCGGGTCTATCACGATGTTGTTTAAAACCGTGGAATTTCTCGCCGCGCAGGAAATGCCGTCGCCCCACTTGAAGGGTTTTTCCTGAGGGTTTCTGCCGTTGCCGCGGGCGTCCGCTCCGCAGCCGAACAAAATCGAATTTTCAATCGTGCAACCGTCCCCGCCTTCGTGCAGCTTAAAAGTTGACCATGTGCGCGAATTCATGAAAACGCAATTTTTAATGAGCTGATTTTTTGCTCCGCCGCCTCCGAACCATGCAAGTTCCGGTCCACCGCCGTTTGTATATGGCGGCAATTTGTAGCGGTTGCCGTCAAGAATGACTTTTTCCAAAACGATGTCGCTTTTGCCGTTGCCGCTTAAAATTTGCCCGCCTTCGGGCGAAGTTATTTTAAGGCGCGCATATTCGCTTATTCTCGAAGCGTCTTTCGTGTAAATTTTCTGCCCGTTGTGCATAAAGCGTATGGTCTTGTTTACGGGAATAACCGCCCCCTTTTCCAAAACCACACTGTCGCCCTTGTCCAGAGCCGACTGAATTTCCTCCGCACTGCGCGCAACAACTTCCGCGGCAAAAGCCGAAGCCGAAGCCGCAAAAACGCAGAGCCCCCCCAATATCTTATATATGTGTTTTTTCATAGATATTAAAAATTTAAGCCATACCCCAAAAATTAGTCAAATCTTTTTATCTTTTCAAAAACTTGACGAAACGGTCCGCCGCATATAAAAAAGATTTCAGATTTTTTACCATGAAGAAACTGTTTTCATTATTTCTTTTAATTCCGTCCATTCTGTTTTCGGCAGGCAATTTCTGCGAAGACGAAGCCAAGGCGTACACGGAAGAGACAAAAATCGTAAACGAAGCGGAAGAGCTTTTCGACAGGGCAAAAGCCGACCAAAGCGACATCTTGGCAGACTATTTCGCCGCAATAGAAGTCTATGTAAACGGGCTTCAAGCCCTGAGAAGACCCGACCGCGTTGCGCGAATATTCGAAAGATTTCAGGAAAGGGGAGATTCTTACGCGTTCGCGACAAGAATTTGCCTTGAAGCATCTATTGCGTCAAAAAACGGAAAGCTTCCGAAAGAAAAAGAAGCCCTGCTCATATCCCTCATAAAAGAGGCAAAGAAGAAATCAAAAGGCGGCGCGAAAGATTTTGAAGCTTCCATAAGCGAAGTTCTTAAAAACGGCAACCCCATCGTAAAGCCCTCTGAAACGCTCTCCAATACGATAAAGGAATTGTGCGAAAAAGCCGATAAATAGAATTTATGAAACTTCTTACATTCAAACACAACGACAACGTTTATCTCGGAGCCGTCTGCGAATGCGGGAAAACCGTCGTAAAGCTCTCCGATGTCGGGCTTAACTTCAACTCCATGCAAACGCTTATCCAAAACATAATGGATTCGGAGCTTGAACTAATCAGAACCGCGACCAAGACTTGCGAGATTTTTAAGCGCATTCCTCTTTCAGAAATAGAGCTCTTGGCCCCCATTCGCTATCCCGCGCGCGACATTATCTGCCTCGGGCTGAACTATGCCGACCATATCGAAGAAGCGGCGCGCTTCAATTCCAAAAAATTCGGAATAAATATGCCCAAAGCGATTTACTTCTCAAAGAGAGTAAACGAATCGGTTGCGCCCTTTGGGAAAATCCCGAGCCACCCGAAGCTCTGCGATTCCCTTGACTACGAGGCGGAACTTGCGCTCGTAATATCCAAAAACGCAAGAAACGTCGCGGCAAAAGACGCCTTGGAATATATTTTCGGCTACACCATAATAAACGATGTATCCGCCCGCAACGTCCAAACCGAACACAAGCAGTGGTATTTCGGAAAGAGCCTCGACGGTTTCTGCCCAATGGGTCCTTACTTGGTTACCTCAGACGAAATAGGCGTCTATCCCAAGCTGAAAATCCAAAGCTATGTAAACGGGGAGCTGCGCCAAAACTCCAACACCGACAACATGATTTACAAAATCCCGCAGATAATTGAAGAGCTTTCAAGCGGAATGACTTTGCAAGCGGGCACAATCATAGCCCTCGGAACCCCGTCGGGAGTCGGGCTTGGATTTAATCCCCCAAAATTCTTAAAAAGCGGCGACACCGTTGTTTGCAAAATAGAAAACATCGGCGAAATTTCAAACACGGTCGAATGACGCGCGTCTGTTTTGAAGTTTCCGACCACTCAAAAAAAAGCTTTACAACTTCGCCCTTTTAATACAGCGTTTATTCTCATAAAAAATTTTTAACAAAATTTTAATCTGAAAACCAAGAAAATATTATGGCAGATATCGAACAAAGAGTAAAAGAAATCATCGTAAACCAGCTCAATGTAAAAGAGTCTGAAATCACCCCCGAGGCCAGCTTCATAGATGACCTCGGCGCTGATTCCCTCGACACAGTGCAGCTCATTATGACGTTTGAAGAAGAATTCAAGGACGAAATCAACGGCGAAATCCCCGAATCGGAAGCGGAAAAGCTCACAACAGTGGGGAAAGTAATCGACTACATCAAGGAACGCTCGCAAAAAGCGTAATCCATTGGTGAGAGTTTTTGAATTTTGAATTTACCGGCCCACTTGCGGGAGCAGATTGCACTCACAGTGGGTCGTTTTTTGTTTTTTAAGGCAAATTATTGCATGGCGGCGAAATTCGCCGCAAACGGAAAGATTTTTATATGTCAAGAGAACGAATCGTTATAACAGGCATTGGAACAGTATCCTCTTTCGGCGACGGAGTGGACATTTTCTGGGACTCTTTGGTTGCGGGCAAAAGCGGCATATCAAACATTACCGGCTTTGACGTGTCGGAGCTAAACTGCAAAGTGGCGGCGGAATGCAAAGACTTTGACGCCACCAAATACATGGATCCGAAACAGGCAAGGCGTTCGGACCGCTACACGCATTTTGCGATGGCGGCGGCAAAACTCGCAATGCAGGACGCAAAGCTCGACCATTCATCTGTTTCGCCCGAACGTCTGGGCGTTCTGATAGGCTCGGGAGTCGGCGGCATGGACACAATCGAACAGCAATCGAGGGCGTTCCACCAAAGCGGCGCGCGCAGAGTTTCGCCGTTTATGATTCCCAACTTGATTTCAAACATGGCAGGCGGCGTTGTCGCAATCGAACTTGGCGCAAAGGGCGTTAATTTCGGCATTGTCAGCGCATGCGCAACAGGCACGCACGCAATCGGCGAAGCGTTGCTGCACTTGCAGCTCGGCAGGGAAGACGTCATTTTGGCGGGCGGAAGCGAAGCGGCAGTTACAGGGCTTTCTTTCGCAGGTTTCTGCGCGATGAAGGCTATGGCGACAAACTATAACGACGACCCGACCCATGCTTCGCGCCCCTTCGACTTGAACCGCTGCGGTTTTGTGATGGGCGAAGGCGCGGGTGTTGTAGTGCTTGAACGCCTTGAACACGCTTTGGCTCGCGGCGCAAAAATCTATTGCGAAATTTCAGGCTACGGCGCGACTTGCGACGCATACCACATCACAAGCCCCGATATTGAAGGCAGGGGTCTTTCGCTTGCGCTTGAACGCGTCATGCAGGATGCGGGAGTAAAGCCCGAAGATGTTGACTACATCAACGCCCACGGCACTTCCACCCAATACAACGACAAGTTTGAAACCCTCGCAATCAAAAAAGTTTTCGGCGAACATGCCAAGAAGCTTATGGTAAGCTCCACAAAGAGCATGACAGGGCACTTGCTCGGAGCGGCGGGCGCGATTGAAGCGGCGGTTTGCGCAAAAACCCTTGAAACGGGAATTGTCGCTCCCACAATCAATTACGAAACCCCCGACCCTGACTGTGATTTGGATTATGTTCCGAATGTTGCGAGAAAGGCGGACGTAAAAGTGGCCATCAGCACGAATTTGGGATTTGGCGGCCATAACGGCGCATTGCTCTTCAAGAAGTACGAAGCGTAATTTCCACAGCCAAAATTTTAAAAGACGCCTTTTGCGGGCGTCTTTTTTTTTGCGACTTGCATTGAGCGCGCACATAAATAATATGGCGCAATGAAAAAAATAATTTGCATTGCCGCGCTTTTTTCAGCCTTAGCATCCGCATTCGCGCAGGGAGAAAGCCCGACGCAATTTGTCGATACATGGATTGGCTCGCGCGGAAGCGGCAACACGGTCATAGGTCCAAGCCTGCCGTTCGGAATGATAAAGCCGTCGCCCGACACGGGGAAAAACAGCAGCAATTCGGGCTGGGGCGCATCGGGCAACATAAACGGATTCAGTCAAACCCATGTAAGCGGAACAGGCGGCGGCTCAAAATACGGCAATATCCTCGTCATGCCCGCAAACGGAACTTTGGATGTTTCAAACATATCCTCGGAAAGGGCGAACGAAACTTCCAAACTCGCTTTCTACGGCGTGGATTTAACGCGCTACGGCATAAAAGCGGAAATCACCTGTTCGGAAAAAGCCGCAATTTACCGCTTTTCATTCCCCAAAAAAGAAGGCTCGAAAATAGTTTTCGACACAGGGCATTTCCTTTACAACAACGTAGCGGGAGAAGGTCAACACTTGGTGGATTGTTCCGTCGAAATCCTATCGAAATGCGAAGTCTCGGGACATACAAGCCTTACGGGCGGGTGGAACTTGCAAAAAGAGCCGTTTACTGTATTCTTTTACGCAATAACCGACACCCCCGCATCTAAATTCGGCATTTTTAAAGACGGAAAATTTCAAAAAGACAGCCTCAAAGCTTCGGCTGAAAACGGGGAAAAGACAATGGCATTTCTCGAATTTGGAGGAGAAAGCGAAAGAACAGTGCACCTTAAAATCGGCATATCTTTCGTAAGCGTCGCGCAAGCCAAAAGGAACGCAAAAGAAATAAAAAACTTCGATTTTGACGGTACTTTAAAGCGCGCAATCTCGGCATGGGATAAAGCCCTGCGCCCCATTGAAATCGAAACGGATTTCCCCGACCAAAAGAAAATTTTTTACACCGCCTTGTACCATGCAATGCTTATGCCCGCAAACAGAACGGGAGAAAATCCGCTATGGAAATCAAAAGAGCCGTATTACGACGACTTTTACGCCATTTGGGACACATTCCGCACGTCGGGTCCCCTGCTCACGCTAATCGCCCCGCGCAGGCAGGCTGAAATCATACGCGCGTTAATCGACATACAAAAACACGAAGGCTTTTTGCCCGACGGCAGAAGCGGCAACCACAACGGGCGAACGCAGGGCGGAAGCAATGCCGACGTCTATATTGCAGACGCTTTCGCAAAGGAGCTTAAAGGCGTAAATTGGCGCGACGCCTACGAAGCCGTAAAAGCAGACGCCGAAAACGAGCCTGCCGACGGCTACAAGGAAGGAAGAGGCGGGCTCAAAGACTGGCATGAAATCGGCTACCTTTCAATCGAAGGCTTTAAGATGTCGGGCTGCAAAAACGTTGAATACGCTTACAATGATTTTTGCATAATGCAAATGGCGCAGGCTTTAAACAAAAATGAAGACGCAAAAAAATACTCTGACCGCGCCAAACAATGGCAAAACGTGTGGGACGAAAACTTGGAGCATTCGGGATTTAAGGGATTTATCCGCCCAAGGCATAGAAACGGAAAGTGGCTTGAAAACTTCAAGCCGACCGACGGCTGTTCTTGGGAAGGGGACACTTTTTATGAGGGAAATTCGTGGACGTACTCGTTTTACGTCTTGCAAGACATGAATACTCTCATTGAAAAATGCGGAGGCAAAGATACATTCGCAAACCGCCTCGACGAATTTTTTAACGGCAAGTGCGACTTGGCAAACGAGCCGTTCTTCCTTACGCCATACCTTTACATCTACGCAAACCGCCACGACAAAACTGCGGAACGAATACATAAAATTCTGCCGCGATTTGCCGCGCATGCGGGCGGAATTCCCGGCAATGACGATTCGGGCGCATTGAGCGCGTGGTATGCGTGGAGCGCGATGGGGATTTTCCCTGTGGCGGGGCAGGACTGGTATTTTATAGGTTCCCCGATTTTTGAAAATACGAAAATAAACCTTCAAAACGGCAAAGCTTTCACAATTAAAGCCGAAAATCTTTCAAAGGAAAACATTTATGTTGCCAAGGCATTTTTAAACGGGAAACCTCTGAAACAGGCGTGGATAAGGCATTCTCAAATTGTTTCGGGAGGAGAATTGACGCTTAAAATGTCTAAAAATCCCGACAATTCCTGGGCTGAAACTTCCCCGCCCTCCCCGCTTTCCGACTTAAAAAGCCAAAAGTTTAAACAGCCTTGACTATCGAAGCCTTTTGCGCTTATTTTCTTTCAAATATTTTACAACAACACTAAAAATCTCAAAAAAAATGGCAGACGCAGAATTTAAATACCAGGAAATGTTTCCGCACGGCAAAGATGAAACCAAATACAGGCTCATTACAAAAGAAGGCGTTTCGGTTTCGGAATTTGAAGGCAGGAAAATTTTAAAAGTTTCAAAAGAAGCCCTCACGACTTTGGCGCGCGTAGGCTTCCATGATGTTGCGTTTATGTTGCGCCCCGCGCATCTTAAAATGGTAGCCGACATACTTGAAGACGACAGCGCGTCCGAAAACGACAAGTCTGTTGCGCTTACAATGCTCCGCAACGCGGAAGTCGCCGCGGGCGGAGTTCTGCCATTCTGCCAAGATACGGGAACTGCGACAATAGTCGCGCACAAGGGGCAAAGCGTCTGGACCGATTGCGACGACGCCGAAGCCCTCTCAAAGGGCGTCTTTGAATGCTACACGCAAAACAACCTGCGCTACTCGCAAAACGCCCCGCTCAACATGTGGGACGAAGTAAACACGGGGTGCAACCTTCCCGCGCAAATCGACATCTACGCGGATAATTCCGACAAATACGAATTTTTGTTCGTCGCAAAAGGCGGCGGTTCGGCAAACAAAACCTATCTTTATCAGGAAACAAAAGCCCTGCTTACGCCAAAGCGTTTGGTAAGCTTCATGATTGAAAAAATGAAAACGCTCGGCACTGCGGCATGCCCCCCGTACCATCTGGCGTTTGTAATCGGCGGCACAAGCGCGGAAATGAATTTGAAGACCGTAAAGCTCGCCTCAACGAAATACCTCGACAATCTCCCGACTTCGGGCAACAAATACGGCCACGCTTTCCGCGATGTCGAACTTGAAAAGCTCGTCTTGGAAGAAGCGCACAAGCTCGGCATCGGGGCGCAGTTCGGCGGCAAGTATTTTGCGCTTGATGTACGCATCATAAGAATGCCCCGCCACGGCGCGTCATGCCCCGTGGGTCTCGGGGTGTCCTGCTCCGCCGACCGCAACGCGAAGGCAAAAATCGACGAAAACGGCGTATGGATTGAAGAGCTTGAAGCAAACCCGGGTCGCTTCATTCCGGAAAAGTACCGCAACGTAAACACGGGAGATGGCGCGGTGAAAATCAATTTGAACCGCCCGATGAAAGAAGTTTTGGCGGAGCTTTCAAAATACCCCGTCAAGACCCGTTTAAGCCTTGACGGCACAATTATCGTCGCCCGCGACATCGCCCACGCGAAACTTCTCGAACGCCTCGAAAGCGGAAAAGGGCTTCCCGAATACTTCAAAAAACACCCTGTTTACTATGCGGGCCCCGCAAAAACTCCAGAAGGAATGCCATCTGGCTCATTTGGACCTACAACTGCGGGAAGAATGGACTCTTACGTTGATATTTTCCAAGAAAACGGCGGCAGCATGATTATGATTGCAAAGGGCAACCGCTCGCAAGCGGTGACCGACGCATGCAAAAAGCACGGCGGTTTTTACTTAGGCTCAATCGGAGGCCCCGCCGCTCTTCTTGCAAAAACGAACATCAAGAAAGTCGAGCTTGTCGAATACCCCGAACTCGGAATGGAAGCGATTTGGAAAATTGAAGTCGAAAACTTCCCCGCATTCATCTTGGTTGACGACAAGGGCAACGACTTCTTCAAGATGCTTTAAGAAATAATCTTGTAAAAACTTGACATCCCATAGCCGAAAGGTTATTGGTTTATAAATATTGTTTAATAATGTATTTATAAGCCTATGAAAAATTTATCTCTTTTGGCTATGGGAGCATTGCTTCCATCTCTTGCATTTGCCGCAAACTACACGGCTACCGTTGACGGGAATTTCACGGATCCCGCAACTTGGGGAGAAACTGAATTAATTCCGACTGCGGAAGACACATTTACAATCGGAAGCGGCGTAACTGTTGACATTACTTCCGCCGTGGTTGCGGACAAAATCGAATACGCCCACAATTATCAAGTCCCCGGCATACTGAACATCGCGGGTGAAGACGCATCTCTTACGCTTTCAAATTATTCGAGCCTGTTTTACCAGTACATGATGGTCTTCAATGTTTCAGGAGGCGCGAACTTGGATGCAAAATTCAACTGGGGCGGCGGCGGATACTATAAAATGAATATAGATGCCGCAACCGCAACTTTGGCATTCGACCAATTCCAAGGCTCAAAATTCGACGGTGACGAAACGCTCGATTCCGGCATTTATCTCACAAACGGAGCGGTTGCAACCTCTGCAAGCAACTGGAATTTGGTTCCCTCAAGCGCAGACCACTCCGTAACTGTTTCGGTTGACAATTCGACGCTCCAAATGTCGGACTCAAACTGGCTTACGATAAACGCTTCGGGCAGCTATTCAAAAGCAAACATCTTTGTAAAAAATAACAGCACTGTAAACAATCTCGGCTCGTTCACTGTATCGGGAGAGAATGCCGAAGCAAACATTGAAATTGAAAACAGTTCGGCAACGCAAAGCGGCTCGGCATTCCAGACAACGGGGCTGAATTCGACTCTCAACTTCACCGTCAGAGAAAGTTCATACGCGCTAAACGGAGACTTCAAGATTTTGGCAGACGCTACAGATTCAACCGTAAACATTTCTTTTATAGACAATGCTTCGCCGATTTCAATTTCCCATATGTATATTGGTGCAAGAAACGGCGGCACTGCAAACTACACAATGAAAAATTCGGAAATAAATACGGGATTTTTCTATATCGGCCAGCATGAATACAATCTTGGTTCAAACGTTTACAATAACGGTCTCGTAAATCTTTCATTATACAATTCAAAAATGACCTTCACGCAATTCAAGGTAAATTACTGGGATAATTCAACCACGACCATAGCCCTGAGCGGCAATTCAAAGATGGTGCAATCGGGAAGTAATACAATTAACTTCGGCACGCGTGACGGAGAGAAAAACGGCGGCGACGTAATATTGCAGCTTGGCGACTACGTTGACGGCAATTTCGTGGCGGCGCAATCGGGAGCATTTCAGGGTTCTTACGAATTTTTCGCAACTTCGACAAGCACTTTGAAATTTATACTCGGAGCCGAAAACTTAACGAAAATCGGGGAAGAAACATTGGGTGCTTTAATCTCTGCAACATACTTTAAACCCGTGCAAGGAGATATAATTCTCGATTTTTCAAATATTGCGGGCTTGTCGGCAGGCTACTACCAAGTGGCACTCATCGCATGCCTTTCCAAGCAAAGCCTTGAAGACTTGGGAGGGCTTACCGCCTCTTACAATGATTTGTTTGAATCAAACGCCATTGAAACCGATATCGTAAAGCTTTTCTATAACGAAAACGGCGATTGCTACACAATAAAA
Organism: uncultured Opitutales bacterium; assembly: GCA_900547395.1. GTDB lineage: Bacteria > Verrucomicrobiota > Verrucomicrobiia > Opitutales > Intestinicryptomonadaceae > Intestinicryptomonas > Intestinicryptomonas porci. Next base: position 100,538 of record URGP01000006.1, on the reverse strand, counting down.
GACGGCGTTCTTTACGCAAATATAGAAGTTCTTAGCATAGTGCCCGAACCAAGCACATATGCCGCGATTTTCGGCGCGATTGCGCTTGCGTTTGCCGCGTATCGCAGAAGAAAGTAATTATTTCGCAAACATTTCAAAAAAAGGCGCATTGACAATATGCGCCTTTTTTCGTTATTTGTTTCAATATGAAATCGTTATTTAACCCTTTCGGGGTGGATGTTAAAACATCTCCTTCCAAAAGATTTTTTCCCGCGCTTGCGTTAAGCATATTATTCGGCTACGGATTTACCAATGCAAGCGGCATACTGACAATAAATCTGCTCTTTGCCTTTATGTTTTTGGCGATGTTGCCTTTTGATAAAAACTTTTACAAGCCTTTCGGCTCAAAATTTTTGATTTTTGCGGGAACGGCATTTTGGTGCGGAATATTTTTTGAAAGCTCACCGCTTGCCACCGTCTGCTTTTTTATATCGCTTGCAATTCTCCGCATAAGCCAGGAATTTTTCGATGAAAAAACAAAAACATATTCATGGATTTTGAAACTTGCCGCATTCTGCGCAGTCCAGGGAGTTTTTGAACCTTTCTGCTTTTTGGCAAAATATGCGGGAAGAATTATTCCCAAAGAAATAAAATATTGTCTGCCTAAATTTTTAAAAAAACTCATCGCCTGCCTTGCGATATTTCTAATCGGTTCGGTATTTTTTGGGCTGTTTTGCGTGGCATCTCCCCAGCTGAAATTCTTGGCGGATGTTATTTTTGAATTTGTATTGGAAGATTTTTTCCCAAATCCGCATTCGTTTTTTCCGTGGATGTTTTTATCGTGGCTATGCTTCGGGCTGTTCAGCATTACGGCATATTCAAGCGTCGTAAATACCTTCAAAGAAGCGGAAGATGAAATGCCGAAAACAGAAGTTTTCCCGCAAAAAAATTTTTCAATGCGCTACGCAAAAACTTTTTCGACCGCGCTTGCAATTTTCAACGCGATATTTTTGCTCCAAAATATTTTTGACTTAAAATATATTTTAAGCGGTTGCGTTCTCCCGCAAGGAACGACATACGCAAAATTTGCAATGGACGGAAGCTTTGCTCTCGCAATCGCGACACTTCTTGCCGCCGCGATAATAATTGTATGCTTCAAAGACTGCACTAACACCAAAGACTGGCGTTCTGCACGCATTCTTGCCTATGTATGGATAGCACAAAACATAATGCTTGGCATATCCGCCTGCACAAGGCTCGCCTCATACACAAGCGCCTACGGAATAACAACCACAAGAATTTACGGCTTTGCATTTTTTGCCATAGTCTTTGCGGGATTTGCGCTGACTGCGGTAAAAATCGTAAAGAACAAACCTGTGCGCTGGCTGATAGATGCCAATATTTACTCCGCCGTCGCCCTGCTTGTCGCAATGTCGCTTTGGGACGAAGAGCAATTTGTTGCAAACTACAACGTAAACCGATTTTTAGATGGAAACAAATTAGACTTCGAATATCTTTCAAGTCTAAGCAACACATCTGCAATCCCCGCAATGATTAAAATCGCAAACGCAAATGATAAAAAATACACGCCTCTTGCAAAAACTTATTTAGAGAAACAAGTCGAGTTTTATATGTCCGAAGATTTTTCAGGCAAACATTTCAATTATAAATATCGCAAAACGCAAAAAATTCTCGAAAATTATTTCAAATGACAAATCAAAAAAACATTCCCTTAATTCTTTTGATAATCCTTGCCGCCCTCGGGATTTGGTCGTATATCGACGCCTATGACCGCTCCGTGTGGCATGTCGAAATGGCAAGCGTTTTGACAGTCGGCGGACTGCTTGTAATAACATATCCGTTTTTCAAGTTTTCAAATACCTCTTACATAATAGTGTCGCTTTGGCTTGCAATGCACATAATCGGGGCGCACTACACTTTTGAAAGAGTGCCGTTTGAATGGGTTAGCGACCTCATAGGCTCTTCGCGCAACCACTATGACAGAGTTGCGCATTTTGTGATTGGGCTAAATTCGTTTTGCGTTGCGGAGTGGTTCCAAAAAACGGGAAAAGCGAAGGGCTTGGCTACTTGCGCGTTTATCGGGGTAATTTTCATTATGGCGATGGCAAACGCATGGGAGCTGATTGAATGGGCTTATGCAGAAATTGACGGCGGCTCGACAGGCGCGGCGTTTCTCGGCTCACAGGGAGACATTTGGGACGCGCAAAAGGACATGCTTTCGGACACTCTCGGCGCGATTTGCGCGGCGGTATTTTTCGTTTGGAAAAACGGGCTGAAAAAAGTATAATATCCCTCGGGTTTTTTGGCGAAAATTTCCGCAGGCATACGCGGAAAAACGCCATATCCATTCGGGAATAAAGCGCGCAAAAAATCGGAGAGCACGCGCGGAAAATTTTTATGAATGCCCCTGTTCAATGTAAAAAACTCCGTCTTTTTTGCCCCCTGTTTTATTCGATTTTTTTCTTGCAAAGAAAAGAGGCTTAACCATCATTATTTAACTTAAACCCAAAATATTGCAATTATGGTATCATACAAAGAATTAGGTTTGGTCAACACGCGCGAGCTTTTCAAAAAAGCTTTCGCAGGCAAGTACGCAATTCCCGCGTTCAACTTCAACAACATGGAACAAATGCAGGCTATCATTCAGGCTTGCGTTGAAACAAAATCGCCTGTCATTTTGCAGGTTTCGAGCGGCGCACGCAAATACGCAAACCAGACGCTTTTGCGCTACATGGCGCAGGGCGCATGCGAATACGCAAAAGAACTCGGCTTCAACGTTCCCGTTGTATTGCACCTCGACCACGGCGATTCGTTTGAACTTTGCAAATCCTGCATCGAATACGGATTTTCTTCCGTCATGATTGACGGCTCCGCATTGCCCTACGAAAAGAATGTGGAACTCGCCGCAAAGGTTGTGGATTACGCCCACAAATACGACGTCACAGTCGAAGGCGAACTCGGCGTTTTGGCGGGCATCGAAGACGAAGTTTCCCACGAAACCCATTCATACACACGCCCCGAAGAAGTTGAAGACTTCGTAAAGAAGACAGGCGTTGACTCTTTGGCAATTTCAATCGGCACTTCGCACGGCGCATACAAGTTCAAGCCCGAACAATGCACGCGCAACGCGGAAGGCAAGCTTGTTCCTCCTCCGCTTCGCTTCGACATCTTGAAAGAAGTTGAAAAGCGCATTCCGGGCTTCCCGATTGTTTTGCACGGTTCATCTTCCGTTCCGCAACAATACGTTGACATCATCAACGCAAACGGCGGCAAGCTCGAAGCGGCAGTCGGCATCCCCGAAGAACAGTTGCGTCAAGCAGCAGAATCGGCTGTTTGCAAAATCAACATCGACTCCGACGGCCGTTTGGCAATGACTGCGGCAGTTCGCGAAGTTTTGGCAAAGAAGCCCGCAGAATTCGACCCGCGCAAATACTTGGGTCCCGCACGCGACGAATTGAAAAAGCTTTACATGCACAAAATCATCAATGTTTTGGGTTCTGCAAACAAGGCATAACTTCAATCATTTACAAAAAAGACGCCTCTAATGAAGCGTCTTTTTTTTGCGCACCTACAAAATGAATTAAAAAGGCTTCACTATTCCTCGGCCAACCTGCATTTTTGTGCGAGACTATCGAAAACAAAATTCCTGTATTTTCTCAAAACTCCGTTAAAAGAGCGGAATATCAATCTATACAACGTTTAGTCGGTATTTTTTAAGCTGAAACTTTAATGAATACGGACGCCAACAAAAAAGTACCTTTGCTAAAATCTTTCTTTGGAATAAACATCTTTTTACTGTTTTCTCTTGGAATGAAATTCCAATACAACAAAAAAGCTTCTGTTTTTTAAACAGAAGCCTTTTATCTAAAAACTATCCCTTTGCCACAGCTTACTTGCGGCGGCGATATGCCGCGAACGCAAGAGCAAGCGCGCCAAAGATTGCCGCGTATGTTGACGGTTCGGGAACTGCTATGTTGTTTGTGTAGTAAACAACCAACTGCATAAAGTTTATGTTGTTTCCTTCGGCATCTTGGAATTCTTCGCTTTCATTGTATTCCAAGGCAAAACGGCAAACATCTGACTCATTTGCCAATATGACCGAAACAAAATCTTCATACGCATATACGTCATCCGGATTTGAAACATCAAAAAGTTCGCCAAAAATATTTTTGTTATGGTCTGAAGTTTGGAGCAAAACATACCTTGTTTCTTCCTGCGGAGTCGTGATGTTGGAGAAATCAATCTTCATCATGCCGTTGCTCTGAGTATTGTTAAAAGTAAGGTTGGTAATGGGAGTGATGCCCGTATCATCAACGACAAATTCAATCACGCCGCCGCTATTCAACCTGAAACCATTATGACCATCGTCCGTGGATTTTATGACGATTTTATTTTCACCGCCAACAATACGGAGAGTGCCCTTGCCCAAAGATTCGTCCCAATTATCGGTTTCTTTGCCGACTTCAAGACCAGAAAGCAAAAGTTCGTTGCCCGAGCCTTTAACTTCAAATGTAGTATTAGAAGTATAATGCTTTCCACCCCATTCATGAATTTTGAGCCATACACCCCTGCCGTCGCCGCGGTTCAAAGTAGTGTTGCCCTGCATTGAGAATGTATAGCTTGTAGTGGCGTCCAAAGCCTGAGAACCCTGCAAAATCATTTCTCCGCTGCGAATAATGATTTGGTTTTTGTTTGCCGCGTTATCGCCTCTGAAAATGGCAGTTACGGTACCGCCAATGGATTCGTCTTGGTTGCTTACGTTGAAATTATTAACATTCAAGACGTTGCCTTCGCCCGTCATCGAGAAGTTAATGACCGCACCGTTTTTCAATACCTGTTCCGACAAATTAAAATTACCACGAGTATACAAGGTATTGTTAGAACCGGAAATATCAAACAAGATATTGCTATTGACTTCATCTACATTTTTACCGGGTCGGACATAAATGCTGTTAAATTCAGCCCAATTATTTGAACCGGACATCGTAAACCTTGCAGAACCCTGCTTCGCATCGTCGCCACCAATATTCAAATTGCTCCTTGTGGTAAATTTGGAATAGCCTTTCAAATTAAACTCCATCAAGTAATTGCAATCATCCACAATTTCAGCCTTGCTAAGGCGCATATTAACGTCTCCGGCAAAAACTGCTTCCGCAATCGCATCCGCAGAACCTTGCTGATTCCATGAAATATTGCCGTAGGCGGATTCCCATCCTCCCGCATTGGCAAATTCAAGATTCCAAGCGGCAAATTTCGAACCACTCAAAATATTAACTTCAAGGCTTGTGTTGGCATTAAAATTCCACCAACCCAAATTTACGTTGCCACCGTTTGTGATGTCGTTAAGCGTTCTTGTTTCGGCATCCATATCCCAATAGCTTACGCCATCGGCAGAACCCGCACCGTTTACGACAGTTCCGTTTTCAAAGGTAAGAACCTGCTGTGCGTCCTTGCCGACATGAAGGAATACAACGTCCCCATTCCATCCGCCCGTAGAGCCGTCCGACTTCCAGTTATTATAAAAGCGGTTCAATACAGAATTGGAATAAGTCGCGCTCCAATTTCCGCCATTGCCGCCAACCAACCATCCATCATTTGATGCCTGCTGGGTTGAATTTGTAAAACTTACATTCGTTCCGGATTCGGTTCCTTGAAAAATAAGTCTGCCGTAAAAAGTCGAATCGGTAAGGCTCATATCGCTATAGATATTCAAGTCTCCCGCTTCTTGATAAATTTTTGCGCCGTTTGTGGCATAGAGCTTGCCGCCATTGCCGCCGCCTCCATTACGCAAAATGTATGTAGCGTTATCAACATTCAAAAGCATGTTGCCAAACTGAGAAACCGAAACAGTCGCACCGTCTGAAATATTTATTACAGAGTTGCCGTCCTGCCCAAAATTACCTGTGATGTAAAAATCATGCTTCACATTAATTGTGGAATTCCAAAGATTACCAACCGTCATATTTACAAGATTATCGGCGGAACCAATCGCAGCGGAAGTGGTAAGAGTACTGTAATCCATTTTTAATCTTACCTGAAAACCTGCCCAAGTTTCCAAAGTATTCGGTAATTCCCAAGGCACAACCGACATAGTAATTTCACCATTTTCCCAACCACCGTTGCCATCATGTTGTGTCCAAACATCCGGGCTGTTAAAATCTCCGTTGGAAACGTTGTTTGCCCTTATCCTCACAACTTCGGGATTACCGTCATCTTTTATATAAGGAGATGGAATATCCACCTCCGTAGCGGAATAGACTATTCCGCCTGTCAGCATAAGAGATGCAATAGATAGTTCTAATAGTAATTTTTTCATAGAGGTAATAAGATTGTAATAAAAAATTTGTTTTAAAAGTTAAATATTTTTTTAACAAACAATGTACTCTTGTCAAATAAATTCGACACATCAATAACTTATGATTATCGAAAAAAACTTAAAACCCTTTTCTCAAACTATTGAGATAAAAACAAAAAAAATCCGTATTTTTTTTTAATACGGACAGGTAAAAATGGCATTGAAAGTAAAATTTTACGCCAAAACCGAAAGAGCATCGTCTTTTGAGTCGCGTATGTCAAAAAACGCGGAAAGACCCGAAATTTTAAAAACCTCCGCAACATTCGAGTTCAATGAAGAAAGCGCAATCCTGCCGTCAACTGCTTTCAGCTTCTTTGCCGCCGACAAAAGAGAGCGCAAGCCCGCGCTGCTGATGTAGTCAAGCTCCCTCAAATCAAACAAAACCTTTTTCGCCCCCGAAGAAATCAAGCCGTCAAGCGCGCCGTCCAATTCCGCCGATGTTATGACATCCAAACGCCCTTTCAATGCGGCGACGCAAATATCGTTTACTTTTTCAATGTCTATCGTCATAAAAAACCTTTCAAATTTAAGGCAATATTTTAGAAAAATAATGAAAAATGCAACTTAAATCATCCGTAAAAATTTTCTCGGAACTTTTGCGAATTTCATATGTCGAAAAAAGCAGGTTAGTGTGCCAGATTTTGCAAAATTTGTTAAATCTGTTGAAATAATGCGCGGCAATTCCGATTTTTCATCATGACGGAAACAGGATTGCCGCGTTTCCTTTTAAAATGAGCTTAAAAATCGGCTTTTTTTGCAAAATATTAAATTTTTTTGAGCTTTTTGTTGGTTTTTTCTTTTCAAATTATTGTTTTTCGGCAACTTTTGTATCTTTTTAAAATTTTGCATTCAGTGAATGCAAGCAAACACTAACAACAAAAGTTCATAATATGAAGAAAATAAATATACTAATCGCGTTGGCGATGTTTGTTTCGTGTGTCAAAGCTTGGGCATCAGGCTTTCAAGTTTTGGAGCAAGGCGCATCAAACCTCGGCACCGCATTGGCAGGAGCAGTGGTAAACACCAACAACGACGCAACCGCGGCATATTGGAATCCGTCGGCTGCGTTTTTTGTAGAAAGCGAAAACAAATTAGATGTCGCGATTTCAATCATTTATCCCGAAATGAAGTCGCACGTCAAGGCAACCCATACAAGCCCATACCAACCCGGAACAAACATTCCGACTCCCGGCATTAACGACAATGCGGGCAAGCTGGCGGTAGTTCCAAACGCCTACTATGTAAGAAAATTCGGCGAAAGATTTGCGGGAACTCTCTCAATTACTTCCCCCTTCGGGCTTGCGACACAATATGACGAAGAAAGCAACTTCATCGGCAGATATGACGGCGTAAACAGCGATATCCAAACCATACAGATAAATCCGTCCCTCGCCTACAAAGTAAATGACTGGCTTTCGCTTTCAGTAGGGGCTTCGGCGGACTATATCCACGCTGAGCTTACATCGTACACATTTATCCCGCAGAACGGATTGCCGCTGCCCGCGGGCGGAATAGACGCAAGAACGAGAGTTGACGGTTCGGGATGGAGCGGCAGCTTCAACGTAGGCGCAACCGTAAAGTTTTTGGAAACAGGCCGCTTCGGCATTTCATACCGCTACCAAATCCGGCATGATATCGAAGGCTATGTCACAACATCAAACCCGATGTTCGGCATTTTTAACAGACAATCCGCCTCCGCAAAGCTTAACTTGCCGTCAAACTTGAACCTGGGCGCGTCTTACAAATTCAAAGACGATTTCTGGAACCAGTTTACGGTTATGGCGGCATACACATTCACTTGGTGGAGCAGCTTCAAAGATCTCGACATAACTAACGACGCAGGCGGCTTAATCCACCATACCGCAGAAAACTGGCGCAACACCCACAGGGCAAGCGTCGGCGCCGCATACCAGCCCGACTGGAACAAAGACCTCACTTTGCGCATAGGAGCTGCTTTCGACCAAAGCCCCGTAAGAAACGCAAAATTCAGAACCGTACGCGTCCCCGACACAAACAGAATTTGGGCTACCTGCGGCTTGGGATACAAAATCGGCAATATGAATTTCGACCTTGCCTACATGCACATCTTCTTTGACGACGCAAACATCAACAACACGCAAAACCACGCATACTCGTCTTCGACCATCAAAGGCTATTACGACGGTTGCGCACACGTTGTCTCGATGCAAGTCGGCGTAAAGTGGTAGAATAAAATTAAACGACGCGCCAGACATTGTTTCGGGCGCGTTTTACAAAGCCATGCCTAACTTTTTGCTTGACCAAAAATCAGGCATAGCCAATTATGTACTTTTAAAAATTATGAGCTCAACAGAACAAGCCACAAAAATACTGACCGTTGAAAACAAGATGGGCATACATGCCCGTCCCGCCTCAAAGATTGTGCGCGCTTCAAACAAATATTCGGGCGCGGAACTTGTCGTTGAAAAGGACGGGGAAAAAGTAAACGGCAAGAGCATCATGGGGTTGATGATGCTTGCGGCGGGAAAAGGCTCCTCGATAAAATTTGTGGCATGCGGCGAAGGGGCAAAACCGATGCTTGATGAAATCGAAGATTTGTTTAAGCGCAAGTTTGACGAAGAATAATTTTTAAGTTTAATTTTTATTTAAAATTTTTAATGCGGGCGTAGCTCAATTGGCAGAGCGCGAGCTTCCCAAGCTTGAGGTTATGGGTTCGACCCCCACCGCCCGCTCCATTAAAAAAAGCCTGCAAACAAGAGCGTTTGCGGGCTTTTTTGTTGATAAACAAAGGGTTTGAGAGCAGCTGCAAAAAACAACAATCCGATATATCGATGCACGATTTTAATAAATATTTTTTTGTCAGCTATATTTTGAGAAGAAACAATTTATTGTATATAAAACAAGAAAAAATATAACAATCAAGCATATCGAAAACAAAACAACCCAAATTCCCGATACAACACTATCATGGTTATCGCCCATAAATATCGGGAAAAGCAATAGTAAAATAAAAATTACTGAAAACAAACAGCAACCGGTCTCTGCTTTTTCTACTTTATGTTTGTATTCTTCGATATATTCGCGAACAAAAACAGCAGGGGCGATTTTTTCGGCTTCTGTGCTGCTTGATTTAAAAACTGCGTCTTTGTAATAATTGACAAACGCTTTATGCGCTTCTTCGGCTTTTACATAAATACTTTTTCTATCGGCTGCTGAAAAACGCAAAATTGTGCGTTTTTTTGTTTTCCAATTCCAATATTCAAGCCTCAAAAAAGAAACGCTCCTTTGATGCTGAAGAAAATCGTCTTCGATATAGTTGTGATAATACACACCCAAATCTATAACGTGCGAAAAGGGTATTATCTGCAAGTCTTTTAACTCCAAATCAGATATCGACAACCCATGCGTATGACAAATTAAATTTACCTGTTTTTCTTCTCCTAAAACATCTACTACCAAATATGCGCCATCAACGACGCCCCCGATATTTAAATCAAGTTCAAGTTGCGGCATTGTGTTGTAAAAATGCGCGGCAATATCATAGCCGCAATGAGGGCAACAACTTGCCTTGTCGCTAACATCTTTTCCGCATTCAAAACACTTAATTATTGCCATTATTTTTCTTTTTTACTTTTGCAATGTAAATTAGCCGCTTCTATTTTTTGCGAACCGCTTTAAGCCTGTTTTAACTTTTATCGCACTAATATAAACAACATAGCGTATAATTTACAAAAAAATGCCATTTTTAAAGCAAAAAAAGCCTTTCGATTTGCGAAAGGCTTTTGTCTGACAAGCTAACATTGCGCTAAATTGCGCGTGAAATTTACTTTGAGAAGTAACGGTTCAAGAGACCTTGGAATGCGCAGCCGTGGCGGGCTTCGTCTTTGCACATTTCATGCACTGTGTCGTGGATTGCGTCGTAGCCGAGCTGCTTTGCGCGTTTTGCAATCATGAGTTTGCCTTCCGTCGCGCCATGTTCAGCCGCAACTCTCGCTTCCAAGTTTGCCTTTGTCGAAGGTTCAACCACTTCGCCCAAGAGTTCCGCGAATTTCGCCGCGTGTTCCGCTTCTTCAAACGCGATGCGCTTGTATGCTTCAGCAACTTCGGGGTAGCCTTCCCTGTCCGCCTGGCGGCTCATTGCAAGGTACATTCCGACTTCGGTGCATTCGCCCATGAAGTTTGCCCTCAAGCCTTCGACTACTTCCGCGTCCAAGCCTTTTGCGACTCCGATGCGGTGTTCGTCAGCCCATACCAAGCCTGCGTTTTCTTCCCTTTCGATGAACTTTGAACGGGGAGCCTTGCATTGCGGGCAAACGTCCGCAACTTCGCCTTCAAATACATATCCGCAGATTGAACATACTGTCTTTTTCATTTTTTCCTTATTTGATTAGTGTTGAAAATATTTTTTTGCTTCAAGAGAATTTTCCCTTAAATTAAAAAAGAAAGTTAAAATAAATTTTTTGTAAAATCAATAATAATTTTCATTTTCATTTGATTTTTTGAAAATTATCCCAATAGAGCTTTTCTTCGGGGCGTTTATATGAAGAGAGTTTTTCAAGAAGCCTTTTAGGATTTTCGTCTTTCAACGCCATGTCAAAATGAATTTCCGACAAAAAATTCTCTTTCCTGACGTTTTTAAAGAAGTCGAAAAGCTTGTCGTAAAAGCCGTTCGTATTTAGAAATCCGCAAGGAGAGTTTGATGCGCCGAGCTGCAAAAGCACCAGAGCCTCGCTAATTTCGTCAAGAGTTCCGAAGCCTCCCGCAAGAGCCACGTTTGCGTCGGCAAGTTCAAGCATGATTTTTTTGCGCTCGGCCATTGAATTTGTATAAATTATCCGCGTCAAATTCTGATGGACGACTTCCCGTGAAAACTGCCGCGGAACAACGCCCGTAACAGAGCCTCCGTTTTCCAAAACTCCGTCTGCAAGCGCACCCATAAGCCCGACGCTGCCCGCTCCGTAAATCAGCTCAACATTTTCCCGCGCCAAGATTTTCCCGAAGTCCCGCGCCGCCGACATAAAGACATCGGAGCCGCCTGACGCCCCGCAATAAACCGCGATTTTTTTCAATTTTCCGCCTTGCATAATCAGAACAGCTTTCCATGTTCGCGCTTCAAATGCGCGGTGCTCAAATGGGTGTAAATCTGGGTCGTGGAAAGGCTGGAATGCCCAAGCATTTCTTGAAGCGAACGCAAATCGACACCCTCGTCAACCAAATGCGTCGCAAAAGAATGGCGCAATTTGTGGGGCGTGATATTCGCGGGCAAACCTGCTTCAACCAAATAATTTTTCAAATTGCGCTGGATTAAACGCGGATAAATCTGCATTCCGCTTTCGCAAAACAAAATAAAGTCGCCCTGCGCCCTGCCCGCGCAATACTCTTCTTTCCAAATTTTCAAAAGCTCCAATGCGTTTTTGCCGAACGGGCAAAGGCGGACTTTCTGCCCCTTGCCCAAAACCCTCGCGGTTGCGCGGCTGAAATCTATGTCGGAAAATTTCAACGAACAAAGCTCGCTTATGCGAAGCCCCGCGCCGTACAAAAACTCCAGACAAAGAGCGTCGCGCACTGCTTCAAAATGCTTTATTTTACCTTCCTTGAGGTATTCCCACGGGGCGGACAAAAGTTTTGAGACCTGAATCGGATTCAAAAACACGGGCAAGTCCTTGCGCATTTTGGGAAGCGGTAGAGAAGCAAACGGATTTTCCTTCGCGCCTTTTGCCTCGCGCAAAAACCTGTGGAAAGTGCGGAGAGCCGAAATCTTGTTGTGCAGAGTCGTGCGCGACACTTTTTGAGAGAGATATGCGATGTAATTCTTCGCAAAAATTCTCGGAACGGAAAAAATGTCCCCTGAGAACATCTCATTTGAGCCAAGCCAATCATACCATTCCGAAACCGACTTGGAATAGTTGCGCAAAGTGTATTTTGAATATCTGCGTTGCCTGCCTATCCGATTTAAAAAATCGTCAAACTCTGCTCCCGCCTTCATATGTCAAAAGAATATCGCCTTTATGCCCTCAAAATAGAAATCGACATATTTCTGGACAAACAAATAAACGGCGGCTCCTATGGCAAGCCACGGTCCGTATGGAATTGTTTCCATTATTTTTTTTCTTCGCACAAAAATTCTAAACCAGATTATTATCGGAATCATAATCAAAGAGCCGATTAAAGAACCGCCGAAAATAGCGAAAATCGCTCCCTGCCAGCCGCAAAACGCGCCTATGCAACCTATCAAGACGACATCGCCCTCGCCCATCGCTTCGCGTTTAAAAACGTACTCCGCCAACAGCCTGAACCAATATAAAAAACCGGTTGAAACGGCAATTCCTATCACGGAAATAAGCGCGCTTTTTATCGCGTAAAACAAAAACGGCGCGCCTTCCATGGCGTCTTTAACATGTATTTGCGGGACAAGAAAAGAAACGACAACCCCCGCAACGCACCCGCCAACCGTCAGCAAATCGGGAAGCTCCATGCAGTCTATGTCAATAAAGCTCACCACAACCATCAGCGCGAAAAAGAACATGTACGCAAACGCCTGCGCCATCGGAAAGAAATTCCAAATACATGCAAAAACAACCGCGCACAAAGTTTCAACAAAAGGATACCTGAAAGAAAACGGCTCATGGCAACACCGCGCCCTGCCCTTTAAAATAAACCAGCTTAAAATCGGAATATTGTCATGCCACTTGATTTTCGCGCCGCATTTGCAATGCGATGGAGGGGAAATTATAGACTTCCCTTCGGGTATGCGGTATATGCAGACATTCAAAAAACTGCCGACACACGCCCCAAAAACAAAAAAGAATGCCGAGAAAAGCCACGGCATATTGGAAGCGGCAAGTTCAATATTTTCCAACATAATTTCATATTGCAATTATTTTTTGATAATTGCAAGCATTTTTACGAACACAAAAAAGGCGCGCAAAAAATATCTTTTTAATGCGCGCCTTTAAATTTAAACAAAGAGCCAAACTACATTTTCGCAATTACCGCATCGGCAAATTCCGAACATTTAAGCTCCGTGGAATTTGGAATGAGGCGCGCAAGGTCGTATGTAACGGTGCGCGCGCCAATCGCGCCTTCCAAGCCCTTGACGAGCAGGTCTGCGGCTTCGTTCCAGCCCAAATACCTGAACATCATTTCGCCCGAAAGGATGAGAGAGCCGGGGTTTACCTTGTCGAGATTTGCATACTTCGGCGCAGTTCCGTGCGTGGCTTCAAATATAGCATGCCCCGAAACATAATTTATGTTTGCCCCCGGCGCAATGCCGATGCCGCCGACCTGCGCGGCAAGCGCGTCGGAAATATAGTCGCCGTTCAAATTCAAAGTGGCAACCACGTCGTATTCCGCGGGGCGCGTCAAAATTTGCTGCAAGAAAGCGTCGGCTATGACGTCTTTTACCACAATCCCGTTCGGGAGCCTGCACCACGGGCCGCCGTCGATTTTTTCCGCTCCGAATTCCTTCAATGCAACTTCGTAGCCCCAGTCGCGGAACGCGCCTTCGGTAAACTTCATTATGTTGCCCTTGTGAACGAGAGTAACGCTCTTTCTGCCCTGCGAAACCGCATACTCAATCGCGCTTCTTACCAAACGCTGAGTGCCTTCCTTCGAGACAGGCTTTACACCTATGCCGCAAGATTCGGGAAAGCGTATTTTTTTGAACTTTGCGGGAAATTCGCGCTTCAAAAAGTCCTTTAATTTTGCAACGTCTTCCGAACCGAATTCAAACTCTATCCCCGCGTAAATGTCTTCGGTGTTTTCGCGGAAAATCACCATATCGACCAAGTCGGGACGCTTTACGGGGCTTTCAATCCCGTTGAAATAGCGGACAGGACGCTGGCAGACATAGAGGTCCAATTCTTGGCGCAATGCCACGTTCAAAGAGCGTATGCCGCCGCCAATCGGAGTTGTGAGAGGCCCTTTTATGCCGACCAAATATTCTTTGAACGCGGTCAAAGTTTCGTCGGGCAGCCACGAGCCGACTTTGTTGAAAGCCTTTTCGCCCGCCAAAACTTCGAGCCATTCTATTTTTTTTGAACCGCCGTAAGCTTTTTCGACCGCCGCGTCAAAAACCCTGACCGACGCCCTCCAAATATCAGGGCCCGTGCCATCGCCTTCAATGAAAGGCAAAATCGGATTGTTCGGAACAACTAATTTTCCGCCGCAAATTGTAATTTTTTCAGCCATATTATTCTTCCCATTCGTGCTTGATTTCCATGTCCTGCGCGGCCTCTACGTTCTTGCGCTTGCCCTTGTGCCATGCGTAAAACACGGGGCTTGCAATGAATATAGATGAGAAAGTGCCCGTTATGATGCCCAAGAGGAATATCAAAGAGAAGTCTTTGATGATACCCGTGCCGAACACAAACAAGGCGAGAGCCGCAAAGAATGTCGTAACAGAAGTCAAAATCGTTCTTGCAAAAGTCTTGTTGATTGACTTTCGGATTACGTCGTAAAGCGACATCGCGGGGTTGAGCGGCAACTCTTCCCTGATTCTGTCGAAAACGACGATTTTATCGTTAATCGAATAGCCAACCGTCATCAGGATTGCGGCAATCATCGGAGCGGAGAAAAGCCCCGAACCGATGCCGAACATTCCCAATATTACATACAGACCTATTGCCATCAAAATGTCGTGCACAAGAGCAACAACCGCGCCGACGCCGAAACCGATTTCAAATCGCAAAGCCACATAAAGCAGTATTCCCGCAAACGCCAAAAGAAGAGATATTACGGCATTTTTCGTGATGTCGGAGCTTACGGACGCGCCTATGCTTTCCTTGCCGACAAGCTTCAAATCAGCTTGCGGATACTTCGCCTTCAAGGCTTCAAACACCGCCTCGCCCTTGCCTGTTTCCGTCTGGACTGTCAAGATTTCGTTGCCGGTAGCCAAGTCTTTCTGATAAGACGCCTGAACTTCGCCCAAAGTATCGTTTGAAACGGAAGTTATGTCGCCCACCGAAAGCTTTTCGGCATAGCTTAAAGTCTGCATTTCGCCGCCCGTGAAGTCAATGCTTACGCACTTGTCGCCGCGGTATGCAACCGCCATAACGCCGCACAAAATCACAAGCCAGGAAGCGATGAACATAGACTTAAAGTGCTTCATCACATCAACGTTTGTTTCGCCGATAAGCTTCCATTTAAACGAGTTTTTGAACCATCCGAGCGAAACCACGATTTCGCATAACGCCCTGCCGAAGATTAGGGCGCAGAAGAGAGTCGCCAAAATGCCGACTGCCAATGTAACGCCGAATCCCTTGACGGGGCCTGTGCCAAGCTTCCACAAAATCACCGCCGTAAGAAGAGTGGTCAAATTCGCGTCAACAATGGTTGAAAAAGCTTTTTCATAGCCCGCCTGCAAAGAATTCCACATGCTTTTGCCCGCATTCAGCTCTTCGCGCATTCTTTCAAATATGAGAATGTTTGCGTCAACCGCCATACCTATTGTCAAAACCAAAGCGGCAATGCCGGGCAAAGTCATCGTTGCGCCAAAGCTTGCCAAAGTGCCCAAAATAAACACGATGTTAGCGGCAACCGTAATCATTGCCAAAACGCCCATTCCGCGATAGTAAAGCACCATGAAAAGCAGTACCAACCCCGCGCCGATTGCGCCCGCCATCAAAGACGAGTTGCGAGCGCCTTCCGCCATGGAAGGCCCGACTTCGTTCATGGAAGTGCGGTTAAGCCCGACTTTCAAAGGATTGTTCAAGGCGTTTGCAAGCTCCAAGGCTTCGCGCTGGTTGAAATCTCCCGTGATGGAGCCTCTGTCGCTGATTACGGAAATGATGCGCGGCGCGCTCATGAGCTTGCCGTCAAGAACGATTGCCAAAAGCTGTTTTTGCTCGTATTCGTTTGCAGAACCCGCGTATTTCGCGTCTTCCGCCAAAATCTTCCTCGTGATTTCCTCAAACTTTTTCGAGCCTTCGCTTGTGAAGTCCATACCTACTGAAAACCTGCCTGCATCGTCCATCGAAACTCCCGAATGGTCGATGATGTCGCCAAGAGCTTCAGCGCGCTTCTTGATGT
This sequence comes from uncultured Opitutales bacterium, assembly GCA_900547395.1. Classification (GTDB taxonomy): domain Bacteria; phylum Verrucomicrobiota; class Verrucomicrobiia; order Opitutales; family Intestinicryptomonadaceae; genus Intestinicryptomonas; species Intestinicryptomonas porci. Next base: position 84,175 of record URGP01000006.1, on the reverse strand, counting down.
AAAGAGGTTTTTCGATTATTGAACCGTCGCGGGCGGCATTTTCCTCAACCAAAAGCTCGTAGCCAATCGGCCATTCGCGCTTCGGAGCATTCGCGCTGCTCGGAAGAATGCTGCGATGCGCAAGCCTGAATTCGAGTCGCGCAGGGCGCGAAAGCTCTTCGACGGCTTCGGGATTGTCTTTAAGAGAAACACCGGGCATCTGGACTTCGATTGCGTTTGAGCCGACAACGCGAATGCTCGGCTCTGTTACGCCCAAGCCGTTTATGCGGCTGTCGAGAACGCGCACCACGTCTTCAAGCTGACCCTTGCGCGAAAACATGTCGTCAAGCAGTTCGTCCTCGTTGATTTCAAGAGTAAACGACACGCCGCCCGCCAAGTCCAAGCCTTTTTTCAAAGACGACTTGCTTTGGCGGTAAAGCTCCCTTATCAAGACATCGTTGCGCTTTTTTAAAATTTTAATATCGGATACGTTTACGTCAAAATACTTGGAAAGGTCGATTTTGTTTTCGTTGGCGTATTCGGTGATTGCAGTGTAAAGAGTGGAAGACTTTGTCGGGTCTTTCTTGTAGTTTACGGGATCGACGCGCTTCCCTGCCTCTTTCAATATATTTGCAAACTCGTCGGCATTTTTGGTCGCGCGGTTTGCGATGTAAGTTTCAAACGGGGTGTCCGTAAACGGCACCATTGCCGAAACCGCCCAAGCCAAAACAAGGACGGTCAAGACAAGTTTCCAAGCTATTTTACCTTTCATGTTTACTTTTGGATTTCTTCGGTTTTGGGAGCTTCGCCGCTTGCCGAGCCTTCAACTTTTGAAGACACCGCATTTTTCAAAATTTCGATTTTCGTTGAATCGGCAACCTTGATTGTGAAAGTCTTGTCGGTCTTGTTTGTGATTTTGCCGTAGATGCCGCCGATGGTTATGATTTCATCGCCCGTCTGCAAGTTGTTAAGCATCTGCTCATGCTGCTTTTGGCGTTTTCTTTGAGGCGCAATCATAAAGAAATACATGGCGCCCAAGAATAAAAGCATAATGACGATTGGGCTTTGAAGAAAGCTTCCGCCTTGTGCAGCTTGTTCAGTTGTCGCGCTTGAAGCAGCATCGCCTGCCTGCGCAAGAATTGTATATATCGTATTCATAAAATAAAAAAATGCCTTCCGTAAAAAAACTAAAAAACAATTCCCGCCATTTAATCTTAAAAAACAGGGTATTTGCAAGCAAAAATCTCACAAAAAACAAAGGACTTATGCAATTTTTCTACAAACCGCCGCCAAGAAGAAGCATAATTTTGGCATCCCCAAACTCCACCTGATAGGAAGTCAAAATTATTGTTTGAAAAAATAAATTTTTGCAGAACGCCATCGCCGTTTTTATGCTAAAAAGACATTGAAGCTTTCATCGGCGAAAGCAAGGGCAACTTGCCAAACAGTTTCCATTCAAAATTTGGGCTTTCGGAAACTTGAATTTGCGCCGATTTACGGAAGCCTTCCGCTGAAAGCCAATCCACCTTTTGAGAAGAATTGAGATTCTCTCCTTCGCACACAAAGCATAAAAAAAACCGCACATTTCTGCGCGGAGCGTTTTAATACCTGTTTTTGATTTTCTTTAAAAGAACCGAAAAACCCTTTGGAAGCGGAGCCGAAACTTCTATTTTTTCGCCGCCGCACGGAAAGGAAAGCCTTGAAAGATGAATGGCGAGATTATCGTATATCGGCGCAAGCTCTTCGCCCTTGAACTGCCCGCGCTTCAACCTCGACAAATATATTTTGCGCACCCTGACATAAGTGTCGTCTCCAACCATTCTAAGCCCCGCCTCGGCAGCGTGAATTCTTATCTGGTGCCAGCGCAAAAAATTCGTCTTTGCAGACCAAAGTTGCCACTCTCCAAAATCCTCTTTGAGCTCGAAACGAGTTTGGCACTTCTTGCCGAATCGATGCGAAACTATCGCGCGCGGCTTGCTTTCGTGGCGGATTAAAGGCAAATCCACGATTTCCTCGACTTTGCCATAGGGTCTTTCGCTCAAAAGCTCAAACTCGAACTCGAAAAGCCCTGAGCCGAAAGAATTGCGCAACTCGTCGCTCGACTCCTTGTTCGAGGCAATCAATGCCACTCCGGATATTTCGGGGTCGGTTGCAAACACGGCATAGGGGCTTTCCATTCCGAGGCGTTCAAACTCTTTCTTGCCCGCCTGCGCCTTTATGCCCGAAATTATGGTCAAAGGATTTTCGGCAATTCCGTCCGCTTCGAGGTAAATATTTGAAGGCTTGTTTACCGCGACAAACTTCCCCGCCCTGCATTCAAGCACATCAAGGCGGACAGGCTTTTCTCCTAAAAGCCCTTCGGGGAAACCAAGCTTTTCAAAACCCGCCATTTGATAAAAAAACGCCACAGGCTGCTTGCGAGTGGCGCAAATAGAAGCAGTTTTCCGCTATTATTTTGCGGCGTTCAAAGCCTTTGCAACACGGCTCTTGATGCGCGACGCCTTGTTTGCGTGAACAACGCCCTTTTTAACAGCCTTGTCAACGGCAGACGCCAAAACCGCGCCGCTTGCCTTAATGGCTTCCGCGCCTTCCGCTTTCGCCGCAGCCTTAGATAAAGTCTTGATACGGCTGCGCACCGTGCGGTTGCGCAATGTGCGGGCTGCCGTTTTACGAATGTCTTTTTGTGATGATTTCTTGTTTGCCATCTTCTTTTATAAATATATTAAAGGTAGTATATATTTGAGCCAAAACAAAACTTGTCAACGCAAATTTCATCATTTTTTAGACAAAAATTGCTTTACTTCAAATTATTTACGATATTTGCTCTTTTTCATGAGGCAAATCAAGTGCTTAATAACCGCGGGAGCAACGCGCGAATATTTCGACCCCGTACGCTTTATCAGCAATCCCTCAACGGGGAAAATGGGGATTGCCATTGCAAAAGCCTGCAAAAAATCGGGCTGGGAAACGACGCTTGTTTTGGGCGCAGTATCCGCCCCCTTGCCCGATGGGATTGAGATTGTTTCGGCAATTTCAGCCGAAGACATGTTGCGCGAAACGTCTGCGCGTTTTCCCGCTTGCGATATCCTCATAATGACTGCCGCCGTTTCCGACATGCGCCCGAAAGTAAAATCCGCGCAAAAAGTCAAAAAGGAAAACCTCGACATGCTTGTCGAATTCGAGCAGACGCCCGACATTTTAAAAACCCTTTCAAAATCCAAAAACCGCCAAATTCTAATAGGCTTTGCCGCCGAAACAAACGACATCGATTCCTACGCAAAAAAGAAGCTGGAAGAAAAGAATTTGGACGCAATCGCGGCAAACAACGTTTCAAGAAAAGACGCGGGGTTTGCCTCCGACTTCAACGAAATATCGCTAATTTTTAGAAATGGCGAAACCATTAACTTGGAGCGCGGAACAAAGGACGAGCTTGCGCAAAAGCTTGTCAAAATCTTAAGCGAAAAATTTTTCAGCTGATTTATTTTAAAATCCCGAGCGCGATTTCGCGGACTTTTTCAAGCATTTCTTCAAAAGAAGAAAGTTTGGTAAAATCATATTCCGCGTAGGAAGTCTTTTCGTGGAAAATCCTGAAAATTCCGCCGTCGAAATTCGCGCCGAACGCGGCTTGGCAGCCTCCGCCGAGCGATTTTAAAAACTCCCGTTCAAGACGCACCGCAATAGATGTGGGTCGGTGCGAAAATTGCCCGAAAAACGGAGCGTCGGCAACCCTGCATTCTATGGCTATCACGCCCTGCCCGACGGCGGGAACGCACCTTGAAAAATCGAGCCTTTCAAACTTCAAGCCCTCAAAAGAATTTATGCCGAGCCTGTCCAAGCCGGCAGCTGAAAGCATGGTGGCGTCGGCAAGTCCGCCGCAAATTTTCCCAAGCCTCGTGCCGACATTGCCTCTGATTTGCGTCCACTCGGCGTCGGGAAAAATTCTTTTTAACTGCGCCCTCCTGCGCGGGCTTGCGGTCGCAATCACCTTCGGTGATGGACTTTTCGAGATAAAAACATCGCGGGCGTCGTCGCGCGGCAAAAAAGCGGCAACGGCAAGCCCCTCGGGGCAAACAACCGGCATATCCTTTGCGCTGTGAACCGCAAAATCGGCTTCCCCGCTTAAAAGTGCGTCTTCAAGCTCCTTTGTAAACAGCCCCTTGCCGCCCTCTTTTTCAAGAGACCATTCGAGCTTCTTGTCGCCCAGCGTTTTGAAAGGCAAAATTTCGTATGCCGAATTTTCAATCTTCCGCGAAAAGTATTCGACCGCCATTTCCGCCTGCTTCATCGCAAGCGGGCTTGTGCGGGTGGCGACTTTAAAAATTTTCTTCATTTTTTACAGACTACAATAATCGCGGCAAAGTTTTCAAACCAATAAAACAAAAAAATCCAAGCCCGCGCGGAGCTTGGATTTTCGTTAAAATTAAAAAAGGCTTACTTGCTCTTTTTGCATGCGCATTTTTTTGCGCAAGCTTTTTTGGCAGGAGCTTTTTTTGCGACAGACGCCATCGCGTAAGCCGCCTGAGCGCCCTTGATGTTGCGCTTCGGAACCCAAGGCATGAGGCTGCGCAAACGTTCGCCGGTCTTTTCAATCAAATGTTCTTCGCCTTCCTTCAAGAGCTTGTTGTAGTTCTTCAAGCCGCCCTTGTATTCCTTTACCCATTCCTTTGTGAATTTGCCGGTCTGGATTTCTTTCAAGATTTGCTTCATTGCCTTCTTGGTATCCTTCGTCACTACGCGCGGGCCGCGTGTGATGTCGCCGTACTTTGCGGTTTCGGAAATGGAGAAACGCATGCCTGAAATGCCCTTTTCGACGATGAGGTCGCAAATGAGCTTCAATTCGTGGCAGCATTCAAAGTAAGCCATTTCGGGCTTGTATCCCGCTTCGACCAATGTTTCAAAACCTGCCTTGATGAGCGCGCTTACGCCGCCGCAAAGAACAGCCTGTTCGCCGAAGAGGTCGGTTTCGGTTTCTTCCTTGAATGTTGTTTCGATAACACCCGCGCGAGCGCCGCCGATGCCCTTTGCCCAAGCCAAAGCGATTTTCTTGGCAGCCGTACCGCCTTGGTAAACAGCGATGAGAGCGGGAACGCCCTTGCCTTCAACAAACTGCGAACGCACTTCATGACCGGGTCCCTTCGGGGCAACCATGATTACGTTTACGCCTGCGGGAACTTTTATCATGCCGGAATGGATTGCCAAACCGTGCGTGAAAAGAAGAGTCTTGCCCTTTTTGAGGTTCGGGGCGATGTCTTTTTCGTAAATGTCGGCCTGCTTCATGTCGGGAGCGGCAATCATAATTACGTCCGCCTTTTCAACCGCTTCTGCTGTCGGATAAACTTCAAAGCCCTGAGCCTTTGCAACTTCCACAGACTTGCTCTGCGGATAGAGGCCGATGATGACCTTGCAGCCGCTTTCCTTCAAGTTGAGCGCATGCGCGTGGCCCTGAGAGCCGTAGCCGATAACGGCCAATGTTTTACCTTTTAAAACGCCCAAATCGGCGTCTTTTTCCGTATATACTTTTGCAGGCATATTTTATATCCTTTTTTGTATTTAGTATTGGTTTGAAATTAATCGTCTCCGCGCGCGAGCTTGCCGCGCTCCAAAGCGACATTTCCGGTTCTTGCCATCTCCAAGAGCCCGAAAGGTTCTATCATGTTCAAAAAAGCCAGAATTTTATTCGGATTGCCCGTGCATTCGATAATCAGTGAGTCGGGCTCGACATCGATAACCTTGCCCCTGAACAAATCCGCGATTTCGACAATATTCGCGCGGGTTTGCGAATTTGCCTTGACCTTGACCATGACAAGCTCCCTTGCAACAAACGCCGAAGAGCTTGAAAAATCCTTGACCTCTATTACGTTCACAAGCCTTGAAAGCTGTTTTACGCACTGGTCCACGCTATGGTTGCCGTCCCTCACCGTTACAGTGATGCGGGAAAACTTTCCGCCCTCTACGGGCCCGACATTCAAAGTTTCAATATTAAAACCTCTGCCGCTAAACATTCCCGCAACCCTCGCGAGAACGCCAAATTTATTTTCTACCAAAGCGGAAATGGTGTGTTTCATAAAATCTTAAAGTTAGAATAAAAACCATTCGGAAATGCGCGCACAACATTTCCAAATGATGTTTAATAAATATAAAACAAGAAAGTTAATACCCGCATAAATTGCCTGTCAAGATATTTTTCCGCAAGAATGCCCCGCAAAAAAGTTCATTCTTGCAAACGCGCGATTTTTTATCATTTCATACATTGTTTCCCAATTATTTAACTTTTGGGAAAATTTTGCGCGCAAATAACGGCGGAGCGCAAAAAAAGACGGAAGCAGGCTTTCGCCCGCCCCCGCCCGTTTATTGACTATAAGAAGAAATTACAAAAACAAAATCAAACAGTAAGCGCAAAACGCAAAAATGATTCCCATTAAAACAAGCAGCACAGAAAGCATCTTAAAAAGCCGTTGTTCTCTATTTCTGAATTTTCGGCGGGGTCAAAATTCACCTTGTAAAATCTGAAACACAAAAAAAAGAATATGCAGGCAAAGCACAGGCAGACCACCGCAGTTCCAACGAACCAAGCCCCAAACCCTCCGTCTGAATGCAAATTTAACATATTTCTTTTTCGGCAAAAAAATTTTTAACTTCCCAAACCCCAACGCGTTTATCGCGACTGATTTATACGGGAAATATGCGTATTGCTGATACGGATTTTTTTGATTTTCTTAACTTGCTATCGTTTAGCTCTTTATCATTTCTTCAACAAACATATTCGCGCGGACATTCAGCCAAATATCTCTCCAATGCACCAAAATCTCGATATTTCTTGACATCCGTATTAGCAATACGCAATGCAATCAGACATAACAACAGCTTATAAATTGCTCGAAAACAGCGGCATATCGCTAATTGACGCCGCAAGAATGGTATTAAATATTTTGGATTACGCGCCCGATTGCGAAAGCCCCGCAAAAAGAAAACAATTCTGCCGCAAGATAATTGACATTGCGATAGACCAATGCCAAAAACCGCCGCAAAGCAAACTATTTAAATCCGCGCTTTCGGAATACTTAAAATCCAAAAACCATCTGCGAAAAAAATCCGTTTCCGACATAAAATCGCTCGGAATGTTTCTAATAAAAAAAACAGACATATCAAATATGCCCATATCTATTCTCAGCGCGCCGAAGTGCGAAAAATACTTGGAGCGCGCGTTTAAATCTCCAAGCCAATTCAACAAGGCGCGCATAATGCTGCACGGGCTGTTTGAATTTGCCATAAAAAACGACTGGGCGGAAAAAAAATCCCGTTAAAAAAATTCGCAAAAAGAAAGTTTTTGAAAAAGAAATACGCCCGCTGACCCTTGACGAAATTTCAAAACTCATGAAATCGGCAAAAGAATACCCCGACTGCCTCGCGGGTGTCTCGATAATGCTCTACGCAGGCATACGCCCCCACGAAGTGGCAAGGCTTAAATGGAAAGACGTTGATTTTACCGAAAACGTAATAACAATAACACCCAAAAGCAGTAAAACAGGAGGAGCAAGGCATGTTTCGATATACCCTCCCCTGCAAGGAATCCTGAAAAAATGCCGCGCAAGCCCCGAAACTTCAATATGCCCCAGAAATTGGAACAAGAGATGGAGAACCGTGCGCGAAGAAGCGGGCTTTAAAGACAAATGGGTGCAAGACGTCCTGAGGCACACATTCGCATCCTACCATTTCAAGCACTTTCAAAACCTCGACAAGTTACAAAGCGAAATGGGGCATCGCGACAAATCGCTTTTAAGGTTCAGATACATAAATTTAAGGGGCATAACCATCGCCTCCGCAAAAAAATTCTGGAGCGAAAAATGAAAGAATGAATCCCCGTGTTCATAATAGCCGCAAGATACGGATTTTTGCGTTTCCTGTCCGAAGCAAAAATATCTCGCTTCAAACATTTTTGAATTTTCGTATTTTATGAAGTCGTCCATGCCGCAAAAACAGTATGCAATCATTTTGCGCATTGCCCTCAAACTATCCTTGTAAGTTTCCGAAAAATCAGGATATGTAATGCAAAGCTATGAATGCTTTTTTAAAGTTTCATTTTCGTGGGTCGTAAAAAACAAACCGCGCCGAAATCGAATCGTAAAAGACAATCAAAAACTTTTCATAACATTTTACCGTTTTTACAAAATACAAGCCAAGCGTTTTTTTTAATATAAAAAAACCGCCATCTTTCAGGCGGTTTTCAAAGGTTTTAAATTTATACCCGCTACTTGGAATCGGAAAGCAAGTTTTCTATTTCCGAAGTTTTTTCAGAGCACAAATTGCAGTCGGAAACGAAATTGCCAAGCATCGTTTTTATGTTTGCGATGGAAACTTCAAACTGCGCAGTAATCACAGCCAAATCGCTCTTATAAATCGCGATGTCGGAATTTAACAGCTGGGCGTTTGTGGAAAGGCTTATGGATTTTTGCAAAACAGCCTTTGCCGAAGCTTCCAAGTCGCGAATGCTTACTATCGTGCTTTCAGCCTCGTCGGCAACCGCGTTTAAAAGCATTGTAGCTTCCTCGATTTCGCGGGTCAAGTCTGACAAGTTTTTGCCTATTTCCAAAAATTCAACCCTTACATTGTCGAACTTTACGGAAGAGGAGAACGCTTTTGCCTTTTTTAAGGTGTCATGGCTTGCGCTTCTTGCAACTTCGTCCGAATTGGACGCGCTCCCAAAGGGATTAGCACCGACTGGCGCGGCTTCAAAGGCGTTATAGTCGGGCTTTATTGCCATCTTGCCGATATGCTCGACATAAATATTTTTCATGTTGGGATTTTCCTTAAATATCCTGTCTTGCGAACCCATTACTGAAAGAAGCTTCATGTATTCCGACAAGAAATTCATCTTGACGCTGCGCAGTTTTTCAACCGACAAATTCAACTCTTTCAGATTTTCAAACGCGCCCGCCTCCAATGCCTTGTATTCGGAAGAAAGCGACGCGAGATTTTCGCTGTTTATTTTAATTTCGTCCTCCGCCCTGTTCAAGAAGGAACGAGAAAGAGCCATCATGCTTGAAATTCCGCTTATGCGCGGATTTGCGATGTCGGATTCGACAAGAAGACGCGTGATGCGATTTTGCGCCTGCTTGAATTCTTCTTTTGCGCTTAAGTAGTTGTTTGAAAGATAATTGCCGTAATTCCTATCCTGATACCTGTCTCCCGGATTTTTTGCGGCAAGGTCGTTAAGTTTTGCGTTTATTTTGTCCGCAAACTCAAAACGGTTTTGCGCCAACGCGAAAATTTCGGAAGCCGACTTCAAGTCTCCGTTTACGTTTTCAAGAAATTTTTTGTCCTTCTCAAAACTTTCTGATATTGCCTTTACGCTCAATTCAATTTCCGCAAGCTGGGAATTTTGGCGTTTCAACTTTCTGTCCAAATCTTTTGCTTTAAGCCAAGAGGAAGCCTGCTTTTCAAAAAGGTCGCCTATAATCAACCCCGTAGATTCTATTTTGCGGTAAGCCGCATTGTAGGCATCCAAGCCGCTCCATGCCGCTTGGCGCGCGTTTTCGATGTCCGCCGAAGTTTGCGCAAGCAAAAAACCCGGAAAAACAGCTGCAACCATCGTTGCAACAGATAATGTTTTAGACTTTTTCATCGCAATGAATAAAACCATAAAAATGCCCGACTTACAAGATTTATATTAAAAACTTTACTCGTAAATAAATCGGACTAATATTAAAACATTTAAAAAAAAAGGAAGTAATATGGTAACCCACGTTGTAATATTCAGAACAAAAAACGACGCCGATAAAGCGGAAGTATTGGCAGGCGCAAAAAAACTCGAAGAAATAGGGACTGCGGAAAATTTTGTCTGCGGAATTCCAATTCCAAGCCTGCGCCCCGTGGTTGACGACACATTTGCATGCGCAATCGTAGTCACCATGAAAGAGGAAAATGTCGATGCCTACATGAACCACCCAATCCACTTGGATTTCAACGAAAACTGCCTGAAACGGCTCGGAGTAAAAGTTCAGGTTTTCGACATAAGATAGCAAAAAAACTTCCAAGATTTTCTTGGAAGTTTTTTTAATGCAGAACAGAAAAACTCGGCATTATCAAACAATATCTGCGAGCGTAAACGGCACAAGCTTTTGAATTTCCGCAAGACTTGTTTCAATCTGCCAGCCAATGCGCCCTCCGCTAAAAATAATCGCATCGAAATCTTGCGCGGAAGAATGGATAAAAGTTTTGAAAAGCTTTTTCATTCCGATTGGAGAGCAACCGCCGTGAACATAGCCCGTAAGCGGCAAAAGGTCGCGACTTTTAAGCATGGCGACGGATTTTTCCTTCGCCGCCAATGCCGCTTTTTTTAAATCGAGTTCGGTGTTGACAGGAAGCATAAACACATAGTTTTTCCCCGACTTGCCGACCGTAACCAAAGTTTTGAAGACGCGGTTTGGATTTTGCCCCAAAACCGCGGCTACTTCCTCCCCGTTTGTCGTTGGGAATTTTGTGTAGTCGTAAACTTTGTAGTCGGCTTTTTTGGAGTCGAGAAGGCGCATAGCATTTGTTTTTTGCTCCGACATCAAGCCTTTCTTGCTATGCTCCTTATTGCATAATAGAAAATCGGAGTGAACACGCACCCGAAAACCGTAACGCCAATCATTCCGAAAAATACGGAAGTCCCCAAAGCCTGCCTCAGCTCAAAACCCGCGCCATGCCCGAACGCCAAAGGAACAACACCCAAGATGAACGCAAGCGAAGTCATTATAATCGGCCGCAAGCGGTTTTTCGAGGCGTTGCTTACCGCGCTTGCGATTTCCTCGCCCTTCATCTCGCGCTGGTGGGCAAATTCGACAATCAAAATCGCGTTCTTGCAAGCCAGCCCTATAAGAACTATGAAGCCGATTTGCGTCATAAGATTGTTGTTCATTCCGCGCAGATAAACGCCCATTATCGCGAACAAAAGCACAAGGGGCACAATTAAAATTACCGAAAGCGGAAGAGTCCAGCTTTCGTAAAGAGCCGCAAGGAGCAGGAATACGAAAACAACGCAAAGAGCAAAAATGTACATTGAAGTGTTGCCCGCGCGCTTTTCCTGATAGGCTATGTCGGTCCACTCTATGCCCATGCCTTCGGGCAAAACTTCCTTTGCGAGAGCCTCGACATATTCAATCACCTGACCCGTGCTGTACCCCGCATTCAAATTTCCCTGAATTTCTGCGCTCGTGTAAAGGTTGTAGCGCATAACGCGGTCGGGACCGATTATTCTCTTTACTTTGACAAGCGAGCCAAGCGGAACATTTTCGCCCTGCTCGTTCGGGACTTTCAGCCTGTAAATATCCGAAATATCCTTTCGGCTGTATGCGTCCGCCTGCGCCACGACTCTGTAAACTCTGCCAAGCAAATTGAAGTCGTTTACGTAAATCGAACCCAAGTTGTACTGCATTGTGCTGAAAATCGAAGATATGGGAACATTCAGCTTTTGGGCGCGGGTGCGGTCTATATCCACAAAGAGCTGCGGATTTGAAATCGTATAGCTTGTGAAAGCCTGAGAAACCATCGGAGTCTCGTTTATTTTTTCGACAAAAAGCTTCGTGTATTTTTCAAGCTCTGCTATGCCAAATCCGACCCTGTCCTGTACTTGGAACTTGAAGTCGCTGCCCGAACCTATGCCGCGAACGGGAGGGGGCGTCATCATCTTCGTGTCCGCCTCCATAATCTGCTCGTCCAAAAGGACGCGCGCAGTATGCAAAATCTTGTCCGCGCTCAACCCCTTTTTGTCGCGCATTGCGCGGTCGCCGAGATTTATGATGAGCTTTGCGGCATTTGAAACCATGGTATTGTTGGAACCGTGCCTGCCCGCAACTGCGAGGGTGTATTTCACGCCGTCTATGCCCATAACAATCTCGCCCGCTTTTTTTGCGACTTCCTCAGTGCGCTCAAAGCTTGCGCCGTCAGGAAGCTGTATGGCGGCAGAAAGCACGCCCTGGTCCTGCTTGGGAATAAATCCTTTGGGAGTGATGCTGAAAAGCTCGAATGTTCCGTATAAAAGCAATGCGTAAAGCAATATCGCAATAAATCCGAAACGCACAATTCTTGCGACAAACGCGCCGTACTTCAGGGCAAAGAAATCGAAGCCGCGGTTAAAGAGCGCGAAAAACCTGCCAAGCGTCGCATTCCAAATCTTAGTGAAAAAGTCGGGCTTTGCATCACTTTCAGTCAGCATTGCGGCGCAAAGGGCGGGAGTAAGCGTAAGGGACACTATGCCCGAAATTATCGTGGAAGAAGCGATTGTCATTGCAAACTGCCTGTAAAACTGCCCCGAAATGCCCTCCAAAAACGCGGTCGGAAGAAATACGGAAGAAAGAACAAGCACAATGGCAATCAACGCCCCCTGCACCTGAGTCATTGCCTGTTTTGTGGCATCTTTGACCTTCAAGCCAAGTTTCATGTTTCGCTCAACATTTTCCACAACCACAATGGCGTCATCAACGACAATCCCGATTGCCAAAACCAGCCCGAAAAGCGTCAAATTGTTTATGGAAAACCCGAAGGCATACATCATAAAAAACGTGCCGATGAGCGAAACGGGTATGGCAAAAAGCGGAATGACCGCCGCCCTCCAATTCTGCAAAAACGCCATCACGACAAATACTACAAGCAATACCGCCTCAAATATCGTGGAATAGACTTTTGAAATTGATTCTGAAATATACTCTGTCGTGTCCTGCCCTATCAAATAATCAACGTCTGCGGGAAATTCCTTCTTGATTTCCTCCATTTCGCACCTCAACGCCTTGGCTGTTTCAATAGCGTTTGAGCCGGGAAGCTGGTACGCGCCCATAGAGACGGTGCTTTTGCTGTTTATGTAAGTTTCATTGCCGTACAAATAAGAATCAAGCTGAATGCGCGCCACGTCTTTTAAGCGCACAATCCTGCCGTTCGGCATACTCTTTACGATGATGTTTTCAAACTCCGATTCCGTTTGAAGCCTGCCCTGAGCGTTTATCATAAGCTCGAAAGGCGCACCTGTGGCAAGGGGCGGAGCATTGAGCTTGCCTGGAGCTATCTGCTTGTTCTGCTCCTGAATTGCACTTACAACCTGCGCCGCCGACAAATCCAAAGCTTCCAAGCGTTCAGGATTCATCCAAATGCGCATACAATATTCCTTTGCGCCGAAAACGTTAAATTCGCTTACGCCGTACACGCGGGAAAGGCGGTCTTGAATTTGCGTTATGGCGTAGTTGGTAAGATAAAGCTTGTCGCGCGTGCCTTTCGGGGAAATCAAATTAACGAAAACAAGCATGTCGGGAGAACGCTTGCGCACTGTGACGCCCAAGTCTCGAACTTCCTTTGGCAGGCGCGATTCCGCCTTTGAAACGCGGCTTTGAACCTGCACAAGCGCAATGTCGATGCTTGTTCCGACTTCAAAAGTAACGTCTATCGTAACCGTGCCGTCCGCGCCGCACTGGCTCGATATGTAAAGCATGTGCTCGACCCCGTTTACTTCCTGCTCGATTGGAGCGACAACGGTATCCATTATTACTTCGGGAGTAGCCCCCGCATATTTTGTCGATATTGCAATCGACGGCGGAACGATGTTTGGATACTGCGTGATTGGCAGCCTGAAAAAGCTGATTGCGCCGACAATTACAATCAAAATCGATATGACGCTTGCAAATATCGGCCTTTCAATAAAAAAGTGCGAAAATTTCATACGCCTACTTCTTTAAAATCGGTTTTACCTTTGTGTCGATTGCCGCGCGCTGGATGCCGTTTACAACCACCCTGTCGGACTCGCCCAATCCTTCCTCTATAACCCTGTCGGTTCCAACAAGCTCGCCGACAGAGAGCTTTCTGTACCTTACGATGTCGTCCGAATCGACAACATACACAAACCTGCCAACCAAGTCCGTGCCAATCGCGGCTTCGGGAATCAAGAGCTTTTCGCGCGGTTCGCCCGCCCGAAGTTCAAGCTCCGCAAACATTCCGGGGTACAAGTCGGAATTTTTGTTTTCGATTTCCGCGCGAAATTCGAGACTCGAAGATTCGAGCTTGTTGTCGGCATAGGTGAGCCTGCCGAAGGCGCGCGCATTTTTATCGTCCATCAAAGAGAGCTTTACCGGCAAATTTTCAATTCTGCCCGCGTTCAAATCGGCGAGCAAGCCGCTGTCGTTATACCTTATGATGTCGCGTTCGCTGACTTCAAAATAAGCGTAAACGACGTCGCGCGAAACCAAATCGGCAAGCATTGTCTTTGAATCTTCAACCAAATTCCCCTCGTCAACATATCTGCGGCTGACATATCCCGAAATGGGGGCGCGCACTTTTGTAAATTCCAAATCGAGGCGCGCCTTGCGCAAATTCGCCTCCGCCATCAAGAGCTTTGCGTTTTGAGACTTTAACTCCGAAAGGCGGGTTTCGTAAACTTCGCGAGAAATGGCGTTGACCTCTAAAAGCTCCTTTGCCCTCTCCAAATTTGACTTCGCAAGCTCGATGCGGGTTTTTATTTCGTCAATCGCGGCAGACTGAGCCTCTACGACCGCCTCGAACGGGCGCGAATCTATTTCAAAAAGGATGTCGCCTTCCTTGACCTTTGCTCCGTCTTTAAAGAGTATTTTTTCGAGATAGCCGTTTACCCTCGCCTTTATTTGGACGCTCTTCTGCCCCTCTATTCGGGCGGTGTATTTATCCCAAATTTCCAAAGCCCGCTTTTGCGGCGTCATTACGACGACCTCGCGGACGCGCTTTTCGGCGGGGGCGGAATCTCCGCCTTTTTTACATGCGCAAACAAAGCACGCCGCGCACAAAACAATTAAAATTGATTTTGCCGTTTTTCCAAAAAACATATACCTCTCCCTTTTTTAATTAAAATCAAAGTTATACACGCAAAACTTTTTTTCAAGAGATAAAAAAAGACGCCCGAAAAAAAATCGGACGCCTTTTAAGCCTAAAAAACAAAAAACTATTCCGTCGGGCGTTCGATTTTGACAATCTTCCAGGACGTTTTATGTCCTTCAATGTTAGTTTCGACAACATCGCCGACTTTGTGGTCGAGCAATGCCTGCGCAAACGGAGTTTTGTAGGAGTAAATGTTCTTGTCGGGATTGCTGTCCCATGCGCCGCGAATAGAGCAGATTTGCTTTGCCGAACCGTCCTTTTCAACCGTTACCACAGAGCCGATGCCGACAACGTCAACGGGAGCCTGCGTAAAGTCCACAACTTCCGCCTTCGCGATGTCGCGCTGCAGCTGGGCGCGGCGGGCAGACAAAGTTTCGTCGTGTTCGCGCGCCATTTTGTATTCGGAGTTTTCGCGCAAGTCGCCGAGTTCGCGGGCGGCTTCGATTGCAGCCTTGCTTGCCGGAATTTGATTTTTGACGATGTCTTCCAATTCCGCGCGGCGGCTGTCCAAAGAGGATTTTGAAACATACAAACGCTCCACTTTCGTGTCGCCCCTGCCAGCAACCAAAGTCTGGACTTCGGGATAAAGCTTGATAAAGCGCGCCAAAATCGACTTCTGAGTAAGGTCGTCAAAGCCCTGGTTTAAGAGGAGGCTTTGAGCCAAGTCGCGGGCGGTTTCCGCAGACGCCCCCTTCAAAAGGTCTGCCACAAGCTCCTTGTCGTCGCTCAAAGCTTCGACAAGCGGAATGCGACGGTTTGTGTCGCTTTGCAAAGCTTCGTCGTCGATTGCGGAAAGCAGGGCCGTAAACAAACGCTGACCAATCAAGTCTTTCAAAATGCCGGAGAATTTCTGGGAATTGCGGTTTTTGACAATCCACAAAATCACGGGGCCGCGCAAAGTCTGCTCGTCGAGCCAACGGTGCAGGCTTTCTTTTACCAAAACCTTGCAGTCCGCGCTGTTTTCCTCTTCAACCTTGCCTTCTTCGCCCTTTACATACTTTGACATGCCCTTCCAATCGACAAGGAAGTTTACGCATTCGTTAGTGAACCTGCCTTCGGAATTTTTCAAAAGCTCGATTATGATGTCGCGCCAAGTGTCGGCAAAATTGCGCGTGAGCAAGTCCAAAAAGCGGTCGTAATAGGCGGACGGCAAATTCTTTGCCAAGTCGTTCAAGCCGTTCTTCGGGTCTTCTTCGATTGTCGCAAAAATGATGTCGCGGCTGCGCGGGGAAATTTCCTCAACCTTGTCTTCTTCGCCCGGGAAGAGGAAGCGCACCAAGTCGTTTCTGACCCAGATGCCGTGCAGCTTGTCCGCCTGCTTCAAAGAGCGTGCAGTCTTGATTGCGGAAGTAAGCTCTTCCTTGATTTTCGGAAGGTCATTTTTAATTTCTTCGATGCTCTTTGCGATTTCCTCCTTGTCGGAACCGGAAGAAACCATATTAAAGAGTTTTTCGGCAAGCAGGATTTTTTTCTTGGAGTCGCGGTTTAAGAAATATTCTTTCAGAAGCTCTTGTTCGGGCTTGATTTCTTCGCCCTCTTCGCGCAGCACATAATGTTCATTTTTCTTTTTGGGGCATTCTATTTTCGGGTCGCGCACCAAAATTTTCTTTACCTTGTTCCACCACGAACGGAATTCTTTTTCGACTTTGAAAAGGCGCACCAAAATATTTTCGATTTCGACGGGAGTCGCCATTTGGTCAGGCATTCTCGCAAGCAAATCCTCTATGAATTCAGCGGGAGATTCTTTCATCTTCTTTTCAACAGAAGCGGGATCTTTCTGGTATTGGACCAAAATGTCGCCCTCATCCAGAATGTCGAGCTTGTCGATGCAAAAAGCGAGATCCATTGAATGGTTCGGCTTGGCGTCAAAATCAATAATAACCCTGCTGTTTTCCTCGTCAATGCCGCTTACAACGCCCAGACCCCAGCTTTGATGCATGCAGCAAGAGCCGACTGCAAATTTTTCAATCTTCTCGCGCTTGGCTGCGAGTTTCGGATTTTTTCTAATAATCGCTTCTGAATTCATAATTTTATTTGTTTTTAAATGGAAGATGTGCAATATATGCAGCCGCTTAATTTTTAAATCCATGCCGAACACGGACACAGTTAAACTTGCAAACGCCGCAAAATTGCTAATGGAGTATGAAAAACGCCCCTTGAAAGCGGACGAATTTCTCGACTCTCAATATTCCTTTTTCTATAAATACGGAGAAGAAAGGCGCGTTTGTCAATTTATCTTTTTAACAGTTTTAAGAAATAAGCTCTTAATTGACACCATTTTGGCGGTTTTTCTGAAAAAAATGCCGCGCCCCGGGCTTTTCTCCGTTTTGAAGTGCGCATGCGCCGAAATTATTTCCGCCCGCGAAGACAAAATCGCGCAAACGGTGCACTCGTGGGTGGAAGTTTCAAAAAAAATCTGCTCGCAGGGAGAGTCTAAGCTCGCAAATGCGGTTTTGCGCAAATTTTCGCAAAAATATTCCGAAATTTGCTCAAACGCAAAAACGCTTGAAGACTTCGCCCTGCTATATTCCCACCCGCTTTGGATTGCCAAAAGCTGGCAAGCGCAATTCGGTTTTGAAAAAGCCGTCCGAATAATGCGAAAAAACCAGGAGCCGAGCGAAGTTTTTTTGAGAGTGCAAAACACTCCGAAAGCCAAAAAAGAGCTTCAAAAATACTCTGAATTTTTATGCGAAAGCGAATTTGAGAATTTTTACAAACTAAGGCGCGGATGCTTCCAAAACATAAAAAGCTTTCTCGATACGCCTTTCGCCTACATTCAAGACCCCGCCACAAAATTCGCCCCGACGCTTTTAAATCCGCAAAAATCGGAAAAGATTTTAGACCTCTGCGCCGCGCCGGGGGGCAAAAGCCGAATGATTGCAGACCTCGCAAGGCAGAAAAATCCCGACGGATTTTTGGCAGACACCCTGCTTGTGAGCGTCGATTTAAATTCTCCGCGCCTTGAAAAATTAAAGCAAAACATCTCAAAAATCGACTTTCTAAAAACCGCCTGCATTGCATGCGATTTGGCAAACGAAAATTTAAAAGACATACTTGAAAAATCGTCCCTCCCCGCCTCTTTCGACGCCATTCTTCTCGACGCCCCGTGCTCGAACACGGGCGTTTTGCGAAGACGCCCCGATGCCCGATACAGAATTGAGCCGAAAGATATTTCAAACTGCAAATCTCTTCAAATCAAAATCTTAAAAAATGCCCTTCCCCTGCTGAAAAAAGGCGGAAGGCTCGTCTATTCAACCTGTTCGATAGATAAGTCCGAAAACGAGGAAGCCCCCAAAGAAGCACTTGAAGGGCTTAAAGATTTTAAAATCGACCATCTTCAAACAATTCTTCCAGACGCATGCGACGGGGCGGGAATTGCCCTTATAAAACGCCAATAAAAAATGCGCCGAACATGCGGCGCATTTGAAGCTTTATTTTGTTAAATGCTTTATGAAGAACGCCCTGCGTATGTCGGCAAGCTCATGGTTGTCGGGCTTTCGGGCGTTTTCAAAAGAGTGCTGCGCCCCTTCCGAAATTACGCATTCGACTTGGGTTGCCCCGACTTCACGCGCCCTTTGCATCATAAACAATGCCGCATTTTGCGGGACAATGGTGTCTTTTTCGCCCTGAAAAATGAGCATGGGCGGGCAGTCTTTTTTTATGTACTCGGCGGGACTTAAACGCTTTAAAAGTTCCACATCGTCAAAACGCCCCGCAAGAGGCTGGCGCATTTGATTTTTGTTCTTCATGAAAGAGCCTTCCGCGTCCGCCCTGTCGTCAACAAACGAAGTAGGACCCGACTGCGGGACAGCGCAGGCAATTTTGTATTTTACATTCTTCAAGCTCTTGTCGCCCTCAAAAACCGACTGGTCGGCAAGCGCAACCATAAAAGTGATATGCCCGCCCGCAGAATGCCCGTAAACCCCTATTTTTGACGGATTGATTTCAAGGTTTTTTGCATATTTTGTGATATAGCGCAAGGCGTCCATAGCGTCAACAACGCACACGCTCATATCCCTGCGCGGCTTTCCCCAGCGCGAAAACCTGTAAGTTACGGTTGCCACTGCGATGCCGCACTCGTTGTAATGGCGCACTTCGTCGTTAAAAAATCCGTAGCCTGAAAAACGCTCCCCGCCCGACCAGCCGCCGCCGTGAAAATACACGATTAAAGGAAATCCGCCCTTGGGGGCTTCCGTTTTCGGATAGCAGATGTCAAAGCACAAAACCTGCTCGTCGGCAACCTTGTAGGGAATGCCGAACTTAACGTTCAAATTCCTGTATATGTCGTACTCCTCTGATGCCCCGAAGGGCACTTTCTTAGGGGCGGACACCGAAAAATCAAAGGCAAACGCCGTTCCCAAAAATGCGGAAAGCAAAAACGCAAAAAATATTTTCTTCATATTCGTTCAAGATTTAAAATTAGTCTTTTTTACCCAAATGTTTCACGAAAAACGCCCTGCGAATGTCGGCAAGCCTGTCGTTATTCGGCTCTTTCGCGTCTTCAAAACTATGGCGGGCATTTTCTGCAAAAACGGCTTCGACAGGCGCGCCCGCGGCTTCAAGCCTGCTTTTTATAAGCTCCGCGCCTTCGATTGGCACAAGCTCGTCATT
Organism: uncultured Opitutales bacterium; assembly: GCA_900547395.1. Taxonomy (GTDB): domain Bacteria; phylum Verrucomicrobiota; class Verrucomicrobiia; order Opitutales; family Intestinicryptomonadaceae; genus Intestinicryptomonas; species Intestinicryptomonas porci. The sequence continues at coordinate 64,714 of URGP01000006.1, read as the reverse complement.
TTTCCCGTGCAAAATAAGCATTGGGGGCAAGTCTTTTTTTACATAATTTATCGGCGACAATTTTTTCATTAACGCCCTGTCATAAGGTTTCCCGAAAAGGACAAAATATAACCCATACTCGCTTCCCTTTTCATCACCGAAAAGCACGGGGCCCGACTGCGGAACGGCACAGGCAACCTTATATTTTACGCCCTGCAAGCTCTCGTCTCCCAAAAACAAATTTTGATCCGCCATTGCAAGCATGAATGCAAGATGCCCGCCCGCGGAATGCCCGTAAATCCCTATTTTTTCGGGATTGACATTCAATGGTTTCGCATTTTTTACGATGAAGCGCAATGCGTCCATGCAATCAACCACGCAGCAATCCATCGTGCGCTTGGGATTTTCAAAACGCGCAAATCGGTAGTCAACACTCGCGACCGCAAAGCCCTTTTGGTTGTAGTATCTGATTTCGTCATTGAAATATCCGTAGCCAGAAAACCTCTCCCCGCCTACCCACGCTCCGCCGTGAATGTAAAACAAGAGCGGATAGCCGCTTTCGGGCGCGGCGGATTTCGGGTAGGAAATGTCAAAACAAAGCTTTTCATTGTCAGCCTCTTTGTAAACAACGCCTACTTTGCTGTTTAGATTTTCAAAAATCTGCCCCCTGCCGAAACGCCACGACAGCTCTTGCGGGCATGGCTTGAAATCAAACTTTTCCCCCGCATAACCAAATGCAGAAAGACACAGTAAAAAAATTGCCGCCTTAAAAATATTCATATATTTTATTAAACAAACAAAATTGAGCATTTCAAACCAAAAATCACAACGACACCCCCAAAAAAAATGCCTGCAAACAGCAGGCATAAACAAAAACCTATCGAAAAGATAACTACTTTTCGGCGTCTTTTTCCTCTTTTGATTCGACTTTCGGCGCGGGCTTTTTGACTTCTTCATCATTCATCGCGTCGCGGAAATTGTCCTCAACCTCGCGAGTCGCCTTTTTGAATTCCTGCATGGATTTCCCCAATCCCCTTGCAAGTTCCGGAAGTTTTTTTGCGCCAAAGAGCAGGAGAATAATCACCAAAATGATTATAAGCTCCGTGTTGCCGATGTTTAAAAATGCAAATGTTTCCTTCATATAAATCAGACGCTACCAATTTTTTTTTTCAATGCAACATATTTTTAGCGCGGCAAAAATTTTGAACCGCGCCCGACGCAAACGCGCTTCTTCATCTGCGCAAAGAATTCTTTTTAAGCCGAACAAAATAATCTTCCAAATATTTTTTTGACAAAACCGAAACACCCACAACGGCAAAAGCCGACAAAACGCCATATTCCCAACCGCTTCCAAAAACATAAATCACAAAATTCGCAATCGGCATATGGTACACATACAATGCGTAAGACAAATCGAAACCGCCCAAAAGCTTCCTTCCGAGTTTCGGCATTGAATATCCCGCCGAAAAAACGCAAAAAGCAAGAGACACCATTACGATGTACTTAAAATATCCGCTCTCCTGCCCCAACGGATAATTCGGAAGTCCCAGGCAGTGAAGCGCAAAGAAAATGCAAAGATGAACCGCCAAAACAAGGGGAAATTTTCCGATTAAAAGCCTGTGCATTCTCTCCCTGTTCTTAAAGAAAAACATTCCCAAAATCAGCATCGGGCAATGCACGAATATCGACCATTTGTAAGCCTTTGCAAGCGCACCGCTCTCCGAAATTCCGCAAGAATAAAATACTTCATAAACCAAAGAATTAAAAGCGATTGAAAATATAAAAAGGAGCAAAAGCCAAATCGAAGATCTCCTTTTAAAGTCAAATATCTTATACAAAACGGGGATTGCCGCATAAAAGCACAACTGCACCGGTATAATCCACAAAACCCCGTTTAAAGTTCCAGCCCCGTATCCCCTCAAATATTCGGGAGTGTAAAGGGGATATATCAAATACGACAGAACATAAAGCATAAAAGAAGAAATCGACGCCCTGATTTCATATCCCGACAAAAGCATCAATATGACACTTAAAAATATCGAAGCCCACATTTCGGGAAAAATTTTCAAACATCTGTTGCGTAAAAACTGAAAAACTTTCGGATTATGCTCAAAAGACATCGGAATGAAAAAGCCCGTTATGAACAAGAATATGGGAACTCCCGAAAACGCTTCAAAGCACCATGCAAAATCAAACTTGAAATGAAAATACGAATTGTAATGGTTTAAAACCATTACTTGCACTGCGGCAAAAAGCCTTATCAAGTCAAAATTATTTTCAAACGCGTTAAAAGAATTGACGCCTTCAACGCAAACGTTCGGAGAAATTGGTTATAACTTCATATAAATCAATAATTTAAAATACACAAAAAACGCCGATTCCAAACAGGCATATATAATTTACATTTAAAGACAATCGGACTTTAAACTTATTAAAGAAATCAATATATTCCCGTTTGCAAGCCTAAACCCCCTTTTTTCGCGACAAAAAAACGGCATTCGCAATCGAATGCCGTCAAGCAAAGCTGTTTCAAGAATTACTTGCCCCAAACCTTGAGAAGCGTCTTGCCAATCTGCGCGGGAGTGGGCGCAACTTCGATGCCGCAAGCCTTCAACGTGGCAATCTTTTCGGCAGCCGAACCCGACTTGCCCGTAACGATTGCGCCTGCGTGCCCCATTCTGCGCCCCTTGGGAGCGGTTGTGCCTGCGATGAACGCCGCAACGGGCTTCTTGCAGTTTTCTTTAAGCCACTGCGCCGCAATCTGTTCGTTGTTGCCGCCGATTTCGCCAATCATGATGATTGCTTCCGTCTGCGGGTCGGCATTGAACATCTGCACTGCTTCAAGCATTGACGTTCCGTTAATCGGGTCGCCGCCGATGCCGATTGTTGTTGACTGACCGTAGCCCAAATTTGAAACCTGGAAGGCCGCTTCGTAAGTCAAAGTACCCGACTTTGAAACGATGCCTACCGTGCCGGGACGGTGGATTTTTGCGGGCATAATGCCGATTTTGCATTCGCCGGGAGTGATTACGCCGGGGCAGTTCGGTCCAATCAAGCGCGATTTGCAACCTGTTTCGTTGAGGCGCGCGCGGACAATCGCCATGTCGCGTACGGGAATGCCTTCGGTGATGCAGATGATGGTTTCAACGCCCGCGTCGATGGCTTCCAAAATGGAGTCTGCCGCAAACGGAGGAGGAACGAAAATCACGCATGCGTTTGCGCCTTCCTTTGAAACAGAATCGGCAATCGTGTTGAAAACGGGAACGGGACGTTCAAACTGAATTTTGTCGTTTCCCGAATACATCATTCCGCCTTTGCCCGGAGTGACGCCGCCAACGATTTTTGTGCCGTAGCGCATGCACTGGTCGGCATGGAAAGTGCCTGTCTTGCCCGTCAAGCCGCTTACTACTACTCTTGTGTCTTTGTTAATTAGTACGCTCATCTTTCAAATCCTTATTTTGATACGATTTTTACGATTTTCTGAGCCGCATCGTCCAAGTCGGAAGCGGTTGTGATGTCAATTCCGCTTTCAGCGAGAATTTTGTTGCCCTGTTCAACATTCGTGCCTTCCAAACGAACAACGAGGGGGATTTTGAGGCCGCCAACATTTTTGACCGCGGCAACCACGCCCGCTGCGATGACGTCGCAACGCATGATTCCGCCGAAGATGTTGATTAAAATGCCCTTTGTGTTTTCGTCGCTCAAAAGGATTTTGAAAGCCGCAGTGATGGCTTCTTCCGTCGCGCCGCCGCCGACGTCCAAGAAGTTTGCGGGGTCGCCGCCGTAATACTTGATGATGTCCATCGTTGCCATCGCAAGACCTGCGCCGTTAACCATGCAGGCGATGTTGCCGTCGAGCTTGATGTAGTTTAATTCGAATTTCTTGGCCTCGATTTCAAGCGGATTTTCTTCGGAAAGGTCGCGGTATTCCAAAATGTCAGGATGGCGGAAGAGCGCGTTGTCGTCAAACGAAACCTTTGCGTCGAGAGCGATGATGTCGTTTTGCGGAGTCAAAATCAAGGGATTTACTTCGACCAAAGAGCAGTCTTTTGAAGCGTACAATTTATAGAGCCCCTTGATGAGAGCCGCAAACTTCTTCTGCAATTCCTTTTCGCCAAAACCCAAGAAGAACGCGAGTTCGCGGACTTGGTAAGGCTGGATGCCCGTTTCGGGATTTATGAACACCTTCTTGATTTTTTCGGGAGTTTCTTCGGCAACCTTTTCGATTTCCATGCCGCCTTCGCAAGATGCAATTACAACGTCCTTGCCGGAAGCTCTGTCCATTACGATTGAAAGGTAGTATTCCTTTGCGATGTCGCAGCCTTCGGTAAAGTAGATTGTCTTAACTTCCTTGCCCGCTTCGCCCGTCTGCTTGGTAACCAAAATGTTGCCAAACATTTTCTTTGCGATTTCAACAGCTTCTTCGCGCTTTGCGTAGTGTACGCCGCCCTTGAAACCGTCTTTGAAAACGCCCTTGCCGCGGCCGCCAGCATGGATTTGGCTTTTGACCACAACATGTGAACCATTCAAGCTTGCAACCGCCGCTTCAAATTCAGAAACGTCTTTTGCCGCGGCACCTTTTGCAACCGCCACGCCAAAATTTGCAAACAATTCCTTTGCCTGATACTCGTGAATATTCATTATATTGATGCTTTTAATTTTCTAAAAAAAGAAAGCCGAACATGGGTTGCAACCGCGCTTGAATTTTGCAAAAAAAACATTGCAAAAAACGTTCGGAATTTCCGACTCCAAGAAAAAGCCCCCTATGCTCAAACGAATGAGCAAGCAGAACCCAAAATTGCAACGCCCATTGGACGACTTTATAAATATTGTCTTTAAAAGTACCCCTATTATCCCGAATTTCAAGGGAATTTTTATTTTTTTCGGTTTTTTTTGAATTTCTTACAATTTTGTAGCAATTTTTCAGAAAAAACCAACACCATTTTACCCCGCAACCGAAGTTTTACAAAACAAACAATAAATTTTTTTAAATCTTGTCAGCCACGCGGTAGATTTGGAAAAATCACACGAATAACTCTGTACATTTTCGAACAAATAAAATAAAGAATAAACCATGAAAAAACTGCAAATAATTCTAATCGCCGCCGCGCTCGCATGCTCTGCGCTCTTCGCAAACCAATCAAAAGATGTTCAACCCGCAAAAAAATCGCTAGAAGACATCATAAAAAACATTCACGATGAAAAATTCCCGAAAGAAGTGACGGAAAATCTTTCACCTTTAATGAAAAAAGTAAAAGATATGGTGTGGAGTAAGTTTGCCATAAACGAAATAGACGAAAACTTTTTTAACATAACTGTAGCCGGAACTTACGGGTTCATCGGGGAAAACGAAAACAGTGTTTTGCATATCGGCTTTATGTGCCCAATACTTGAAAACACAAGAAAATACGATCTTTACATTGCAAACCACTTTAATGCGGCGTCTTCGCTAATCGAGCAGAACGGCATGTGTTTCAAACACTTTACCATAACGTCTGACAACGGTCAAACAAGCCTTGTATCCATAATAAAAATCCGCAACAGTGGCGAACCCTATATTGAAAACGAAGTTAAAAAGCATTTGGAGAAACTGGAACCATATGCAAATGAAATAACGACGCTTATGTCGCTTTTTAATGTCGGCTTTGCGGCAGACTCGGATACTCCGTATGAAATTTTTAATACCCTTAAAACAGAAAAACTTCCACTTAAATTTTTAAGAGTTGAAACGACCCCTGACGTACAGCCTCTTTACTGCATAGTTTACGAAAGCAGTGCAAGTACGGAACATGTAAGATTTATGGAATACAGAAACCCGACTCAATCCCCAAGAATTGATTTCGACACAATAAAAAAAGAAACAAAAGAAAAATTCGAGAACGTAAAAATTTCAGAGCAAACTTTCGCGAACATAAAATTCCAAATAATTACCTACGAAAGATCAGATATCGGGGCTAAAATTGCCACAAGCGCGTATTACGCAAAAAGTAAAGACGCAGAAATCTATTTTGACATCTCAACCCCTTATCCGCGCACACTTGAAGCGCAAAAAATAATAGACGAAATGATAGAAAAACGCGCGGCAAATAAAATGCCCCTTCTGCCCGAAAACAACATCGAAGAAAACAAAGATGCCGAAAAATCTACCGAGCAAAAGCAAAAAAGTCCGCAAAAATAAATCCCCGAAACGAATTGTGTTTTAGGATAAAATTCTTGCCAAGAGAAAATTTTTCAAAATACTTTTTGGGCATTATGGAATTAACATTTAATGACAAAGTGGCATTCGTAAGCGGCGCGGGGCGCGGAATTGGAAGAGAAATTGCAGTCGAACTTGCAAAGGCGGGATGCAAGGTAATTTGCGCAAGCAAAAACATCTCATCCTGCGGGGCGGTTGCAGACGAAATAAACGCAATGGGGCTGAATGCCGAAGCATGCGCGATTGACGTTTCAAAGCCCGAAGAAGTTAAAAACGCCGCCGCCGAACTTTTAAAGAAATACGGCAAAATAGACATCATCGTAAACAATGCGGGAATCACGCGCGACAACCTGATGCTTAGAATGTCCGACGACGAATGGCAGGACGTAATCGACACAAACCTCTCTTCCGCATTCCATGTAGTGCGCAGTTTCGTAAAGGCAATGATGGGCGGAAGATGGGGCAGAATTGTCAACATCTCTTCGGTAGTAGGCATTATGGGCAACGCGGGTCAGGCAAATTACGCGGCGGCAAAGGCGGGGCTGATAGGCTACACAAAGACGCTCGCCCGAGAACTTGCCTCCCGAAACATAACAACAAACGCCATCGCCCCGGGATTTATCGAAACCGACATGACAAAGAAGCTTCCCGAATCTGTTGTTGAAAAGGCAAAGGAAATCATACCGTTAAAGCGTTTCGGAAAGCCCGAAGACATTGCAAAGATGTGCGTCTATCTCTGCTCGGAAGAAGGCGGCTACATTACAGGTCAGGTTATTTCCGTAAACGGCGGCATGTGCATTTAAGAAATTAAAATTTAATTTCCGCAAATCCACAAAATTTCTACAAAAATCACAAAAAAGGCTCCTGCGTTTGCAAGAGCCTTTTTTTTGAGATATTTTTTTCGTTATATCTTCGTGTTTGAAGGCACGACGCCGTTTTTCATCACGATAATCACGCCGTCTCTGACATACAAAGAGCCTTCTTCCCACTTGTCGGGCTTGCCTTCGGGGGAAAGCTCCACATTGTCGCCGATTCTTGCGTTTTTGTCTATGATTGCGTTTTTGATTTTGCAATTCTTGCCGATGCCTATTCTCGGCTTTCCGCACTTGTCGTCGGCAAGCTTTTCCTCTTCGCTTTCAAATGCATCCGCGCCCATCATCACGACGTTTTCAAGCGAAGTGTTTTCCCTTATGACGGAGCGCACGCCAATCATGCAGCGTTTCAGCTTTGCCTTTTTAACGACACAGCCCTCGGCAACATTGGTATGGTCCATGGAGCTGTCGTATATCTTCGAGCTTGGCAGATAGCGCGTGTGCGTGTAAATGGGCTTTTCCTGATTGTAAAAATCGAATTCGGGATTGTCGTCAGTGAGAGCCAAGTTGGCTTCAAAGAAAGCGTCGATTGTGCCGATGTCTTCCCAGTAGTCGTCAAAAATATACGCGCAAAGCTTCTTCTGCCCGAGAAGCCCCGGGATTACTTCCTTGCCGAAGTCGATTTCAGTTCCGCGCATTTTTTCTTCCAAAACTTTCGCGGAAAACACATAAATGCCCATCGATGCCAGACAATAGTCCTTGCTCTTGTCCTTTAAATTTTTCTTCAAGTCTTCGGGTATTATGAGGGACTTTATAACGTTTTCGTCTTTCGGTTTTTCGACAAATTCCGTAATGTTAAGGCTTCCGTCAACCCTCATTATGCCAAGCTCGCCCGCAACGGAAGTTGGCATCGGCTTTGCCGCGATTGTCACGTCCGCGCCGCTTGCCTTGTGGGCATCGACAAGCTTTTTGAAGTCCATTTGATAGAGCTGGTCGCCCGAAAGAATTAAATAGTATTCGCTATCGACAGACGAGAAATGGTGCATGTTTTTGCGGACGGCGTCGGCAGTGCCCTGATACCAGTTTCCGCCTGCGTCGGTCTGCTCCGCCGCAAGAATATCTACAAATCCGCCGCCGAACGGGTCGAATTTATAGGTCTGCTGAATGTGCCTGTGCAAAGAAGCCGTGTTAAACTGTGTAAGCAGATAAATGCGCTTGCAACCCGAATTTATGCAGTTGCTTATGGGAATATCCACAAGCCTGTACTTGCCCGCAAGCGAAACAGCGGGCTTGCAGCGCGCCTTTGTAAGCGGATAAAGGCGCGTGCCTCTTCCGCCGCCCATAATGATGCTTATAACGTTTTTCATACGGGATTTCAGAGTAGAACGATTTTTCAAGAAATCAAATAAAAAACTTTTTTAAATAAAAAATAATTGAAACTAAACATATTCCGAACAATTCACCCGCAAAAGTTCTCAAAATCGTCAAAAGATGCTTGCAAACGGCGTTTCAAAAAATGATATTTTTTCACAGCAACATTTTTATATTTATGACAATTTTAGACCAGATAGCCCTAAATTCGGAACATTTTATCGGCAGAGACGAAATCGCCGAAAAAATTCAAAACGGCAAAACCCTGCGCGTCAAACTCGGCGTCGATCCCACCCGCCCCGACCTTACATTCGGGCATATGGTCGTATTCAACAAGCTGAGGCAGTTCCAGGAAATGGGACACCAGGCAGTCTTAATCATCGGCGACTACACCGCCTGCATCGGCGACCCAAGCGGAAGAAGCGCGCTTCGCCCCGTCCTAACCCCTGAAGAAGTCAAAAAAAATGCCGAAACATATTTGGAGCAGGCGTACAAAATTTTGGACCCGCAAAAAACCGAAGTGCATTTCAACAGCGAGTGGTTCGCAAAAATGTCTTTCGGCGACATGCTCGAACTCGCCCGCAAAATGACGGTCGCAAGAATGCTCGAACGCGACGACTTCGCAAAACGCTACGCCTCGAAAACACCGATTTCAATAGTCGAATTTTTGTATCCGCTCATCCAGGGCTACGACTCAATCATGATAAAATCAGACGTCGAGCTTGGCGGGAGCGACCAGCTCTTTAATAATTTGGTCGGACGTTCCTTGCAAGCAGAAGCGGGAATGTCGGGGCAGGCGGTAATAACAATGCCGCTTTTGGTCGGCTTGGACGGCGTAAAAAAGATGTCTAAAAGCTACGACAATTACATCGCATTCAACGACGACGCCCGCCAAATGTTCGGCAAAATCATGTCGGTTTCGGACGAGACGATGTGGAAGTACTACCAATATCTGCTTTTGAAAACGGCTTCCGAAATCGAAAAAATGAAAACGGAGCATCCCATGCTCTGCAAAAAACGCTTGGCGCAAACTTTGGTGTCGAAATTCTACGGCGAAGAAACGGGCAAGGCGGAGCTTGAAAATTTTGAAAAGGTGTTTTCAAAAAACGAACTTCCCGACGACATGCCAGAATTTGAATGGAAAAGCCTGACCGAAAACGCGCAGGAAAACCTTGTCAACCTTATGGCGGCAACAAAGCTCTTCCCGAGCAAAAAAGAGGCGCGCAGGCTCGTCGAACAGGGCGCGGTAAAAATCGACAATCAAAAAGTTTCAGACCCGTCGGCAGTCTTGCAAAAGCCCGAAAGCTGCACGGTGGTGCAGGCGGGCAAGAGAATTTTCCTTAAAATAAAAGCCTGATGCCCGAACAAAGCGGCAGTTTCGCGGAAGTGGAAGGCGTTGTGGAGCGCATTGTGTTTTTCAACGAGGAAAACCATTTTTGCATCGCGCAAATAAAGCCTTCAAAACAAAAGTTCAGCGAGCCGCAAATAACGATTACGGGAATAATGCCGAACTTGGAGTGCGGCGAAACCGTACTCGTAAAGGGGCAGTGGTTAAACCACAAATCGTACGGGCTTCAAATCAAAGTCGGCGAATTTGAAAGCCGCCTGCCATCTACTCTTTACGGGCTGGAAAAATTTTTGGGAAGCGGAATGATTTCGGGTATCGGCAAGGAGTACGCAAAACGGATTGTCGCGCACTTCGGGCAGGACACGCTTAACGTCATCGACCACGACTCAAAACGCCTGACGGAAGTTGAAGGCATAGGCTCAAAGCGGGCAAAGCAAATCAAGGCTTCATGGGAAGAGCGCAGATGCCTAAGAGACGTTATGATTTTTCTTCAACGCTACGGAGTGGGCGTAGGCACCTGCCTTAAAATCGTGCGCAAATTCGGAATGGACAGCCCCGCGGTGATACGCGAAGAACCTTACCGCATAGCAAGGGAAATCGACGGCATAGGCTTTAAGACCGCCGACAAAATCGCGCTAAATTCAGGCATTCCGAACGAAAGCCCGCAGAGGGTCGAAACGGGAATTTTATACGCGCTAAAAGAGTTTGAAGAGGAAGGGGACACCCGCGTTCCCGCAGGAGAGCTTGAAGCAAAAGCGGCGGCAATGCTGGAGCTTACAAAAGAGCGGTGTGCGGAGGCAATAGGCGCGCTTCTAAAAAAGAATGAGATAAAGATAGTCTGCGAACGGAGCATACAGTCTTCCTCTCTCGACTATTGCGAAAACAACCTCGCCCAAAGGCTGGAAAAAATTTCAAAAACGCCCTCCTGCCTGCCTCCAATCAAGCACGAAATCGCGCTCGACTGGGCATGTAAGCGCATGAAAGTCGAGTTTGCGCCGCAGCAGTCCCGGGCAATTTTGGCGGCGTTAAAAAACAAGGTCCACATCATAACAGGCGGCCCCGGGACGGGCAAAACCACGATTTTGCGCGCCCTATGCGATATATTGAAAGCGAAGAAAGTCAAAATCGCCCTCGCCGCCCCCACGGGCAGAGCCGCCCAAAGAATGTCGGAAGCAACATCTCTTGAAGCGAAAACAATACACAGGCTCTTAGGCTACGACGCCTCGAAAGGCGGATTTGCCAGAAACCAAGGCTCTCCGCTCGACGCGGACTTCATAATAATAGACGAAAGCTCGATGCTCGACACCCGCCTTGCATCTTCCATTTTAAACGCAGTCCCAAACCGCGCAAGCCTTGTGCTTGTAGGCGACACAAACCAGCTGCCGAGCGTCGGGGCGGGCAACGTGCTAAAAGACATTATAGACTCAGGCTCTATATCAACAACAAAGCTTGAAAAAATTTTCAGGCAAGGCTCGCGAAGCCAAATCGTGGTTGCGTCGCACGAAATTTTGAAGGGGAACAGCGCAATCGAAGGGCTTGTGCCGACTTCCATAAACGCGGTAAAACCCGAACGCGATATACATTTCATAGAGGCTCTGACCCCCGAAGAATGCGTCGATGCCTGCACCCGACTTGCAAAAACCTTCATTCCGCGATGGTACGGCGCGGACAAAATTTCAGGCTCGCAGATTTTGGCACCCATGCACAAGGGCTCTGCGGGAATTGGCGTGCTAAATTCTGTCTTGCAAAAAGAGCTAAATACGTCGCAGGAATGCGCAAGCCTTGGCGGGACTTTCTTCAAGGAGGGCGACAAAATAATGCAAACGCGCAACAACTACGACCTCGACATTTTTAACGGCGACATGGGGATAGTAAAAAAAATCTGCAAAGAAGAAAATAAAATGAGCGCGAAGTTTGAAAACGGCATTCAAGAATTTTCAAGAACTGACTGCGCCGACCTTGCACTCGCCTATGCAATCTCAATACACAAATCGCAGGGAAGCGAATTTCCGATAGTGATAATCCCCCTTTTAAAGCAGCACTTTGTGATGCTTCAACGCAACTTGATTTACACCGCAATAACGCGCGCGCGCGGAAAAGTGTTTATAGTTGGCGACCCATACGCGTTCGCCCTCGCGGTTAAAAACTCGCGGACGACACAGCGCAGAACCGCGCTAAAAGAAAGGCTCATATGGCAGTAGAAGTTTTTAATCCCGAAACGGGAAAAATTGAAAAAGAAGATGTTTGCCAGGAAAAATTCTTGGAGTTTCTCTATGGAAATCCAATCGGAAGCCTTCTGCTTTGGAGCGTGTTTAAGCGCAAATTTTTCTCGGCTCTCACGGGGCTTTGGGCGAATTTGCCAATAAGCCGAAAATCCGCGGTAAAATTCATAAAAGACCACTCGATAAAAATTTCAGATTTCAGAAAAAAGCCCGAAGAATTTAAAAGCTTCAACGATTTTTTCACAAGAGAAATAAAGCCAGAAGTCCGACCTCTTTCAAACGGCGCAAACGATATTTCATTCCCCGCCGACGCCCGCAATCTGGCGGTTGAAAACATCTCGAAATCCGATACATTTTTTGCGAAAAACCAAAAGTTCAACCTCGAAAGTTTCTTTAAAGACAAGGAGCTTGCCGCGCGCTTTGAAAACGGCTCCATGCTGATTTCGCGCCTATGCCCGCTCGACTACCACAGGTTCCACCACTTGGTTTCGGGCAGACTCGTCGCCCGCAGGGAAATAGGCGGCTTCCTCTACTCAGTAAACCCCATAGCCCTCTCGAAAAATTTAAACTACCTCAATGAAAACAAGCGCGTGCTCAACTTGATTGAGCTTGAAAACGGCAAGATGTGCGCGGTCGTCCAAATAGGCGCGACAAACGTCGGCTCAATCGTGAACTTCGACAAGGTAGGCGACAAGGTTTTGCGCGGAAACACAATGGGCATGTTCAAATTCGGAGGCTCTTGCATTGTCTCGATTTTTGAAGAAGGCGCGGCAAAGTTTGACGAAACACTAATAAAACTAAGCAAAGAGCCGATTGAATACCTGTCAAAGGCAAACTCGAAATTAGGGGAACTTATTTAATGTCAACACTCGCGCAAAAACTTCAAAAATTCAAGGACATTTCCGTAAAGCTCGCGCTCTCGGAGCGTTTTCAAGAAGCGCTTAAAATGTGCGACGCAGGCATTGAAATGATAGAGGCGTCCGCCGAAAGGGAAACGGAAAGCGGCATAAAATGGCTCGCAGCCCTGCACTCGGCAAAAGGCTCGACTTATATGGCGCAAAAAAATTTCAAAAGCGCGAAAGAAGAGTACGAAAAAGCCCTCGAAATGCAGGCAATGCTTCCGCGCGGAATGGAATTTTCATACGCGCTCGACAACCTCGCAAAAGCGTATCAAGCAGTTGGCGACATTCAAAATTCAATCGCCTGCAAAACCGCGTCGCTTGAAAATCTCGAAGAGCTTGCGCCGAACTCAAAAGATTTAATCGCCTCCAAATACAGAATGCTCGCGCGCGAACTGGACAATTCGGGAAGAAGCGCGGAAGCCATAGAAATGAGGCGAAAAGCCCAAAAACTTGAAGAATAAAAAAGCGGACTTTTAAAGCCCGCCTTTGTTAAAAAAAATGGCTATCTTCTCCTGCGGTATGCCGCAAAGACAAGCATCGCCGCGCCGAAAACCGCCGCGCATTCAGAAGGTTCGGGAATGATTGTAATAGTGCCGCTATCTGAAATTCTTATATTGTACGTCATATTTGTAGATTTGTCGAAAACCGTCAAATTTTCAGATGTCAGCAAGTTTTCTATCGAGCTTCCCGCAAGCGTTATAGTCTCGAAATACTCGTTTAATTCCTTGTCTTGAAAAACTGAAATGTCGTCAACTACGAACTCAAAGGACATATCGTCAATATTGCTTAGGTTTGTAAAAGATACTTCCGCTCCTGCTTCAAAACTCAACTTTCCTGAAAATTTGGTTCTTGACGAATTTGTGAAAGACGAAGTCGAATCAACATAAATATCAAATTTATTTCCCCTCTGAAACCATCCGCCGTTGGCAATTTCTAAATTTCCACCGTTTAAAACATTGATTTCAGCATGCTTTTCCGAGCTAAAAATATCTCTCCATGTAAAACCTTGCGCAAAAAAACTTCCGCCATCAATAGTTAGTTTTGTTTCTTCTAAAAATGTCAACTGCCCGTTTATGGGTGTTTGGCAATCTTTAAAAAACAAGCTTGCGTCCTCTTCCTGCAAATAAATGCTGCTTGCCGTTATGTTTGCTTTGTGGGCATTTATGCTTGCTCCTTTGTAAACTGAAATATTCCCGACATTTATTTCATTATTTCCGAGAAACTCCATGGAAGAGTTTTCCCCGTAAATGCTCAAAGAATTTCCCGTTAGCGAAACATTTTCAGCAACCGAAACCTTGACATTCCCTCTTGAAGATGAATCCACGATAATTTGGCTATCGCTTACATCGCTATCCACAAGAGTGTTTTCATTGTATTGCGTTCTCGCAAAGCTTTGAAAAACAAAACCCAAAAGCGCAAACGCAATCGTTATTTTCTTTATGTATGTTTTCATTTTCCTGTTTTCCCAAATTATTAAAAAGACAGGAAATATGCGTATTGCTAATACGCATTGTTTTTGCGAGATTTAATTTATAAAACCAATTCAATCCGCATTATAAAATAAAACTTTTCCGCAAAATAGATTTTGCGCATTGGACGCAAAAAAAAGAGGCAGCACCAATGCCGCCTCCTGCATGAAAAACTTGACAACACTCCTTTGTTAAAAGGAAATGCCGCCGCGCTTTCCGAGTGCAAAATCTTACTGGTAAACGTAGGGATCGACGCCAATCGTTCCGCCCAAAGATTTAAGGGAATTCAGCGTCTTGATGCTTTTTAATTTCGCGTTCGCCTCCGCAATTTTTTGATTAAGCTCCGCAGGCGATTTGCCGTCCGAAAGATTTTGCAGTTTGGAGTTCAAGTATGCGATTGATTTCTGCGCCGCCGCCAAGTCAAGCTGCTGCTTTGCAATCAGGCGTTCAGCATACCAGTCGCTCTTTACGATTTCTTCGCGGTCGAACATTTTTCTGACTTCCGCATCCTGCAATGTCTTGCCCTCGAAACTTCCGTCTTTCATGATGTGAAGAAGCGCGCGCAAAGGCGGACATGCCCCCTCTATCGAGCCGTCCGCAAAATAAGCTTCGGCAGCGCGCTTGTGCGCTCCCGCCATATTGTCCATTCCGTCGGCAAACACTTCCATGTCCTGCAATTCGGGGCGCAACATGTCGTCGGTAAAAATGCTGTCGGGGCTTGAGAAAATCCTGCCGAAGTAGGCGTTCACAAACTCCCTTGTTATTCTCCAGCCCAAACGCGACGCGCAAACGGTTTTGTTTTTGTATTCAAAATCCCTGCACCGTTCAAGCATTCCGTTTTCCATGAGGAAATCAACCTTGCGTTCAGACGAGCGCATTCGAGACCAGATTTCGGGAATCAGCAGGCTTATGTCGTGGTCAACCCTGTACTTCGGCCCGAGATAGCCCGCACTGCTAAGCCATATCGAATAGTTGCAAAGAGCAAACGAAACAAGGGCGTTGTTCAAGTCGGTTATCGGGCAAAGAGCGTTGAACGGACCCTTTGTCATCGCCCCTTCCAAGCCCGCGCCCGTTGTTGACGGAGACTTGCCCGTCATCGAAGCTATGAACTCCATAAACGCTTCGGGAAGCTCCAAATAGTGCAAAGGCCCATGCACCGCAAGCGGGCGTATCCCTTCGGAAGCGGGATTGTTGCGCCTGCCCGCAATGACGCTCGAAACAGGATGCGGAACGCTTTTTGAAATCGGAATTTTGCGGGAGAGCCTTCCGCCTACATCGCAAATGTAGTATTTGCGCGGATTTACCATGTCGTCGCGGTTTTGCAAATAACGCACGTTTTTGGACGGAGATCCGTTCACAAGGCGCGGATTTGAAGAGCTTACAACATATTCAGGCTTGTTTTCGCGCAAGAAATCCTCGAGATTTTTCTGCATCGGCTCGGTAAAGCGGTAAAAGCGCAAAACGTCGTCCGTCAATTCCTTTACCTGTGCACGGTTTAGCGGCTCGTAGTTGGAGAAGAAGACATCGCTTTGCGACATGTCAAATTCAGCCCGCTTGTCATAGCCCCTGACGATTGCCTCATCGGGACGCTGGAAGAGCCTGTACTCGCAGTTTTCCGTAAACTTTACGGACGGATGGCGGGTTTCAAAGCCGTCGGGCAAATACTCGACATCGCGCGACGGAACAACGACGGAGCTTGTGATGTCGTCTTCAAGCTGCACCTTGCAAGACGGGAAGAAGTCTTTGCGCAAGCTGAATGTGCGCCATGAGCCGTCCTCGGTAAAGCCTATGCGCAAATAAGAGGTAAGGACGTTCGAGTTCTTGTATTTAAGCAAATTCCCGCCCTTTCCGTTTATAGTGTCAACCGAAAACTTGCTCTGCCAGTCGCCACCCCATTCGGGACGGTAGTGCCTTTTTACGGTAAGCACAAATTCGCGAATGTAAAACGGTATGGATTTCAGCCACTCGTTATACTCGTCGGTAAACTCTTCGGAAGGAGTAAGAAGCTTTACGACAGAACCCATCGTGCGGCGGGAATCCAAAATCGGACGGCTGTCCTTGCCTTTGTTTTGAGAGGGGTCTTTGTTCCTGTCGCCGTAGTTTTTGTTTATGATTGCCGAAACTGCTTCCATGTCGCTTTTAAAATCGGCAACGATGGACGGCCCGTGGATTATGGCGTCTGAAATGTCTTTTGAAATTTCGCTCTTGCCTCCGCCCGAAACCGTCGCGGGCTTGTGGCAGTAAACGCCCTCTTCAACCGTGCCCACAAGACGCCACCTGCGGGTTTCGTGCGGGCGCATCATTTCAATTTTATAGCCAATCGGGGAAATGTACGTTGTGTGCGGAGAAAGCCGGATTTTCTTTTCTGCCCCGTCTTTCTGCCAGCTCACGGTTTGGGTTTTCAAAGAGAAATAGGCGTTTTCGGGAACGTAAATTATGTCGGGATACTTCTTATCTTTCGCCCATCCGTCCTCAAAAACTTCCACGGTGTCGCCCATAATTTCCATTGCTTCCTTAAACGAGCCTTTTTTGGAATTGGGGTAAGAAGACAAATAGAAATCGTCGCCCAAGTCCCTGCTTGAATACGCCAACGCGCCACCGCTATGCTCTTCCTCGCACTGCCCGAAGAGGTTTGCGGAAAAGCTTATCTGCGTCTTCACTTCTTTTTTCGAGTAGCCGAAATAGTTGTCGGCAATGATTGTGAATATCACTCCGCCCGCATCGCGCGCCGTGATTTTGAACGCGCCACCGTCGTTGTAAAGCTCGGACTCTTCCTTGTAGCACATGCCGTCGCGCCTTTGGCGTTCGGTCGCGTCTTCATAGCGCGGCAAGCCCAGAGATTTTTTTGTAAGAAGCGTCAAATGCGGAGCCAAAATTATGCAGCCCGTATGCCCCGTCCAAGTTTCAAAATCGTTTGCCGGGTCATTCTTTGAAAGGTAAGGATTGCCGGCGTTCCCGAAAATGCTTTCGGTAAAATCCAAATTTGAAACAAGCCCTCCGGGAGCAAAAAAGCGAATTTCCATGCTCTTTTCGGGAGAACTGTTGGGAACGCGCGGGCACACTATCGGGCGCATGAAAAGCGATACCCATATTTTCGCCTTCTCTTTCTGTGTCGAAGTAAAGGGAAGCTCCAAAAGCTCTTCGGGCGCGTCGAGCGCGGCCTTCAAAAGGTTTTTAAAAACAAGCTTTGGAACGCTCTTTTTGTCGTCGGGCACAGGAAGCCCGCCTTCCACGACATGGAAAACGCCCTTGGTGGTGCGCCTGTCATTTTTGGGGTTATGCAAAACACCCTGCTTTATCTTGTAGGATTTCACATATGAATTTTCGTAAGAATCCCTGTCGGCAGGCATCGAAAGCGCGCGGGCAACACCGTTTCTTTCAAGGCAGAAAGCCCACGGGAGAGACGGCAAAACTTCGCGCTCGTCCAAAGTTTCAGCCAAAAAGCCGCGCAAAAAGTTCATTATACGCAAATCAGTCGGGCATAAATTCGTCGAGTTTCTCCTTGCAAATTCGCGGTAGTTTTCAATCAGAGGCCCCGCGAGCTTCAACAGCGGATAAGAGCTTTCCGAGCCGAAAACGGGGGCTCCGAACGCGCTTAGGCGCATGTTGACGTATTCAAAAAACGCGGAATCGAGTTTTATGTTGCGACCTGTTTCAGGGTTGATGCCAAGGTAGGTTTCGTAATCCATAATTCTGATAATTACAGTGAAATAAAAATCTTTAAAGCCCCTTTTTACAAGACTTTTTGCAAGCGGATATGTTAAAGTTTTCGACCCGTTTTGCCGAAAGTTTAGTATCTCAAAATAAAGCTCTTGATTTCATGCGCCCCAAAAGCAAGATTTTCAAGCATTTGCGGATTTTTGACAGGAATTTCCGCCAAATCGCACTCCAAAGCCTCTTTCGGGACAAATTTTAAGCCAATGCGCGCCTTTTCGCATTCTCCGCTCAAATTGACAAGGCGCATAATCCAAGACTTTCCGTCTTGGGCAGGCTTCATCGCCGCAAGTTCGATATTTTTGTTGTCGATTTCAACAAGCGAAAAATCTTGAAAATCGCGCTTCTTAGCGGATTTTTCAGAGCTTGCGTTCGAGATTGGCATATTTAACGCCCTCGCCCTTGCCGCAACTTCTTTCACGTCGAAAGCTCCGCTTTTCGCAAAAATGGAAAATTTGAAATTCTGACGCCCCACATCGGCAAAATCAACGTCGTCGCCCGTCGGATTTTTGCTCTTGTCGGCGGCAAAAATCAAAGGCTCACCGGGGCGCGGCACACAACGCAAAAGGCAGGCTTCAACCGCGTTTTCCTTCAGCCTGTATCCGTATTTTGAATCGTTTAAAAGCGCGAAAAACATCTTTTTATTTTTCATTGCAACCCACTGGTGCGCGGGCGTTTCAATGCGCGCCTTGCGCCACTTGCCGACATCGTTCGGCTCTCTTTCATAATATCCGAACGCGACTTCCGAAACAGACTTTTGAGCCTTGAAGCCAAGCGGCAAAACAAGCCTTAACATCTTGCGCTTCGACTTCCAGTCGAGTGAAATTTCAATTTTAATTTCGTCGCTTTCGCCTTCCAATACAACCCTTTCAACAAGCGTTGACTGCCCGAACCTGAATTTCAGTTCCGCAATCGCCGCCCCGCACTTTTCAAAAAACTTCTTAGAAACGCACTCCATTTTGGACTTGCCGTTTTTGCGGTAGCCGTAGCCGAAATCCCACGCGTCGCCGCAATCGTCGTAAACCATAAAAACGTTTGACGGTTTTTTTGCGTCGAAAAATTCTACGCCAGAATTTTTTTCTTTTAGGGAAAGCATTTCACCGCTATCCGAAAATTCGAGGCGCAGTTTTCCGTTTTCCAAAACAAAAGGCTTTGCCGATGCTTTCAAGACTTTTTTAAAGTCCGCCCCTGCCGAAAATCCCAATGCGGGAACATTTGAAACGCGCCCCGATTTGTAAAATTTCCCGCTCCACGAATTGCAGTTTACGAGAAGATTTTGCCCGAAATAGTTTGAGAGCTTCCTTTCAAAATTTTCGATTGCGGAAATCAGGAGTTTTTCCAATTCCTCGTAGCGCGCGCAACTTTCCGCGTAAACCCTTTCGATGGAAGAGCCGGGGAGAATGTCGTGGAACTGGTAAAGCAAAATTTCTTTTTCTATTGGCTCCAAAAAAGACATGTCTTGGCGTTCGCCCAAAATTCGCTCGCAGGCATAGCCGAGCCATTCAGTCTTGCGCAGTAGATTTTCGCAAAAGCGGTTATGCTTTTTATTTTTGCCCTGCGTAGTGAAAGTTCCTTGATGCTTTTCCAAATACAAATCACCCTTCCATGTCGGGAAATTTTCGGATTCGCGTTCAAGATCCTTCAAAAACGCGGAAACTTTGCGGTTTTTGATTTTGTTAAGCGACAAAACCTTGCGGTTTTTCAAGAGCCTTCGTATATGCTCTTCGCCCGCTCCGCCGCCGCCGTCGCCTATGCCGAATGCAATCAGCGCGTTTCGGCTCACGTCTTTTTGCGCATATTCCCGCTCGACTTTCACAAGGCTTCTTGGCGCAATGGGGCTGTTGTAAGTGTTTTCAGGCAACATGTGAGCAAGAACTTTGCTCCCGTCAATTCCCTGCCACCAAAACGAATGGTGCGGAAATTTGTTTATCATGTTCCAGGAAAGCTTTTGTGTTATAAAATATTTCACCCCGCTTTTTTTCAGAATTTGCGGCAGCTGCGGCGAATAGCCGAAAGAATCGGGAATCCAAAAATAGTCCGGCTTTATTCCGAATTCATCATAAAAAAACTTTCGTCCGTAAAGGATTTGCCTTACAAAACTTTCGCCTGAGGGCATATTGCAGTCGGGTTCGACCCACATTGCGCCAAGCGCGTCGATACTGCCTTTTTTAACCGCCTCTTTTATGCGCGAATAAAGCTTGGGATAGTCTTCCTTCATCCACAAATAACCTTGCGGCTGGCTCGCCCCATAAACGTAGGAGGGGAAACGCTCCTGCAAATTCAATGCCGTTGCGAAAGTCCTCGCAAGCTTGCGCTTGGTTTCGCGAATGGGCCAAAGCCATGCCAAGTCCATGTGGGCATGCCCTATTGCCGACACTTCAAGCCTCGGGCGCGCAGACTTTCTATACAAAACTTTTTCAAGGCATTTTGAGGCGGATTTTAAATTTTTTTCAAAGTTTTCATCGAGCAAATCGCAGGCTTCAACAAGCGCGTCCGACAAAATTTTTTCGTTTTCATCTCCGCTTTCGACCGCCGAAAGCCAGTCGTATGCGTGCTCGAAATTATAATACAATTCGCGGATTTCGGGATTGATTTTCACAATGCGTGCGCAGGCGATTTTGCCCTCGCCTTTCAGCCTGCCGAATAAATCGTTAAGCCCGCAGTCAGCCCAAACCGAAATTTTTTTCCTGCCGTAAAACTGCTTTGGAAGAATGTAAAAACATTTGGCGGGCTTGCCGAGAGACTCCGAAAACGTCGACATTTTACAAGTCAGCCCGCAGACAGGAGAGCCGCCCTTGTCCGCCACGAACATTTCCCCGTTTACATCGAGCTTCAATGCGATGTTTTCTTTTGCGCGGGGCATTTCTCCCTCAAACTTCATCCACGCGCAATCAAAAAGCCTCTCGCCCCAGCGGTCTCCCTCTTTCAATTCAAGTTTTTCGCCGCTTTCCCTGTCTGCAAACTTTACGGGTTCACGCGTCAAGAATGCGGTGATTTTCAAGCGCGAAATATCTGATGAAATATTTTCGTATAAAAAATTCAGGCGATTGAGAAAGCGTGTTTTTTGAGAATTAAGCATGTTTTTTGAGAGTTAAAAGGACATAAAAAAAGGCAACAATCAGCTGCCTTCAAATTTTTTTCTGCCGGATGTTCTTTCCTTTTTTTCGCGGCGTTCAATTACGACGCTCACAATTATGTACATCGCAACCCCGACGAAAATTCCGCAATCGGCGACGTTAAAGGCGGGCCATCTGTAATTTATAAAGGGGATTGTAAAGTCCAGAAAATCCACCACGCACCCGTAATAAATCCTGTCGAACAAATTTCCCAAAATTCCGCCGACAAAAAATCCCATGGCGTACTGCATCAATGGGTGCGAAAGCCCAAGCTCGCGCCTGAAAAACCAAAGAGACGCCATGGTAACAACCGCAATCGACGAAAGCAGGTAGGTCTGCCCCGAAAGGATGCCCCAAGCCGCGCCGTGGTTTGTAACATGCACGATTGAAAACACCCCTTCAACAATCTCGACAACGCGCGAGGAAATCTGCTTGGACTCGTCAATCGGCATTAAAAATACAACCAAAAGCTTTGTAATTCTGTCCAGCGCGAAGGTAAGCAGCATTGTGATAAAAAACCTCCATGAGAACCACGAAAGCGAGGTTCCCTTTGCGGGGTTTTCGGACTTTTGCGATATGTTAAGCACTTGACCTATTCAGAATCGTCTTCCGGAACTTCGGATTCCTGCCCGTCCGCAGACAAGTCAACATCATACTGGCGCGCGCGCTGTCCCGCCCTTAGCCTGCGCTGTTCGATTTCCTTCTGCTTCTGCCCTTCGATTGTGCATCGGGTGAAGGGAACCGCCAAAAGGCGGCTTTCGGGAATTGCCTTGCCCGTTACTTCGCAGATGCCGTAAGTCCCGTTTCTTATGCGTTCTATTGCCGCGTTAACTTCGGAAATTATGTTCTGTTCGTTTGAAAGTAGGTTGAAAGCCATGTCGCGCTCAAAATTTTTCGCGCCGATGTCGGCAACATCCATGCCCTGAGTAGAATTTTCGTGCGAAAGCTGGATGTTTGAAGAGCTGACGCTTTCAACTTTGTCGCTCGAACCGTTTTGGATTCGATTTTTCATTTCGACCAAGAGCTTGTAGTATTTCTTCCACTTTGCGGGAACGTCTTTTTCCTCAAAAGCGGAGCGCGACTGCTCTATCGGATTAAATCCCAAAATATCGGCAATGCTCGCCGCAGACAACGCGCGCTTTGGAACTTGGACGGGCTGCGCCGCCGAAACTTTTCCCGACTTTTTGGTTGAAGCGGATGCCGAAACGGAACTTGCGTCCTCTTCGGGCTTTGCAGTGCCGCGCGTTGCCAAATAGCTGTCGAGATCCTCAATCGAAAAATAAATTCCCGCGCAAGCCCTCTGCTTTGAACCGGCAACAGGAAGCTTTTCAACGGGCGCGGAAGATTTTGGCTTCTTGTTCTTCAAGATTTCCGCAATCGCTTCCGCAACGGAAATAGTGTGCTTTTTTATATCGCCGATTTTCTTTGAGGAATTGCCTTTCTTTTCGGAAACCTGTTTTGGAGAAGCCTTGCTTTCCGAAAATTTTGCTTCTTTAGGGGCTGATTTCTTATGCTCTGTTTTTGCGCTTGCGGTCTTGACAGAAGACGCTTTCGCTTTCTCCGACTTTGAAGCAGACGCGCTTTTCGGCGCGGTTTTTTTAGCTATTGTTTTTTTTGTAGCCACTTTTTTTGAAATTGGTTGTTTTGTTTGTTTTGGCTGCGGCTTCACTTTTTTTGCTTCCGCCTTTTTCGCGGAAACGAATTTCTTGCTTGGAGCTTTTTTTGACACAACATTTTTTGCCGCGACCCCGGTCGCCGCTTTCTTTTTTGAAGAAACGGCTTTTGACGCGGCAATTTTCTTTGTTTTTTTCGCAGTCGCCATAATCTTGTTTTGTTATAAAAAAATACCTAAAAGACATTGCGCGGATATTCCGCGCAAATGCCTACTTTCCCGCAAGCTCGTCAAGCGCGGCGCGGCAGCGCGGGCAAATGCCGTCTTCGTCCAAATCGCGCAACACTCTCCAGCAGCGGACGCACCTTTCGCCTTCCGCCTTGCCTGCTTGAATTGCAATCGTGCTGAAACTTCCCTTGACGATTTTGACTTCCGAAACAATGAAAAGCTCGGGGAGCTTGTCCTTGTACGCTTCAAGAATATCGGCATCGGCACTGTCGGATGAAACCATAATTTCAATTTCCGCTTCAAGGCTCTTGCCGATTACCTTGTCCTTGCGCAATTTTTCAAGCTCTTCGTTTACCATGTCGCGAATTTGCAAAAGACGCTCGATGTTTTCGTAAACGCCTTCGTTCAGCCAGCCTTCGGCGACTTCGCACCAATCCTGCAAGTGGATTGAATTTTCCGAATATTCACTGCCCGAAGTTTTGAAAGAATAAGCTTCATCGGCGGTAAACGTCAAAATAGGCGCAATCACTTTCAGCAAAATGTCGTTTATGAGCCAGATTGCAGTCTGGGAAGAACGGCGGAGCTTTGAATGTGCGGCAAACGTGTACATTCTGTCCTTCAAGATGTCGTGGTAAATTCTTGAAAGAGTTACGCCGCAGAAGACGTCAATCAGGCGGTAAACCTTGTGGAACTCGTAATTTTCATACGCCTGCTTTGCGTCTTGGGCAAACAACGCCGCCTTGTGCAACGCCCATTTGTCAATCGCGTCCAACTCGGAAAGCTCCACGGCGTCTTTGCCGAAATCGAAATCCGACAAGTTGCCAAGCTGGTACATGATGGTGTTGCGAACACTGCGGTAAGTGTTTGCGACATGCGTAAAGATGCCGTCCGAAACGGGAATGTCTGCCTGATAATCTTCAGACGAAATCCAAAGGCGCACGATGTCGGCACCCCACTTGTTCACATACATGTCGGCAGTGTGCGGCTTGCCGTCGCTTTTTGAAATTTTCTTGCGGTTTTGGTCAACGATAAAGCCGTGCGTGATAACCTTCTTGTACGGAGCCTTGCCGATTGTGGCAATGCCCGTCCAAAGAGAGCTTTGGAACCACCCCCTGTGTTGGTCGCTGCCTTCAAAATACAAATCGGCGGGTACTGCCAAGTCGGGATTTTTTGCAAGAACCGCCCTGTGGCTTGAGCCGGAGTCAATCCAAACGTCCAAAGTATCGACACCCTTTTTGAGCGCGCCAACGCCATTCCATGAATCCGGAAGGTTGATGCCGTCCAAAATTTCATCTTCGCTTGCCGTGTACCAGTAGGCTGTTCCCAGTTTTTCAACCTTGTCTGCAATGGCTTTAACGACGCCGGCATCAAGATACGCCTTGCCGTTTTCGTCGTAGAAAGCGGGAATGGGAACGCCCCAAACCCTTTGGCGCGATATGCACCAGTCGGGACGCGATTCCACCGCCCCGCGGATTCGGTTTTCGCCGCTTGCGGGCAGCCAGCTTACGTCCGAAATCGCGTTCAGGGCGTCCTGCCTGAAATTATTTTTGTCAAGAGACACGAACCACTGGTCCATCGCGCGGAAAATCACAGGAGTCTTTGAACGCCAGCAATGCGGATATTGGTGGGAAATTTTGGCAAGCTTCAAAAGAGATCCGTTTGCCTCGATTATCTGCAAGACCTTTATGTTTGCCAAATTTTTGCCGTTTTCTTCCAAAACGCTCGTGCCGACAAGTTCGCTTGGAATTCTTCCGTCATCGACATATTTGCCGTCGTCGTCAATCGGGCAATAAATTTCCCAACCGTTTTCAAGCCCCGTCAGATAGTCTTCAAGACCGTGCCCAGGAGCGGTATGCACACAGCCCGTACCCGAATCCATCGTGACATAGCGCGCGGCGGCAATGGGAGCGTCGCGCTCGATAAACGGATGGCGGGCTTTCAAGCCGACCAGCTTTTCGCCCTTGCAGACATTTGAAATTTCCGCGCCTTCAAGCTTCAAATCCGCAACGAATTTTTCGGCAAGGGGCATTGCAACAATAAATGTCCTGCCGTTTGCCTTTACAGCCGCATAATCGACGTCGGGATGGACAGCTATGCCCAAGTTTGCGGGCAAAGTCCACGGAGTCGTTGTCCAAATGACAATTTCGGCCTTGTCCAAACCAAGAGAATTGTTTGCGTTTTCGTCTAATTTGAACGCGACCCAAATGGAAGGCGAAACATGGTCTTTATATTCGATTTCCGCTTCCGCAAGCGCGGTTTTGCACGGAATTGACCAATATACGGGCTTCTTGCTGCGGTAAACCAAGCCCTTTTCGACAAACGCCGCAAACGTCCTCAAAATTTCGGCTTCATAGGCGTGGGACATGGTTTTATACTGATGCTCCCAGTCAGCCAAAACGCCGAGACGCAAAAACTGCTTCGTCTGCTTTTCGATGAAAGACGAAGAAAACTTTGCGCATTCCGCGCGCAATTCCGCAATCGGCAAAACGCGGTTTTCCTCGCGCAGCATCTTCACAACTTTATGCTCGATTGGAAGCCCGTGGCAGTCCCAACCCGGACAGTACGGAGTCTCAAATCCGCGCATGGACTTGTAGCGCAAGATGATGTCTTTTAAAATCTTGTTGAGAGCGGTGCCGATGTGAACATCGCCGTTTGTAAACGGAGGCCCGTCGTGCAAAACGAATTTCGGCTTGCCCGCATTTTTCTTTTGAATGCGCCCGTAAAGGTCTGTTTCTTTCCAAAACTCTATGCGTCGGGGTTCGCGCTTTACGAGGTCGCCCCTCATGGGGAAGCCTGTTTTAGGGAGATTTAATGAATTTTTAAAATCGTTATCCGACATTTCTTTATTTCTTTAAAAATTTTTCAAGTTATCAAAAGGGGAAAGCATGGTCCCAAAACGAAGAGTTTTCATCTTCGCGCTTCGGCTCTTCCGCCGCAGATTTTTCTTCAGGTTTTTGAGACGCCTTCTTTTCGGCTTCTTCGCGCTCGCGGGCAATGCGCAGAGCCTGCGCCTGCCTATACTCCGCGTCCTTGTCAAAAGTTTCGCGCTTTGCGGAATCGGGAGAGTTTGCAATGCCCGATTTCGGAAGCGCGCCCCCAGCATCGGCGGGCGCAAAAGAATTTCCGATATTTCCCGCGGCGGATTTTTCAAGCTCTTCTTTCAATCTGCGAATTTCCGCGCGCAGTTTGTTTTGACGCTTCATGTTTTCAAGCAAAACGTCGTAATAGTCTTTTTCCATCTGCTTTATGGTCGATTTCAAAGACTCGATTTCCTTTTGCAGGGAAGCGATTTGCAAATCCCCTTCCTGCGCTTTAAGAGGCGCAAAAAATGCAAGAGACGCAAAAACGAATCCAAAGACTATTATAGGTGAAATTTTCATTTTGCAAAATCAAATAGATTTTTAAAATTCATTCAACATAAAAACTTAAAAACGCGCATCTTTTACAAAAATTTTTATATCCCGACGCGGATTTTGCGCGGACAAAAAAACGGCATTTTCAGCCAGTTTTATAAACAAAAATTGCGCAAAAAGAAAATTTTGCGCAATTTTTACGGCAAAGCCCGCCTTAGAGGCTTGAAAGCTACTTCGCGGCGTTTGATTTTTCCATCGTCTTCTTGACGTAATCAATAAACTTTTGCGGAGTGTTTGCTTCCGAATAGCCGAAATTAAACGCCTTCTTGTTCTTTATGTCGAGCAAAACAAGGGTAGGGAAACCCTCAATTTTAAACGCGCTTGCAAGCTCGGAGTTTTTCGCAATCTGCTCCTTGTCCGCCCCTTCGTTCGGAAAATCGCACAAAAGCATCACGAAGTTTTTATTGGCATAATCCACAAATTCGGGCTTCGAAATCGTTTCATGGACAAGTTTTTTGCACCAGATGCACCAGTCCGACCCCGTAAAAAATATGATTAGAGGCTTGCCCTCTTTTGCCGCCTGCTTTTCCGCCTTTTTTATATCCAAAAACCAGTTTACCGATTTTTCGGAAACTTCGCGGCTTGCCGCTTTTTCATCAGACGGCTTTGCTTCCGCAAACAAAGATAGGGAAGAGGCGGCTGCCGCCCCGAACAAACATAGAATTTTTATAATTTTCATAGTTTAACAAATCGATTTTTTGCTTGAACCGTTAAGCGCAAAATTTAACAGCCGCAAACGCGGAAAAATTTATTTGCATTCTCCTTGTCAACGGCAATTTGAGCTTTCAATTCATCTATTGAAGCAAATTTTTTCTCTCCGCGCAAGAATTTTAAAAGCTCGACTTTTATGTTCGCGCCCTCCCCGAAATCAGGGAAATCAAAAGTATTTGTCTCCAATACGGGGGCGCATTCTCCAACTGTGGGATTTACCCCTACATTAGAAACTCCGCAAAAAATTTCTTTCGTGTCCAAATTCTGCAATCGGGACGCGTAAACCCCGAACTTCGGCTTGCACTCGCCAAAGGCTTTCAAATTTAGCGTGGGAAAACCTATGGTTCTGCCAAGTTTTCTGCCGCCCTCGACCCTGCCCCTGCAAAAATAGTTGCGCCCGGACATTTCATAAAAAGACTGCATGTCGCCATCTTGCAAAGCTTTCCTAAGGCGCGTCGAGCTTACGAATTTGCCCCCGTCCAAAACTCCGCAAACCGATATGGTTTCAACGCCACTCCCGATAGCAAGCTCCTTCAAAACTTTGACATCTGCTGAAGCCCGAACGCCGAAGCGGAAATTTTCGCCCGTCGCGACGCATTTCAAATTTGGGAATTTCTCCATCAAAAATCCGAAAAACTCTTCCGGTGTTTTCGAGGCGAATTCAGGGGTAAAATCCTTAAAGAAAACGCCGTCCATTCCAAAATCCAACAAAAGTTCCGCGCGAACGTCTGCGGGATAAATGAGCGGGCATCCCCCTGCCTTTTCTCCTCCCAAGACCTTTGACGGATGCGGATAAAACGTCAAGACAAACGCTTTTGCCCCGTTTTTTGCGGCAAAATCTTTCGCGGCATTCAAAACATGTTGATGCCCCTTGTGCACCGCGTCAAAAATGCCTATGGCAAGCGCGCAAGGCTCGCAAAAAACCCCGTCGCCGTCCAAAGACTGAACCGCATTTTCCATTAAAAAGCAATACTTGGAACCGCCGTGCTTACGGGAATTAAAGCCTTGCGGACGGCGGACGGCGGCATTTCTTTCAATTCCTCTATGGAAACCGCGTCTGAAATATCAAGCTGACCGCTTTTCACGCGCCTTAAAGAAGTCATATGCGCTCCGCAGCCGATGCGCTTTCCCAAATCGTGGCAAACAGTGCGGACATAAGTTCCCTTGCTGCAATCAATTCTGAACTTTGCCTCCTTCGATTCCGAATTCCAATCCAAAAGCTCGAATTTTGAAATGCGGATAAAGCGCGGCTCGCGCTCGATTTCCTGCCCCTTGCGCGCAAGCTTGTAAAGAGGCACGCCGTTAATTTTTTTTGCGGAAAACATGGGCGGAGTCTGATACTGATCCCCCAAAAAAGACGCCATCTGCTTTTTCAAATCCTCCCCCGAAAGCGCGGGAACAGGCAGGCTTGCGACAAGTTCGCCTTCGCTGTCCTGAGTGTTTGTCTCCTCTCCGAGTTTAAACGAGCCTTCGTAAACCTTGTCAACGCTCATCAAATACTGGGAAGCCTTGGTTGCCTTGCCTACAAGAATTATTAAAAGCCCGGTCGCCAGAGGATCGAGAGTTCCGGCATGTCCCACCGCCCTCATCTTCAAAATATGCCTCACATCGTTTACAACGTCATGCGAAGTGCACCCCTGCGCCTTGTCTATAAGCAAAATACCTTCATAGTCGGCAATTTTTTTCTCCATAAACTACCTTTTTAAATGTTCCCCGATTATGTTTAAAAGTTCAGGATAAAATTCGTCCATCGACATTTTGACATTGAAGCCCGCCGCCGCGAAGTGCCCGCCGCCGCCAAAGTGCGCGGCAATTTCATTCACCTGCATTTCAGGGCGTTTCGAGCGAAGAGAGCCTTTAACTCCGCCATCTGCCAAATCCTCCAACAAAACGGCGATTTCCACGCCGTCTATGTTTCTTGCGTAGTCAACCAAGCCGTCGCTGTCTTCTTTTGAAGAGCCTGTTTTTTCATAAACCCCGCTCTTTAAAAGACCTATGCAAACCCTTCCATCGTAGTGCATGGTAAGCGACTGCAAAAACTGCGCCAAAAGCTTCATTCTGCCAAACTTCTCGCGCTGGTAGAGCTTTACGGAAATATCGGCGGGATCAGCCCCCTTTGACACCAAAAAAGTGGCAACTTCAAAAGCCCTCAAATTCGTGTTTGAAGTCGTAAGCTGCCTCGTATCCATCATGAGCGCGACATAAAGCGCGCTTGCAACGTCATCTCCAAATTCAATACCCGCGTCCGCCATAAGCCCCGCCAAAAGCTCGCCTGTCGCGCTTGCGGAAGGCTCTATTATGTTCAGCCTTGCGTATGGCTTGTTTGAAGCATGATGGTCGAAACTGGCAAACGGAACGGGAAATTTGCGCCCAAGCTCGTCGCTTGTCCTTTTCAGGTCAGCGCAATCTACCGTCACAATTTCAAAAGACTCGTCGCAAAAATCTTCGGTATTTAAAAATTTTTCGCCGCAAGTAAATTCCCTGTAAAGAAACGGAACATCGTTTTTGTTGAGGCACACAACTTCCGCGGCGCCAAGTTTGCGCAACAAATACGCCATCGCGACCTGAGAGCCTATGCAGTCGCCGTCTGGACGCATATGCCCTACGACGGCGAATTTTCCGCCTTTTACGCTTTCCGCAAATTCTGAAAAAGCACCTTCAAATTTCGGGAAAAATTTTTTGTTCTCTTGAAATCCGTCCATAATTTACTATCGGAAAAAATCCAAATCAGCTTTCGCCTGAATTTTCCCCTTCGGATTGTTCAAGCTCTTCTATCAAATCCATGACGCGCGCCCCGCGCTCAAAAGAATAGTCGTAAACGAACTCCAAGTCGGGAGTGTATTTTAGCGTGATATTCTTGGTCATCAAAGATTTAAGCTCCTTTTTTATGCGAGACAAAAACCTGCCCGCGCCCGCGGCGGCTTCGCGCCCGCCGATTGCCGAATAATAAATGCGAGCCTTGCGCAAGTCGGGCGAAACTTCGGCATGGGTAAGCGTGATGGCAACAGCCTCGGAACGCCACCTCGAATGCAAAATTCCGCTCAACTCCCTTAAAACGAGCTCTCCAACCCTTACTATTCTGCTGTCCATAAAAAAGGAATTTCAATTATAAGTCGGGGCGGACTTCCAAAATTTCAAAACATTCAAAAATGTCGCCGATTTCATAGTCGTTAAAGCCGGAAACGCCTATGCCGCATTCGTATCCCGCGCGGACTTCCGTAACGTCGTCTTTAAACCTCTTGATGTCTGCGATTTTGCCCTTTGCAATTTCCTTGGACTTGCGGTATATGCGCAAGAACTTGTCGCGCTTTACAATGCCTTCGGTTACCATGCAGCCCGCGACCTTCCCGCCCTTGGAAACATTGAATATTTGGCGCACTTCCGCCGCGCCAAGCTTGTTTTCGCGAAGTTCGGGATCGAGCAGAGCCTTCATTGCTTCGCGAACCTTGTTTATCAATTCGTAAATGATGTTGTGGGTGATAATTTCAACGTTTTCGTGCTTGGCAAGGCTTGCAACGCCGTTGTCCTGCTTAACGTTAAATGCAACGATTGACGCGGACGCTGTGGAGGCAAAATCAACGTCGTTTTTGGTGATTTGCCCTACGGAAGAACCGATGATTTCAAGGGCAACTTTATCGCTTTTGATGTCCTTTAAGCATGCAACCAAGGCTTCTACAGTGCCGAAAACATCGCTTTTTACGATGCACTTGAAAGTCTTTTGATCCTTGCTTTCGATTGCCGCCATCAAGTCTTCGATGCTTGCGGGCTTAGTGACATTGGAAGCCGCAAGAGCCTTTTTGCGCTGTTCTTCAAATTCTTCGACCATTTTGCGGGCAACACGGTCGTTTGATACCTTTTCAAACTCGTCGCCCGCCTCAGGCGCACCTGTCCAGCCCATGACCAAAACAGGAGTTCCGGGAAGAGCCTTTTGAAGCTTTGCGCCCTTGTCGTCAAGCATTGCCCTGACCTTGCACATATTGCCTTTTGAAACGATGACATCTCCCGTTTTCAGAGTTCCCGCCCTTATGATTACAGTTGCGGTCGCGCCTCTGCCCTGCTCGATTTGGGATTCGATGACAACGCCCTTTGCGTCGCGCTTCGGGTTTGCTTTAAGCTCCATCATTTCAGCCTGCAACAAAACAAGCTCCAATAGTTCGTCGATATGCTCGCCCTTCAATGCCGAAACGCCACAGCAGAGGGTTTCTCCGCCCCAGTCTTCGGGGGCAATGCCGCGCTTTTGCATTTGCTGCTTCACCTTGTCGATGTTCGCGCCCTTTGCGTCCATTTTGTTTATGGCGACAACAACGGGAACGCCCGCCTTTTGCGCGAAACTTAACGCCTCGTCCGTCTGCGGCATAAAGCCGTCGTCGGCGGCGACAACCAAGATTGCGATGTCTGTTACGTTTGCGCCGCGCTCGCGCATTTTCGAGAACGCCGCGTGCCCCGGAGTATCCAGGAAAGTTATTTTTTTGCCGTTCAGTTCGACCTGATAGGCGGCGGTATGCTGAGTGATGCCGCCCGCTTCGCCCGCAACAACGTTGGTTTTTCTGATGGTGTCAAGCAAAGTCGTTTTGCCGTGGTCAACGTGCCCCAAAATGCAGACAATCGGAGGGCGCGGCTCAAGATTTTTCGGGTCTTCTTTTTCTGCCTTTTCCTCCGCGATTTTCTTCGCCTGCGCGGCAAGCTCGCGGGCATGCTGTTCGCCCCTGTGCTTGATGTCCAATTCAAAACCGTGCTTTGATGCAATTTTTACGGCAATATCCTCTTCGATAGTCTGGTTCATCGAAGCGAAAATGCCCATATCCATAAGCTCGGAAATAAGCCTGAAACTCTTTAAATCCAAAGCCTTTGCAAAATCCCTTACGATTATCGGAGGCTTGATTTGAATTATCTTCGCCTTGCCCTGTTCTTGGGCAGGCTGACTCGATACGCCCGGACGCGGCGGTATGGGCGCGGGAGAATTTGGCGTTTTAACCTGCTGTAAATTTATGCGCGGAGGAACCGAAGGCGACTTGGGCGCCATCGGAATTTTCGGAGGAACAGAAGGAGTTTTCGGAGCGTTTATGCGCGGGGGAACCATGGGAGCGGGAGCCGACTTAGAGGCTTCGCGCACCACGACTTCGGGCTGAATTATGCGCGCCGACGGCAAATCGGGAGCCTTTGCGGCTTCGACAGGCTTTTGAACGGCGGGCTTTACAATCGGACGCGGAGGCAAAGGCGCGGGACGCTTTTGCATGGGCGGAATTTTCGGGGCGGGAGCGGGACGCTTCGGCTCTGCAACATTCTGCGAAACAGACGGCGGAACTTCCACGGGCTTTTTCTCCGCCACGGGCTCAGCCTTTTCTTCTGCTTTAACCTCCGGTTGGGGAGCAGGCTTTGATTCGGGTTTCGGCTCCGGAGCGGATTCCGCTTTTTCAGAAGGAGCTTCAGACACCTCTTCCGTTTTTTCGGCCGATTTCTTTAAGATGTCGCCTTTAATAGTATCGGCGTAAAGGTTTGCAATGGAGTTAGACGCGCTCTTGACTTCAAGCCCGTATTGCTCCTTGCGAGAATTTATGAAGTCTATGACCTCTTTGCTTGTCAGCCCGACTTCTTTTGCAAGTTCATGTATTCTTACGCCCATTTTTTATTTCCGTTTAAGGTTAAAATCTCCCCGATTTTACACGCCGTATTTCTTTACGGTATTCAATATTTCCTCCGCTTCGACGGGGGAAAATCCCATTTCAGCCAAATCTTCGACAGTTACGTCGTGGAAAGTTTCAATGCTGTTTAAGCCGTTGTTTGCGAGAATCATTGCCTGGTGTTCTGTAATGTTCGGCAAAATTTGCGCAAGAGATCCCGCGGCAGCTTGGAGTTTGTCGTTGATACCGACATTCTGCTTAGCCTCCTGCTCAATGTCGAGCCTCCAACCCAAAAGGCGGGAAGTAAGCTTGGCGTTTGAGCCTTTCTTGCCGATTACAACGCTCAAATCTTCGTCGGAAACTTCAAATTTAATCAGCTTTTGCTCGGGAATTATGCGAACGTTCTTCGCCTTGGCAGGCTTGATGCACTCTTCAAGCAAGAGCTTCGGGTCATCGTAATACTTAATTACGTCGATTTTTTCTCCGCCCAATTCCCTGACAATGCTCTTTACGCGCGAACCGCCCGAACCGACGCACGCGCCGACAGGGTCGATGCGGGGATCGGAGCTCGAAACCGCAATCTTCGTGCGATACCCGGGCTCGCGCGCCATTGCCTCGATTTTTACACTGCCATCGGTAATTTCCGCGACTTCCAATTCAAAGAGGCGGTTTACAAACTTGTAGCTTGCGCGGCTTAAAATGATTTCGGGACCGCGCGGAGTGGTTTCGATTTCCAAGAGCAGGCAGCGAACCCTGTCGCCAATCGCCAAATCTTCGCCCGGGATTGCCTCGCGGCGCGGAATGATGCCTTCGCTCTTGCCCAAATCGACTAAAAGCGTTCCTTTTTCGCGGCGGCGCACAGTGCCTGTCACAATATCGCCAACCAAGTCCCTGTACTCAACATAGACGCGCTCTTTTTCAAACTGGCGCACGCTCTGGATTATGCTCTGGTAAACATTCTTCGCGGCAATTCTGCCAAGGGAGCTCAAATCCATTTCGCGCAAAACTTCGTCGCCGATTTTGGGGTCAGGCAAATAGAGGCGCGCTTTGTCGATGTGTATTTCGCAAGCGGGATCTGCAACGGAATCAGTAACTTTCAGCGCAGTCCAAGCCTTGATTGCCCCCGTGCGCGGATTGATTTCTATGCGCAAATCCTTGCCCGAATGCAAAGAGCTTTTAGAAGCGGCCTGCTTGATGGCTGCGGATATTTTTTCAATCATATCCTCACGGCTAATCTGCTTTTCCTTTTCCATGTACTCGATGATTGCCAATATTTCGCTGCTGTTGCTCATGATGTTCTTCTTTGTTATGTAGTTAAAATTTAAATGACAAAAAAAAGCGGGCTTTCGCACCCACTCCTTGCCGAGAGTTTAATTTTGACTTCTTATAATCTACGCCAAACCGCCCGTGTCAACATCTTTTTTTTAACAATAAAAAAGACTTGCGAAATACAAAACCAATGTTGTGAAGACGCCTGCCAAAACATCGTCTATAACACAGCCCAGTCCGCCGCTTAAAATTTGCACGCGCTTTATGCCGAAAGGCTTTGCTATGTCAAAAAATCTGAAAACGATAAACCCCGCCAATATCCACACCCAAAAATGATGCCATAACGCCCCCGAAAGATAAACGGACAAATAACATACAGGCATCGCCACAAATTCGTCGAAATTTATCTTGCCGGGGTCCTTCAACTTGAAGACCCGCTCCCCGATTTCGCAAATACCTATAGAAAAGTAAATTAAGAATGCCGCAAATAGAACGTAAAATACGGGGTTAAAACGCGAAAGCAAAAACGCGACAAACAAAGATCCCGCCGCACTGCCCCAAGTACCCGGAGCTTTCAACGCCCCCAGAAAAAACAAGGTTGAAAGGCTTGCGCAAAATTTTTGGGGAGCAACCCCAAGCCACGGATAAAATACGCGCCAGTCCACTGCTACCCTTTCAGCAAATAAGAATAGCGTACGCCATATCCAACGCCCGAAATCAGCGACAAGATTGTGGAAACAACCAGCGCACCCATACCCGAATAAAACGCAAGGGGCGTCAAAAAGCAATCGGCAATTCCCAAATCAACCGCCATCATTTTTGCGCAAATGATTGCCCCTATTGCGTACATCTGAAAAGCTGCCTTGTACTTGCCAAGATTTTCAGCCGCCAAAACGATGGATTTTGTAGCGGCAATCATTCTTATTCCGCTTACGAAAAACTCGCGCGCGCTTGAAAAGAATGCGCAAAATATCGCCGTAATCTTCCAAAAATCCCCATAGCCGCCAAACATGTCAAGCCCAAGCAAGACTAAAAATAGACCTATGACCATAATCTTGTCGCAAAGCGCGTCCATAAACTTGCCGATATTGGTCACAATGTTGCATTTTCTTGCGATATACCCGTCAAACCAGTCCGTAACCGCTCCCACGACATACAAAACAAATGCGGCAGAAACGAGATATTTGCACGGAATGCAAAGCAAAATCGCGACCGCGAAACTTGAAATCACGCGCATCGCCGTTAAAAAATTCGGTACATTCATATTAAAAAAGCGTTGCCTTCGTTTATGATTTCAATAACAGTCGTATGCAAGATAATTTAACAAGCAACTTGCAAAAAAAATGAAAATTGCAATTTATCCGGGCACATTCGACCCAATTACTCTCGGACATCTGGACATCTTAAAAAGAGCGGGAAAGCTCTTTGACAAAATCATTATGGCTGTCGCGCCGAACAATTCCAAAAACCCGATGTTCTCGCTTGAAGAAAGAATGCGGCTCGTGCGCGAAAACATTTCGGGACTTCCTTTCGCAAGCGTGGAAGTTCTCGAAGGGCTTACGGTTGACTTCGCAAAAAAACACAATGCGACAATCATAATAAGAGGGCTCAGAGTGGTTTCCGACTTCGAATTCGAATACCAGCTCGCCCAAATGAACAGACACTTGGAAGGCGACATCGAAACAGTGCTGTTAATGCCTTCAAAACAATATTTCTTCACAAGCTCCACAATTATAAAGCAAGTGGCATACTACGACGAATCAAGAATTGCCGCATTCGTCCCCAAAAATGTCATTGAAGCCCTGAAAAACCGACAAGCATAAAATCAGCCGAAGAACTCTTTGGCGTCGGTTTTGGAGATGTTTTGCACCTTACAAATAAAACAAGTGCTTCGACAAAGTTTAATAAATATTCGTAAAATAAAAAAAACAAATTGACCAAAACAATGCAAATACAATATATATTTATTAAAATATTATTATAACATCAAAAAAAGAATAACTAATGAAAAAATATCTGATTTTTTTCCAAATTTTTATAACAATTTTTACCTTTGCCAATCAAGACTTTTCTTATCAGGACCTAACTGCAAAAGAATTTTATGACCAAGATTTAACAGGTGCAAATTTTGAAGGAGCTACTTTAAATTTATCCTCAATCTATAGAGTAAATTTGACAAATGCAAATTTTACGAAAGCGGATTTAACAGGTGTACATTTTGAAAATGTAAATTTTACAAATGTGGATTTTACAGATGCAATAATAAATGATACATTATTTGCAGAAGTTACAAATTTTACAAAGGAACAATTATACACGACCGCAAGCTATAAGAATAAAGATTTAAGTGGGTTTGCTTTCTTAGGAAATATGACAGGTTGGGATTTATCAAACCAAGATTTAACAAATTCTTTTTTACCTTCTTCCAATTTAACAAACGTAAATTTCACAAACGCATTAATAAAGGGTGCTTCATTATTTAATCTTTTGGGGACTTTTACAAAAGAACAATTATATAGTACGGCAAGCTATAAAAATAAAGACCTAAACGACATTAATATAGGTGTTAATTATCTAACAGGATGGAATTTTGCGAATCAAAATTTAAAAGGTTCAATATTTGCTTATTCAATTTTAACAAATGCTAATTTCAGTGGAGCAAATTTAACAGGAGCAAGCTTTGAATATTACGACCCATTTAATGTTGACATTGATGATGCTTTTATCATAGAGAAGGAAAACAAATCAAAATTACGCAATGTGAACTTTACCAATGCCATAATAAACAATGCGGTTTTTAATTATGCAACTACCACGGGTTTTACAAAAGAGCAGTTTTATAGTACTGCAAGCTATAAGAATAAAGATTTAAGTGGTATAAACTTGAAATATAATAATTTAACTGGATGGAATTTTGTAGATCAAAATTTAACAGACGCAAATTTTCAAGGTTCAAATTTATCCGATGCAACTTTTGAAGGGGCTAATTTAACCAATGCAAATTTTCAAAGAGCAACTAATTTCACGATTCCACAAAATGCGATTTTTAACCATACAGTAATGCCGGACGGCACTATTCGTAATGATCCAGTGTCGATAGAAATAGAATCTTCCCCTGATTTAGAGCTTACAGTTTTTGAGAACACTAAGTACAACTTGAAAGTTGTTGCGAGGGAAGCCAACAACAAGAAGCTGATATACGTATGGTATGTTGACAAGAATATCGGCAAGTTTGTAAAGGCGGGAAGCAAACCAATACTTACGATAACACCCAAATCCAATATGAAAGGTTGGAGATACTACTGTGAAGTTTCAAATCAGAGTAAAACTTACAAAACTGCAATTTCCACGATAACTGCAGTAAGAACTCCTGTTAAAATCACGTCAAAGCCAAAAACTCTCAGCACTTTTGAGGGCGTGGGAAATACGGGATTCAGCGTTTCGGCAACGGGCTATGATATCAAATATCAATGGCAGGTTTATAAAATTGTAGGCTACAATGCGAAGGGCAAGCCGATTTACGACTGGGTTGACATTTCAGGGACGACCTTTGCAAATTACAAACCCGAAAGCGACTTTGAAAACAACGGTTTGAAATATCGCTGCAAGGTTTACAATGACGGAAGCGTGGTATACACAAGCGGAGTAAAATACACGGTGTATGAAGCACCGAAAGTCGATGGGATTGAAGTCTTACAGTGCAAGGAAAAGCTGAGTTTTGACGGCTCTACGGTAGTGGCGTATGAAGACTATCCGATAGACTTGCAGGCAACTGCCAAGGGCTACAAGATAAAGTATCAGTGGTACAAAAACGGCGCGGCAATCAATGGCGCGACAAAATCAAAGTACACAATCAAAAAGCCTCTTGAAAGCCAAGACAGCTACTATTGCGAAGTCTATAACGGAGATGTAAAAGACCAATCTTCAACGTTTGTTTTGGAAGTCAGGGAATGCCCGATGCCCGCTTCGTTTGAAGGGCACTCGCTCTATGTTTCCGATATTACCGATATGGGAGATCCGTGTAGAGACATGAGAATGATATTCCTAAATAAAAATACTTTAAGAGTTACAATGGAAGACTATGAAGTAAGTAATCCGTCATTCTCATATAAGCGCGTTAGCCCGACAAAAGCTACGATAAGTTTAAACTTCAAGCTTTATGACAATTACGTTATTTCAAAAGCTAATATAACAAGCTTTTCTTACAAAGGTGAAATACACTACGAAGATGGATATATGAGATTATATCTGCAAGACAAGAAAAACGGTTCTTACATAGGACTAATAGAAGAATCGGAATTTTCCGATAAAAGTGCAATATCAACGCTCCCAATAAATAAAGCAATAGTGGCTGGAAGTTATACAATGCACTTTATTGACAATAAGAATTTCATAATGGAAGGAAGCGGAAGAGCAGGGGGAACCTATACTTACAAATCAAACAAGAATGGGACAGGAATTCTGAAACTTACTTATAAAAACGATCCAACCAAAACTACGGTAGAAATTGCTTTAATTGCGTTTTCAGAAAATTACGGCTATGCAATTATCACAAGCAATTGGAATAAACCACAAGAAGGCGGAAAGCGCATAACCACTGTTTTAGAAGAGTTTGAAATAATCGAATAACAAAACCAGAAATTTCAAATAAAAGTTTTTTTTAACAAATTATAAAAACGGCGCAAGGGGATTTCTCTTGCGCCGTTTTTGTGTAAGGGTGTTTGTGTGAATGTTTTGTGTGTGGTACGAAAAAAGAATATTACTTATTCTTGATTTCAGACATCCATTCGTCCCAGCGGTCTTCAACGATTGCCATTGAGGGTTTCGGAGACCAGTCGTTATTGTAAACCGAAAAGTTGAGCGGCTTAAACGACCCCGCTATCACTACGCCTTCCTGCGACGGATCGACATTGTCAACGGCAACATCGACAAATTCCCAGCCGAAATTCGTGGAATTTTCTATCGTGTTTCGCAAAAGAGCTTCCATTTCGTGGGGGAAATAGTCGGTGCCGTTAATTGTCATATGCTCGGTTATAACCCAGTCGCGCTTGGTAGCGTTCATAACTTCGCGGACTCTTGCGTATGCCTTTGCATTCGGGTGGCGATCGTCGAAATGCCACGTCCAGTTGACCTGCAAAATGTCGGGTTCGACAAGGTTCAAGAGGAAATTCATCGGGCTTCCCATGCGCGCGCACATTGTTTTTTCGTTTGCGTCGAGATAGTCGGAAGCAATCCAGACGGGCTTTTCGCCGAAACCTTCGCGGTAGGCGCGGGCGTCGTTATTCACCCAGTCAGCGAGCCAATGCGCGCGAAACACGTTCCAGGAAACGTCGTTTACAAACTCTTCGGGAGCGGGGAAAGTTTCAGGGAACTTTGGCGCGTACTTGCAATTTTTGGCGCACCAAGCTTCGTATGCTTTCTTTGCGGCTTCGGAGTAGTCGAGATAGCGCGAGCCCATATACTGGGGTTCGACAGTAGTTTCGCAGTACAAGAAATCCTTGTCGGACAAGGCTTTTGAAAGGTTGCGTATGAAATTGCGCGAGCATCTCAAATAGTCTTCATCGTACAAAGACGGGACAACGGAAGCGTAGGCATATTCGGTGTCGCTTGCCTTTTCGCCGTTGCTGTCAACCGCAACTGCGTTCGGATAGGCTTTCCAAAAGCCCGCAGGCAAAGTTCCGCCGCCAACGCCGTAGGTTTCAACCGACAAAGATGCAAACATTCCGTTTGCGTTTATTGCATCAATCAGCCTGCGCAAAGGCTCTATATCGGCAGATATTGTGCCGTCGCCCACGAAGTCGAAGTGGTGCCAGTAGCAGTTCAACGCCAAATTCGTATAGCCTTTTTTCGCCAAAATCGGCAGGTGCGAAATCAATTCTTCGATTTGCTCTTTGTTGCCGTAGTCGCGCAGAGGCTTGCCCGTTTTCATAAACTTCCAGACGCCGTCAACATATAGTCTGCCGCCTTTAAGTTCGCATTTTTTGCCGTTTATGATTCTTGCTTTCATTACTTTAAATCAACCAATATTGTTTGTATTTTCTTCGGGGCAAGTTCAACGACCACGCCGCCGTTTGCGAGTTTTGCGCGCTTTGACGCTTCTTCGTTTAGGTTGCAAAGTTTTGCCTCTTTCACGGGCTTTGCGAACTTCAAAACGCACTTCTTGGCTTCGCTTGACGGATTGAAGAGACGAACCGAAATCGAATTCGACCTTGCCGCCTTCTTTGCCGCAGAAAGCTGTATTGCGCCGCCTTCAAGCGACATAAACGAAGCCGAAAGCGGAAGCTTGCCGCCCTTTCTCGACTTTGTTTCCGCCGCCAATAGCGGGGCGGAAAATTCGTCCGCCTGCTTAAAGAGCAATTCGTAATCTTCGCCGAAGTCGCCAAAGCAAAGGGCGTATTTGTAGGAGTGAGAGCCGATGCCCTGCGAGAGGTCGCCGGGCTTGTATTCCAAGTCGAAATCGCCCGAAGTGCAGATTTTGTTTTCGTACGCGCGGGTGATTGTAAGCGCATACTTGCCGTCCGCAAAAGTTTCGTATTCGTGCAAGCCCCCGCCCAAGACAGCAAAGCCTCTTTTGGCGTCTCTAAGCCCCGAAAAACGAGCCATCGGGAAGGTGAGTTCGGGGAATTCCACATACGGATTTTTCTTGTCGCGAATATGGCGGCGCACCGCAACGTCGAAAACAGATTCGGCAAAGTTGTTTTCAGCCTTTACGCCCGAATTGAAAACCGCGCGCAAGCGGTGGTTGCGGCACTTGTTTTCAAACTCGACCTTGACTTCGATATTCTTCGCCCCCGCTTTCAAGGTGTATTCCACGACAAATGTTGTCGGGATTAAATCCTTTGCGAGCCTTGTTGACTGACGCCAATCCATATAATCGGAAGAGCGCGGAGTGTCGGAAGGAATTTTCAGGGTAAACTCAGCTCTTATCGTGTTTGCAACCGAACCCGAAGAGACGCGGCTTAGCTTTGCTTTCACGCCCTTTGACGAAACAATCAAGTCGTTTATCGGCGAAACGTGGCTCCAAGAATGCCCCATTTCTCCGCCGTCTTCAAAGCTGTTTAAGTTTTCGTAAGCCTGGTTTGAAACCTTGTCAAGAACAGTGATTGTGCCGTCGGAGTTCACTTTGGCTTTCAAATATTCGTTTTCAAGCTCGAAACCCTTTGCGGACTTTGCCTTTTGAGCGTCTTTTACGCGCTTTAAAAGATAAGTTTTATAGCCGCA
Organism: uncultured Opitutales bacterium; assembly: GCA_900547395.1. Taxonomy (GTDB): domain Bacteria; phylum Verrucomicrobiota; class Verrucomicrobiia; order Opitutales; family Intestinicryptomonadaceae; genus Intestinicryptomonas; species Intestinicryptomonas porci. The sequence goes on along the minus strand of URGP01000006.1, from coordinate 23,510 downwards.
TGCGGGAACTTTATCCGCAAAGAAATTCAATTCGTATTCATCGGCATAACTCATCAAAGCCAAGTCGGCATGGTCGCGGAAAACCTTTCCGTAATAGTTTGTGGAAGAGATGTCAAATTCGACGGGATTGCCCTCGAAATCTTCCATTGCAAAACCCTTGCCTTCGATTTCGCGGGCGACGTCCACAAAAGCGGAAACAACTGCCGACCTTTCAAAGGGAAGCGGATTAAACACCGTCAAGACAAGCGCATTCTTGTCGAGGGAGGAAGTGTCGATTTTAGCCTGCAAGGCGTAGAGCGATTCGCTTGCAATCATATCGGAAATCGAAATGGAATCGCGCAAGCGGTAAGTCGCGTCCTGCTCAATTCTGTCGATGCCACAACCGCCGATTGTGTCGTGCGCGTGGCATTTCAAATACTGTCGCCATGAAAGGTTGTAGAAAGGCTCAAGCCACGGCGCACCGTTTAGCCAAGCCATAAGACCGAAAGGCTCCGCCTTCTTTATCAGCGCGTTTTCCGTCTGGGCAAGCAGAACTTTCTGCCTCGTGCGAGCTGAAATAATGTCGTTTGCGATGTAGTTAAAGCCGTACTTGTTCATCTGCAAATGGCGGACTTCGCCCTCAATCACGGGGAGTTTTTCGCCCTTTACCGCCTTTTTCAAATCTTTCGCATAACGCGCCAAAGAAGAGTAGAACACGTTGCCGTCCTTCTTTGCTATATCTTTGCACTGCTCCAGAATTTCCGCTTCTCGCAAGTCGGGGGTTGAAGTGTCCATGCCGTGCATGAGCGCAATGTGCGGAGTGCCGAAGTGCGTTTTTTCCTCTTCAACAAGCTTCTTGAAAGCGTCTTCTGCGGCGTCCTTATCCATCTTCCAATCATTCGGGAAGACATAGCCGTGGTTGTAGCGGTTGGATTCGTCGCAGAGCTTGAACGGAGATGAGTCTTCATGCCAGAAGAAGCGACGGTGCAAGCGATGGTTTTGCGTCTTGTATAACGCCTTGCGCCATACGCCGAAATAAAAGTTGTAGCGCGCGCCCATGCCGAAACGCGAAACCAAAAGCTCGGAGCCGTCCGCGCCGCGCCATGTAAATTCGGAACGCGGAGCCTGGTCGCGGGTAATGCCGCGGTAGAACATCGCCACATCTATGCCGAAACCTTTGTAAATCTGCGGAAGCTGGCTTACCTGCCCCCAGCCGAACGGAGTGTAGCCGACTTTCATCGGCTCGCCGAATTCCTCGACTGTCAAGTGCCCGTAAAGCATGTTTCTTACGACAGATTCGCCCGTGATTGTGTTCATATCAAGCGCGCTGTACCAAGGGCCTGCATTTATGCGCCCCGCCGAAATGTGCTTTTTAAGCTCCGCGCGCTTTTCGGGGCGGATTTCCAAGTAGTCTTCAAGCGGAACCGCCTGAGAGTCGAGCAGAAATGTGTATTCGGGGATTTTCTTCATTATGACCAAGAGGTCGTCAATGAAGTCCACAGTCATTTTGCGTGTATGTTCAAAGTCGAGAGTCCACTCTCTGTCGAGGTGGGTGTTAGGGATAAAATGGTATTGGTAGTTTTTTGCCATAATTAGAGAAATGCTGTATATCGCTTGGATTTTTACAAGCATTTTTCGCAAAAAAATCCTGTTTTTTCCCGACCGAAACGGCTTTTTAACAGCTTGAAAAATACGGATTTACCCGAAAAACCAAAAATCGCCCGAAGCTCACATATTTTTCAAATCGCCAACCGAAACTATTTTATATTTGCCGCTTTGCGGATTGTAAATGCACGCATTCTCTAAAGAGTGAGCAACAGTCATAAATACGTCTATGGAGTCGAGCTCCTTTTTGCCGTCATATTTTGCATCGTCGCTATTTGCAAACAATATATATTTATCTTGTAAGCCCTTGGGCAAAAACGGGAGAACTTTTGCGTTTAGCACAACAATTTTCTTGCCCTTTGCCGCCGCCATTTCTTTCACAGACTCCCAATCGTTGCCATAGCATATCGCGCCGTCATGCAAATAGTATTCGATTCTGCCGTTTTGAAACGCCCTTATTATGTTTTTTAACCTTTCAAATTTTACGCCCGCGCCCCGTACTTCCATTTCCATGCCCGATGCGGGATTTATCAGTATTATGCCGGACGCCAGCCTGTTTTGAACCCAGTCGGGATAATATTTCTTCAAAAGCTCCATGTGGCGTTCCTTAAATTTGCCGTCATACAAAAATGCGCCTTCATTCGACCTGTCGAAAAATACGCCTACGCACTCCGCACGTGTTGAGGCATAATTTGCGATTGTGTTATCGTTGCCTCTATAATACGGCGCAAAATTTATAAGCACGACCTTGTTGTTTTTTAGCGCAGATTTCATCGCGCCGTCAAAATCTTCGCGCCAAAGCGGAGAGATTTTGGAATTTGGCTTGGTCAATTTTTCTCCGGATTTTATGAGCAGGGAATTATAACTTATATAAAAACTTTCTCCGGCAAATGACATAAACTTTAGAGGTTCAACGCAATTTGTTTTGGGGTGGATTAAATAAATGCCCGTTTTCTCGATTTTAAGGTCATTCAAAACTGCGTTGTTCAAAGCATATAGCTTATCCACCTTTTTCAAAGCATTTTCTCTGTACTTTTCCGCTTTTTTATAGTTTGAAAGCTTAACAGGTTTTCCCGCAAGCTTCTGCATCGCCAAGCCTTTGTCACCGACAGACGCCATCAGCAGTTTGCTTTCGACAAACCTTCCAAGATTTTTATCGAAACGAACGCGGGAGTTGAAAGAAACATATTCGTGGTTATTTACGCCATAAAAAAGCAAAACACATTTATTTGATTTATCCGCAGCCTTCAACGCCTCGGGAAGCGACACCATCATATCCGACATAGCCCAAACAGGTGTTAGAAAAAGAAGCAAAGCAGTAAAATATTTCATTTCAAAACATTACGAAACAATTTAATAACATTCAAGTCCAAAAACAATACCAACAAAAAAGCGAACGCGCATTTGCCCGTTCGCCGAAAAGACAATATTTTGTTTTTGCTATTCGGATTTTCCGCCGTTTTTATTTTTCAGAATATCTCTGATTTCCCTCAGCTTTTCGTGGATTGCCACAATCAAATAGACAAGCTCGACCCAAATTCTCAAAAACAGAACGCCGAGCGGAATGCCGATTACAATGGCAAACAAGCCGCTTAAGAACTCTCCGTTAAAAATCAGCCCCAAACCGCTTACTGCGCCGCCGATGACCACAACGCAAAGAAAAATCCTGTAAATCCAAAGCAAGACGGTTGCGAGAACCAATTTGTCGAGACTAAATATATCTTTTACATTCATTCCATTTCCTTTGTTTTAAACATTTTTCAAAAAAATATATTCAAGAAATCTTATATTGTTTCTATTTTTATCGTAAAAATCCAAATATATTTAATTTTGACACCAATATTTATCAACAAAACTACAAAAAAGAAATTCCAAGATCTTCTTTCACGTACTTTTCAAAGTAAGAAAACCTTATGGGTTCAAAAGAATTTTTTTTCGGGTCATAAACATAAAAAAATCCGTATTGGACGTTTTTCAATTCTGAATATTTTTCAATTTCCGCCTTGCCATCATAAAAGATATTTTCTCCCCACAAATAAAAGTAATAATTTTTTCTTAAACTGCCCGATATTTTCGGAAGTTCTCTAAAAGATGCTTTTATTCCCCAAGAATAGTCATTGTAGTTAAAAACAATGATTTTCTTTGATTCTTTCTTTGCCTTGTTTTTTAAATTCTCCCAATTACTGCCGTAAAATAAACAGTCTTTTATTACATCATAATGATACGCAATATAGCCTTTTTTTAAAGCTTCCGCCGTTTTCTTGAAAGCCGCAACGGTATTTTCATTACTATCGCAGGGAATTTCGATTTCCAAATTCTCCTGCGGATTTATCAAGATTGCCTTTAAGAATGACTTACTTCCTGATAGCTTTCTAAAATGCACATACTTATCAAATAACTTTTTGTGCATTTCATAAAACTCCCCTTTTGGCAATTCAACATTTGAATTGTTGTCTTCTAATTTTACCCCCGACAAAAAAACCGCCTTCTTTATTTCCGAAATATTTTTTTCTGAAAGAAAACCTGCTTCCATTGCGCTTTCATTGTAAAAGAGCAAAAGAACAAGTTTTTTATTCTTTTGGGCAATTTTGCATACTTTATCAAAGTTCGGATTGATGTCGGATTTTTTTTCTTTTTTCTTTTTTTGAAAATCCGAAACATTGAAAGATTTGCCGCCGCCATTTAAAGTATTGTAAGCGACAAGAACATCATCAAATTCCAATAGGTTGAATTGCCCATTCTTGTATTTGCTAATTTGAATATATTTTTTATTGTCGGGAGAAACCAAAAAAAGTCCCAAAGACGATATGCCAATTTCTTCAATCGCAGTTTGGTTTTGAGGAGAGAATGTGGGAGTTAATACTATCTGCCTTGCATTCTTTTTATAATCAGTCTTCTTCCATTTTACATCGACAAAGGAAAACAAAAGATTTTCGCTTGCAAATTGTTTAAAAGCTTCGTCCCTAAACATTTTGGCGTTCTTAAAAGACGCATCGTCAGTTATTGCAAGAAAAACGTATTTATTCTCAGCCGCCGCATTCTTTAATGTTCCAGAAAGAGACGGAGACCAAGATTGCGCGCATGCGAAAATCGGGAAACAGAAAAATACAACAAAATATTTTAACATAGCTAAAAAATTATTATTAAATCATGTAGTAAGAGTCAATGTTTTTCACATAAGCACGCGCTTGACAAAGCAGGGCAAATCAAAGAAAGTTTTTACCTTATGGATTTGCCCGACATCAGACTTGTAGCAAGCGACATGGACGGAACTCTGCTAAATTCAAAGGCGGAGCTCCCCCCCGACTTCTTTGAAATTTTCGATAGAATGAAAAGGCACGGCGTGGCTTTTGTGGCGGCAAGCGGCAGGCAAATCCACAACATGAAAATCAAGTTTAAGGGAATTGACGACGAAATTTTCTTCGCCGCAGAAAACGGAGCTTATGTGACAAAGGCGGACAAAGAGCTTCTGTCATTGGAACTTTCAAAAGACGATGTGCGGCAATTTTTGGAAATCGCGCGGAAAATCGACGGCACATACATAGTGCTTTCGGGCAAAAAATTCGCATACATCGAAAATCCCGACCCCGTTTTTCTGGCGCGGCTTTCGAGCTATTCGGGCTACTTGAAGCCCGTAAAGGACATATCGCAAGTCGATGACGACATTTTCTACAAATTCACGATTTGCGACTTGATAAACCCTGCAACAAATGCCTTCCCTCATTTTGAAAAACTGTGCGGAGACTTTCAGGTTAAAATCTCAGGGCTGAAATGGATGGACATCACCCACAAACTCGCCGACAAAGGCTATGCCCTTAAACTGATACAGGACTCGCTCGGCGTAAGCATCGATCAAACCGCCGCGTTCGGCGACTATCTAAACGACATTGAGCTTCTAAAACGCGCCAAATACAGCTACGCCATGGCAAACGCCTTGGACGAAATAAAAAAACTCGCGCGTTTTCAGACCTACTCCTACAACGAAAGCGGCGTCACAAAGGCTCTCTCGCAAATTCTGCCTAAATAACGGCAATAAAAAAAGCTTCGTTTTTCACGAAGCTTTTTTGCTTTATGAAAAAATTACTTGCGCCTTTTGTAAGCTACGAAAGCCAATGCCAAAGCACCGAAAATTGCCGCGTATGTTGAAGGCTCCGGAACAGTAGGATTAATATTCAACACAGCATACAAAGTGTTATTTTTCTTTGAATCGTTTGCCCATTCAAAACCTTCAAAAGAAACAAAATCTCCGAATACGCTATTGTCCGACAAAATCGGTGCAAATTCAGAACTATCAAGGGTTTTGTAGGTGACGCCAAACGAAACCAAAGCAACATAATACGTTCCTTCTACGATACCAGCATCAAAAAGGTCTTGGAGTAGTATATTTGAAAAATCCAAAACAAATTCGCCCTGCATCTGTTGAACTTCCCCCGTAGTGTAAAAAATTGCATTATCATCCAAGCCCGAGCTTTTTTGGGTAATCAAATTTGAAACTGCAACATTGTAAGTTGCGGTTGTTCCCGACTTCATCTGCAAGCGGTTAGTTGAGTTTATGCTCTTTGCAACAGCGGCTTTAAATTCGCCGAATTCATCCATTCCTCCAAAAATATAATCCCCGGCATTGCCTTGTTGGTTTATTTGGGAAGATGTCGCATAACTACCGCCCAAAAAAGTCAAATTGCTACCCGTTCCATCCAAGGAAATTCCGGAAGAAGTCATCGACGCGCCTTCCTTAAAAACAATTGAAGCATTGGGCTTTACAAAAATAGACCCGACAGGATCAACCGCGCTGTCAATCGTTACAACGGTGCCGGCACCAATATTTACACCCGAATCGGAAGTGCTTGGAACAGTTCCCTGATTCCAAATGCCGGAATCAGACCAATTACCGCTCATTGTGGAAGTATTCCAAGCAGCAAAAAGCGGTATTGTTAAAAGAATAGATATAGAAATAGCATATATTTTTTTCATAATAATTGTAATTTATCAATCGCCGACACAAAAGTCAAGAGCGTTTTAAGTTTTTATAGACAACATATTATGACTTTTATAGCCATGCCGTTCTCCAGATTTTAATAAAACAGGCAAAAACATGAATCAAAAGAAATATACTTTTATAAAAAAAGAATGGCAAACGCCAAAATTCGTGCTATGTTAAATTTGTTTTTATGGAAAAATTCGGCGAAAAATTTTTATCGAACGGCAATGCACTTTTTATCGACACTGCTTCCGACAACATATCGGCATGCCTTGCCCGAAACGGCAAAATAATATGTTCGATGTCAAAACAAGGCGGCGCGCTCGAAAACATGTTCGGAATTTTAAACGAAATTTTCGCCGCCGCATCTTTGAATGCAAGAGATGTTTCGGCGTTCGGGTTTTGCAGGGGAGTAGGCTCCATTTTGGGCATACGAACTGCGTCCGCCGCGCTTTCCACATTCCGCGCGGCAAACAAAAATTCACTCTGCTTCGCATGGGATTTGCTTAAAACATACGCGCAAATTCTCAAAGCTTCGCGGAGCGAATTTGCAATCTTATGCCCATCGCGCAAAAACTTCGCAAACCTCTTAGCCTTTGAAAACGGCAAAACAATCGAAAAAGAAATAGCATCATCTGAAATACAAGGCATAAAACTGCCGAAATATTTTGTCGAACAACGCAAGTCGGCGGACAAGAATTTTGAAAATCTTGAGCGCGTGTTTTTTAACGCAACTGAAATCGCAGAATTTTTGCTGAAAAACGAAGATTTCGCATATGTTTGCGAGCCTTCGGAAATTTTGGACGCCGCAGTTCTTGCCAAACGCGAATACGTAAAATGGAATTCCCCCGCACACAGTTGAGAGCGTCGATTGAAATCGACTTGTACGCGCTTGAACGCAATTTGGGCAGAATAAAAAATTTCCTGCCGTCCTCGCGCAGCTACATCGCGCTCGTTGCCGCCGACGCTTTCGGAATAGGCTTGGAAGCCGCGGTTGCAAGACTCATGATTAGCGGAGCGGACGCATTCGCCGTCACAAACCTTTCGGAAGCCGTAAGGGTCAGAAAAGTGGGCGCAGGCTGGCCCGTAATAGTTTTAAGCGCGTCAATTCCGCAGGAAGAAGAGCAGTTCGTATTAAACGACATAACTCCAACAATATCGAGCCTTGAAGAAGCAAAAAGATTTGAAGCCGCCGCGGAAAAATTCGGAAAAACCGCAAGCGTGCATTTAAAACTGCCCTCGCAAAAGAGCGAAATTTCAATCCCCGACAAAGACGAGGCGAAAAAAATTTTAGACTTTCTTTTAAACAGCCGAAATTTGAACTTGGAAGCATTCTGCGTTGCGGGAACAGGCACGGGCGCACCCGAAGAAATGGAAATTCCCGACGCCGAATTTCTGAAATATTGCGCCGAAAAAACAGCGGTTTGCGGAAAGAAAATCTACGTCCACCATAGCGATGTCTTCGATCCGAAAATCCTGCCAAGCTGTTTCCAGACAAGCTTGCGCGCGGGACTTGTTTTGTTCGGCATACGCCCCGAAAAAAATTCGATTTTAAGAGACTTCAATCCCGAACAAGTGCTATCTTTCAAGTCCGCGATAGCCCACATAAAAGAGCTGCCCAAAGATGCCTATGTCGGCTATTCCCACACTTACAAACTGAAAAAAGACTCAAAAATCGCGCTGGTCGCCGCAGGCTACGGGGACGGGCTTGCAAGAAGCCTTGGAAGCCGCGCAAACGTCATAGTCCGCGACACCCTGCTCCCGATTATAGGCATTGTTTCAATGGACCAGGCGGCAATAGACGCCTCGGCCCTTCCAAACATACACCTTTCTGACGAAGTAGTCATAATAGGCTCGACGCGCTCCCAAACAATTACAATAGAAGACTACTGCAAGACAATAAACATAACTCCCGCGGAGGCGTTGACCGCAATCACACAGCGAGTTGTGCGCTTTTATACGGCGGGAACAATAAAATAAAACTGCGAGACAAAATATTTTTTGATTTTTTAAAAATTTTTCTTGCAAAACAAAATCAATATAGTAATTTCATAAGCTTTATTTAACGGACCAGTAGCTCAATGGTAGAGCAGCAGCCTTTTAAGCCGTTGGTTCCGGGTTCAAGTCCCGGCTGGTCCAAAAAATAAAAACGCCGCCGACAAGGCGGTTTTTTTTGCGCCATTAAAAGAATGGTAAAACCGTAAGCTGATTAGAGATATCGTCAAATACAAGTTTTTAAGGCAAAGGCTGATTTGCCCCCGTTTTTTTACAAGCGGGATTTTCCCGCAATTAAGCAGGCGTTGTAAGCTGCGCCGAATCCGTTATCGATGTTTACGACGCTCACCCCGTTTGCGCATGAATTCATCATTGAAAGCAGGGCGGCAAGCCCGCCGAAGCTTGCACCGTAGCCCACGCTTGTGGGGACGGCAATTACCGGCTCTTTAACAAGACCCGCAAGCACGCTTGCAAGCGCGCCTTCCATTCCCGCAACCGCGATGACAACCTGCGCCTGCCTTATCCTTTCGATTTTTTCAAGCAGCCTGTGAAGCCCCGCGACACCGCAATCGTAAAAACGCTCCGCCTTGACGCCCAAAAATTCGAGCGTCGCAACCGCTTCTTCCGCAACGGGCATATCGGAAGTGCCCGCCGAAACTATCGCCACAAATCCTTCCGAAGATTCCCTGTTTTCAGCCCCGACAGAAAAAGTGCGCGCAATGAGGTTTGCCCTGCCCTGCGGAAACTTGGATTCAAGAAGCTCCATCGCGTCCGAACTTAAGCGCGTAGCAAGCACGGGAGAGCCTTCCGAAACGATTGCCTCCATTATTTCCAAAATTTGGGCGGGCGTTTTTCCCGCGCCGTAAACGACTTCGCCGACGCCCGTTCTGCCCCTGCGCGAGCGGTCGATTTTGGTATGCCCCAAATCCATCGTCTGCGCGTCCGAAATCAGTTTCAGCGCCTCTTTTTCCGAGAGCTTGCCCGCCTTGAAATCCGACAAAACATCTTCAATCTTTTTCATTCATTGCTCCTTGCCTGTATCCGTTTAAATCTAGCGAAACATATTTAAACCCCAAGCCCGACATCTTCCTGCAAATTTCCTCGCGCTTTTGCATGAATTCTCCGAACTTATCTAGCGCGATTTCAATGCGCGCCAAGTTTGAATGCACCCTTACCCTGACCTGCAAAAAGCCCAAGTCCTGCAAAAACTCCTCCGCGCAATCGACGCGCCTTAACATCTCTTCCGAAACTTCCCTTCCGTGTTCAAAGCGCGTCAAAAGGCAGGCGTAGGCGGGCTTTTCGAAAACTTCCAAATTGTATGATTTTGCAAGGTCGCGTATTTCATCTTTTGTGATTGCGCATTCCAAAAAAGGGCTTGCCACTCCAAGCTCGCGCAAAGCCCTCATTCCGGGGCGGTAGTCTTTGGTGTCGTCAAGATTGGTGCCGTCCGCAAGGATTTCAAAGCCGTTTTCAGCCGCAATTTTCTTAAGTTTTTCAAAGAGAAATTTTTTGCAGACATAACACCTGTCTTTCGGATTTTTCAGGATTTCGCAGTTCGTCCCGATTTCGATTTTAAGAAATTTCACGCCAAAGCGCGCGGCAAGCTTTTCGGCATAAGAGGTTTCTCTTGCCATCATGTAGGGGGTATGGGCGGTGATTGCCAAACAGTTTTCGCTCCCTAAAAAATCCGCGCAAAACGCAAGCAATGCAGAGCTGTCAACCCCGCCCGAAAGCGCGACTGCAACGCGCTTGCTTTTTAAATGCGAGCGCAATTTATCTCGAAAGTTCATCTCTTATTTTTTGCAAAACCTCACTGATTGAAATTGATTTTTCGTTTGCCAGCCTTTTCAAATCCTCAAATTCAAATTTCTTCTTTTGGGAATTTTTAAAAGCGGAAATCTTGCAGCGGACTTCGCCAAGCGAAGTTTCAACTTTCGCCGTTTCGCGCTTCAAAGACTCGCGCAAGACTTCGCTTTGGCGCAGCCCTATCGTAGATGAGTATTTAAAAAAGCAGTCTTTTATTTCGCGCAAACTGTCTGGCTTTGCGAGTGCGCAAACTTTCGCTGCCAAGCGGTTCTTCTTCATGACAATGCTTTCCTGCCAGACGTCGCAAGCGTTCGCCTCGAAAAGCTTTTCGGTTAAATATGAAATTTCTTCGGGCGACATGTCGTCTATGTTCGCGGAAATTTCATACATCTTTTCGGATTTGTTTTCGTCTGAATTTTCTTTGCTTTCAATCAGCATTACACGCAGAACGTTTGCAAGCCCTTCAACATTTCTATGCCCGACGCCTACGCCGCACTTTAAAATTTTGCCTTCGATTTTCGGCTCAAATTCGGAACATAGCGCGGCAAGAATGGCAACGCCCGTCGGGGTTGCGCACTCGCACTCTGCCGCGCCAATAGAAGATGGCAGGTCCTTTGCAAGAAGAGCGGTGGCGGGAGCCGGAACAGGCATAATGCCGTGCGCGCACTTGACCGTTCCGCCGCCAAGCTCCACCTTCGACGAAGTGAATTTTTCAATGCCCAAAAGTTCGGCGCAAACCGCCGCCCCCACAATGTCGATTATGGAATCAACCGCACCGACTTCATGAAAGCAAACATCGCCGACTTCCCTGCCATGTATTTCAGCTTCCGCGCGCGCGATTTTTTCAAATATCTTAATCGACATTTCCTTCACGTTTGAAGACAAATCGGAATTTTCAATCATCGCCTTTATGTCGGAGTAATGGCGGTGGTGATGATGGTGTTCGCGGCAATGCCCCTCGTGATATTCTTCGTGATGATGATGCTCCCCATTGTGGTGCGTATGCTCTTCCAAATCTTCGCACACCACTTCGACGCGCGTTCCGAATATTCCCCCGCGAGAGTCCTTGAAAGTTTGGATTTCCCAACCGTCCAAATGGAGCTTGTTTAACTCTTTTACAAGCTCATTTTTATCGACGCCCAAATCGAGCATCGCCGCCAAATTCATGTCTCCGCTGATTCCCGCGGCGCAGTTGTAATGCAATGTTTTCATAAATTTACCTATAATAAAGAACAGTTAAAAAGCAGCTTTTCATCCGACAAAATTTCAGAGGTATTCCCGAATTTCACAAGGCGCGAACTATCTAAAACCGCCGCTTTTTCGCAGACGCTTCCCGCCACTTTCAAGTCGTGGGTCGCAATGATTTTCGTCCCTTTCAAAGACTTCAAAAGTTCGCATAAAAGCCTCGTTGAACGCGCGTCAAGCTGGGAAGTCGGCTCGTCGAAAAGCAAAATTTTCGGCCTCATCGCAAGAATGCAAGCAATCGCCGCCCTCTTTTTTTCGCCTTCCGAAAGCCGCGACGGGGAGCGATTGGCAAGATGCGATATGTTTAAGCTTGCCATTGTTTCGCCTGCAATTTCCATTGATTTTTGGAAATCAAAGCCCATGTTTCTAAGCCCGAAAACAACGTCCTCTTCAACGGTCAAAGAGAAAAGCTGGTCGTCTGAATTTTGAAAAACAAAGCCGATGTCGGAGCGGATTTTTCGCAAATTTTTGCGCTCTAAAAGCGTGCCGTTTATTTCGACAGACCCGCTTGAAATTTTGCAAAGCCCCGCAAGCGTTTTTAAAAGCGTCGATTTGCCCGCCCCGTTTGCACCGAGGAGCGCGACGCTTTCGCCTTCTTTTATTTCAAGCGAAACGTCCTTTAAGGCGCAATTTCCTCCGCCATACTCAACGCTCAAATTTTCTATTTTTACCATTGCTCCCCTTAAAAAATCCAATCCGAAAACCTCAAAAAAAAGCAGAAAAAAGCAAAGCAAACAAGAGCCGCTATTTCCGCAAAACTCTCTTTCGACTTGTAAAACTCCATTGTCTTTCGGGCGCAAAATCCCCTGCAAAGCATTGCTGAATAAATATTTTCAGCCCTGTCCAAACTCCGCAAAAAAAGACGCGCCGCAATCTTGTGCCAGTCGGAAAATTTAATCCCTTTCAAATTCGGAGCGCGCAAAGAATAAGCGCAGTGCATGCGCCCTGCTTCGTCGAGCATAACTTCCAAATAGCGCAAAGTGAGCACCGTCTGCAAAACCAAAACGCATGGCAGCTTAAACCTGCGAAGCCCGCCCGCAATGGCGTTTATGGGCGTTGTAAGAACCAAAAAAAGTGCGGCTCCCACGCACAACACCGCCTTGCATAAAAGCGTGAAAAACGAAACCGCCCCTCCGCGGGCTTCAAAACCAAACGGAAGCGCAACCGCGGAGTTGTCGAAAATCAAATTTGAAATTCCCGTAAAAAGCACAAACGGCAAAACAATCAAAAGCCTGTTAAAAAATATTTTTGCGGGCGGGCGAACCGCAATCCACAACATGGCGGGAAATGCGAAAAAAAGCAGAACCCTCAAATCGTAAACGCCGAAAGAGACGACGCACAAAATAAAAACAAAACTTGCGAGAATTTTTACAGACGCGCCAATCGAGGCAAAACGGGAGTCGGAAGCGGAAAAAGTTTCCAGCTCCCGCATTGAGGCAATCGAAAAAGCGATGCTGTCCGCGCTATCTTTCACAATGCCTTTTTCTTAAAAAATTCGCGTACAAAACAATGAAAAGCGCGACAATCAAAACGCCCGCAATCCCCGCAATTATACTGCTTGCCGTGCCGCCCAAGCCCTGCACGGCATAATCTGCGAACACCGAAAGCTTTGTCTGGATTAAAGAAAGCACTTCGTAAATTTTTCCGCCCGCACTCAACTCTTCGTCTTTCATGATTTTTCCAATCGACCATTCCAAACCGTCCGGATATTCGGAAGCCAATAGGGATATTGCGCCCGCAATCACAAATGACGCCAATGCCAAATATCCGCAGACTGCTTTAAAGGAAAGAGACCTGCCCGAATTTTCGGCGTTGAAAAGCTCGGGGCGAGCCTCTTTCAAGAACAAAATAAGCATAGCCGTAAGGACGCCCTCAACCGCGCCTATCGCAAAATGGATTGGAAGCATAAGACCGGCGAAAACGCCAAACGGAAGCTCAGTTACGCCCGAACACAGCGTCTCCAAAACAACGCAAAAAGAGCCGAACTGCAAGCCGACTATCGAAGATGCAACCGAAGCCAAAACAATTCTTTTTCTGCTCGAAAAATCTTTTGCTATCGGCAAGAAAACCAAGGGGTATGCGATAAAGCACGTCCAAAAACCCATGTTGAAAATGTTTGCGCCAAGCGCGAGCAACCCGCCGTCGGCAAAAAACAGAGCCTGAATAATCAAGACCGCGCTAATCACCAAAAAGGCGGGATAAGAGCCGAGAAGAGCTGCAAGCATCATGCCGCCTCCTATATGCCCGCTCGACCCCGTTGCAGGAATTGTGAAATTTATCATCTGCATTGCGAAAACAAACGCGCCCATCACGCCCATGAGGGGAATTTTGGAATTGTCGAAATTTTCCCTGACCTTGCGCGCGCTGATTCCAATTAAAACCGCGCTCGTTGCCAACATCGCCCCTCCGACTGCGGGAGATACCAAAGCGTCCGCCATGTGCATAATAAAAAATCCTTTCTTTTTTCTTCCACTTTTAAATTACCGCAAGAATTGGGCAAGCATTTTTTTACAATATGCCGACAGCGCAAAACATCGCCTTGTAAAACTGCGCCTTGCGCTCAAGAGCCATCGGATATGCCCGCGAAGAAGACGGCATTCTGAAAATCTTAAAGCTCCTTCCGAAAGCGGAAAACTCCGCGCTTTCGCCGATTTTCAAATCCGACGGCGGAATTGTCTTAAAAACTGTTTCGAGAGACTTTTGCCCCGTCGCCGCAAGCGCCAAACATTCGGGCATGGATTTAAGCGCAGACAAAAAGTCAAAATTTTCCAGAACTTCCAAATGGGCGTCGCTTGCGTTGCCTTTTTTGCGGAAGACCGCCTTTGCGCTGTCGGCGACAGCTATTCCCTTTCCCTCCAAAAAACGCTTTATTTCCGTTTCCTTGTATTTTTTAAGGCTTTCATCCGCGAAGAAATTTTTGTCGCCAAAAAACACAAGCCCGAAAATCCGCCACATGTCGTTTTGCCAGTTCGGATAATAAAAATTCATCGACCATTTTTCCATCTTGGGCGGAAACGAACCGAGCATAAGAAGCTTTGCGCCGCGCGGCAAAAACGGTTTTAGCGGATGCCCCTCTTTCATATTTCCAAAAACTCGCAATTCGGAAAATTCTTCGCGACGTATTTTTTCAGGTACGAACAAGTTTCCGCCGAGAGCCTCGCGTCCTCTTCGGGATAGTTGTTAAATACGACTTTTGCGACGTTTATGCCCCTTTTTTGGCAGACTTCGAGGCTTAAAAGCGAATGGTTTATCGACCCAAGCTTCGCACTGCAAACCAATATGAGCGGCAGGTTTTCCCTTGCGATATAGTCAATCGTCAAAAAATTTTCGCTTACAGGAACCATCAGCCCGCCCGCGCCCTCGATAAAGACAGTGTCAAACTTATCCGCGAGGATTTTTGTGGCTGATGATATTTTTTCGACGTCTATTTCCGTGTTTTCCATTCTCGACGCCAAATGCGCAGATGCCGGAAACTTGAAGACATAGGGGCAAGTCGTGCCGTTTTTGTCTTCGGGAAGAAGGGAAATTCCCATGGCTTTTCGATGGGCTTCGATGTCCTCCGAAATTCCCTCGCAGCCTGTTTGCACAAATTTCTGCGTTATGACACTTTTCCCTTTTTCAAGCTCGCGGCGAGCCAAAACGCCCGTTATAAAAGTCTTTCCGCAAGAAGTGTCTATTCCGCTCACAAAGTAAACCGCCATGTTCAGCCTTCCTTTTTTCCAATGAATTTTGATATGAAATACGCGGGGCGGTAAGTCAAAACCACGCCTTTTTCGGACGGGAAGAAATCCAAGTACTGCCTCGAAAAAATCTTCATTTTTGACGGCGTCCAAAACTCCGAAAAAGTGCCGGTAACTCCCGTGTCGCGCAAATGCTTCAAAACATCAATGGGCTTTTCAAATTCAAGTTTCACGGTCTCCGCCTCCGCGCACAAAAGCTCAAAGCCGGCGCGCTTTAACATAGCCTCAATGCCGACAATGCCTACATAGTTCAGCCCCTTGCCCGTCAATGCGCGGATTTCCCTGAAATTGTCGGGAAGAAAAGTCGAAAACGCCATAATGGAATCTTTTGAGGAACTCCGCGCAAGCTTTTCGATAAAATCGCCGAGAGACTCGAACCACTGAAAGCATGAAGAAGACACAATCAAGTCTATGTCTTGCGGCAGTTCCTGAATTTGGGCATCTCCCGCGATAAACGTCGGCGGCGTTTCAAAAATTCCGCGCACATAGTCGAAGCTGCGTTCGCTCAAATCGTTCAAAAACCAGCGCGCATTTTTGATTTCTGAAGCCAAAATTTCAGTAAGAAACCCCGTGCCTGCCCCTATTTCCAAAACCCTTTTCACTTCGCTTGGATTTATGCGCTTTAAAGTGAGCTGGGCAAGGCGGGAAGCTATGCGCTTTTGCACGAGAGCCGTCTTCTCGTATCTGGCAAACGACTTTTCAAAGCTCCTGCCAACTTCCTGCGCGTCGGCGAAGAGCTTTTCAATCCCGCTATTAAAAAGCGACAGCGGGAAGTGCTCGCCCGAAACGATTTCAAGCTTTTCGCCCCAAGCGTTTTTCATGTTTGAAAGCGGAAAAATTTTGTCGTTTTTGGCGGCGATTGCGCGCGTCCAATTTTCAGGATTTGCCTTGAACGTCTTAAACGCACAAGCCAGATTTTGAAGCTCTTTTTTCAAATCCGCACAAGAGCGTTTTGAAAACATTTCCTTGCAGGTTTTAAAGTTCGCCGCCCCAAAAACCCTAAGCAAAAATTTTTCGTAAACAGGCTCTGAAAAGTTTTGAAGAGTGCCCGAAAAAATTTGCGAAGGTATCCCGAAATTGTCGTCAACGGGGCTTGTGGAACCGCACAGAGCAATGCGCACATCGGCTTTCGGCAAACGGCTTTCCAAGAAATCCGCAACCCAGACCCCGAACGACCACGCAACTACGCTCACTTTTGAATATTCAAATATTTCATTCGGAATATCCGCGCAAAAATCCGAATAATCGCTAAACATCAGCACGTCGTTTTCGCCAAAATCGAAATTTTCAAGCAGGTTTTCGCCGCTTGCAAAACCGCCGAAAAACAAAATCAAACTATCCGAGCTTTCCTTTTTTATCCAAGAAATTTTCATAAAAGAGAAATTTTATCGTTAAACAGATCCGCGCAAAAATCCACGTCTTTTTCGGAGAGGCTTGCCGAAAGCGAAAATCTTATCCTCGCCGAATTTTTCGCAACAGTCGGATAGCGCACGGCGGACGCCCAGACGCCGCCCTCCGCCAAAAGCTTGGAAAGAGCGACGCACTTGCCCGCGTCTTTCACGACCGCGGCGACAATTTGGCTTTCTCCCAATATTTCCGCGTTTTTAAGCGAATTTCTGAATTTTTGAGAGATGGATTTCAAGTGCTTTCTTTCAAAATTCATCGAGCGCATTTTTTTAAAAGAAAGAAGCGTCCACATAACGTTTATGGGAGGCATTGCGGTTGTGAAGATGAGAGAACGAGCCTTGTTTACAAGCATTTCCCTCGCCTCTTCGGAGCATATTAAAAACGCGCCCTCGCTTGCCAACGCCTTACCGAGAGTGCACATTATAAAATCTACGTCTTGAAGAACTCCGCGCTCCTCGCACAGCCCCAGCCCGCCATCTCCGAAGACGCCGAAACCGTGCGCCTCGTCAACATATAAAAACGCGCCGTATTTGTTTTTGATTTCAACAAGCTCGCGAAGCGGAGCGAAGTCGCCGTCCATGCTGAAAACGCTTTCAGTGACAATGAAGACGCGCCTGAAATTCGAGCGGTGCGCTTCAAGCAAAGACTTCAAATGCCCGGTGTCGTTGTGGGAAAAACGCATCCACTTTGCGTCTGAAAGCTTCAAGCAGTCAATAATGCTCGCGTGGACAAGCTTGTCTGCAAGAATTAAATCCCTGCCCGAAACAAGGGCGGGGATAATTCCCGTATTTGCGTGGTAACCGCTGTTAAAGAAAAGGCAGGGTCTGCCAAACGCTTTTGAAATTTCGCCCTCCGCCTCTTCAAAAGCCTTAAAAGAGCCTACCAAAAGTCGCGAAGAAGTTGACCCCATCAAAAAATCTTTCTCTTCCGAAGCCTTGCGCAAAAATTCATGCTGCATTTCGATGGAAGAGGCAATTCCCAAATAGTCGTTCGAAGAGAAATTCAAATATTCCCTGCCGCCGCCAAACACCTTTTCGCCGCGAACGGCAAAAGTATTGAATTTGCGGTAAAGCCCCTGTGCCTTTATTTCTTCAAGCTCCTCAAACATTTTTTGAAATCTCCTTTAAAACAGAAACCCAAACTGAGGAAAGTTTCCGCAAATCTTCGTCGGATATAACAATCGGGGGCATCAGGTAAACGAGCCTGCCGAAGGGTCTTATCCAAACCCCGCGCCCTACAAACATTTCCTGAATTTTTTCAACATCGACGCTTTCGCGCATTTCAACCACGCCTATCGCGCCAAGAACCCTGACGTCTTCAACGCCGCCGATTTCCTTTGCGCTTTCAAGTTCTGCTTTAAGTATTTTTTCAATCTGCAAAACCCTTTTAAGATAGCCGTCTCTAACGCAAATATCAAGGCTCGCATTCGCGGCGGCGCAGGCGAGGGGATTTGCCATGAAAGTCGGGCCGTGCATGAAAACTCCCGCTTCGCCTTCCGATATGGAAATGGCTACATCCCTGCTTGCCAAAACTGCAGCAAAGCTCAAATATCCGCCCGTAATGGCTTTCCCGACACACATAATGTCGGGAGCTATGCCCGCGTGCTCGCAGGCGAACATCTTGCCCGTTCTGCCAAAACCTGTGGCGATTTCGTCGCATATGAGCAAAATCCCGCATTCGTCGCAAATTTTCCTTGCGCCCTTTAAAAATTCGGGATGGTAAAAGCGCATTGCCCCCGCGCCCTGCACTATCGGCTCCAAAATCAAAGCCGCGATTTCATCTCTTCTTTTGCGCAAAGTGTCGCGAAGCTCTGCAAGGTCGGAGTCGTCCCAAACTCCGCCGAAGGGAATTTTCGGAGAGTGGGTGAAAATTTGGGCAGTTAGCGCGCCCGAAAATATTTTGTGCATTCCCGTTATCGGGTCGCAAACCGACATAGCGTTCCAAGTGTCGCCATGATAGCCAAGGCGGATTGTGGCAAACTTTGTCTTCGACGCCCTCCCTTTCGAGCTCCAATATTGAAGAGCCATCTTCATTGCGACTTCCACGGCAACGGAGCCGCTGTCGCAGAAAAATACATGCTCCAAGTTTTGCGGGGCAATTTTCAAAAGCTTTTCGGCAAGAATGACGGCGGGTTCGTGTGTAAGCCCCCCAAACATCACATGGCTCATTTTTTTAAGCTGGGCGGAAATTGCGGCGTTTATTTCGGAATTGTTGTAGCCATGCACGACCGCCCACCAAGATGACATGCCGTCAATCAATTCCCTGCCGTCCAAAAGCTTTATGCGCGCGCCGTTTGCCGACTCAACGGCATACGCCTTCAAGGGCTTTAATGCGGAAGTGTACGGGTGCCAGATATGCTCCCTGTCAAATTCAAGAAGTTCGTTTAAAGTCATAGCCAAGATTTTCAAACATCGCAAAGTCGTCGGAAAGTTTTGCGCCGACGGTTGTGAGCATGTCGCCGACTATCGCCGCGCTGACCCCGCTTTTTAAAAGCATTTTTTGAAGAGCGCCTATAAGAATTCTGCCCCCCGCAAACCTGATGTGGGCGGTCGGATTTACGAGCCTGAACATCGCAAACGCCCTCAAAATTTCGTCGTCCGAAAGCCTATTTGAATTTTCAAGGGGAGTTCCCTTTATGGGGTTTAATATGTTTACGGGAATAGACATAGAGCCGATTTCCCTAAGCTTCACGGCAAGCTCGATGCGCTGGCGGCTACTTTCGCCCATGCCGATTATTCCGCCTGAACAAATTTCAAGCCCCACTTCTTTTGCCCAATTTATGGTCTTTATTTTGTCGTCAATAGTATGCGTTGAGCAAAGGCTTGGGAAATAAGACGGCGCGGTTTCCAAATTGCAATGGTAGCGGGTCATTCCCGCGTCAAAGAGAGTTTTAAGCTGGGGTTTTGAAAGAAGCCCCAAAGAGCCGCACAGCTTTAAGCCCGTCTCCGAGCGCATTTTTATCATTGCCTCTGCAATTTCTTGCACTTCCGCATCAGTGAGAGCTCTTCCCGAAGTTACAATGCTAAAACGCGCAATTCCCGCCGCATCCGAAGATTTTGCGACGTCCAAAAGTTTTTGGCGGCCGAGCAAAGGATAGACTTCCGCGCCCGTTTTGTTGTGGGCGGACTGGGCGCACCATTTGCAATTTTCGGGGCATCTGCCCGACCTCGCGTTCACGATGGAGCAGGTTTCTATTTTGTTTTGAAAAAAATGCCTGCGGACGGCGTCCGCCATTTCGCACATTTCCAAAACGCCGCAAGAATTTGAAAAATCCTCAGCCTCTTCAATGCCCAAACGATAGCCGTTTATAATTTTTAAAGCCAAATCCATAAAAAAGCTCCGATATATAACATAGCAATATAATACCATTGTTTTTACAAGCATTTTCGCTCAAAAATTTCTTTTGGAAATTTTTAAATTTGCTTGATAAATCCGTCAAAAATACCAATCTCATAACTCTATTTTTCAAGTGCGGAATAAAATCGGCGGTTTTACATTGTTTTCGAGGTTCGCAAGCTTCGCACTTTCACGCAAAAAAGCCCATCAAAAAAACCTTAACGATGAAAATATCAAAAGAATCTTGGCCGATTTTGATAGTGTCGAACCAATTTGACACAAGAAACGACGAAAGCTTCCGTCTGCGCGAACTGGCACACGAACTCGAAACGGAGCACGGCTGTAAAATAGTGCCGTGTCTCTCTTACGAAGACGCCATCGAACTTCTTTTAAGCAGGACGGATTTCGGCGCGCTTGTCATTGACTGGGACATAAACCGCACAAACCCCGCTGCAAAACACAGCCCCGCTTCCGTACTAAGCGCAATAAGAAAGCGCAACCCGAAAATCCCCGTATTTCTTTTGACCGACTGGCTTGAAGCAAGCGACATTCCCCTCGAAGTCATAAACCAGCTCACGGGCTGTCTTTGGAAGACTTCCGACACAATAGAATTTCTGGCGGGCAGAATAGAACGACATCTCGTAAAGTACGTAAAGGGCTTGTATCCGCCGTTTTTCGGAAAGCTCATAGACTATTCGGAAGAGTACAAATACGCATGGCACACCCCGGGGCACATGGGCGGGACGGGATTTTTGCGGAACCCTTCGGGCGTCGCGCTCTTTAAGTTCTTCGGCGAAAACATTTTTAGAAGCGACCTTTCGATTTCCGCACCCGAACTCGGATCTCTCCTCGACCACAGCGGGGTTACGGGAGACGCCGAAAGAAATTCCGCAAGAGTGTTCGGGGCAGACTTGACATACTACGTTCTAAACGGAACTTCAAACGTAAACCAGATAATATGGCGGAGCATCGCTCTGCCCGACGACGTCGTGTTTGTTGACCGCAACTGCCACAAGTCGCTAAACTATGCGATGGTAAACGCCGACGCCTACCCGATTTACATGAAGCCGCGCAGAAACCGCTGGGGAATAATGGGTCCCGTAAAGCTTTCGGAGCTTTCGGAAAAATCCGTCGCGCAAAAAATAAAAAAGAGCAAAATCATTCCTGCCGACCTGCGCCCCAAGACGCTTAAAATCGCCGCAATAACAAATTCGACCTACGACGGCGTCTGCTACAACGTAAAAAAATTGAAGCGCGCCCTCGAACCCATTGCCGACAACCTTCATTTTGACGAAGCCTGGTACGCCTACGCAAAATTTTATCCGATTTACGACGGATTTTTTGGCATGACCCAAGACGAAACCACGCCAACTACTCCGCCGATATATGTAGCCCAATCGACCCACAAGCTTTTGACAGCGTTTTCGCAGGCGTCGATGCTGCACGTAAAAAACGGCGGAAGCCGAAAAATCAACCCCGACGAGCTGAACGAGGCATACATGATGCACGCCTCGACATCCCCGCAATACAATATGATTGCCTCTTTGGACGTGGCGACCCAAATGATGGAAGACAGCGGGGAAAGCATGTGGAAGGACGTCATAATGATGGCGATAGGGCTTCGCAAAACAGTGGCAAAAATAGCGGCGGAACTGAAATCCCGCAACCCGAACGACTGGTTCTTTGAAATATGGCAGCCGAGAAAGGTAAAGGTTGACAAGGAAATACTTAACTTCGAGAACGTCCCGACGCAATACCTCGCCACCTCGCAAAGCGCGTGGATTTTAAATTCCTGCGACGATTGGCACGGCTTTGAGGAAATCGAAGACGGCTATGCAATGCTTGACCCGATAAAGCTGACTTTCATAACGCCAGGCATAAATCCCGACGGCTCCCTTTCCGAAACGGGCATTCCCGCGGCAGTAGTCACAAACTACCTGCTTGAAGAGGGCATAGTATGCGAAAAGACCGACTATTATTCGTTCCTTCTCTTAAATTCGCTCGGCACAAACCGCGCGAAACAGGAAACCCTGCTTTCCGCCCTGCTTCACTTCAAAAATTTGTACGACGCTAACGCGCCAATGGAAGAGGCAATGTCGGCATTCACACAGAAAAATCCGAAATACAAGGGTATCGGGCTGAAAGACCACTGCCGCACAATGCACGAATTCATAAAAGAGCGAAAAATGTTAGAGCTTATGCACAAGTCTTTCGACCTTCTGCCCGACCAGGCGATGAAGCCGACCCAAGCCTACCGCAATGTGGTTAAAAAGAATGTCGAACTTGTTGAATTAAAAGACATGTTCGGCAGAATTCCAGCCGTAATGATAGTCCCCTATCCCCCCGGCATTCCGATGCTTATGGGTGGAGAAGTCCTGAACAAAAAGTCAAAAGCGGTTTTCGACTACCTCAAAGCGCGCGAAAGTTTTGAAAACAAATTCTGCGGCTACGAAAGCGAAATCCACGGCATCGAAAAAATCGAGCGCGACGGGAAAATCCGCTTCTGCACCATGTGCATAAAGCAGTAATCAGGCAGGAAATATTTTATATACCAAACAGGCTTTTTTAAGAAAAAGCTTGCAAATAAATCGCAATTACTCTTAATACAATAAAATTATGAGAGCATTAAGAAACATTTTCATAATTATTGCATCGATTGCGATAAGTTTTTCCGCCGCGCACGCCCAGCGCAGTAAAACCACAAATGCCGAAATCAAAACAAAGCTTCTGCAAAATATCGTAAAAGAAAGCAATGGCGATGTAATTTTAAAAGTCAAAGTAAATCCCACAAAAGAAGTTATCGAAAAAACGAGGGATATTCCGACTTCTCTGCTTGTAATGCTCCTTTATGTCGATCCTAAAATGGATTTGGCAAGGTACAATAAAGTAATGCAAAAAGACGCGGGTACAAACAAGGTGCGCAGTGTTTCCGACATTTTGGAAGCAACCGACAAATACCTGTCGGCAAACAACATGCAGTTAAAGCAAATCAAATTTTCCGCAAACAATGCAAGGCTTAAACTCGACCAGGGCTTGCCGCTTTTCATTTCGCTTTACAGTTCCGGAGACTATGGCAAAATCGCAGACCGCGAAAAATCCCGCTTAGCCGCAACCGACATTGCCGCGTGGAAAAAATCTCTCGGCAAACTCCAACTAAAATCGTTCAACCTAAATAAAAACCTAATCACATTCGCCCTGATGCAAGGCTACAACAAGCAAACAGGAGAATTTTTAATTTTATTTAACGGGAAAAAGCACTGGTTTACCGAAAGCGAGCTGAAAAAAGTAATCTCAAACTGCCACGAACTTAGAATTTAAAGCTCACAATTTGCAAAACATTGCCGAAAAAAACCGCGCCTAAAAGTGAACTGTACCCCAAAATTCGGACAATAAAAAAATCGGGGTTAGGAGATTTTTAT